>NZ_JAPVZQ010000001.1:0-584683 GCF_041432435.1 Streptococcus sp. 20925_1_44
GGCTAAGAACGAATGGATTTACGATAAAAATTATAGTTCTTATTACTATCTAACAGCTGAAGGTAGCTATGCACGTAACAAATTGGTGGGTAATTACTATCTAAAATCAAACGGTAAGATGGCTAAGAATGAATGGATTTATCACACAGATTCCCTCTCTTACTATTATCTAACATCCGAAGGTAGTTACGCTCGAAATAAATGGGTAGGAAATTATTATCTTAAATCAGATGGTAGGATGGCGAAAAGTCAGTGGGTAGATGGTGGCCGTTATTATGTTGATCCGAATGGTCTATGGCTACCAAAGTCAACAGATGGTGATCCGTATGCAGCAGCTTTAAATGAAGCAAAAAGTTATAATAGGATACATTTGTCAAAAAAAAGAATTTATAAGACATTAATTCTTTTTGGGTTTAATAGTGATGTTGCACAATACACTATCGATCATTTGTATGCAGATTATAAGGCAAATGCCTTAGCTACAGCAAGGAATAATCGTAAATATAGTAAACTCTCAAAAACGGAAATTTATGAGAGACTAGTCTCCTCATCATATTTTAACGGTGAATTTACAAAAGAAGAAGCCAACTACGCAATTCAACATCTTGATGACTAATTGTTTCAAATATTGAACTGTTTTTAGATGTTTTAATATTGGTTTTAACATGCAAAGCTTTGCACAAATCTAACGATTTTGTTATACTATGTCTGTAAGCATTTCCATTAATAAATATAAAGGAGAAAAAGATGAGTCAAAAGATTATTGGGATTGACCTTGGTGGAACTTCTGTCAAGTTTGCAATTTTAACTCAAGAAGGAGAAATCCAAGAAAAATGGTCTATCAAGACTAACATTTTGGATGAAGGAAGCCATATCGTAGATGATATGATTGAATCTATTCAACATCGTTTTGAATTGCTTGGATTGGCTGCGACGGATTTCCAAGGGATTGGTATGGGTTCACCTGGTGTAGTTGACCGTGAAAATGGAACTGTTATTGGTGCTTACAACCTCAACTGGAAAACTCTTCAACCGATCAAAGAGAAAATGGAAAAAGCCTTGGGTATTCCATTCTTTATCGACAATGACGCTAACGTAGCTGCTCTTGGTGAGCGTTGGATGGGTGCTGGTGAAAACCAACCAGACGTTGTCTTTATGACTCTGGGTACAGGTGTTGGTGGCGGTATCGTGGCAGAAGGCAAATTGCTTCACGGTGTTGCAGGTGCTGCAGGTGAACTTGGACATATCACAGTTGACTTTGACCAACCAATCCCATGTACTTGTGGTAAAAAAGGCTGTCTTGAGACAGTGGCTTCAGCAACAGGGATTGTCAACTTGACTCGCCGTTACGCGGACGAATATGAAGGCGATGCAGCCTTAAAACGCTTGATTGACGACGGTGAAGAAGTAACTGCTAAAACTGTCTTTGACTTGGCAAAAGAAGGGGACGATCTTGCCTTGATCGTTTACCGTAACTTCTCACGTTACTTGGGTATTGCGTGTGCCAACATCGGTTCTATCCTAAATCCATCAACGATCGTTATCGGTGGTGGTGTATCAGCTGCTGGGGAATTCCTTCTTCAAGGCGTGCAAAAAGTTTATGATGAAAATACCTTCCCACAAGTTCGTACAACAACAAAATTAGCTCTTGCAACTCTAGGAAATGACGCTGGAGTGATTGGAGCAGCATCTCTTGTCTTGTAATAAGAAATAAAAAGGAGAAAATCACTATCTTGAAGCGAGTGATTTTCCTCCTTTCTTTTTTTATGCTATACTAGTTAAGAATAAACGTTGAGGAGAGAGTAAATGACAAAAGCAGATAAGATTTTTAAAGAAAATATTGAGCGAATTCTCAATGAAGGAGTCTTTTCAGAACAAGCTCGTCCCAAGTATAAGGATGGAACAGTAGCTAACTCCAAGTACATTACAGGTGCTTTTGCGGAGTATGATTTGTCCAAGGGTGAATTTCCCATCACAACCCTACGTCCAATTGCTATCAAATCAGCTATTAAAGAAGTTCTTTGGATCTACCAAGACCAGACAAATAGCCTAGAAGTTCTCAATGACAAGTACAATGTTCACTACTGGAATGACTGGGAAGTGGAAGATACAGGGACAATCGGTGAGCGTTATGGGGCTGTTGTTAAAAAGCACGAAATCATTAACAAGATTCTCAAACAGTTAGAAACTAATCCTTGGAACCGTCGCAATATCATCTCTCTCTGGGATTACCAAGCTTTTGAGGAAACAGACGGCCTTCTTCCATGTGCCTTCCAGACCATGTTTGATGTCCGTCGTGTAGATGGGGACATCTATCTGGATGCAACCTTGACCCAGCGTTCTAATGATATGCTGGTGGCCCACCATATCAATGCCATGCAGTATGTTGCGCTTCAAATGATGATTGCTAAACACTTTGGTTGGAAAGTTGGAAAATTCTTCTATTTTATCAATAACCTTCACATCTATGATAATCAATTTGAACAAGCTCAGGAATTGCTCCGTCGTGAACCTTCAAATTGCCAACCACGTTTGGTCTTGAATGTACCAGACAAGACTAATTTCTTTGATATTAAAGCAGAGGATTTTGAGCTGGTTGATTATGATCCAGTGAAACCGCAGTTGAAGTTTGACCTAGCTATTTAATACTCTTCGAAAATCTCTTCAAACCACGTCAGCGTCGCCTTACCGTAGATATATGTAACTGACTTCGTCAGTCATATCTACAACCTCAAAGCAGTGCTTTGAGCAACCTGCGGCTAGCTTCCTAGTTTGCTCTTTGATTTTCATTGAGTATAAAAGAATAGAAAAAAAGAAGTTGGAAATTCCAACTTCTTTTTTTATTAATTAGCGTGATACGCGACGGCGAGCTGCTTTTTTACGATTTTCTTCGATGAAAGCTGCTTTTTGTTCTTCTGGTTCAATCACTTTCTTTTTGAATGCGTATACTGCACCTGCAACAGCAGCAACAGTTCCTGCAACACCTGTTACGAGACCTTTAGCAAATCCTTTAGCCATGAGTCTTCCTCCTTTTATTTATAAATCAGACGGAAATAGCTTAAGATATAGCATTTTTCTGCCTGTCTATTTTGTGATATAATAATAGTAACGAAAAAATGGGAATTTTTCAAGGAAAAACGATGAAAAGCAAAATAATTGTGATTGTTGGTCCAACTGCAGTTGGAAAGACAGCCCTAGCCATTGAAGTTGCTCAGCGATTCAATGGTGAAGTAGTCAGTGGGGATAGCCAACAAGTATACAGAGGACTGGATATTGGAACAGCCAAGGCAAGTCCGGAGGAGCAGGCAACTGTCCCTCATCATTTAATTGATGTGAGAGATGTAACCGAGTCTTACTCGGCTTTTGATTTTGTTTCAGAAGCAAAGGCAGCCATCGAGGATATTCAAAATCGCGGTAAACTTGCTATTATCGCTGGTGGGACAGGACTTTATATTCAGAGTCTACTAGAGGGATATCATCTAGGTGGAGAGACACCACACGAGGATATTTTAGCCTACCGAGCTAGTTTAGAACCTGTTTCGGATGAGGAGTTATTTCATCTGGTAGAGAAAGCAGGTCTTGAAATTCCACAAATTAATCGTCGTCGTGCTATGCGTGCCTTGGAGATTGCTCATTTTGGTCAAGATTTGGAAAATCAAGAAAGTTTATATGATCCGCTGATTATTTGCTTGGATGATGAGCGTAGTCAGCTTTATGAGCGTATCAATCACAGAGTGGACCTGATGTTTGAAGCTGGACTTCTAGACGAAGCCAAGTGGTTGTTTGACCATTATCCAGATGTGCAGGCTGCTAAAGGAATTGGTTACAAGGAACTCTTCCCCTATTTTCGTGGAGAGCAGAGATTGGAGGAGGCTAGCGATAGTCTCAAGCAAGCGACTCGCCGATTTGCCAAGCGCCAGTTGACCTGGTTCCGTAACCGCATGCAGGTGACTTTTTATCAGATAGGAGAATCGGGTGTTAAAGAGCGTATTTTAAGCCAGATTGAGGAGTTTTTAAATGATTGAAACGGAGAAAAAAGAGGAACGAGTCCTGCTCATTGGTGTTGAGCTCCAGGGCATGGATAATTTTGACCTCTCCATGGAAGAGTTGGCTAGTCTAGCTAAGACAGCTGGAGCAGTTGTGGTAGATAGCTACAGACAAAAACGAGAAAAATACGACTCTAAGACCTTTGTCGGTTCTGGTAAGTTGGAAGAAATTGCTCAAATGGTGGACGCAGAAGAAATCACGACTGTCATCGTCAATAACCGTCTGACACCTCGACAAAATGTCAATTTAGAGGAAGTCTTAGGTGTCAAGGTCATTGACCGTATGCAGTTGATTTTAGATATCTTTGCCATGCGAGCTCGAAGCCATGAAGGTAAGCTACAAGTTCATCTTGCACAACTCAAGTATCTCTTGCCTCGTTTGGTTGGTCAGGGGATTATGCTCAGCCGTCAGGCAGGGGGAATTGGTTCCCGTGGTCCAGGTGAAAGTCAGCTGGAGCTGAACCGTCGTAGTGTTCGCAACCAGATTACAGATATCGAACGTCAACTCAAGGTGGTTGAGAAAAACCGAGCGACAGTTCGAGAAAAACGTTTGGAGTCAAGTACCTTTAAGATTGGTTTGATTGGTTACACCAATGCTGGAAAATCAACCATCATGAACACCTTGACCAGTAAGACCCAGTATGAAGCAGACGAGCTCTTTGCGACTTTAGATGCGACGACTAAGAGTATCCATCTGGGAGGCAATCTCCAAGTAACTTTGACAGATACCGTTGGCTTTATCCAAGATTTGCCGACAGAGTTGGTGTCCAGTTTCAAGTCAACCTTAGAAGAAAGCAAGCATGTGGACCTTCTGGTTCATGTTATCGATGCCAGCAATCCTTACCACGAAGAGCATGAAAAAACAGTTCTTTCCATCATGAAAGACTTGGACATGGAGGATATTCCTCGCCTGACCCTGTATAATAAAGCGGATTTGGTGGAGGATTTTACGCCGACCCAAACGCCTTATGCCCTTATTTCTGCCAAGTCTGAGGATAGTCGTGAGAATTTTCAGGCACTATTTTTAGAGAAAATCAAGGATATTTTTGAATCTTTTACCTTGCGCGTGCCTTTTTCAAAATCCTACAAGATTCATGATTTAGAAAGTGTTGCGATTTTGGAAGAACGTGATTATCAGGAGGACGGCGAAGTGATTACAGGCTACATTTCTGAAAAAAACAAATGGAGGTTAGAGGAATTTTATGACTGATATCAAAACTTTGGCTCTAAAATATGGGGGCTATACAAGTCTAGACAAGGTCTATCTAGATCAGCTTCTAGCTGGAAAGACAGAGCAGGAGCAGTTGGCACTGATCACACCTCCGCCGAGTGTAGTTAACGCCTACTTTGCTGAACTCTACCAGAAAAAGAGTCCTGAGGCTGCGACGGATTATTTTGCAGAACTCAGTCAAGAATTGAATCTTTACAATGTTGAACCAAGTTTCACCTTAGAAAGTAAGCCTTTTATTCGGCTTAATCTGTCTGGCAAATCCTTTGGTTTTTGTTATGAGAGTGAGGGTCTGGGTAGAATTTTCTCTGAAAATAAAGAGGTTATTTCAGAAGACTTGCTCTTTGAGATTGCGCAAATTTTCCCCCATCAACTAGTCTTTGAGGAGTCTGGCAAGATCTACATGAAGGCTGTCGGGGACGAGGAAGTTGTTAGCGTGGAAAATCTTACAGCTTTGACTGATTTGGAAAGTTTGGCTGATGGTCGCAAACGTCTAAAAGGCTACAGCCAAGAGGATTTATTGCAAGAAGCTGTTGCTTTTTCTGGCAAGCGCTATTTCCAATCGGAAAACCGCACTGCCATGTTATATATTGATTAATTAGAAAGTATCGAATGGATATTCAATTTTTAGGAACGGGGGCTGGCCAGCCCTCTAAAGCCCGCAACGTTTCAAGTCTCGCCCTGAAACTCTTGGACGAGATTAACGAAGTCTGGCTCTTTGACTGTGGAGAAGGTACGCAAAATCGCATTCTGGAAACCACGATTCGACCACGCAAGGTCAGCAAAATCTTTATTACACACTTGCATGGAGATCATATCTTTGGTTTGCCAGGATTCCTTTCTAGTCGTGCCTTTCAAGCCAATGAAGAACAGACAGATTTGGAAATCTATGGTCCCCAAGGCATCAAATCTTTTGTCTTGACCAGTCTACGAGTGTCAGGTTCACGCTTGCCCTATAAGATTCATTTCCATGAGTTCAACCAAGATTCTCTAGGGAAAATTCTTGAAACCGATAAATTTACAGTTTATGCGGAAGAGTTGGATCACACTATTTTCTGTGTGGGCTACCGTGTCATTCAAAAGGACCTAGAAGGCACTCTGGATGCTGAAAAATTAAAGGCTGCCGGCGTACCATTTGGACCACTCTTTGGAAAAATCAAAAACGGTCAGGATGTCATCCTAGAAGACGGCACCGAGATTAAGGCAGCAGACTATATCTCAGCGCCACGTCCAGGTAAGATTATCACTATCTTGGGTGATACTCGAAAAACTAATGCCAGTGTGCGTCTGGCTGTCAATGCAGATGTCCTTGTCCATGAGTCTACTTATGGCAAGGGAGACGAGAAGATTGCTCGTAATCACGGTCACTCCACCAATATGCAGGCTGCTCAGGTAGCGGCAGAAGCGGGAGCCAAACGACTCTTGCTCAACCATATCAGTGCCCGTTTTCTTTCAAAAGATATCAGCCAGCTTAAGAAAGATGCTGCAACGATTTTTGAAAATGTCCATGTGGTTAAAGACTTGGAAGAAGTGGAAATCTAGAATCTCGAGAAAGGAAAAGTATGTCTACTATTCTCATTACGGGTGCTAGCGGGGGTCTAGCCCAAGAAATGGTCAAACTCTTGCCTCAAGACCAACTCATTTTGCTAGGTAGAAATAAGGAAAAATTAGCTCAACTATACGGAAATTATCCTCAGGAAGAATTGATTGAAATTGATATTACCGACGCTCAAGCCTTAGAAGAACTAGTTGCTGAACTCTATCAGCGTTATGGTAAGATTGATGTCTTGATTAACAACGCTGGATATGGGATTTTTGAAGATTTTGACAAGATTTCTAATCAAGATATTCATCAAATGTTTGAAGTCAATACTTTTGCTTTGATGAATCTGTCTCGTTTGGTTGCTTCTCGTATGAAGGAGATGCGAAAAGGTCATATCATCAATATCGTCAGCATGGCAGGATTGATTGCGACTGCTAAGTCTAGTCTATATTCTGCGACCAAGTTTGCGGCCATAGGTTTTTCAAATGCTCTTCGCCTTGAGCTCATGCCCTATGGTATCTATGTGACAACTGTTAATCCAGGACCTATCCGTACAGGATTTTTCGACCAGGCAGACCCAGATGGGACCTACCTCAAATCGGTCGACCGTTTTCTATTGGAACCAGATGATGTAGCGAAAAAGATTATCAAGACCATAGGAAAAAACAAACGCGAGCTCAATCTCCCAGCCTTGCTCAATCTAGCCCACAAATTTTATACCCTCTTTCCTAAGTTAGCCGATAAGTTGGCTGGGGAGACTTTTAATTATAAGTGAAAAGGCTGTTCCCTTGAGGAATGGCTTTTTATTTTTTTCGGTTGCTAATTTGTAGAAAAATACCACATGATAAACAGGCAGTTTATAACGATTAAGCCCATTTAAGGTATAAATAGAGATAAGAAAGCAGAAAAGAGAGGATAAACTTCGAGTCTAACATAACTGAAAGTATATCTATAGCCGAAGCTTATGAAGTCAAGATAAAATAGGATTAAAAGAACTTGCCCTTTGTCAGATTGATTAGACTGTAAATTGGAGTTAGGAATATTCTTAGAATAGATGAAGAAAATAAAAAAAGTAAAAATGTTAAAATATCTTGACATTTTATCGATTTAGAGTATAATAAGAAATGTAAAGAGCTCTTGACATTATTACAAAAATTTGGAGGAACAAAGCCATGAAAAAGATGGATGAAATGGACAGAGATATTCAGTTGCGTTCTGAGGAGTGGGGCTATAAAAAAGCGCTTTTGGGTTTATGTGCATGGACAGGATTTAATATCTATCAAGCACTTGTTGTTGGTGGCAAACTTGAAATGCTTCCTTGCTTAATTTTGATCTTATCTGTAAGTGTGCAAGGATTTGCTCAAACCGCAATAAAACGCAATATGATTGCTGGTGATGAAGAGTATAAAGAACCAAATAAACTTGTTCAAGGAGTCATTCTAGCAGTTGTCACTGTTATCGTAGTATTGGCTGTTGGCGTTTATTTTTTTCAGAAAGACTAATGCTGTATGAAAAATAACATCAAACAGTTAAGAAAGTCTGAGGGACTACGTCAGGAAGATATGGCAAGAATATTAGGCGTTAGTCGACAAACCATAATTGCTATAGAGAATGACAAGTACAATCCTACACTTGAACTAGCAATGAAAATTGCAAGGTTGCTACGACTACATGTTGAAGAAATTTTCATTTTAGAAGATTAAAGATATCAGATAGCTTTTATTTTAATCATCTGATTCGTAATGATGAGAGAGTTTTTCAGTTCATGGAAACTCTCTTTTTAAAGCTCAAAAAGAGTCTACTCAATTTTACCCTTGTCCATCTTATATATCTATCGTAAAACTGGTATAAAATTTGCAAATAAACAGCTAAAATAGTATACTAGTTCTGTTAATTATGAAAACGTTTGCGTTTTTGTTGATGATAGATTATTTAGGAGACAAATGATGGAATTAACAGCTATTTATCATAGACCAGAATCAGAGTATGCATATCTTTACAAGGAAGATCAGCTACATATCCGAATTAGAACCAAGATAAATGATGTCCAGAAGGTTATCTTACACTATGGAGATCCCTTTATTTTCATTGAGGATAAGTATGAAGCCAAGAAAGAAATGACCAAAGTAACCTCAGATGCCCTATTTGACTATTGGCAGATTACAGTCTCGGTTGATTTTGCACGGATTCAGTATCTCTTTGAGCTCCTCGATGAGGAAGGTCATGGTGTCTACTATGGGGATAAGGGTTGTGTAGAACATACTCAAGAAAACTTGGATGCTGAAGGGAATGGCTTGAAGCTTCCTTATATTCACAAAATTGACGGTTGCCAAGTTCCTAACTGGGTTTCAAATACCGTTTGGTATCAGATTTTCCCAGAACGATTTGCAAATGGAAATCCTAATTTGACCCCAGATAGAGCTCGAGAGTGGGATGCTGAGCTTGCGCCTAACAGGGATGACTTTTTTGGTGGAGACTTGCAAGGAATTATCGACCACCTAGACTATCTAAAAGACTTGGGAATCACTGGACTTTATCTATGTCCGATTTTTGAAGCTACGACCAATCACAAGTATGATACGACAGATTATTTTGAGATTGACCGTCACTTTGGAGACAAGGAAGTCTTCGCTAATCTTGTCGAGGAAGCTCATAAACGGGGCATCAAAATCATGCTTGATGCAGTGTTTAACCATATCGGTTACCAGTCAGCCCAATGGCAGGACGTTCTAAAGAATGGAGAAAATTCCCCTTATAAAGATTGGTTCCATATTCAAGAATTTCCAGTTACAGAGGACAAACTTAAGAACCCAAGAGAACTACCTTACCATACCTTTGCCTTTGCTAGCTATATGCCTAAGTTAAATACAGCTAATCCGGAGGTTAGGGACTATCTTTTAAGTGTTGCGACCTACTGGATTGAAAATTTTGATATCGATGCTTGGCGCTTGGACGTTGCCAATGAAATTGACCATCAGTTCTGGAAAGATTTTAGAAAGGCAGTTCTCGCTAAAAAGCCTGATTTGTATATTTTAGGTGAAATCTGGCATACTTCTCAGCCTTGGCTACAAGGGGACGAGTTCCATGCGGTCATGAATTACCCACTCTCTGAAAGTATCAAGGATTATTTCTTGCGTCAGCGTAAAAAGACAGAGCCGTTTATTTCAGAAATCAATAGCCAGTCGATGTACTACAAGCAACAAATCTCAGAGGTGATGTTTAACCTTTTAGATTCTCATGATACAGAGCGTATCCTTACAACTGCCAAAGGAAATCTCCAGCATGTCAAGGCAGCCCTAACTTTCCTCTATCTTCAAAAAGGGACCCCTTGTATCTATTACGGAACAGAGTTGGCCCTAATTGGTGGACCAGACCCTGACTGCCGTCGTGTCATGCCTTGGAATCGTGTTTCTGAAGACAATGACATGCTGAATTTTATGAAGAAATTAATCAAGGTTCGTAAGGACGTTGCAAGCATTATTCAGCATGGAAATTATCGCTTGGAAGAAGTGGAACCAGATGTCCTATCTTTGAAGTGGAACTACCAAGAAAAAGAAGTTCAGGCCATCTTTAATCAGTCTTCTGAGAATTTTGTTTTAGAAAGAGACTCTGTTGATTTATCTAGTCATTGCCAGTTTGAAGATGGTCAGCAAGTCATCTTGCCAGATGGATTTGTCATTACTGTTTCGAAATAAAGCAATCAACTGCAACAAGTATCTAGTTACAAAAAATGAAGGGATTATGTGATTTTAGATGCATTAAAAAAAAAAGAAGCTGTCCTCTAGTAGGACAGTTTTTTGGTAAATTTCACTAAATGTACATTCAGATTTTTATAGTTTTCTACAAAATATAGAAAAAACAATCAAAAGTATGATTTTTACAGTCATAGTATTGAAGTTTCCTATATTATTTTATAAAATAGAAGTAATAATTACAAAAAAAGTATAGCGCTTTCAACAAAAATGGAAGCGGTTACTTAACAAGGAGAACCCTATGGGAAAAGATTATTGGAATCGCAAAAGTATCTATAGCATCCGTAAATTTACGGTAGGAACATGCTCAGTGCTTATCGGGACTTGCTCTGTTTTATTTGGAGCAAATCTAGCAGGTGTAAATTCTGTATCTGCAGATGAGACACCAGTCGCTGTTGCTACAGAAAAAGTGGAGAAAGAAACTCCTAAAGAGGAAGCTGTAGATTCAAAAGCTTCTGAACAACCTGTAACAACAGAAACTGTTAACAGTGAAGCAGTAGAAACTAATCATGAAGTAGAGAAAAAAGTGGAAGCCCCAACTACTGAGACTACTCCTGAGAAAAAAGAAACCTCTGATGTAGAAAAGCAAGCTCCAGCTGTGACTCAGGATCAATCTGCTCAAACAGAAAAACCAGAGCTCAAACCTGCAACTAATGATGAGGTAAAACAGTTGATTGAGGATAGAAAAGTAGAATTCAACCAAAACTGGCATTTCAAGCTCAACGCCAATGCTAAAGATGCAGTCAAGCCAGATGCCGATGTTTCTAGTTGGAAGAAATTAGACCTCCCTCATGACTGGAGTATCTACAATGACTTTGACCATGACTCACCTGCCCAAAACGAAGGTGGGCAACTCAATGGTGGTGATGCTTGGTATCGTAAGACCTTTAAACTCGATGAAGAAGACCTCAATAAGAATGTTCGTATCACATTTGATGGGGTTTACATGGATTCTCAGGTTTATGTAAATGGACAGCTAGTTGGTCACTATCCAAATGGTTACAACCAATTCTCATATGACATCACTGACTATCTCCATAAAGACGGTCGCGAAAATGTCGTAGCAGTGCATGCCATCAACAAACAACCAAGTAGCCGTTGGTACTCAGGAAGTGGAATTTACCGTGATGTTACCCTTCAAGTCACAGATAAGGTCCATACTGAGAAAAATGGAACAACTATCTTAACACCAGACCTTGAAAAACAACAAAATGGCAAGGTTGATACTCATGTAACAAGTAAGATTGTCAATACTGATGATAAAGATCATGAAATTCTTGCTGAGTATCAAATCATTGAACGTAATGGTCAAGCTGTAACGGATCTAGTTCGTACAGCTAGTCAAGTCTTGAAAGCTCATCAATCAGCCAGCTTGAATGCTATTTTACAAGTTGATAAACCAAAACTTTGGACAGTTAATAGCGACAAGCCTGCCCTTTACGAATTGGTGACACGTGTTTATCGTGATGGTCAATTGGTCGATGCTAAGAAGGACTTGTTTGGTTACCGTTACTACAATTGGACACCAAATGAAGGTTTCTCTTTGAATGGTGAACGCATTAAATTCCATGGAGTTTCTCTTCACCATGACCATGGAGCTCTTGGAGCTGAAGAAAACTATAAGGCAGAATACCGTCGTCTGAAACAAATGAAGGATATGGGTGTGAACTCTATCCGTACAACTCACAACCCAGCTAGTGAGCAAACTTTACAAATCGCTGCTGAGCTTGGTTTGTTGGTCCAAGAAGAAGCTTTCGATACTTGGTATGGTGGTAAGAAACAGTATGACTATGGTCGTTTCTTTGATAAAGATGCTACTCACCCAGAAGCTAAAAAAGGTGAAAAATGGTCTGATTTTGACCTTCGTACCATGGTTGAACGAGGAAAGAACAACCCTGCTATCGTTATGTGGTCTATCGGTAATGAAATCGGTGAAGCAGACGGGAAACCTCGTTCTCTAGCAACAGTTAAACGCTTGGTTCAAGTTATTAAGGCTGTTGATAAGACACGCTATGTCACTATGGGAGCAGATAAGTTCCGTTTTGGTGATGGTAGTGGTGACCATGAAAAGATTGCCAATGAACTTGATGCCGTTGGTTTTAACTACTCAGAAGACAACTACAAGAAACTTCGTGCGAAACATCCAAACTGGTTGATTTACGGTTCTGAAACTTCTTCAGCTACTCGTACACGTGGAAGTTATTTCCGTCCAGAACGTGAATTGGTCCACAGCAATCAGGCTTACCGTAATTACGAGCAATCAGACTACGGTAATGACCGTGTTGGTTGGGGTAAAACAGCAACAGCATCTTGGACTTTTGACCGTGACAATGCAGGTTACGCAGGTCAGTTCATCTGGACAGGTACGGACTATATCGGTGAACCTACTCCATGGCACAATCAAAACCACACACCGGTTAAAAGCTCGTACTTTGGTATCGTAGATACAGCTGGTATTCCAAAGAATGATTACTACTTGTACCAAAGCCAATGGGTTTCTGCTGAGAAGAAACCAATGGTTCACTTGCTTCCTCACTGGAACTGGGAAAATCCTACCCTAAAAGAGAATGTAGCGGATGCAGATGGTAATATTCCAGTCCGTGCCTATTCTAACGCTGCAAGTGTAGAACTATTCTTGAATGGTAATACTCTAGGCAAGAAGACATTTACTAAAAAACAAACAAGCGATGGCCGTACTTACCAAGAGGGTGCTAAACCGAATGAACTTTACCTTGAATGGAAGGTTGCTTTTGAAGCTGGTACTTTAGAAGCAGTAGCTCGTGACGAAGCTGGTAACATCGTTGCTCGTGATAAGATTGTGACCGCTGGAGAACCTGCAGGAGTTCGTTTGGTCAAAGAAGAAAATGCTATCGCAGCTGACGGAAAAGACCTCACTTATATCTATTACGAAATTGTTGACAGTAAAGGTAACGTAGTTCCTACAGCCAATAATCTTGTTCGCTTCCAGTTGCATGGACAAGGTCAGATTGTCGGTGTGGATAACGGGGAACAAGCCAGCCGTGAACGTTACAAAGAACAAGCAGATGGTTCATGGATTCGCAAAGCCTTTAATGGTAAGGGTGTTGTGATTGTCAAATCAACTGAGCAAGCAGGTAAATTCACCTTGACTGCCCACTCTGATTTCTTGAAATCTGGTCAAACAACTATCTTCACAGGTAAGAAAGACCAAGAGGAAAAAACTGTTTTAGGTACAGAGGTTCCTAAAGTTCGTACAGTAATCGGTCAAGCAGCGAAAATGCCTTCAAAAGTAGGATTTATCTACAGTGATGGCAGCCGTGCAAAACTTCCAGTAGAATGGTCCGCAGTTGATGTCAACCAACCTGGTATTTTTACTGTTAAAGGTGTGGCTGACGGAAGAGATGTGGAAGCGCGTGTTGAAGTTTTGGCACTCGAAGCAGAATTACCTGTAGTTAAGAGAATTGCACCAAGTACAGATCTGAGTACGGTTGATCCATCTGTGACCTATGTATTGTCAGATGGTACTCTAGGAAGCTATGACGTTGATAGGTGGGAAGTTGCAGCTGAAGATCAAGCTAAATTAACTATCCCAGGCTCTCGTATCCAAGCTAAAGGAATTTCAGGTGATGATGAAATCGCTGCGACCTTTGTAGTCGCAGAAGGTCAAGCGGCTTCACCAGTAGTACCGACTGTAACTGTTGCAGACCAGCCTGTAGAAGGGCTCTCAACGGACCAACCGGTTCTATATCATAAACTTGCCTATGGAGCTGCTTTGCCTGAAGTCAAAGCTTTAGCTGAAAATGCGCAAGTTACTGTTATTCAAGCTAACGAAGCAAATGGTATGCGTGCTAGTATTTATGTTCAACCAAATGATGGTGGAGCACTTCAGACTTATGCTATCCAATTCTTACAAGAAGCTCCTCAGATTGAACGTTTAAGTCTAGAAGTTGAAAATGCAGACGCACTGAAAGAAGACCAAACAGTTGGTATCAAAGTCTTGGCTCATTATCAAGATGGAACTCAGGCCGTATTAAAAGCTGACAAGGTAACCTTCTCAACATCAGGTGAAGGAGACGTAGCTGTTCGTAAGGGTATGCTTGAATTGCATAAACCTGGTCAAGTAACTTTGAAAGCTCAATTTGAAGGAGCAGAAGGTCAGATTGACTTGAACATTCAGGCAAATACTGAAAATAAAGTTGTCCAGGCCATTCGTCCAGTAAGTATCGTGACAGGTTTGAACCAAGAACCAAGTCTACCTGATACAGTAACGGTAGAGTACGATAAAGGATTTCCAAAAGTTCACAAGGTAACTTGGCAAGCAGTTGCTAAGGAAGACCTTGCTAAATACCACAGCTTTGATGTTCTAGGTAAAGTAGAAGGAATTGAAAACAAAGCTCATGCTAAAGTTTCTGTAGAAGGTATCATTGCAGTCGAAGAAGTGACTACAACAACTCCAGTTTCAGAAGCTCCTCAATTACCAGAAAGTGTTCGTACTTACCACTCAAACGGCCAAGTATCTTCAGCTAAAGTGACTTGGGATGCTATTGACCCAAGCCAATATGCAACTGAAGGTAGCTTTACCGTTACAGGACATGTCGAAGGAACTCAGTTACCAACGAAACTTCATGTGCGCGTTTCTGCTCAGACAGAAACTGGTGCAAACATTTCTGACCAGTGGACAGGTTCAGAGTTGCCACTTGCTTTTGCATCAGACTCAAATCCAAGTGACTCAGTAGCCAATGTCAATGACAAACTTATCTCATTTAATGATCAACCGGCAAACCGCTGGACAAACTGGAAACGTACAAGTGAAGCATCAGTGGGAATCCTCTTTGGTGATTCTGGTATCCTGTCTAAACGTTCGGTTGACAATCTCAATGTTGCCTTCCACGAAGACCACGGTGTTGGTGCACCTAAGTCTTATGTCATCGAATACTATGTAGGAAAAGATGTTCCAACAGTTCCTAAGAACCCAAGCTTTGTAGCTAGTGAAGACCATGTCTTTAACGATGACAATAACTGGAAACAAGTGACAAATCTTAAAGCTCCAGACCAAGTGAGAGCTGGAGAAATGACTCACTTTAGCTTTGATAAAGTCAATACCTATGCGGTTCGTATCCGTATGGTTAGACCAGATGGTAAATGGGGTACTTCCATTACAGAAATTCAAATCTTCTCTAAACAAGTAGCTGCAGCTAAGAAAGCTCAAGCTCAAATCAAAGTAGATGGAAAAGATTTGCCAAACTTTAACCCTGGCTTGACTGACTATTATCTAGAAGCTAAAGAAGACCAAGCACCAACTGTAACAGCAAGTGTATCCGATAATGGTATTGCAACAGTGATTCCAAGCGTTCGTGAAGGGGATCCAGTTCGTGTTGTCGTTAAGGCTGAAAACGGAGATATTCTAGGTGAATACCGTCTCCACTTTACAAATGATAAAGACTTGCTAGCAAGTAAACCTGTTGTTGCTGTGAAATCATCACGCTTGGTTGCTAAGGGTCATACTCTTGAGTTACCTGCGAAAGTCGCTGTTTACTTCACAGGTAAAGATGGCTATGAAGTCAAAGACTTGGCAGTTGAATGGGATGAAGTTCCGGCTGAAAATCTAGCGACTGCAGGTGAATTTACAGTTCGTGGTCGCGTTCTAGGTACTGATTTAACTGCTGAAGTGGCAGTACGTGTGACTGATAAACTCGGTGAAAACCTATCAGATAACCCTGATTTTGATGATGATAGCAACCGTTCATTTGCTTCTGCAACCAATGATATTGATCCAAATTCTCATGACCGTGTGGACTATGTTAACGATGGTTCTGATGATGAAACCCGTCGTTGGACCAACTGGTCTCCAACTCCATCTGATAATCCAGAAGTTTCAGTAGGGGTTATCTTTAGAGAAGCTGGCAAGATTGTTGAACGTACAGTCGCTGAAGGAAGCATTCGATTCTTCTCAGATGGTGGTACAGATGCACCTTCTAAACTAGTCTTAGAGCGCTATGTGGGACCAGAATTTGACTCACCAGAATACTACTCTAACTACCAACCATACGATCCAGAACATCCATTCAACACTCCTTCTAACTGGGAGAAAGTTGAATACCGTGCGGATCAAGAGATTCAAGCAGGTACAGATATCCATGTAACCTTTGCCCCAGTTAAAGCTAAGGCTATGAGATGGCGCATGGATAGAAAAGCTGATACCAAGGGTGTAGCTATTACAGAGATGGCCTTCATTGCTCCAAGTGAAGAACCTAAGGATAGTACAGCTGCAAAACTTCTTGTGGATGGTAAAGAGATTGCTGACTTCTCTGAAGATCGTGTGGATTACCAAGTAACCTACAGTGGAAATCGTCCTCAAGCAACAGTTGAAGCTGGCGAAAATGTAGCAGCAACTATTGTTGATAGTGGTGATGATAAACTTCCAGTCTTGATTCATCTTGTTTCAGAAAGTGGTAAACATATTAAGGAATACCGCATTCAATTGACTAAGGCAGATGCTGAAAGCGCCAAGACAGAACCAGCAGTACACGAAGTTCCAGAGTTCACAGGCGGTGTGAATGGAGAAGAACCAGCAGTTCACGAAATTCCAGAATACACTGGAGGCGTGAATGGAGAAGAACCAGCAGTACATGAAGTTCCAGAGTTCACAGGTGGCGTGAATGGAGTTGAAGCAGCAGTTCACGAAGTACCAGAACATACTTTAGGAGCGAATGTAGTCGAACCAGCAGTTCACGAAGTACCAGAATACACTGGTGGTGTGAATGCAGTCGAGGCAGCGGTACACGAAGTTCCAGAATACAAAGGTGGTGCCAATGCAGTCTTTGCAGCGGTGAACGAAGTTCCAGAATATACTGGTGGAGTAAATGGTGTCGAAGCAGCGGTTAACGATGTGCCAGAGTACAAAGGTGGTGCCAATGCAGTCTTTGCAGCGGTGAACGAAGTACCAGAATATACTGGTGGCGTGAATGCAGCCGAAGCAGCGGTCAATGAAGTACCGGAGTACAAAGATAATCAATCTCTTGTAGCCCTCGCTATGTCACAAGACAAGACTTACCAGGCGCCTGCAAGTCGTCAACATATTCTCCCTGAAACAGGTACTAAGGAAAATGCAACCCTTGCAACAGCAGGTGTTGTGGGAGCGCTTCTTGGACTCTTTGCAATGGGAAAGAAGAAAGACGAAGAATAAAATAATCTGACATTATTTAGATTATAGAGATTGGACAAGAAAACAATCTCAACTATAAAAAGTGGACAAACTAGTTTCAAGAAACAGAACTAGATCTTGTCCGCTTTTTTATGTTTCTTGGTAGAAAAAAATCCTTAACAAAGATGCTAAACTTGATAATTGAGTTTTCAAATAACAAAAAACAAATAAGAAAGCCCTTTGTGGCTTTTTTATTTTCATAAAAATGGTAAAATAGTAAGAGTAGAAATGGAGTTCTAGATATGAAACGAATTGATCAGTTTGAAAATAAGAAAGTATTAGTCCTAGGTTTAGCTAAATCAGGTGAGTCTGCAGCTCGTCTTTTGGACAAGTTGGGAGCCATTGTAACGGTTAATGATGGCAAGCCTTTTGAGGAAAATCCAGCAGCACAAAGTCTTTTGGAAGATGGTATCAAGGTTGTAACTGGGGGGCATCCCTTGGAATTGTTGGATGAAGATTTTGCCCTCATGGTGAAAAACCCTGGTATTCCTTATAGCAATCCTATGATTGAAAAAGCTCTAGAAAAAGGTATTCCAGTCTTGACAGAGGTTGAGTTGGCCTATTTGATTTCTGATGCACCAATCGTCGGTATTACTGGTTCAAATGGTAAGACAACGACCACAACCATGATTGGTGAAGTTCTGACTGCTGCAGGACAAAATGGACTCTTATCAGGTAACATCGGTTATCCTGCTAGTCAGGTTGCTCAAACTGCGACAGATAAGGATACCCTTGTCATGGAACTTTCTTCTTTCCAATTAATGGGAATCCAGGAATTCCATCCTGAAATTGCTGTTATCACCAACCTTATGCCAACACATATTGACTATCACGGTTCTTTTGGAGCCTATGTGGCAGCCAAGTGGAATATCCAAAGCAATATGACAGCGGCTGATTACTTAGTATTGAACTTCAACCAGGAATTAGCTAAAGAACTTGCGACAAAGACAAATGCGACTGTAATACCATTCTCAACACTTGAAAAGGTTGACGGAGCTTATCTTGAAGATGGTCTTCTCTACTTCCGTGGTGAAAAAGTCATGGCAGCTGATGAAATCGGTGTTCCAGGTAGTCACAATGTGGAAAATGCTCTTGCAACCATTGCCGTTGCTAAACTGCGTGGCGTTGATGATGAAACCATCAAGGAAACTTTGTCAGCCTTTGGTGGAGTTAAACACCGTCTCCAGTTTGTAGACCAAATCAATGGCGTTAAATTCTACAACGATAGCAAGTCAACCAATATCTTAGCAACTCAAAAAGCCTTGTCAGGATTTGATAATAGCAAGGTTATCTTGATTGCTGGTGGATTGGACCGTGGTAATGAGTTTGACGAATTGGTTCCAGACATCACTGGTCTTAAGAAAATGGTCATCCTCGGTCAGTCTGCAGAGCGTGTCAAACGTGCAGCGGATAAGGCTGGTGTGGCTTATGTCGACGCGACTGATATTGCAGACGCAACTCGCAAGGCTTCTGAACTTGCGGAAGAAGGAGATGTGGTTCTCCTCAGTCCTGCTAATGCGAGCTGGGATATGTATGCTAACTTTGAAGTACGTGGAGATCTTTTCATCGACACTGTAGCGGAGTTAAAGGGATAATATGAAAAAAATAGTATTTACTGGTGGGGGAACGGTTGGACACGTTACCCTCAACCTTTTGTTAATGCCTAAGTTCATCGAAGATGGCTGGGAAGTCCACTATATTGGTGATAAAAATGGGATTGAGCATCATGAAATTCTCAAGTCAGGTTTAGATGTTACCTTCCATTCGATTGCAACAGGGAAACTACGTCGATATTTCTCATGGCATAATATGGTTGACGTCTTTAAGGTTGCTTTTGGAATTCTTCAATCGCTCTTTATCATGCTTCGAGTTCGTCCACAAGCCCTCTTTTCTAAGGGTGGATTTGTATCTGTTCCGCCTGTTATCGCAGCGCGAGTATGCAGAGTACCAGTCTTCATCCACGAGTCTGATCTCTCTATGGGATTGGCCAATAAAATTGCCTATAAGTTTGCGACTAAGATGTACTCTACTTTCGAGCAAGCGTCTAGTCTCACTAAGGTAGAACATGTAGGAGCTGTGACCAAGGTTTCTGGTCCAGTTATGGAAGAACCTGAAGAAATGGTGGATATCCGAACTTCTTTCAACGACAAGTTACCAACTCTTCTATTTGTTGGAGGTTCTGCTGGGGCGCGTGTCTTTAACCAACTAGTAACAGACCACAAGGAAGAGCTGACTAGTCGCTATAATATCATTAACCTGACAGGTGATGCTAGTTTAAATGAACTAAGTTCAAACCTCTACCGTGTTGACTATGCGACGGAACTCTATCAACCACTCATGAATATGGCTGATGTGGTCATCACTCGTGGTGGTGCCAATACGATTTTTGAACTCCTTGCTATGGCTAAATTGCACGTCATTGTGCCATTGGGGCGTGAAGCCAGTCGTGGAGATCAGATTGAAAATGCAGCCTATTTTGTGAAGAAAGGCTATGCTGAGGAGTTGCAAGAGAGCGATTTGACTTTGTCAACTTTAGAAGAAAAAGTAAATCAACTCTTGACCAACAAAGAGATTTACCAAAACAAGATGAAGAATTCTCAGGAATTAAAATCTGTGGCAGATTTTTATGAGCTACTCAAAAAAGATTTATCATAAGGAAAATTGATGTCAAAGGATAAAAAGAATCAGGACACTCAAGGCAAGGAATTGTCAGAGTGGCAAAAACGAAATCAAGAATATCTTCAAAAAAAAGCTGAAGAAGAGGCGAAACGTGCCGAAGAAGAAGCACGTGAAAAAGAAGAACAAGTATCAGAGTCTTCTGAAAGCGCTCAAGAAGTGTCAGAATGGCAAAAACAACACCAGGAGTATTTGAGTAAAAGAACGGAAGAAAACTCTACGAGTTCTGAAGAAGTGGCCGAAGAATCCGAAAAATCTGAAGAGAAGGATTCGGATACTAGCGATGAGACTTCAAATGAAGAGAAAGATTCGGAGGAAACTCCTCAAGAAGACTCTAAGAGTCAGGATCAAGTAGAGAAAGAAAAAGCTGACGAAAAGGTTAAGAAACAGAAAAAGGTAAAAACCAAGAGTAAACCTCCAAAACCGGCCATTCCTTCTATACATATCTGGCGAGCAGTTACGATCCTCGTCCCTAGTTTTATAATCTTATTCTTGTCTATTTATCTACTAAGTCCTCTAGCTACAATGAAACATATTGAAGTTACAGGGACGGTTCAGACAAGTGCAGACCAAGTCAAAGAAGCTTCTGGCATTCGTGACAGTGACTATACAATCAGCTTGCTCTTAAATAAAGATAAGCATGCGGAAATGGTCAAATCAAATCACTGGATTGAATCGGCTAAGATAACTTATCAATTTCCAGTTCACTTCACCATTGAAGTGAAGGAATTTGAGATTGCGGCCTACTCTGTTTCTGGAGATAGCTATTATCCAATCTTATCTAGTGGAAGCATTGAATCAACTGCCGTTAGTTCTGACAACTTACCTGAGAAATACATATCTGTTTTATTTAACGATGAGGAACAGATTAAAACCCTAATTTCTCAGCTAAATGAAGTTAGTCCAGAAATTAAGCAAGAGATTGAGAAGATTGAACTTGCACCAAGTAAGGTAACAAGTGACCTTCTAAAGATTACCATGTATGATACAGACGAGATTTTGGTGCCATTATCAGAACTAGGGAAGAAGTTACCTTACTATAGTAAGATAAAACCACAGTTAACAGTTCCTAGCGGTATTGACATGGAGGTCGGTATCTATAGCTATAGTCTAGTGGATAAGGCTCTGGATGACGAAAGAGTCAAAGCCAAAGAAGAGGAAAAGAAGAAGCAGGAAGAAGAGAAGAAAAAACAAGCTGAGCAAGGAAATCAAGATCAAACAACACAGACGACTCAAACAACACAGAGTCGCTAACTTTCAGATGATTCGTTCAGTTACTTGTTTTTACTTGACAAGTACCGCTTTAAATAATAGAATAGTAAAAAACCTTTAAAGCAGTCCAGAGAGGCAGCTAAGGTTAGACGGTGAAAGGGTGGAGACTACCCATTTTTCGTGGAACCTTGCTGTAGGCAGGTTCCTTTTTTCATACTCTCTAGCTAACAAAGGTAAAAGGAGAAAAGTATGCGCGAAGCTCGTCCAGTTATTGCTCTTGATTTTCCAAGTTTTGAGGCAGTCAAGCAATTTTTAGCTCTTTTTCCAGCAGGGGAGAGCCTCTATCTAAAGGTAGGTATGGAACTCTATTATGCTACAGGACCTGAGATTGTTTCTTATCTGAAAGGTTTGGGACATAGTGTCTTTCTGGATCTTAAACTCCATGATATTCCAAATACGGTCAAATCAGCCATGAAGGTCTTGTCTCATCTGGGCGTTGATATGACCAATGTTCATGCAGCAGGTGGCGTTGAGATGATGAAGGCTGCGCGTGAAGGCCTTGGGAAAGAAGCCAAATTGATTGCTGTCACTCAGTTAACTTCAACCTCTGAGGAGCAAATGAGAGACTTTCAAAATATTCAAACCAGTCTTCAAGAATCGGTTATTCACTATGCCAAGAAAACTGCTGAAGCAGATTTAGATGGAGTGGTTTGTTCAGCTCAAGAAGTAAAACTCATCAAAGAAGCTACTAGCCAAGACTTTATCTGTCTGACACCAGGTATTCGGCCTGCTGGAGCCGCTGTTGGAGACCAAAAACGAGTCATGACACCAGCAGATGCCTATCAAATTGGTAGCGACTATATCGTTGTCGGACGCCCAATCACTCAAGCCACTGATCCAGTAGTAGCTTATCATGCTATCAAGGATGAATGGACACAAGACTGGAAATAAGAATAAAGTAAAAAATACAAAGGAGAATCCCATGACACTTGCTAAAGACATTGCTAGCCATCTATTGAAAATTCAAGCTGTTTACCTTAAACCAGAAGAGCCCTTCACTTGGGCATCAGGTATCAAGTCACCGATTTATACGGACAACCGTGTGACGCTTGCCTACCCAGAGACACGTACCTTGATTGAGAATGGTTTTGTGGAAGCCATCAAGGCAGAATTCCCAGAGGTAGAAGTGATTGCAGGAACAGCGACTGCGGGTATCCCACACGGTGCCATCATCGCTGACAAGATGAATCTGCCATTTGCTTATATCCGTAGCAAACCAAAAGACCACGGAGCAGGAAACCAAATCGAAGGCCGTGTAGCTCAAGGACAAAAGATGGTCGTTGTAGAAGATTTGATTTCAACTGGTGGTTCGGTTCTCGAAGCCGTAGCAGCAGCCAAACGTGAAGGAGCAGATGTGCTTGGTGTCGTGGCAATTTTCAGCTATCAATTACCAAAAGCAGATAAAAACTTTGCGGATGCTGGTGTCAAACTGGTGACACTTTCAAACTACAGTGAGCTTATCCACCTAGCCCAAGAAGAAGGTTACATTACACCAGAAGGACTTGCTCTCCTTAAACGCTTTAAAGAAGACCAAGAAAATTGGCAAAATGTATAAATAGATAGACACTCAGGTATTCTAAGAACTACCTGAGTTTTTTATTTAATGGAAGGTTTATAACCATAGTCTCTGTTTAGAGTAGGATAGGCGGAGTGAATCTGTATCATCTTTAACTTCTAGTTCTTAATCTGTTTACCATTATGATAAAAAGTATAGACAAATTTTTTGAAAACATTATGAAAAAGTTTTAAACTATTCTAGTAAACAAAAGTAAACGCTTACTCGACAAGGAGGATATTTTATGTCATATAAAACAAGCAATGCAGAAGGACTTGTAGATTTCATTAACACCTATGATTTAGAGCCAATGGCGCAACAAGTTATTCCAAAGGCGGCATTTGGTTATATCGCTAGTGGAGCAGAAGATACCTTTACTTTGAGAGAGAATATCCGAGCTTTTAACCACAAACTCATTGTTCCTCGGACCTTATGTGATGTGGAAAACCCAAGCACAGAGATTGAATTTGATGGTGAAAAACTATCTTCACCAATCATTATGGCACCTGTTGCAGCCCATAAACTAGCTAATGAGCAAGGAGAAGTTGCGACTGCGCGTGGAGTACACGAGTTCGGTTCACTCTATACAACTAGCTCCTACTCAACAGTTGACCTGCCAGAAATTTCTCAAGCCCTTCAAGGTACACCTCATTGGTTCCAATTCTACTTTAGTAAAGATGATGGCATTAACCGTCACATTATGGATCGCGTCAAGGCAGAAGGTTATAAGGCTATTGTCTTGACAGCAGATGCGACAGTTGGAGGTAACCGTGAGGTAGATAAACGAAACGGTTTTGTGTTCCCAGTTGGCATGCCTATCGTAGAAGAATACCTACCTCAAGGTGCTGGTAAGTCAATGGACTATGTCTATAAATCAGCCAAACAACGCCTATCTCCACGAGATGTAGAGTTTATCGCAGAATACTCAGGACTTCCTGTTTATGTCAAAGGTCCACAATGTCGTGAAGACGTTGAACGCTCACTGGATGCAGGGGCTTCAGGTATTTGGGTAACCAACCACGGTGGTCGACAAATTGATGGTGGACCGGCTGCTTTTGACTCGCTACAAGAAGTGGCTGAAGCAGTAAATAAACGTGTGCCAATCGTTTTTGACTCTGGTGTTCGTCGTGGTCAGCACGTCTTTAAAGCCTTGGCTTCTGGAGCCGACTTAGTAGCCATTGGACGACCTGTCATTTATGGTTTAGCCCTTGGTGGTAGTGTTGGTGTACGCCAAGTCTTTGAACATTTGAATGATGAATTGAAGACAGTTATGCAGTTATCTGGAACACAGACAATTGAAGATGTGAAACGATTCAAGCTTCGTCACAATCCATATGATCCAAGTTTCCCAGCTGATTCACATGATTTAAAATTGTATTAGTAGTAAAATAAACCTCCACTCCATGTGGAGGTTTTTGAGTTATGTTTTTGTAAACATGAAAGAGAGTTTAAAAAGTGAACTTAACGAGTATATAAGAAAAAATTTAATACATTTTAAACTATTTTAAAAATTTTTAGGAAATTTAGTTGACAAATGTAGATTTTAAGAGTATACTGATAATTGTAATTGACAAATGTAGATTTTGGAGGTGTGCTGATGCAGATTTCGGATGCAGAATGGCAGGTCATGAAGATTATTTGGATGCAGGGAGAACAGACTAGTACTGATCTCATAAAAGTATTAGAGAAAAGGTTCAGTTGGTCCAAATCCACGATCCAGACACTCTTGGCTCGTTTGGTGGAGAAGGAATGTTTGACTCGGGAAAAACAGGGCAAGTCCTTTATCTATTCAGCCCTGTTGACACAGGAAGATAGCAAGAAGTTACTTGTCCAGGATATCAAAGACAAGCTTTGTTCCCGCAGGATCAAGCAGTTACTTGCTGATTTGATTGAAGAATGTGACTTTACCCTAGCTGACTTGGAAGGCTTGGAAGAAGTGATTTCAAAGAAAAAAGCAAGTGCTGTGGCAGAAGTAAGATGTAATTGTATGTAAAGGAGACGCTATGTTAAATCTATTTGTATCTATTGTTATTCTAGGAATGATTGCTTTTATCCTCTTTTGGTTTTTCAAAAAACCGCAAGAAGATGCTAAGAGAGCCCAGCAAAAAAATGGCTATCAAGAAATTCGAGTGGAAGTCATGGGGGGATACACTCCAGGAACTATTATCCTCAAAAAATCGCAACCTGCTCGCATTATTTTTGATCGAAAAGATCCTTCACCTTGCTTGGACCAAATCGTTTTTCCAGACTTTGGAGTGCATGCAGATCTACCTATGGGAGACCAATATGTGGTTGAAATCACACCTGAAGAAGCAGGTGAGTATGGTTTCTCTTGTGGCATGAATATGATGCACGGTAAGATGATTGTAGAATAGGAGAATGATATGACAGAAATTGTAAAAGCAAGCCTTGAAAATGGCGTTCAAAAAATCCGTATCACGGCAGACAAAGGCTACCATCCAGCCCACATTCAACTGCAAAAAGGGATTCCTGCTGAGATTACCTTTCACCGTGTGACACCATCAAACTGCTATAAGGAAATTCTCTTCGAAGAAGAAGGGATTCTAGAACCAATCGCTCAAGACGAGGAAAAAGTCATTCGCTTTACGCCTCAAGACTTGGGCGAGCATGAATTTTCATGCGGCATGAAGATGCAAAAGGGAACATATACTGTTGTTGAAAAAACTAAAAAATCTCTCAGTCTTTTACAACGTTTTTGGATTACTAGTATCTTTACTGTGCCTCTTGTGATTCTCATGATTGGGATGTCTACAGGAGGAATTAGTCACCAAGTCATGCGTTGGGGCACCTTTTTAGCCACAACACCCATTATGCTGGTAGCTGGAGTTCCATATATCAGAAGCGCCTGGGCTAGTTTTAAAAAGCACAATTCCAACATGGATACCTTGGTTGCTCTGGGAACCCTAGTGGCCTATTTCTATAGCTTAGTTGCCCTATTCACTGGTCTGCCCGTTTACTTTGAAAGTGCTGCATTTATCCTCTTCTTCATTCTTTTGGGAGCAGTTTTTGAGGAAAAAATGCGAAAAAATACTTCGCAGGCAGTCGAAAAATTATTAGACCTACAAGCAAAAACAGCAGAGGTTTTGCGTGATGATGTTTATGTTCAAATACCTCTAGAACAAGTCAAAGTTGGGGATCTCATTCGCGTTCGACCAGGTGAAAAAATTGCCGTTGATGGTATTGTCTTAGAAGGTGAAACGAGTATTGATGAATCAATGGTGACTGGGGAAAGTATTCCAGTCGATAAATCAGTTGGAGATGCTGTCATTGGTTCAACCATCAATAATAGTGGTACGATCATCTTTAGAGCTGAAAAAGTTGGTTCTGAGACTATGCTGGCTCAGATTGTGGACTTTGTGAAAAAAGCGCAAACGAGTCGTGCTCCTATTCAAGATTTGACAGACAAGATTTCTGGGATTTTTGTACCAGCAGTTGTCATTTTAGGACTTCTTACTTTTTGGGTCTGGTTTGTTTTACTTGGAGATAGCTTTGTGACGTCACTTCTCTACGGAGTTGCTGTTTTGATAATTGCCTGTCCTTGTGCACTAGGACTCGCGACACCGACAGCACTCATGGTTGGAACAGGACGAAGTGCCAAGATGGGGATTCTTCTCAAAAATGGTACAGTTTTACAGGAGATCCAAAAAGTCCAAACGGTTGTTTTTGATAAGACAGGAACCTTGACCGAAGGGAAGCCAGTAGTGACAGATGTTATTGGTGATGAAAGAGAAGTGCTAAGTTTGGCTGCTTCACTGGAAGATGTATCTCAACACCCGCTAGCTCAAGCTATTGTTAATCGTGCATCTGAACTAGGAATTAGCCTTTACCCAGTGGAAAACTTCCAAGCCTTGCATGGAAAAGGTGTGACTGGGATTATTAATGGTAAACAAGTCTTGCTGGGTAATGCTAAACTTTTAGCTGACCTTGCTATTCCACATGATTATCAAGAACGATTTGATTTGCTTGAAAAAGAAGCAAAAACAGTTGTCTTCCTATCCGTGGATGGTCAGTTAAAAGGCTTAATTGCCTTGCAGGATGTCCCTAAGGAAAATGCCAAAGAAGCTATTGCCAAATTGAAAAAACGTGGCCTTAGAACGGTCATGCTTACCGGAGATAATGCTGGAGTAGCGCATGCGATTGCAGAGCAAATTGGGATAGAAGAAGTGATTGCAAATGTCTTGCCAGAGGAAAAGGCACATGAAATTCACAAGCTTCAAAAGAATGGCAAATTGGCCTTTGTTGGAGATGGTATCAATGATGCGCCGGCCCTCAGTGTAGCGGATGTCGGAATTGCCATGGGCTCTGGGACAGATATTGCCATTGAATCAGCAGATCTTGTCCTTACAACCAACAATTTACTAGGATTGGCACGTGCTTTTGATATGAGTAAGAAGACCTTTAATCGTATTCTACTTAATCTTTTCTGGGCTTCTATCTATAACCTCATTGGTATTCCGATTGCAGCAGGAGTGTTTTCTGGTCTTGGTTTGGTACTCAATCCAGAACTTGCAGGATTGGCCATGGCCTTTAGTTCAGTATCTGTTTTAATCAGCTCTCTTATGCTTAATTTTACTAAAGTCGATTAATACTCTTCGAAAATCAAATTCAAACCACGTCAGCTTTATCTGCAACCTCAAAGCTGTGCTTTGAGCAACCTGCGGCTAGCTTCCTAGTTTGCTCTTTGATTTTCATTGAGTATAAAAAGGCGGTCTTAACCGCTTTTTTCTATTCTAAAACAGATTTTCAAACCGCTTCCAAACTGTACTGTAATAGAGAATGAAAGTTTCTGAGCATATACTTAGAAATCTAAAATCAAATGTGATAAATTAGGATTGTAAATTTACTGAATCGTTTTCAAATAACATATAAAAGCGTTTTTTGTAAATATATGAAATTATTTTGAAGGAGAGTTATCATTATGACTCAAGGGAAAATTACTGCATCTGCAGCAATGCTCAACGTATTGAAAACATGGGGCGTAGATACTATCTACGGTATCCCATCAGGAACACTTAGCTCACTTATGGACGCTTTGGCTGAAGACAAAGATATCCGTTTCTTGCAAGTTCGCCACGAAGAAACAGGTGCTCTTGCAGCGGTTATGCAAGCTAAATTTGGTGGATCTATCGGTGTTGCAGTTGGTTCAGGTGGACCTGGTGCAACTCACTTGATCAACGGTGTTTACGATGCAGCTATGGATAACACTCCATTCCTTGCTATCCTTGGATCACGTCCAGTTAACGAATTGAACATGGATGCCTTCCAAGAATTGAACCAAAACCCAATGTACAACGGTATCGCTGTTTACAACAAACGTGTAGCTTACGCAGAGCAATTACCAAAAGTGATTGACGAAGCTTGCCGTGCTGCCGTTTCTAAAAAAGGTCCAGCTGTCGTTGAAATTCCAGTAAACTTTGGTTTCCAAGAAATCGACGAAAACTCATACTACGGTTCAGGTTCATACGAGCGTTCATTCATCGCTCCTGCTTTGAACGAAGTTGAAATTGATAAAGCTGTTGAAATTTTGAACAACGCTGAACGCCCAGTGATCTACGCTGGTTACGGTGGTGTTAAAGCTGGTGAAGTGATCACTGAATTGTCACGTAAAATCAAAGCACCAATCATCACAACTGGTAAAAACTTTGAAGCTTTCGAATGGAACTACGAAGGTTTGACAGGTTCTGCTTACCGTGTTGGTTGGAAGCCAGCCAACGAAGTGGTCTTTGAAGCAGACACAGTTCTTTTCCTTGGTTCAAACTTCCCATTTGCTGAAGTTTACGAAGCATTCAAAAACACTGAAAAATTCATCCAAGTGGATATCGACCCTTACAAACTTGGTAAACGTCACGCTCTTGACGCTTCTATCCTTGGTGATGCAGGTCAAGCAGCTAAAGCTATCCTTGATAAAGTAAACCCAGTTGAGTCTACTCCATGGTGGCGTGCAAACGTGAAGAACAACCAAAACTGGCGTGATTACATGAACAAACTCGAAGGTAAAACTGAGGGTGAATTGCAATTGTACCAAGTCTACAATGCAATCAACAAACATGCTGATCAAGACGCTATCTACTCAATCGACGTAGGTGACACTACTCAAACATCTACTCGTCACCTTCACATGACACCTAAGAACATGTGGCGCACATCTCCACTCTTTGCGACAATGGGTATTGCCCTTCCTGGTGGTATCGCTGCTAAGAAAGACAATCCAGATCGCCAAGTATGGAACATCATGGGTGACGGTGCATTCAACATGTGCTACCCAGACGTTATCACAAACGTTCAATACGACCTTCCAGTTATCAACGTTGTCTTCTCAAATGGTAAATATGCCTTCATCAAGGACAAATACGAGGACACAAACAAACACTTGTTTGGTTGTGACTTCCCTAATGCTGACTATGCGAAAATCGCTGAAGCACAAGGTGCTGTAGGATTTACAGTTGACCGTATCGAAGACATCGATGCAGTCGTTGCAGAAGCTGTTAAATTGAATAAAGAAGGTAAGACAGTTGTGATCGATGCTCACATCACTCCACATCGTCCACTTCCAGTAGAAGTACTTGAGTTGGATCCAAAACAACACTCAGAAGAAGCAATCAAAGCCTTCAAGGAAAAATACGAAGCTGAAGAGCTTGTACCATTCCGCCTCTTCTTGGAAGAAGAAGGATTGCAATCACGCGCAATTAAATAATTCCTCTCATGGAAATTAAAAAGATCGGAGCAATCCGGTCTTTTTCTTTTTATGTATTTTCTGTTAAAATAGATGCATCATGATATTTTAAGGAGAAAAAAGATGCCAACAACTTTCTTTCTATTATTTGGCTTAATGTCGTTAGGCTTTGCTGCCTTCACCTATTTCATGTTCGACATTTTTATCTTTAGTAATTACAGAAATGCCAAGAGATGTACCGAAAGAACGGAAGGAGTTATTATCCGATATTCCTATGCTCTTTATAATGGAATTAGCCTGCCAGTTGTCGAGTACACTGTTGATGGGAACCAATACAAGGTTTTAGGACCGAAATTTCTATATGCGATTTCAAATACAATCAGTACTCCCTTAGATTCAATCGTATCTGATGTCAAAATGGATAATTTTGAAGATGGGGAAATTCCTCAGGTTTTAAGATACAAGATTTATAGGAACAGTTTCATCTCTTTAACAAAATCACCTTTAATGGAACGATTTCCAATTGGAGGAAAGGTAACTGTTTATTATGATCCTAAGAAACCAAAACATTCCTATGTAGAAAGACCTTTAAAACCAGGTCGTTATGCATGGCTGACTAAATGTTTAGTTTATTTCCTTGTTTTTCTGATGGTTGCTCTAGCTTTCTTTATAGTGTTCATTCTTCCAAATCTTGTGAACTAATAGTTTCTGGTAGATTTTTCGAAAGTATGAAATCCATATCGTTACTATTTTTATAAAATCTTCTCCCTACTTTATAAGATATGAAAAAGAGTTCAACTGGAACTCTTTTTTTGCTATAATGAAGGGAGAAAAATCAGACAGGAGATCAAGATGTCAGAACCGTTATTTTTAAATTCTGTAATGCAAGAAAAAATCTGGGGTGGGACTAAACTACGTGATGAGTTTGGTTACGACATTCCTAGTGAAAAAATCGGAGAATATTGGGCAATCTCAGCTCATCCAAATGGAGTGTCTAAGGTAGCCAATGGGCGCTATGAAGGAACAGACCTCGCTACTTTGTATGCAGAACACCGTGAGTTGTTTGGCAACCGTCCTGAGCCTGTATTTCCACTCTTGACTAAAATCTTAGATGCCAATGATTGGCTCAGTGTCCAAGTTCACCCAGACGATGCTTACGGATTAGAGCATGAAGGCGAACTTGGAAAGACAGAGTGCTGGTACATCATCGCTGCAGATGAGGGTTCAGAGATTATCTATGGTCACAATGCCAAGTCAAAAGAAGAACTCCGCCAGCAAATCGAGGATAAGAACTGGGATGCCTTGCTTACAAAAGTACCTGTTAAGGCCGGAGACTTCTTCTATGTACCAAGCGGAACCATGCACGCTATCGGTGCAGGTATCTTAATCCTTGAAACGCAACAGTCTAGTGATACTACCTACCGAGTTTATGACTTTGACCGTAAGGATGATAATGGCAACTTGCGTGAACTTCACCTCGAAAAATCAATCGATGTTTTGAATATTGGTGAGCCTGCAAACAGCCGTCCTGTGACTGTCAAAGCAGATGATTTGCGTTCAACCTTACTTGTCTCTAATGAATTCTTTGCTGTCTACAAGTGGGAAATCACAGGAAAAGTTGAATTTGAGAAGACGGCTGATTACAGCTTGTTGAGTGTCTTGGCCGGTCAAGGGAAACTGACTGTAGACGGAAAAGACTATCCAATTCAAAAAGGTAGCCACTTTATCCTTCCAAGCGATGTTGAGGCTTGGACTTTGGAAGGATCAGATTTAGAATTGATTGTTAGCCATCCATAAAAAAGAAAAGACTTGAGAGATATTCTCAAGTCCTTTTTTCTATTTACATAAATTGGGCGATAAAGACCACGATGATGATAATTGGAATGATGAAACGAAGAAGGAAAATCCAGAACTTGAAAAGTCCTTGTTTCCATGGTGTTTTATCAAGATGAAGTTCCTCCATGGCTAATGCTTTCTTAAAAATATAGCCTGTAAAGAGGGACAAGCAGAGAGCACCGAAAGGCATGAGGAGGTTGGAAACCAAGAAATCCATGGCGTCAAAGAAGGTCTTCCCAAAGATATGGACATCAGCCATAAGACCATAGGATAGGGCCGAAGGGATACCAAAGACAAAAGTCAATACCCCTAAAATCATGCTCCACTTAGCACGCTTACGATTGTCTTGGTTGGTGATATTTCCAACGTTGATCTCAAGCATAACGACTGAGGAAGTTATCGTCGCAAAGAGGAAAAGCAAGAGAAAGAGAATATAGAAAATAGTACCAAAAGGCATATTGTCAAAGAGTTGCGGCAACACGATAAAGAGGAGACTCGGTCCACCTTCAGATTGGATATTAAAGGCTGACATAGCAGGGAAAATCGCAAGTCCCGCCATAATAGAAACTGAGATGTTCAAGGCAACGATGGACATTCCTGATTGGAACAGATTTGTCTTCTTGTCTAGGTAGGAAGCGTAAGTCAACATGGCTGTAACTCCAAGGGATAGGGCAAAGAAAGATTGACCCAGTGCATAGAGAAGTCCAGCACTTGTTAGTTTTGAAAAGTCAGGTTTGAGGAAGTAAACGACGCCTTCCATGGCATTTGGTAAGCTAAGAGAACGCACGATAATAATGACAAAGATGATAAAAAGTAGGGGCATCATAACCTTAGAAGCTCTTTCAATACCTTTTTGAACGCCGTGTGATACGATGAAAATGTTTAAGAAGATAAAGGCTGCTTGGGCTCCTAAAGAAATAACTGGATTAGAAATGATGGAAGAGAATTGCTGGGCATAATCTCCATTTCCGATTAGGTGGAATAATCTTCCAATCTCGATACCAAGGTATACCAGAATCCAACCCCCAATTACACTATAAAATGAGAGAAGGATGAAAAGAGCAAAGGCCCCAATCCAACCAATAAAGTTATATTTTTGATTGTTTCCAAGCTTGCCAAAGGTTTTGATTGCTGACACGCCAGCGCTTCGACCAAGGGCAAACTCAGCCAGTAGAAGAGGGAAACCAATTAAAATTGTCGAGATAAGAAAGACCAGTAAAAATCCACCACCACCATTGGCAGCGGTCATATAAGGAAACTTCCAAACAGCTCCAAGACCAATAGCAGAACCAGCAGATGCAAGGATGAAGCCCAGTTTTGAGCCCCATTGCGATTTTTCAGACATCGTTAAAACTCCAATCTATTTTTAAAATAAGAAAAGGCTACTTGAGTTGTCAAATAGCCCTCTCTCAATTGCTCTTTAAGAGCCTTTTATTTGATTGATAGACTTGATTATCCTATCATGTTTTCTGAAGCCTGTCAAGAAAGCGATTTTCATGTTTTCATAAAAAATATGATAAAATACTTGACTCTACCCTAAGGTAAGGGGATATACTATTCATGTGAGGAGGAAATCATGTACCATATCAAAGAAGCTGCGCAACTTTCAGGTGTCTCCGTCAAGACCCTCTACCATTATGATAAGATTGGACTCTTAGTTCCGTTAAAGTCAGAAAATGGCTATCGAACATACAGTCAAGAGGATTTAGAACGACTTCAGGTTATCCTCTATTACAAGTATCTAGGCTTTTCTTTAGAAAAAATAGCAGAGTTATTGAAGGAAGATACGACAGATATATTGTCACATTTAACTAGACAGTTGGATTATTTAACCCAGGAGAGGCAACATCTGGATACCTTAATTTCAACCTTACAAAAAACCATTCAAGAACAAAAAGGAGAAATAAAAATGACCATTCAAGAAAAATTCACTGGATTTAGCTACCAAGACAATCAAAAATACCACCAAGAGGCGGTAGACAAGTATGGCCAAGAAGTCATGGATCAAGCCCTTGATCGTCAAAAAGGACGAGAGGATGAGGTTACATCAGCCTTTAATCAAGTCTTTCAAGCCTTGGCTCAAAATCTCAAAGCTGGTCTACCGATAACAGCATCTGAAAATCAAGAGGAAGCAGCCAAGCTCTTACAAGCTATTCGTACTTATGGATTTGACTGCTCTATCGAGGTCTTCGGTTATATCGGCCAAGGCTATGTCTATAATCCAGAGTTCAAGGAAAACATTGATAAGTTTGGAAAGGGAACAGCTCAATACACTTCAGATGTTATTGCCCACTATGTTAAAACTCAGACAAAATAAAAATCGGCGGAGTAATCTCTGCCGATTTCTTACTTTAAAGTTTAATCATAATGTAGACTTCCTGCCACCCATCCGGTGCAGAGGGCAGAAGTAATGTTAAAGCCACCTGTGTGGGCATTGATATCCAGTACCTCGCCAGCAAAGTGAAGACCAGGTACTAGTTTACTTTCCAGCGTTTTAGGATTGATTTCCTTGAGACTAACGCCACCTTTGGTCACAAAGGATTTAGCCAAGGACATTTTTCCTGTCACAGGGATTTTGAGTGCCTTGATAGACTGGACAAGTTGGTCCCGTTCTTTTTCAGTTAGCTGTTTAACTTTTTCAGGGTATCCTTGGACAAAGAATTCTGCCAAGCGTTCTGGCAACAAAGATTTCAAGGTATTTTTTAAGGATTTTTCACGGTTTTCTTCTAGAAAATTTATTAAGTCGCCTTCAGAAAGTTGTGGCAAGACATCTAAAGATAGGATTTCGCCACCCTTGACAAAGCTTGACATACGCAGAGCAGCGGGACCAGATAAACCAAAGTGGGTAAAAAGCAGATCATGGGTGATGACGTGCTTGCCATAGCTTAGAGTCACATTGTCTAGGGAAATTCCCTGCAAGGCCTTATGAGGAAAATCTGTCAATAAGGGACTTTCAGCAGCCTCAAGCTCGGTAATGGTGTGTTTGAAATGACGGGCAATCTCGTGGCCAAAACCAGTTGAACCAGTAGAAGGATAGGATTTGCCACCAGTTGTGACGATGAGTTTATCACAAGTAAAGGTCTGGTCTGCGGACTTAAGGACAAACTGGTCGTCTATCTTTTTAACAGAAACAATCTCTGTTTGAGTAGCAATTTGCCCGCCTAGTTCAATGATTTTCTTTTCCAAGGCTTCGATAATGGTTCGCGATTTATCGCTGGCTGGGAAGACACGTCCGTGGTCTTCTACCTTGAGTTTGACTCCATTTTCCGTGAAAAAGTTGATGATATCATGGTTATCAAACTGGGAGAAGACGCTATAAAGAAAGCGTCCATTTCCAGGGATGCCAGCGAGTAGATCGTCTAGAGTTCCGTTGTTGGTTACATTGCAACGACCACCGCCAGTTCCAGCTAATTTTTTTCCAAGTTTCCGATTTTTTTCAATGAGAAGGGTTTTCTGCCCGTAAAAGCTACTGGAAATCGTAGCCATCATACCAGCAGGGCCACCTCCGATAACAATAGTATCAAAATGTTTCATAAGAGTATTGTACCATAAAAAAACAAGAGATGATTAGACATCTCTTGTCAGATTTATTAGTTGATTTCGTATCCCATGAGGAGCCCGCCTTCTTCTGCATAAAAACTGCAAAGCCCAGAAGTTGGGATGATTCTAATGTCAGCTTGTGGGTATTTTTCTCGTAAGAGCTCTGAGAGCTGTTGACAGAATTTTTCATTGCTGCGGTGAGCCATGACGATACGCCCACCAGCGTAGCCAGCTTTGATTAACTCTTCATAAGCAGCCTGAAGAGACTTTTTAGCGCCACGAGCTTTTTGGAGGAGTTCTAAGGTTCCGGTTTCGCTTGCTTCCCCAACCATACGAATATTGAGGAGCCCGACAACTGTACCAATAAGCTTACTCAATCGACCGTTTTTAACCAAGTTATCCACTTTAGCAAGAACGAACAACAACTTCGTTTTTTCTTGGTAAGTAGTAATCACTTCAACGACTTCTTCAAAAGAAAGTCCTTGGTTGATCAAATCATTGATCTTTTCGACGATTAAGTCAACTTCCCCACCAGCTGATAAGCTATCGATGACATGAATCTGAGTATCAGGGTGTTCTTCGAGATAGATATTCTTAGCTAATTGAGCACTATTGTGGCTACCAGAGAGAGTTCCAGTGATAGTCACTACAAAAATATGTTTGGCACCTTCGAATGCTCGTAAGTAATCATCAGGACTAGGGCAGGCTGATTTTGAAGCTTCAGAAGTCGCATACATAGTTTCCATCATCTTATCGATATCCAGATTGGCATCATCGACAAAGACTTGATCTGCTACCTGAATCTTTAAGGGAACACTGACAAATTCAGTATCAAAAGCAAGGTTTTCCAGCTGGCGATAATCACAACCAGAGTCAGCTACAATCTTCCAAGTCATAGAAATTCTCCATCTTTATCACTTATACATTGACAAAGGTTCTGTCTTTTTTTACAATTATATCATGAAAGCCCTTGAAACAAAAGTAGTACCTCTCTGTTGTCACAAGTAGAAAGAAATTGTTATGTCTGAACGTAAAATATCTGAAAAATCGCTTGAAAACCTTAGAAAATCAAATCAAGAATCTAATTTGCTAACCAGAGAAGCGATTGAAACAGCTCTTTTGCAACTCTTGGAGAAAAAGGAGTTGGCTAAGATCAGCATTTCTGAGTTAGTCAAGCGTGCTGGCGTTTCTCGTGCAGCTTTTTATCGAAACTATGATTCAAAAGAAGAGATTTTAGAAAGTGTCTTTAAACGTAGCGTCCATAACATCATGGAGCAATTGAGTCATTACGATGTTAAAACAGACCTTTATCTCGTATGGGTTCACCTCTTTAGAGAAGCCAAGAAAGAAGCCAAGGTTATTCAGCTTGCCTTGGACTATCATTTAGAAAAAATCTTTGTGCAAGCCATGCAAGAATTTCTAGAAAAATACTATGGAAAATCTAAAGGAGTTAGCTCTTACTTGCATTCTTTTTGGAGTTCGGCCATCGTATCGGTCTTGCTTAAATGGATCAAGGATGGAATGAAGGTTCCTGCTGAAAAAATCGCAGATCTACGCCTGCCATTTTTCAAAAAATAAAACATGAGGAGAAATGCTATGACAGAAAAAAGACTAGCTTGGGATGAGTATTTTGCTGCTCAAGCTCTATTGATTGCCAATCGCTCAACCTGTAAACGTGCCAAGGTAGGAGCTGTTTTAGTCAAGGATAACAAGGTTATTTCAACAGGCTATAATGGTTCTGTATCAGGAACAGAGCATTGTATAGATCATGACTGTCTGGTGATTGAAGGCCACTGTGTCCGCACTCTTCATGCAGAAGTGAATGCTATCTTACAAGGGTCAGAGCGTGGAGTTCCTAAAGGCTTTACAGCTTACGTTACTCATTTTCCATGCCTCAACTGTACAAAACAATTGCTTCAGGTAGGATGTGAGCGTGTGGTTTATATTAATCAATACCGTATGGATGACTATGCCCAACACCTTTATCAAGAAAAGGGAACAGAATTAACTCACCTACCACTTGAAACAGTGCAGGCAGCTCTCCAAGAGGCTCACCTAATCTAGAAATTATAAAAAAATAAATGGTTTAGAAAGCTTTTTAAACCATTTTTTGATATAATAAGAAGAATAAATTGAAAGAAGGAATTCTGAAAATGGGAAAACTTGAAGTTATTAATCATCCACTGATTCAACACAAATTATCAATCTTGCGTCGCACTGACACTTCTACAAAAGCTTTTCGTGAACTAGTAGACGAGATTGCAATGTTGATGGGATATGAAGTGCTTCGTGATCTTCCACTTGAAGATGTAGAAATCGAAACACCGATCACAAAAACAGTTCAAAAACAGTTGGCTGGTAAAAAATTGGCGATTGTCCCAATCTTGCGTGCAGGTATTGGTATGGTTGATGGACTATTGAGTTTGGTTCCAGCAGCAAAAGTTGGTCACATTGGTATGTACCGTGACGAAGAAACCCTTCAACCAGTAGAATACTTGGTAAAATTACCTGAAGATATTGACCAACGTCAAATTTTTGTAGTTGATCCTATGCTTGCAACAGGTGGATCAGCGATTTTGGCTGTTGACTCCCTCAAAAAACGTGGAGCTTCAAACATCAAGTTTGTCTGCCTTGTATCAGCTCCAGAAGGTGTGAAGGCACTTCAAGCAGCACACCCTGATGTAGAAATCTTTACAGCAGCTTTGGATGAACGCTTGAACGAACATGGTTACATCGTTCCAGGTCTTGGAGATGCTGGAGACCGCTTGTTCGGAACAAAATAAGATTCTAAAGTGATATTGAGACTAAAGCCTAGTCTTAGTTTTGAAAGGAGGTTAAATTTTTGTATCTGTTAGTAGGATAGAGCAAAAATTTGACCTTTTTTGACCAAGGATATATAATAATCCTATTAACAAAGAAATTAGATATCAAAAGGAGAAATGAATGATTCCTGTAGTTATTGAACAAACAAGTCGTGGAGAACGCTCGTATGACATTTACTCACGTCTTCTTAAAGACCGCATTATCATGTTGACTGGACCAGTCGAAGACAATATGGCAAACTCAGTTATCGCCCAATTGCTTTTCTTGGATGCTCAAGATAGTACAAAAGATATTTACCTTTATGTAAATACACCAGGTGGATCTGTATCAGCTGGTTTGGCGATTGTTGATACCATGAACTTTATTAAGGCAGATGTCCAAACTATCGTTATGGGGATGGCAGCCTCAATGGGTACAATTATTGCTTCAAGTGGAGCAAAGGGCAAACGTTTCATGCTTCCAAATGCAGAATACATGATTCACCAACCAATGGGTGGTACAGGTGGTGGGACTCAGCAGACTGATATGGCCATCGCTGCTGAACACTTGCTTAAAACTCGTAAGACTTTGGAGCAAATCCTAGCAGATAATTCTGGCAAATCTGTTGAGCAAATTCATAAAGATGCTGAACGTGATTACTGGATGAGCGCTCAAGAAACTCTTGACTACGGTTTTATTGACGAAATTATGGCCAATAATTCGTTGAATTAAACTACTAAAGCAAGCTCGACTGAGCTTGTTTTTTTTGATATAATAGAAGGAAGATTGTAAGAAGGAAGTTGAATTATGTTTCAAAAAGAGAATCGGTCTGGTCTGATTATCTATTTATACTATAATCGCGATGCTAAAAAACTCGCAAATTATGGTGATATTTGTTACCACTCAAAAAAACATCGTTACCTACAACTTTATGTTCCAACAGAGGAAGTAGAAGAGCTGGTAAATCGTTTAGGAAAAGAGAAATTTATCAAGAAAGTGAGAGTTTGTCATATTCAAGAATTGGAAACTCCTTTCGTTGGGAACCTATATAAAACTAGCGAAAACGTTATCATTTAAAAAGTGAGAGAAACTTGTTGACAATTTTCTGATAATTCGGTATATTCTTAACATGTAATTTAAATTGAACATTAAAAGGAGATAAACATGAAGAAAAAATTTGCATTGTCACTTGTAGCTCTTGCAAGTACAGCTCTTTTAGCAGCTTGTGGGGAAGTGAAGTCAGGAGCTTCAAACACAACTGGTAACCCAATTGATGAAAAAGTTGTAAAAATTGGTTTCAACTTCGAAGAAACTGGTGCTGTAGCATCTTACGGTACTTCTGAGCAAAAGGGTGCTCAACTTGCAGTTGATGAAATCAACGCAGCAGGTGGTATCGATGGAAAACAAATCGAAGTAGTCGACAAAGATAACAAATCTGAAACTGCTGAAGCTGCTTCTGTTTCAACAAACCTTGTGACTCAATCTAAGGTAGCAGCTATCGTAGGACCTGCGACTTCAGGTGCGACTGCAGCAGCAGTAGCAAATGCTACACAAGCTGGAGTTCCATTGATTTCTCCAAGTGCTACTCAAGATGGTTTGACAAAAGGTCAAGATTTCCTCTTCATCGGAACATTCCAAGATAGTTTCCAAGGAAAAATCATCTCAAACTACGTTTCAAACAAATTGAACGCTAAGAAAGTGGTCTTGTATACAGATAACTCAAGTGACTACGCTAAAGGTATTGCAAAATCTTTCCGTGATTCATTCAAAGGTGAAATCGTAGCAGACGAAACATTTGTATCAGGAGATACAGACTTCCAAGCAGCTTTGACAAAAATCAAAGATAAAGACTTTGATGCAATCGTATTGCCAGGTTACTACACAGAAGCTGGTAAGATTGTAAACCAAGCTCGTGGTATGGGAATTGATAAGCCAATCATCGGTGGTGACGGATTTAACGGTGCAGAATTTGTTCAACAAGCAACTGCTGAACGCGCATCAAATATCTACTTCATCTCAGGATTCTCAACTACTGTTGATGTTTCAGATAAAGCAAAAGCCTTCCTTGAAGCTTATCGTGCAAAATATAACGAAGATCCTTCAACATTTGCAGCTCTTGCTTATGACTCAGTTTACCTTGTAGCTAATGCTGCAAAAGGTGCAAAAACTTCAGTTGATATCAAGAACAATCTTGCTAAAACACAAAACTTCGAAGGTGTTACAGGTCAAACAAGCTTTGATGCAGATCATAACACTGTGAAAACAGCCTTCATGATGACCATGAATAATGGTAAAGTAGATGCGGCAGAAGTCGTAAAACCTTAATTTTATAGATATCGTAAATGGGGAATGAGCTTTTACTCACTCCCTGTTTCGGTGTTTATAAAGGGATTATTTTTTTATAAAATCCTAAAAATAAAACTTAGAAAGAGTGAACCATATGCTTCAACAACTTGTCAATGGTTTAATCTTGGGTAGTGTCTATGCCTTGCTAGCCCTAGGTTATACTATGGTTTATGGAATTATCAAGCTTATTAACTTTGCCCATGGTGATATCTATATGATGGGTGCTTTCATGGGTTATTTCTTGATCAATGCCCTCCATTTAAATTTCTTTTTAGCCTTAATTTTGTCCATGATTGGTTCAGCAATTCTCGGTGTTATCATTGAGTTTCTAGCCTACCGTCCACTCCGACATTCAACTCGTATCTCTGTATTGATTACTGCTATCGGGGTATCATTCTTGCTTGAGTATGGAATGGTCTACCTAGTAGGTGCCAATACACGCGCCTTTCCTCAAGCAATCCAAACAGTTCGTTATGACTTGGGTCCGATCAGTCTAACAAATATTCAATTGTTGATTTTGACAGTTTCAATTGTCTTGATGATTCTTTTGCAACTCATCGTGCAAAAAACCAAAATGGGGAAAGCCATGCGTGCCGTATCTGTAGATAGTGATGCAGCTCAGTTAATGGGGATCAACGTAAACCGTACAATCAGTTTCACCTTTGCCTTAGGTTCAGCTCTGGCTGGTGCAGCGGGTGTCTTGATTGCCCTTTACTACAACTCTCTTGAACCATTGATGGGAATGACTCCAGGTATTAAATCATTCGTGGCTGCCGTTTTAGGTGGTATCGGTATTATTCCTGGTGCAGCTCTTGGAGGTTTTGTAATCGGACTATTGGAAACTTTTGCAACAGCCTTCGGAATGTCAGATTTTCGTGATGCTATCGTGTACGGAATCTTGCTATTGATCTTGATTGTTCGTCCAGCAGGTATCCTTGGTAAGAATGTGAAAGAGAAGGTGTAAACAATGAAAGAAAATTTAAAAGTTAATATTCTCTGGTTGCTCCTTTTGTTGCTTGGATATGGTTTGATTAGCTTATTAGTTTCGTTTGGTATTTTAAACCTTTTCCATATTCAGATTCTAGAACAAATCGGTATCAATATTATTCTTGCAGTAGGACTTAACCTTATCGTTGGTTTCTCTGGTCAATTTTCTCTTGGACATGCTGGGTTCATGGCTATCGGTGCCTATGCAGCAGCCATTATTGGTTCTAAATCTCCAACATATGGTGCCTTTTTTGGAGCTATGTTGCTTGGTGCTATCATTGCTGGTTTGGTTGCCTTGGTCGTTGGAATTCCTACCCTTCGTTTGAAGGGGGACTACCTTGCAGTTGCGACACTTGGGGTTGCTGAAATTATCCGTATCCTAATCGTCAATGGTGGTGATTTAACAAACGGAGCTGCTGGTATCCTTGGTATTCCAAACTTTACTAATTGGCAAATGGTATACATTTTTGCCGTGATTACGACAATTGCAACGCTGAATTTCCTTCGTAGTCCAATCGGTCGTTTAACCTTGTCTGTTCGTGAAGATGAAATTGCAGCTGAATCTGTCGGGGTAAATACAACAAAAATCAAAATTATCGCATTTGTCTTTGGAGCTATGACTGCAAGTATTGCAGGTTCCCTTCAAGCAGGATTTATCGGTTCTGTTGTGCCTAAGGATTATAGCTTTATCAATTCTATCAACGTTTTAATTATCGTTGTATTTGGTGGTTTGGGATCAATTACAGGAGCAATTGTCGCTGCTATTGTTCTTGGTATTTTGAATATGTTCCTTCAAGATGTGGCTAGCGTTCGTATGATTATCTATGCTTTGGCCTTGGTACTCGTTATGATTTTCAGACCAGGTGGTCTTCTTGGAACCTGGGAATTGAGCCTATCAAGACTCTTTAAAAAAGGTAAGAAGGAGGGACAAAACTAATGGCATTACTTGAAGTAAAACAGTTAACCAAGCATTTTGGTGGTCTGACTGCTGTTGGAGATGTAACTCTAGAATTGAACGAAGGTGAACTTGTTGGCTTGATTGGACCGAACGGTGCTGGGAAAACAACTCTCTTCAACTTGCTAACAGGGGTTTATGAACCAAGTGAAGGAACAGTAACCTTAGATGGTCACTTATTAAATGGTAAGCAACCCTATAAAATAGCTGCTCTTGGTTTAGGGCGTACCTTCCAAAACATCCGCCTCTTTAAAGACTTGACAGTTTTGGATAACGTTCTTATTGCATTTAGTAACCATCACAAACAACATGTTTTTGCAAGTTTCTTGCGCTTACCAGCTTTTTATAAGAATGAAAAAGAATTAAAAGCTAAAGCCTTAGAATTACTAAAAATCTTTGATTTAGATGGTGATGCTGAAACCTTAGCTAAAAACTTAGCCTATGGTCAACAACGTCGTTTGGAAATTGTTCGTGCCCTTGCCACAGAACCTAAAATCCTCTTCTTGGATGAGCCTGCAGCAGGTATGAACCCCCAAGAAACTGCAGAATTGACTGAGTTGATCCGTCGCATCAAGGATGAATTCAAGATCACCATCATGCTGATTGAACATGATATGAACTTGGTTATGGAAGTCACTGAACGTATCTACGTACTTGAGTACGGTCGTTTGATTGCTCATGGGACACCAGATGAAATCAAGAACAATAAACGAGTTATCGAAGCTTATCTTGGAGGTGAAGCCTAATGTCTATGTTAAAAGTTGAAAACCTCTCAGTTCACTACGGTATGATTCAAGCTGTGCGTGATGTGAGCTTTGAAGTTAATGAAGGGGAAGTTGTTTCTCTTATCGGTGCTAACGGTGCTGGTAAAACAACTATCCTTCGTACTCTTTCAGGACTTGTGCGTCCAAGTTCTGGTCGAATTGAATTTTTGGGACAAGAAATCCAAAAAATGCCTGCACAGAAGATTGTGGCATCAGGACTTTCTCAAGTACCAGAAGGACGTCATGTCTTCCCTGGTTTGACTGTTTTGGAAAACTTGGAGATGGGAGCCTTTCTTAAGAAAAATCGTGAAGAAAATCAAGCCAATTTGAAAAAAGTCTTCTCTCGTTTCCCTCGTTTGGAAGAACGTAAAAACCAAGATGCGGCTACTCTATCTGGTGGTGAACAGCAGATGCTTGCCATGGGACGTGCACTCATGTCAACGCCCAAACTTCTTTTATTAGATGAACCATCAATGGGGCTTGCGCCAATCTTTATCCAAGAAATTTTTGATATCATCCAAGATATTCAAAAACAAGGAACAACCGTTCTCTTAATTGAACAAAATGCCAATAAAGCACTTGCCATCGCTGACCGAGGATATGTTCTTGAGACAGGAAAGATTGTCCTATCAGGAACAGGAAAAGAACTCGCAGCATCAGATGAAGTCAGGAAAGCATATCTAGGTGGCTAAAAACTGCGTCAGCAATTAACATCTAGTCTGGGAGACCTTTTTAGTCGGCGGATAAAGATTGCAAAGCAATCATACAATCTACATAAGTATAAGATTAAGGGCTCTAAGTTGAGCTCTTTTTCGTAAAGTCCTTCAGATTTTTCTGAATCTTGAAAAAGAAATGAAAGCGTTTGATAGCTTTCCGTAAAAAGTGTATAATGAAACTATAAACATAAAGGAGATTTCCTATGGCAGTTAAAGATTTTATGACACGCAAGGTCGTTTATATCAGTCCTGATACAACTGTTGCACACGCAGCAGATTTGATGCGCGAACAAGGCTTGCACCGTCTCCCTGTTATTGAGAATGATAAATTAGTAGGCTTGGTAACAGAAGGGACAATCGCTGAAGCTAGTCCTTCAAAAGCGACTAGTCTTTCAATCTTCGAGATGAATTATTTACTTAATAAGACAAAAGTAAAAGACGTCATGATTCGAGATGTTGTTACTGTCTCAGGCTATGCAAGTTTAGAAGATGCAACTTATCTCATGCTTAAAAATAAGATTGGAATTTTGCCAGTTGTTGACAATGGACAATTGTATGGAGTCATTACAGATCGTGATGTATTCAGTGCCTTTCTTGAAATCGCAGGTTATGGTGAAGAGGGAATCCGTGTTCGTTTTATCACAGAAAATGAAGTTGGAGTTTTAGGTAAGATTGTTTCTTTAATCGTTGAGGAAAATCTTAATATCTCTCATACCGTTAATATTCCACGTAAGGATGGTAAGATCGTTATTGAAGTACAAATTGAGGGAAGTATTGATCTTTCATCATTGAAAAAGAAATTCGAGGATGAAAATATTCTCGTAGATGAAATTACAAAAACTTCTGCAAAAAAACTCTAAAAAGAAAAATATAACTTACTTTAAGCTTGCGAAAAAAACTTTTTTCTAGTATAATAGTTTATTGTGAGCAAACCTCACTTACCCCTTGCAAAGGCTTGGGGTCATTAGACCAAAAGGAGGAACATATCAATGGCTAAATACGAAATTCTTTATATTATTCGTCCAAACATTGAAGAAGAAGCGAAAAACGCTTTGGTAGCACGTTTTGACTCTATCTTGACTGACAACGGTGCAACTGTTGTTGAATCAAAAGATTGGGAAAAACGTCGTCTTGCATACGAAATCCAAGATTTCCGTGAAGGACTTTACCACATCGTTAACGTTGAAGCAAACGACGACGCATCTCTTAAAGAGTTTGACCGTCTTTCAAAAATCAACGCTGACATTCTTCGTCACATGATCGTCAAACTTGACGCGTAAGAAGGTAGATTATGATTAACAATGTTGTACTTGTAGGGCGTATGACACGTGACGCTGAGTTACGTTATACCCCATCAAATGTAGCAGTTGCGACTTTTACTCTTGCAGTAAACCGTACATTCAAGAGTCAAAATGGCGAACGTGAGGCTGATTTTATCAATGTCGTTATGTGGCGCCAACAGGCTGAAAATCTTGCTAACTGGGCTAAAAAAGGCTCACTTATTGGGGTTACAGGTCGTATTCAGACTCGTAGTTACGATAACCAGCAAGGACAACGTGTCTACGTGACAGAAGTCGTAGCTGAGAATTTCCAAATGTTGGAAAGCCGTAGTGCTCGTGAAGGACAAAGTGGTGGAGCTTATTCTGCACCAACTGCGAATCATGCAGCAGCTACAAATTCAGTACCAGACTTTTCACGTGATGAAAATCCATTTGGATCAACCAATCCTTTGGATATTTCAGATGATGATTTACCATTCTAATGGACAATTAATACTATAAAGGAGAAAAAACATGGCTCAACAACGTCGTGGCGGATTCAAACGCCGTAAAAAAGTTGATTACATCGCAGCAAACAAAATTGAATATGTTGATTACAAAGATACTGAGCTTCTTAGCCGTTTCGTTTCAGAACGTGGGAAAATCCTTCCTCGTCGTGTAACTGGAACTTCAGCTAAAAACCAACGTAAAGTAACAACAGCTATCAAACGCGCTCGCGTAATGGCTTTGATGCCTTTCGTAAACGAAGATTAAAGAAAAGACCCTTACGGGTCTTTTTTTCACGAGCATTGAAATGTGAGAGCGAGTTGAGGTCCAGTGGACCTCTTTTTTATGAGCTTGAAAACAAGAGAGCGAGTAAGACCCTGACGGGTCTTTTTTTCACGAGCCTCGAAATGTGAGAGCGAGTGGGGTCCAGTGGACCTCTTTTTCATGAGCTCGAAAACTAGAAAGTGAATTAAGACCCCGACGGGTCTTTTTTCACGATCATAAAAATAGAAGGGTTTGTTTCTTACGTGTTTTTAGTAGATAGCGTTCAATCATTATTGATTTTAATGACTTTTTTTAAAAAATAAAATTGAGGAATTCAATATATTTCTCTATATTATAATATAGAATGCAAATATTACTAAAAGTTGTTGAAATCCTTTATTACAAAAGGATTTCATAGTGTTACAAAACTATTAAAACCATTAGTGGATTCTAAAAAAATTTGACATTTAAATTAATTGTCGGTAAAATAATTAAGACAATCAAATTAATTGACTCTTGAAATATTCTATATTCGAATCAATATTATGTGTCAAATTTTATTATGTTTAAAAGGAAACCATAATGGAAAAACTTAAAGTGATGGTTGTTTTTGGAACGCGTCCAGAAGCCATCAAAATGGCCCCTTTAGTGTTGGAATTACAAAAGCATAGTGATTGTATCGAAACGATTACAGTTGTAACAGCTCAACACCGTCAAATGCTAGATCAGGTTCTTGAAACCTTCCGTATTCAACCAAACTATGATTTAGATATTATGGGGAAAAATCAGTCACTTTTAGATATTACTGCTAAAATTCTCCAGAAGTTCGATCCTATTGTTAAGAAAGAACTTCCAGATATGATTTTGGTACACGGTGATACTACAACAACTTTTGTAGCAAGTCTGGTAGCTTTCTATAATCAAGTTCGCATCGGGCATGTTGAAGCAGGGTTAAGAACCTTTGATAAATATTCTCCATTCCCAGAAGAGATGAACCGTCAGATGACAGATAATCTAGCGGATCTCTATTTTGCTCCAACGACTGATAGTAAGGAAAATCTTCTTAAGGAAAACCATCCTGAATCTGCTATTATCATCACTGGGAACACTGCTATTGATGCTTTAAAATTGACTGTTCAATCAGATTACTATCATGAAGTCCTAGATCGATTGGATCCTTTAAAGAAATTAGTTTTGGTGACAATGCACCGTCGTGAAAATCAAGGTCAACCTATGCGTGATGTCTTTGCTGCTTTGCGCGAAATGGTAGATCTTCATTCAGAATTAGAAGTTGTCTATCCTGTTCACCTTAGCCCTGCAGTCCAAGAAGCTGCTAAGGATATTCTTTCTGGTCATGAACGAATTCATTTGATTGAACCATTAGATGTATTAGATTTTCACAATTTGGCATCAAGAAGTTATTTTATCATGACGGATTCTGGAGGTGTTCAGGAAGAAGCTCCTTCTTTAGGGAAACCAGTTCTTGTCCTTCGTGATACAACTGAACGTCCAGAAGGAGTACGAGCAGGAACTCTAAAATTAGTTGGAACAGATCCAAATCGTGTGAAAGAGGCAATGACAGCACTCTTAACTGATGAAAAACTCTATAAAGATATGTCTCAAGCTCCGAATCCTTATGGTGACGGAAAAGCTTCTGAACGGATTGTACAAGCCATTCAACATTATTATGGTTTGAGGGAAGCTGTATCTGAATTTAGAGAAGGAGATGAAGCATAATGAAAAGTTGGATTAAATTTAGGAACTGGTCTATTGCTTTAATTGGATTTGAGTTATTTCTCCTAGTGTTTTGTGGGCTTTATGCTAGACAACTCTTACTTGAACAAATCTTATTTTTCTTCTTAGCCTTGTTTGCAGCCTTGGTATTATCAGATTTGTTGCTGACTTGGACAATATTGTTAAGCTTTGGTCTAGGCATTATCTTTTTAGTGCTGGGCATTGTCTATATCCCAAGTCTTCAGATTTTTATTTTCCTTTTTAGTTTTCCTGTTTTAATTGGAATTTTAATCAAGATTCGTTATTACCTCTTTAAGATGGCTTCTCAGGTGCAAGATCAAGAAGAAGAGGCTGCTTTAGAATATGAATCTATGCTTTCTTCTAAAAGCGAGGAAATACAGACTCTCTTGATTCATTGGTCCCATGAGGACTTATTCTTCCAGATTAAACCTAAAGAGTATAATCGTATGCTAAGTCAGATTCAAGATGTCATTTCACAGAGGCTGATGTACAATGATAAACTCTTTTATATTTCTGAGGGGAATTTCCTTGTTATTTCTGATAGCAATCAACATTCCTTGAAGGAAATCTATTTCAATGATTTGAAGGAAAAACTAGAAGAGTTAGTTTTTCATGGTGAAGACGGAAATCAAGGAATTCAATTTCAAACGGGTTACTTGATAGTTGACTCTGAAAACAGAGAGAAAAATAAACACTACTCTGATTTAACTAGTCATTTAAAACGTCAGCTAGAGACGGATGTCATTGTAGAATATTAGGAGGAGAAAATGAATCTGACAGATACATTTTGGGGAGTTGCTTTTGGAGTAAGTCTCGTGTTTGGCATTTGTTTTGTCATATTATTTATTGCGTACAAGGTTTTATACCATCGTGTAAATAAAAATTTTAAGGCGGTGGATTATGATTAGTCAAATATTGATGATTTTTACTTTGATTTCTATCTGGATTTCTCTTGCCTGGGGATTGGTTATTCTTTTTTCGGCTGTTCACTTTTGGTTTAAACATAGTGATTTTCGTGTTGATACAACACCATTACCATACTATCCTAAGGTGACGATTGTCGTTCCTGCCCATAATGAAGATGTGGTTATTGCACAGACAGCTAAAGCCATCCTTGATTTGAATTATCCTCACGATCGTGTGGAATTGCTCTTGTTTGCAGATAATTGTTCAGATAACACTTATCAAGAGTGCTTATCTGTTAAGGCTATGCCAGAATACGTTGGAAGAGATCTAACCATTATCAATCGCAGTGGTACTGGAGGTAAAGCTGGAGTTCTTAATGATGCTTTGAAGATGGCTACAGGAGACTATATCTGCGTTTATGATGCTGATGCTATGCCCGAGAAAAATGCTCTCTATTTCCTTGTCAAGGAAGTCATGAAGGATCCAGAACGTCATGTGGCCTCTTTTGGTAGAAATAAGACGCGTAATGCGAATCAAAACTTCTTAACGCGTTGTATCAATCAAGAAATCGTCGTTACTCAGCGTGTGCACCATGTGGGTATGTGGCATCTCTTTAAAATTGGACGTATACCTGGGACCAACTTCCTTATTCAAACTGAGTTTGTAAAAAGTATTGGTGGTTGGAAAAACGGTGCCTTAACAGAAGATACCGACATTTCCTTTAAAATCATGCAAAGTGGGAAATTGATTGCCCTTGCTTATAATTCAGAGGCCTTCCAACAAGAGCCAGAGACTTTAAAGAGTTATTACATGCAACGGAAACGTTGGGCTAAGGGGAACTATGAAGTAGTCCTATCAAACTTTAAGCACCTGTTTGGTAAAGGAAACTGGCGTGTTAAGTTAGAAGTATTTAACTATTCTTGTATCTTCTTTTGGTTTAACTTTGCCATCGTTCTTTCTGATTTGATTTTCTTTGCTAATATAATCGCAATGCTTGTTCGTATATTTGTCCCGGACTTTGATATTCCATTTGCCTTTGATGCAAACAATATTTATATCACTCAATTAATGCTCTTTAACTGGATTTTCATGATTGGCCTTTATTTGATGCAGATTATGATTGCATTAGCGAGCCAATTTGGGCAAGCAACAAGCAGGCAGGTTTGGTTGGCCTTGTTAGCTTATTTCACTTATGCTCAACTATTTATCATAGTATCTATTGATTCCATTACTTCAATTGTGATGGACAAGATTCTTCGTAGAAAAGAAACGAAGTGGGTTAAAACCAAACGCTTTGCAGGTTAGGGGGAACTATGAAACTGAATAAATTAAAATATGTATGGTTTGTTCTCATCCTTTCAATCTTTTGCCTAACCTTGTTCTTGGCAAGAGGAAGGAGCAAAATCGAAATGCGTAATCGTATCTACCATCAATGGAGTCAGCAGTTCCTCGTTTCAAATGGGGATCAAACTTATGTTCGTACGACTAGTAGTGGTGATGAGACAACTGTTTTATCAGAAGCTCAGAGTTACGGTATGCTCTTAACAGTTTATGCAGCTCAAAAAGGACAAGCCAATCAAGAGAATTTTGATAGCCTGTATCGTTACTATAAAAACCATCGACTAGAGGGGACTCAGTTGATGTCTTGGAAGCAGGTTATCAAGAATGGACAAGAAACTGTTGAAAAGCATAATGCAACAGATGGCGATCTCTATATTGCTTATTCCTTGATCGAAGCTGCTAAGCAGTGGCCAGATAAGGCTCAGGAATATGAAGGTCAAGCCAAAAGTATCTTGATTGATATTCTTCGATTCAATTATAACGAGGATACTGGTGTTCTAAAGGTAGGAAATTGGGCGAAAAAAAATACGGATTTTTACTATTTGATGAGAACATCTGATACACTACCTCATTATTTCCAAGTATTTTATAATCTAACTGGAGATAAACAATGGCTCGATATTAAGGATAAAATGCTTGGGCAATTGGAGCAAATCAGTTCTCAATCTGAGACAGGTCTCTTGCCAGACTTTATCTGGGTAGAGAAGTCAGGTGTGCGTGTTGCTGATGCTAATACCATTGAATCTCAATACGACGGAGCTTATTCTTATAACGCTTGTCGCTTGCCTTACCACTTGGCACAGAGTCGGGACGAAAGAAGTCAGAAAATCGTTCAAAAGATGATGGATTTCTTTATGAAAGAGAAACGGATCTATGCCGGGTATGATCTTCAAGGCCATGCTTTAAATCAATATCAAGCAGGAAGTTTCTTAGCTCCAATTACTTATGCGGCAAATACTGTCGAAGGGAATCTTAAACTCCTCCAACAGAATAAATATATTTTTACGCAAGATTTACCATTGGATAATTATTATAATGCAACTATGATTACTATGATTGCTCTTGAGCTATTCTAAAATATAAAAAAGAGACTAGTTTTACTAGTTCTCTTTTTTGGTGTTTTTTTCTGACCTTGGTGTGCTATAATGGCAATAGAAGGAGTAAAGGTGGGTAAGTTAAAGATGAATTGTACGATTAGAAATATGATTAAGTCTGATATTGAATCCTTATCTCATGGATTTATGAATCAAGGTTGGCCTGGTAGAGAGGAAATTTTGGCTAGATATTTTCTGGAACAGGAAAGTGGGGAGAGAGAAGTCTTAGTTGCAGAGATTGATGGTGTTGTAGCGGGCTACGTTACCATTTTGCCCTCTGCTAAACATGGTCCTTTTGCAGAAGTCTATCCAGAATTATCAGATTTTAATGTGTTTGAGCCTTTTCGAAATCAAGGGATTGGGAATCAACTGCTAGAAGAAGCAGAAAAACGAGTCAAGTTTGTTTCGAGTAAGGTCACTCTTGGTGTAGGTTTGCACTTAGGCTATGGCCCTGCCCAGAGATTATATATCAGACGGGGCTACATTCCAGATGGGACAGGTGTCTGGTATCGAAATCAACCCTTGGAAATGAATGCAACTAGCCAAAATAATGATGATTTGGTTTTGTATCTAGTAAAGGAATTCGGATAAGAGACAAGGATTTTATTGGGGATGTGGGATTTCTCTACTTTATGGTATAATGGAAGGAGTGAATTGAAGGAGTTATTATAATGGATGCCAAGTTAAGATACAAGGCTAAGAAGATTAAGATTATCTTTTTTGATATAGATGATACTTTACGAAATTCAAAGACTGGCTTTATTCCAAGCACTATTCCAACAGCCTTTAAACAATTACGTGATAAAGGAATTTTGACAGGAATTGCGACTGGTCGAGGTATTTTTGGTGTCGTCCCAGAGATTAAAGCCCTCAAACCTGATTTCTTTGTAACCTTGAATGGTGCTTATATTGAGGACAAAAAGGGCAATGTCATTTATAGTAACAAAATTGCTAAAGATAAGGTTGAAGAATATATTACTTGGACCAAAGAAGTTGGAATTGATTATGGTTTGGTGGGAAGTCATGCTGCTAAACTATCAAGGCGAACAGAGATGATTAGTCAGGCGATTGACCCGATTTATCCTGATTTAGAGGTGGACCCTGATTTTTACCAAAAAGAAGATATTTATCAGATGTGGACCTTTGAGGAGCGGGGAGATGACCTTGTCTTGCCTGAAAGTTTAGCATCGACTTTGCGTATGGTACGCTGGCATGAACATTCGTCAGATGTGGTGCCGATTTCCGGTTCTAAGGCAGCTGGAGTTGCCAAAGTGGTAGACCAATTAGGTTTAAAACCTGAAAACGTGATGGTTTTTGGGGACGGACTTAACGATTTAGAGCTCTTTGATTATGCAGGCATTAGTGTCGCCATGGGTGTTTCTCATGACAAAATCAAAGAAAAAGCAGATTATATTACAAAAACATTAGAAGAAGATGGCATCTTTGATGCCTTAGAAGGATTTGGTATGGTAGAAAAAGAATTACATTTTCCACAAGTAGACATTGAAACAGTAGAAGGTCCAATTGCGACTATTAAGACAAATCATGGGGATATGCGTATCAAACTTTTCCCTGATCACGCACCAAAAACAGTAGCCAACTTTATTGCTCTGTCAAAAGATGGTTACTATGACGGTGTGATTTTCCACCGTATTATTAAAGATTTTATGATTCAAGGTGGAGACCCAACTGGAACCGGTATGGGTGGAGAGTCTATCTATGGTGAGTCGTTTGAGGATGAGTTTTCAGAAGAACTTTACAATGTCCGTGGAGCCCTTTCTATGGCTAATGCTGGGCCAAATACAAATGGTAGCCAGTTCTTTATCGTGCAGAATCAACACTTGCCATATTCTAAGAAAGAAATTGCTCGTGGTGGTTGGCCAGAGCCAATTGCGGAGATTTATGCAGAACAAGGTGGAACTCCTCACCTAGACCGTCGTCATACTGTATTCGGTCAACTTGCGGATGAAGCTTCTTATGAAGTTCTGGATGCAATTGCAGGTGTCGAAACAGGTGCAATGGACAAGCCAGTTGAAGATGTCGTAATTGAAACTATTGAAATTGAGGACTAAAATGAAAATCGGTGATAAGCTAAATGGCCGTATTACTGGGATTCAGCCCTATGGAGCTTTTGTTGAGTTAGAAACAGGAGTGACAGGCCTGATTCATATTTCGGAGATTCGGACAGGATTTATCGAGAATATTTACGAGGTTTTAAAAATCGGTGATGAAGTCCAGGTACAAGTAGTAGATTTTGACGAATATACAGGGAAGGCTAGCCTTTCCATTCGTACCTTGGAAGAAGAAAAACATCAACTTCCTAGACGGAGACGTTTTTCGAATGATCGCATCAAACATGGATTCGCGCCGCTTGGTCGCATGATGCCTGTTTGGACACGAGAAGCCTTGGAACATTTAAAGAAAAACAGTAATTGATATCCCTTGAGTCGCTTGTGATGTTATTATATTTTGCTATAATGGAAGTATGAACGAAGAACAATTATTAAAAACAGGAGAGCGCATTAATCAACTCTTCTCTACAGATATCAAGATTATTCAAAATAGAGAGGTTTTCAGCTATTCGGTGGATAGTGTTCTCCTGTCGCGTTTCCCTCGTTTCCCTAAAAATGGGTTAATTGTGGATTTTTGTGCAGGAAATGGAGCTGTTGGACTGTTTGCCAGTAGCCGAACCAAGGCTAAAATTCTATCTGTAGAAATTCAGGAACGTCTTGCTGATATGGCTGAACGATCAGTACGTTTAAATGGGCTGGACGGACAGATGCAGGTCATCTGTGATGATTTGAAAAATATGCCAAGTCACATTCAGGGGAGCAAGGTTGATTTGATTTTATGCAATCCGCCTTATTTTAAAGTGGATCCAAATTCTAATCTGAACGAAAGTGAGCATTACCTTTTAGCTCGGCATGAAATTACAACCAATCTTAAGGAAATCTGTCGTAGTGCTCAGAGTATTCTCAAATCAAATGGGCGTTTGGCTATGGTTCATCGTCCTGATCGATTATTAGATATCTTAGCTACGCTCCAACAGCATAATCTGGCTCCAAAACGTCTGCAATTTGTTTATCCTAAACGGGAGAAGGAAGCTAATATGCTTTTGATTGAAGCTATCAAGGACGGCTCCACTAGTGGCTTTAAGGTTTTACCACCACTCATTGTTCATAATAGTGATGGTACTTATACACCAGAAATTCAAGAGATTTACTATGGATCATAAGGCTTATATGTATGTGGTTGAGTGTTGTGATGATTCCTACTATACAGGGTATACAACAGATGTGAAGAAACGGATTGCCGTGCATAATAGCGGTAAAGGTGCCAAGTATACACGCGCTCGATTGCCGGTAAAACTCATCTTTGCGGAAGGTTTTGACAGCAAGGAAGAGGCCATGTCTGCTGAAGCTCTTTTCAAGCGCAAGACACGTATGCAAAAAGAACATTATCTCAAAGAGTGTCAAAATAAGAATTTAGTAGATACTTTTGAAATGTAATGAGGAGTCCTTTGGCTCCTCTTATTTTTGTCAAAAATTGAAAAAAATGCTACAATAAAGAGAATAAAGAAACGAGGTATTATCATGTCTAAGATTCTAGTATTTGGTCACCAAAATCCAGACTCAGATGCTATTGGTTCATCTGTAGCTTTTGCTTATCTTGCAAAAGAAGCATACGGTTTGGACACAGAAGCGGTGGCTCTTGGAACTCCAAATGAAGAAACAGCTTTCGTCTTGAACTATTTTGATGTAGAAGCACCGCACGTGATTACATCTGCTAAAGCAGAAGGTGCAGAACAAGTCATCTTAACAGACCACAATGAATTCCAACAATCTGTTTCAGATATCGCTGAAGTAGAAGTTTACGGTGTAGTGGATCACCACCGTGTGGCTAACTTTGAAACTGCCAGCCCACTTTACATGCGTTTGGAACCAGTTGGATCAGCATCATCTATCGTTTACCGCATGTTCAAAGAGCATGGCGTAGCTGTTCCAAAAGAAATCGCAGGTTTGATGCTATCAGGTTTGATTTCAGATACTCTTCTTTTGAAATCTCCAACAACCCACCCATCTGATAAGGTGATTGCGCCTGAATTGGCTGAATTGGCTGGTGTAAACTTGGAAGAATACGGTCTTGCCATGCTCAAGGCTGGTACAAACTTGGCAAGCAAATCTGCTGAAGAATTGATTGATATCGATGCTAAGACATTTGAACTTAATGGAAATAATGTTCGTGTGGCTCAAGTGAACACAGTTGATATTGCTGAAGTATTGGAACGCCAAGCTGAAATCGAAGCTGCCATCCAAGCCGCAAATGCAGCTAACGGCTACTCTGACTTTGTCTTGATGATTACAGACATCGTCAACTCAAACTCAGAAATTTTGGCTCTTGGTGCTAATATGGACAAGGTAGAAGCAGCTTTCAACTTTAAGCTTGAAAACAACCACGCTTTCCTTCCAGGTGCTGTTTCACGTAAGAAACAAGTGGTACCACAATTGACTGAAAGCTTTAATGCATAATCATAGATGGGGAAGCCCATTGTTAAAAAGGAGTTTCGACTCCTTTTTTTTCTAGGGGAGAAGTATGTTAGAAAATGGCGATTTGATTTTTGTGAAAGATGATTCGGATATAGGACAGGCCATCCAGGAATCTACTGGTCAATATAGCCATGTGGCCATCTTTTTGGACGGACAGGTCTATCATGCCACGGTAGAAGGTGGTGTTCTTGCTCAGTCTCCTGAGGACTTCTTTGAACACGGGAAAGTATATGACCTTTATCATTATGAGCAGATTGATGGTACAGAGGTCAAAAAGCGAGCAGAGAGTCTTTTAGGGGCTCCCTACAATGCGTACTTTTATCCAGATGGAGATGGTTTCTATTGTTCCCAGTTTGTAGCAGAAATTCTCCCTATTTTTGAGACCATTCCCATGAAGTTTGGTGATGATACACAGGAAATCAGTGATTTCTGGAGAGAATATTATCGAGAGTTGGGGCTTCCTGTACCTCTGAATCAGCCTGGCACTAACCCGAGTCAATTAGCAGCATCTCCTCTTTTAGTTTGTAAAGAAAGGAATCTTCATGATTCAGATTTTTAATCCATCACGTTTGACGCGACAGCCATTCTTTAAGGATTTGGTTGACTATCTTGATCAGCATGATGAAGTTATTTTGCGAGAGATTAAGGCACATTTTACAGAAGTTGCAGTTGATAAGTATTTGGAGGAGTACATTAAAGCGGGTTTGATTTTGAGAGAAAACAAACGCTATTATCTCAATCTTCCCTTTCTAGAATTTACAGACTCTCTTGAACTAGACCAAGAAGTCTTTGTGAGGGATGATAGTCCTATCTATCAAGAAATCCTGGAGAAAGATTTTAAGACAGAATTGCGCAATCAAACAAATGCAGCTATACTAGAAGAGTACACCGATTTTGCAAGGGAAAAGATGACCTTGTCTAATTACTTCTACAAGGTCAAGTTCCAGTATCTACTGACGGAAGAACAGCAGAGACTGTATGAAATTTTAGGGGATGTCAATCCTGAGTATGCGCTCAAGTATATGACAACATTCTTGCTAAAGTTTCTTAAAAAAGATCAACTCATGCAGAAACGACCTGATATCTTTGTTGATAGTCTAGTCTTATTAGGTTACATCGTTCAAAACGAAGATGGGAAATATGAGTTGGCTATAGAATTTGATAAAGAACGATTCATCTTTAGAAAAAAATAGAAGAAGGCTAGGAATTTTCCTAGCCTTCTTTAAATATACTATAGATAACGTTCAGCGATGGCTGCATCACCTGGATAGTTTTCTTTCTTACCTTGAATGATTTGGTAGCAGTCAGCTCCTTTACCAGCGATAATGACCGCATCCAGTTCTTGACTTGTAACAGACATCGCAGTCTTGATAGCTTGTTCACGGTCAGCAATTTTTTCAACAGGACGATGGATGTAGCTACTAATTTCATCTGCAATGGCCATCGGATCTTCATAGTTTGGATCGTCAGCCGTAAGGAATACTTGAATTTCAGGATGTTTATCGAGGAGAAGTCCAAAGTCCTTGCGACGGCTTTCTCCCTTGTTTCCAGTTGAACCAAGTACTAAAGCAATTTTTCCAGTTTGATGAGTTTCAACGACAGAGATTAGTTTTTTAAGACTGTCACCATTGTGGGCGTAGTCGATGAAAACTTTTGCACCATTTTTCTGAGTGAGAACTTCCATACGACCAGGTACGCGAGTAGTCGCAATCCCTTTTTTGATGTCATCCAGACTAGCACCTAGACGAAGACAAGCAAGTCCAGCAGCGACTGCATTTTCTTGGTTGAAGTGCCCAATCAACTGAATATCATAGTCTCCAGCTAATTTACCAGTAGCTGAGAAGCTAAAGGCTTTGGAGTTTTCGATTTGGTTATCAGATTGGCTACCGTAGAAGTCATGCTCTTGATTTTCAACTTGTTCTTTTAGAACAGAGAAGTGGTCCATATCGCTATTAATGACAACTGCGCGACTATTTTTCATCAAGAGACGTTTATGGTAGAAGTAGTCTTCAAAAGTTGGATGCTCAATAGGACCAATATGGTCAGGGCTGATATTTAGAAACACACCTACATCAAAAGTGAGGCCGTAGACTCGCTTCACCAAGTAGGCTTGACTAGAAACTTCCATAATAAGGTGGCTTCTTCCATTCTTAACAGCCTGGGCCATCATATCAAAGAGGTCGATGCTTTCAGGTGTTGTCAGAGCAGACTTGAAGAAAGTTTTTCCGTCCAAAGTCGTATTCATAGTTGATAACATAGCAGGACGATGTTGCTGATTTAAGATATTGTAGGCGAAGTATGCCGCTGTTGTTTTTCCTTTGGTACCAGTGAAAGCGAGAAGTTTTAGTTTTTCCTGAGGGTTGCCATAAAATTCCATGGCAATCAAACTCATAGCTTTTTTAATATCGTTAACGACAATAACAGGGATGCCTACTTCGTAGTCCCGCTCGGCTACATACCAACCGAGTCCTTGTGAGATTGCCGAAAGAAGAAATTCCTTCTTAAAAGCAGCTCCTTTTACAAAAAAGAGGCTATTATCTTTTGCTTTTCGGCTATCATAGCAGATGCTATCAAAAGTTACATCGTTGTAGTTGTAGTGGTAATATCCTTGGTTGATAATCTCACGGAAGAGATTGTCTTTCTTTAAAATATCTAATACGGTTTCAATCTTTATCATACTTTCTATTGTAAACTGAAAGTCTGAATTTTACAAGTAACAAGGAAAAGTTTATAATGGAAGATAAGGAACATTTCCTAGTTATTAAAAATGAATGAGGAAGTTATGTCTAACGAAAATAATCATCAGCAGGCCCAGATGTTGCGAGGGACTGCCTGGCTAACAGCAAGTAACTTTATCAGTCGCCTCCTCGGGGCTATTTACATTATTCCCTGGTATATCTGGATGGGGACTTATGCTGCAACGGCTAACGGTCTCTTTACCATGGGCTATAATATCTACGCCTGGTTCTTGTTGATTTCGACAGCAGGTATCCCAGTGGCGGTCGCTAAGCAGGTCGCTAAATACAATACCATGCATGAGGAAGAGCATAGTTTTGCCCTGATTCGAAGCTTCTTAGGCTTTATGACTGTATTGGGACTTGCCTTTGCCTTGATTTTATACCTCTTTGCACCTTGGTTGGCGGACCTTTCCGGAGTCGGAAAGGACTTAATTCCTATTATGCAAAGTTTAGCGTGGGCTGTCTTGATATTCCCGTCTATGAGTGTTATCCGTGGATTTTTCCAAGGGATGAATAATCTTAAGCCCTATGCCATGAGCCAAATTGCTGAGCAGGTTATCCGTGTCATTTGGATGCTCTTAGCAACCTTTATCATCATGAAGCTTGGTTCAAAAGATTATCTATCAGCTGTTACCCAATCTACCTTTGCAGCTTTTGTGGGAATGGTAGCTAGTTTTGCAGTCTTACTTTATTTCCTTTATAAGGAAGGATTGCTCCAAAAAGTTTTTGAAACACGAGATAAGATTGACAGTAAGAGTCTTTTGGTTGATACGATTAAGGAAGCTATTCCGTTTATCTTGACGGGTTCTGCTATTCAGCTTTTCCAAATCTTGGATCAAATGACCTTTATCAATAGCATGAAGTGGTTTACCAACTATAGTAATGAAGACTTGGTTGTCATGTTTTCTTATTTTTCTGCTAATCCTAATAAAATCACCATGATTTTGATTTCGGTTGGAGTTTCGATTGGTAGCGTTGGTTTGCCTCTCTTGACTGAGAACTATGTCAAAGGGGATTTGCCAGCGGCTTCTCGTCTCGTTCAAGATAGTATCACCATGCTCTTCCTATTCCTCTTACCTGCAACGGTTGGAGTAGTCATGGTAGGTGAACCACTCTATACAGTCTTTTACGGTAAGCCAGATGGCTTGGCTATGGGTTTGTTTGTCTTTGCAGTCTTGCAGTCAACAATTCTAGGTTTGTACATGGTCTTGTCACCAATGCTTCAGGCGATGTTCCGTAACCGCAAAGCAGTCTTGTATTTTGTTTATGGCTCAATTGCTAAGATTGTTTTGCAATTACCATCGATAGCGATTTTCCATAGTTATGGCCCACTAATTTCAACAACTATCGGTCTCATTATTCCAAATGTTTTGATGTACCGTGATATATGTGAGGTGACAGGTGCACGCCGAAAGATTATTCTGAAGAGAACAATCTTAGTTACTATTTTGACTCTAGTTATGTTTATTCTAGTAGGACTCTTGCAATGGATTATTGGATTTGTCTTCCAACCAACTGGACGTTTCTGGAGTTTCCTATATGTCGCCTTAATTGGTACAATCGGTGGCGGGCTTTACGGAGTTATGTGTCTCTATACTCGACTTTTGGATAAGGTTATTGGACAGGAAAAAGCAAATCAGTTACGAGCACGATTAAAATTATCATAATAGTTTATAAATAAAATGAACAGTTTGAACTTTTAAGGAAAATAAGTTTAAATTGTTCATTTTTTATTTAAAAAAGAGAGAAAAAAATAAAAATTGTAGAAAAAAATAAATTTTTAACACATAATCACTTGACTAAAAAAAACTTTAACTGTATAATGATACAAATATTTAAATTTGGAGGTTCTGTTTATGAAAAAGTCTAAGGCAAAATATCTGACGCTGGCAGGCGTTATCCTAAGTGCAGGTCTGCTATTGGCGGCTTGTAGCAACTCAGCTAGTTCTACTAAAACATACAACTATGTATATAGTAGCGATCCATCTAGCCTAAACTATCTCTTAGAGAATCGTGCAACAACAGGTGATGTTGTGACAAACTTGGTAGATGGTTTGATGGAAAATGACCAATACGGGAACTACATTCCTTCATTAGCTGAGGATTGGACAGTTTCCCAAGATGGTTTGACTTATATTTACAAACTTCGTAAGGACGCCAAATGGTATACAGCAGATGGTGAAGAGTACGCCCCAGTTACAGCACAAGATTTTGTGACAGGATTGAAGTATGCTGCGGATAAAAAATCTGAAGCTCTCTATCTCGTTCAAGACTCTGTTGCTGGCTTGGATGACTATATCAACGGAAAAACAACTGACTTTTCAACAGTTGGTGTAAAGGCTATTGACGATCAAACAGTGCAGTATACTTTGAAACAACCAGAACCTTACTGGAACTCAAAAACAACTGCGACTATTCTGTTCCCAGTAAATGCAGACTTCTTGAACTCAAAAGGGGATGATTTCGGTAAAGTGGATCCAGCAAATATCTTGTATAATGGTCCATTTATTCTCAAATCATTCACCTCTAAATCTGTCATGGAATACAAGAAAAATCCAAATTACTGGGATGCAAAAAATGTATTCGTGGATGAAGTGAAGTTGACTTACTACGATGGAAGCGACCAAGATGCCTTGGCACGTAACTTCATGGAAGGAGTTTACAGCTACGCACGTCTCTACCCAAATAGTTCGAGCTTTGAAGGAATTAAGGAAAAGAATAAAGATAATATTATTTACAGCATGCAAGATGCGACATCCTACTATTATAACTTTAACCTAGATAGACAATCTTATAGCCATACTTCAAAAACAACTGATGCTGAAAAGACAGCCCAACAAGAAGCAGTTTTGAATAAATCATTCCGTCAGGCTATCAACTTTGCCTATGACCGTACTGCTTATGGTGCCCAATCTCAAGGGGAAGATGGAGCAACTAAGATTATCAGAAACTTGCTCGTTCCACCATCATTTGTAACACTTGATGGTGAAGATTTTGGTGATGTCATAGCTTCTAAGGTGGTCAATTACGGTCAAGTATGGCAAAATATGAACTTCGCTGATGCCCAAGATGCTTACTACAATGCCGATAAGGCCAAAGAAGTCTTTGCTCAAGCCAAGAAAGAATTGGAAGCCAAAGGTGTTCAATTCCCAATTCACCTGGATTTACCGGTTGACCAAACCTTTAAGAAGGGGGTGTTAGAGGCAAGTTCTTTCAAACAGTCTATTGAATCTGTTCTAGGTGCAGATAATGTCGTTATCGATATTCAAATGCTTACTACTGAGGAAATGGATAGTATTGGTTATCTAGCGAATACAGCTGCACAAAAAGACTATGACCTTTATAACGGTGGTTGGGGACCAGACTACCAAGACCCATCAACTTACCTCGATACTCTTAGCTTAACAAGTGGTGGTTCATTGCAAAACCTTGGTTTAGAACCTGGAGAAAGCAATGCTAAAGCAACTGCAGTTGGTTTGGATACCTATACTAAGATGTTGGAAGAAGCGAATGCTGAACAAGATTTGAACAAACGTTATGATAAATACGCTGAAGCTCAAGCTTGGTTGGTGGATAGCTCTCTAGCAATTCCAAACGTTTCTAAAGGTGGAACACCTACATTGAGAAAAACAGTTCCATTCTCTGCAGCCTTCTCTCAAGCTGGTAATAAGGGTGTTGAATCCTACAAATACGTGAAATTGCAAGATAAGATTGTCACAACAGCTGAGTATGAAGAAGCTAGACAAAAATGGCTGAAAGAAAAAGAAGAATCTAATAAAAAAGCCCAAGAAGATTTTGCTAAACACGTTAAGTAATGACTCTAAATTTAAAAACGGTAACCTTTAATGAGGTTATCGTTTTTTATATAGTTTGAAACTATAACTAGCTCTTGAAAACAAGAAAACGAAGGATCCAAAATAAGTGGTACAATAGTTACTATAGATTTGGAGGTAAAGTATGAGCAAATCATTTCATATCAACACAATTTTAGCACAAGCAGGGATCAAGTCTGATAAGGCAACAGGTGCTTTGGTTACACCAATTCACTTTTCAACGACTTATCAGCACCCAGAATTTGGTCAATCAACTGGATTTGACTATACCCGCACCAAAAACCCAACACGTAGCAAGGCAGAGGAAGTTTTGGCAGCTATTGAATCCGCCAAGTATGCTTTGGCGACTAGTTCAGGTATGTCTGCGATTGTCTTAGCCTTTAGTGTCTTTCCAGTAGGGAGTAAGGTCTTGGCTGTCCGTGACCTTTACGGTGGTTCTTTCCGTTGGTTCAATCAAGTGGAACAGGAAGGGCGTTTCCACTTTACCTATGCCAATACAGAAGAAGAGTTGATTGCTGAGCTAGAAAAGGATGTGGATGTACTCTATATCGAAACACCAACCAATCCTTTGATGTTAGAATTTGATATTGAAAAATTGTCAAAATTAGCTCATGCTAAGGGTGCTAAAGTTGTCGTGGACAATACCTTCTACAGCCCGATTTACCAACGTCCAATTGAAGACGGGGCAGATATTGTCCTTCATTCAGCAACAAAATATCTTGCAGGGCATAATGATGTGCTAGCTGGTGTAGTTGTGACAGATAGTGCTGATTTATACGAAAAACTCTTCTACAATCTCAATACGACAGGAGCTGTTTTGTCACCATTTGATAGCTATCAGTTGATTCGTGGGCTTAAAACTTTGTCACTTCGTATGGAGCGCTCAACAGCCAATGCCCAAGAAATCGTAGCCTTTCTAGAACAATCGCCTGCTGTCAAAGAAGTCTTGTATACAGGACGTGGGGGGATGATTTCCTTTAAAGTAGCTGATGAGAAGCGTATTCCTCATATCTTAAATACCTTGAAAGTGTTCTCTTTTGCTGAAAGTTTAGGTGGGGTTGAAAGTCTGATTACATACCCAACTACTCAAACACATGCAGATATTCCTGCAGAGGTTCGTCATTCTTATGGATTGACAGATGACCTCTTACGCTTGTCTATTGGTATTGAGGATGTTAGAGATTTGATTGAAGACTTGCGTCAAGCCTTGGAAGGATAAAACTATGGGAAAATATGATTTTACGACCTTGCCCAATCGTTTTGGACACCATACCTACAAATGGAGAGAAGTAGAAACTGACCGAGAAGTATTGCCGGCTTGGATCGCTGATATGGACTTTGAAGTGTTGCCTGAGATTCGTCAGACTGTCCATGACTATGCAGAGCAATTAGTCTATGGCTATACCTATGCTAGTGATGGGTTGATTGAAGCCGTTCAAAACTGGGAGGAAAAACATCATGGTTATCGCTTTGATAAGGATGCTCTAGTTTTTATCGAAGGAGTAGTACCTGCCATTTCAACAGCCATTCAAGCCTTTACCAAAGAGGGTGAAGCAGTCCTCATTAACACACCGGTTTATCCTCCTTTTGCTCGCAGTATAAAGCTCAATAATCGTAGACTAATCACCAACTCTCTAGTAGAAAAAGACGGACTTTTTGAGATTGACTTTGATCAATTGGAGAAAGATTTTGTCGAAGAGGAAGTAAAACTCTATGTTCTCTGCAACCCTCATAATCCTGGTGGACGTGTTTGGGAGAAGGAAGTCTTAGAGAAGATTGGACAACTGTGTCAACAACATGGAGTCTTGCTAGTTTCAGATGAGATTCACCAAGACGTTGCCTTATTTGGAAACAAGCACCAGTCATTCAATACGGTAAATGAAGCCTTCAAAGAATTTTCACTAATTTTAAGCAGTGCTACCAAAACTTTCAACATTGCAGGAACCAAGAATTCTTATGCTATCATCGAGAATCCTAAATTAAGAGTGGCTTTCCAAAAACGCCAGCTTGCGAATAATCAACATGAGATTTCAGGTTTGGGATATTTGGTAACGGAAACTGCCTATCGCTATGGTGAAGATTGGTTGTCAGAACTCAAAGAACTGATTGAGAAACACATAAATTATGTAGTGGATGTGTTTGGTAAAGAAACTAAAATCAAGGTCATGAAACCTCAAGGGACCTATCTCATTTGGCTTGATTTTTCAGCCTATGATATTAGTGATGAAGAACTAAGAAAACTCTTGAGAGACGAAGCCAAGGTTATCCTGAATAGGGGCTTGGACTTTGGTGAAGAAGGAACTCTTCACGCTCGCTTGAATGTAGCCATGCCGACATCTGTCTTGGAAGAAGTTTGCCAACGAATCATTGCCACTTTTTCAAATTATTAAAAACCTAGCCTTTTAGGAGAAAAGTACTCCTAGAAGGCTATTTTCATAGACAGAAATGTGGTATAATTAAGAGATAAAGTAAAGGGGACACTATGGCTAAATTGATTCCAGGAAAGCTTCGAATGGAGGGAGTAGAACTCTACGAAACTGGTCAGATTGAAATCATTAAAGAACAAGATCATCGCATCTATGCGCGTGTAGCGGATGAAGAAATTCGCTATAGTTTGGATGATGATTTGATTTTTTGTACCTGTGCATTTTTCAAAAAAAGAGGTTACTGTGTTCATTTGGCGGCATTGGAATATTACCTGAAAAATGACCAACTAGGGCAAGAAATCTTACTCAATCTAGAGGCTAATCAGGAAGAAAAGGAAATTGTTGAGACACAAGTGACTTTCGGAGGAAAATTCTTGGAGTCTATCCAAGTACCTAGTCAGTCTGACCTCTATCAGCTTTCTGCTCAAGGACAGGTGGAAGCAGGAACCAATCGCCTTATCTGGACTTTAAGGATTGGTCTTTCTAAGCAAGAAAAATTTTATGTAATCAGGGATATTCCTCTGTTTTTAAAAGTCATAGAGACCGCTAAACCATACATGATTGGGAAACATTACGAGACCTCATTAAGACTTGAGTATTTTGATAAAGCCAGCCAAGAAGTTTTGAGTTTCTTGCTAGGACTGGTTGAGGAGAAAACGGACAATCCTATTTTTTTCCCAAATCAAGGGCGACATCTCTATTTCCCTAAGACTTTTTTTGAACAAGGTGTCTGTCTTCTGATGGCCTTAGATGTATTCCAATTTGATCATCAGCTTACAACTTATCACCATCTTCTTTTCCAAGACTTTGATGGTCAAGCAGGTTTGTTTTCTTTTGAGATTAAAGAAAAATCCAACTATTATGAGATGGAAATCCTCGAACGGACAGGGGTCAATGTCTTTTATGGGGGACAAGTTTTATTCTCTAAAGGCAATTTTTACCTATTGACGAAAAAACAGGCTAGTTTATTAGATGCGCTTAGAAAAGTTCCTTTAGATAATGGTGGCAGAAAGATCTTACAGTTTGATACTCGTGATCGAGATCTTTTAGCTTCGACCTTGTCACAGTTTAAATGCCTAGGAAAAGTAGAAGCTCCTGATTCACTACAAATTCAATCCTTCCGTCCGTCTTTTTATATGGATCGTGAAGAGGATGGTTCTATTCGATTAGATATGCAATTTCAATATGAAACTTGCCTAGTAACCAATCGTAATGAACTAGAGAAACTTCCTTTTGCTAGTGACATTCAATTGGAAAAACAGATTTTTCAGTTGGCCTTATCTGCTGGGTTTGAAGCGGATTTTCGTTCATGGCGTCAAAGTTTGAAAGCTGAAGTAGTCCATACATTCTTTCAGGAAGTATTACCAGCCTTTTCAGCGCTAGGAGAATTAAAGATTTCAGAGAGCATGCAAGATCTTTATCAGATTCAAAAACCTCAAGTTCAGATATCATCTAAGGGAAGTCTTTTAGAAATTCAATTTGATTTTCAGGATATTGATCAAGAAGAAATCAATCGAGCAATGAAAGCTCTCGTTGCCAAGCAGGACTATTATATTAGCTCGTCTGATCAGGTCTATTATTTTGATGAACAGACAAAACGTATTCGTCAAGATTTAGAGGAATTAGGAATTGATGAGATAGAGAGTACTGCTTTCCAGGCTCGCAAGTCTTTAGCTTATACCTTATCTCATCTGTTTAAGGACCAGGACCAAGTTACTTTTACTGATGAATTTCGTCATTTGGCGCATCATTTAACGCATCCAGAGGATTTTCCGATGAAGTCCCTAGATATTCGAGCCCAACTCAGGGATTATCAGAAAAAAGGGATTCAATGGCTTCAGATGTTAGATCATTATGGATTTGGTGGAATTTTAGCTGATGATATGGGTCTTGGAAAAACCTTACAAGCCATCGCCTTTTTAAGTAGCCAACTTCAGGAGAATAGCCGTGTCTTGATTCTTGCTCCATCTGGTCTCATCTATAATTGGGCTGATGAATTTAAAAAATTTGCACCAAATTTGGATGTGGCTGTCGTACATGGATTGAAACCTTATCGCGAGACTATTTTAGCAGAAAAACATCAGGTCTATGTGACCAGTTATGCCACTTTCCGTCAGGATAGTGAAATCTATCGAAATTTATCTTTTGATTTTCTATTTCTAGATGAAGCCCAAGTGATGAAAAATGCCCAAACCAAAATTGCTAAGATTTTGAGAAAGTTTGTGGTTCCATCAGTCTTTGCTCTTTCCGGAACACCAATTGAAAATAATCTAGGGGAATTATGGTCTATCTTTCAGATTGTATTGCCAGGACTTTTGCCGGCAAAAAAAGACTTTATGAAATTGCCTGCTGAGAGAGTGGCACAGTTTATCAAACCATTTGTCATGCGTCGAAAAAAAGAGGATGTTCTTACAGAGTTACCTGATCTGATAGAAGTCGTTTATAAAAATGAACTGGAGGACCAGCAAAAAGCTATCTATCTAGCTCAACTTCAACAGATGCAAGAGCGCTTGGGACAAGTGACCGATGCAGAATTTCAACGAAATCGAGTTGAAATTTTAACAGGACTCATGCGTCTTCGCCAGATTTGTGATACTCCAGCTCTATTTATGGAAGATTATAAGGGAGATAGCGGGAAGCTTGATAGTTTACGAGATCTGCTAGGTCAAATTGCTGAGGGAAATCATCGTGTACTCATCTTCTCTCAATTTAGGGGAATGCTTGATCGCATCGAAAATGAGTTGCCTCAGCTTGGCTTAACTTCCTTTAAGATTACTGGCTCTACACCATCACAGGAGCGTCAAGAAATGACCAAGGCTTTTAACCAAGGTGAACGCGATGTGTTTTTGATTTCTCTAAAAGCTGGTGGAGTTGGTCTCAATCTTACTGGTGCAGATACAGTTATTCTGGTAGATTTATGGTGGAATCCAGCTGTCGAATCACAGGCAATTGGTAGGGCTCATCGAATGGGACAAGACCAAGCCGTCGAGGTGTATCGTCTGGTAACTAGAGGCACAATTGAGGAGAAGATTCAAGAGTTGCAGGAAGAGAAAAAGAATCTGGTCTCAGAAGTATTGGATGGAACAGAGTCTCGTGGAAGTCTCACACTTACTGAAATTCAAGAAATATTAGGAATTTCTGAAGCCAAGACTTGAAAAATCAAGACTTTACGTTATAATGGAGTATTGAAAGGGAATAAAAATGAAACAAGTACGATTTCCAATAGTGTCAGATGATGAGATCATGCTGACAGAGATGCCATTTATGGATTTATATGATGAGTCGGATCTCATTAGTAATATCAAGGGAGATTACCAGGACAAAAACTACTTGGAATGGTCACCAATTACTACCGAAAAAAAGCCACTGGTTCAAGCATCAGATAAGCTACCTGAAAAGAAGGAAAAATCCTATGCTGAACTTGCTCGTGAAGAAGCAAGAGCTGATCTAAAACGGAAACGTTCAGCAAAATATTTGACTCAAGATGTTAGTTTTACGAAACGTTATAAACCTTCAAATAATGTAGTAAGACAGGCAAATCAGCCAACAGCTCCATTCCAAAAGGAAAATCCTGGGGAGCTAGCAAAATTTAGTGACAAACTAACTCAGAACCATTATATTTTAGCTGAAATGGCTCCTCAGATGCAACAGACAACTAAAGAAGAGCATCTTGGACCAAAGAAAAATAATTATGATTTTTTAAAGAAAAGCCAAATTTATAACAAAAAAGAAAATCAATCAGAAAAAGAACGTAAAATTGCTCAAGAGTTGAACTTGACAAATATGACAGAGTAAAGGGGAAAAAGATGGCAAAAACCTATCATTTTATCGGAATTAAAGGATCAGGGATGAGTGCCTTGGCCTTGATGTTGCACCAAATGGGGCATAAGGTCCAAGGATCTGATGTGGAAAAATACTACTTTACACAAAGAGGCTTAGAGCAAGCAGGTATCAAAATTTTGCCTTTTGATGAGAAGAATCTTCAAGGGGATTTAGAAATCATCGCTGGGAACGCCTTTCGTCCAGACAACAACGTTGAAATTGCCTATGCAGACAAGAATGGGCTAAGCTATAAACGTTATCATGAATTTCTTGGTAGCTTTATGCGTGACTTTATCAGTATGGGTGTTGCCGGAGCACATGGTAAGACTTCAACAACTGGGATGCTTTCTCATGTTTTGTCACACATCACTGATACAAGCTATCTAATTGGAGATGGTACAGGTCGTGGTTCTGAAAATGCCAAGTATTTTGTCTTCGAATCAGACGAGTACGAACGTCATTTTATGCCATATCACCCAGAGTACTCTATTATTACTAATATCGACTTTGACCATCCTGACTATTTCACAAGCTTAGAGGATGTCTTCAACGCCTTCAATGATTATGCTAAACAAATCACCAAAGGTTTGTTTGTCTACGGTGAAGATGCTGAGTTGCGTAAGATTACAGCAAATGCCCCAATCTATTATTACGGTTTTGAAGCAGACAACAATGACTTTGTAGCTAGCGATTTGCTTCGTTCAACAACTGGTTCAACTTTCACAGTTCACTTCCGTGGTCAAGAGTTGGGTCAATTCCACATTCCAACTTTTGGTCGCCACAACATCATGAATGCAACAGCAGTAATTGGTTTGCTTTATACTGCTGGCTTTGACTTGGATTTGGTGCGTGAACACTTGAATACTTTTGGAGGCGTTAAGCGTCGCTTTACAGAAAAGATTGTTAACGATACAGTCATTATCGATGATTTTGCGCATCACCCAACTGAAATCATTGCAACTCTAGATGCTGCACGTCAAAAATATCCAAGCAAGGAAATCGTCGCTATTTTCCAACCGCATACCTTTACTCGTACAATTGCTTTGTTGGATGATTTTGCACAAGCCTTGAATCAGGCTGATGCAGTTTACTTAGCACAAATCTATGGATCTGCTCGTGAAGTTGACCATGGTGATGTTAAGGTTGAAGATTTAGCAGCCAAGATTGATAAAAAACATCAAGTTATCACTGTTGAAAATGTATCTCCACTCTTAGACCATGACAATGCTGTATACGTCTTTATGGGAGCAGGTGACATTCAATCATATGAATACTCATTCGAACGTCTCTTGTCAAATTTGACAAGTAATGTTCAGTAAGGAACACCATGGAATTTCCAATTAAAATAAGGGAAGTTCAGCAATCTGATATCGAGCAGGTTTGCTTGATACAGGAGAGTACTCAAAACTTCCAAGAAACATTTAATAGAGAAATAATAGAAGAACGTATCCGTAATTTTGCGGATACGTTTCTCTTAGCTAGTTTGGATGATCAGGTGATTGCTTATATTTTAGCGACAGATTTTGCTACATCCTCAGTAAGTAGATGGATAGTAGAGATGGCAGATGGAGAAGCTATTAGTAATAGAAATCTTGTGATTGATGCTTTATCTGTTCATCCGAATTATCAAGGGCAAGGATTTGGAACCTTGTTGCTCGCAACCATGAAACAAGTTGCTCTTCAACAAAATAGCCCCGGTATTTATCTGGTCTGTAAAGATGAATTGCTGTCTTATTTTGAGATGAATGAATTTATAGAGCAAGGAATAGTAGATCTGGGAGTCGGAAATGAAGTTAATTTTCTCATGTGCTGGAAGAATCCCTTTTATCAGGAGGAACTATGATTATTCGACAAGCTAGACTGAGTGATTTAGACCGTATTTTAGAGATTGAACTAGAAAATTTTTCTATTGAAGAAGCCATACCTCGATCTGTCTTTGAAGCACATTTAAAGGAAATAAAAACGAGCTTTCTAGTGGCTGAAAAAGAGGGAGAGATACTTGGTTATATCGAAGGTCCGGTAATCCCTCATCGTTATTTACAAGATCAGTCTTTCACTGAAGAAATAAAAGACCACAGTCATAAGGAAGGTGGTTATATATCTGTGACTTGTCTTTCTATAGCAAAAAAAGCTCAATCTCTAGGGCTAGGGAAAAAACTCCTGACAGCATTGAAAGAAGTGGCTCTTAAGCATGAACGAGAGGGGATCAATCTGACCTGTCATGACTACCTTATTGAATACTATGAGAAGCATGGTTTTGTCAATGAAGGAAAGTCTAAGTCCCAATTTGCGGGAGAAGAATGGTATGATATGGTCTGGGAAAACAAGAATTAGTGAGTAGAAAGGCTTCTAAGGTTGCTTTTCTTTAGTTTTTAAGATATAATATTAAGGATTATCAACAAGGAGGTAAATACCTTTGAGCGAAAATTCAAATGAAGAAAAGTTGAGTTTTAAAGAGCAAATTTTGCGAGATTTAGAACGACTAAAAAAAGAGGCAAATGAAGTTGAACAAACGGATGACCTTTTTTCAACTTTAGCAAAATCTTCTGAAGCAACTTCAGAAAAAAAGGAACCAAGTATTTCGGAAGAGGAGTTGATTGCAAAATCAGTTGCAGCTGTTGATCAATTGATTGATAATGCCCCAACTGTTCCTGAGCGTCCTGTTCTTGTAGAAGAAGTTCCAGAAGAAGCTGCAGAGGAAGTACAAGAAGAAATTCCAGAAGCAGTACGAGAAGAAGTAGTTGAGTCATCTCAATCAATTCCGGAAAAAGAAGAGAATAATTCAATTCCAACTAGAGTTTCAGTTTCTTATCGTGCATTTGATACTGTTCCAGAAAAAGAAACAGTAAACCTTACGTCACACAAGGAAGAATTGACAAGTCAAGAAGCTACTGAAGAAGCAGACCTTCCTAGAAGAAGTCGGAGAGAGACTGTGAAACCAGCCAAGAAAAAGAAGAAATCCCGCTTAAAAGGATTTTTAGTAACAGTTTTGGTATTATTGATTCTAATTGGTGCTGGTGGATTCTTTGGCCTACGCTATGCTGAATCAGCTCTACAACCAGTAGATCCAAGTTCTAAACAATATATGTCAGTTCAGATTCCAGATGGTGCTAATACTCAAGAAATTGGCTCAGTTTTGGAAAAATCTGGTGTTATTAAGAACGGTTTGGTCTTTACACTTTATGCCAAGTATAAAAACTACACTGGATTGAAGTCTGGTTATTACAACTTGCAAAAGAGTATGAGTGTTGAAGATGTCATTAAAGAGTTGCAAAAGGGTGGTACACCTGAACCTCAGGAAGTTGCTCTTGCAGACTTGACTATTCCTGAAGGCTATACTTTGGAACAAATTGCTCAAACTGTTGGCCAACTTCAAGGTGACTTTAAGGAACCTTTGACAGCGGAAGCATTCTTGGCTAAGGCCCAAGATGAGACCTTTATTGCTCAAGAGGTTGCCAAATATCCAAACTTGCTTGAAAGCTTGCCAGCAAAAGATAGTGGTGTTCGTTACCGTTTAGAAGGTTATCTTTTCCCTGCGACTTATACGATCAAAGAAAGTACAACTGTTGAAAGTTTAATTGATTCAATGCTTGCAGCTATGGATAAGAACCTTTCTTCACACTATGCTGCTATCAAAGAAAAGAATTTGACCGTAAATGAGCTCTTAACAATTGCATCACTTGTTGAGAAAGAAGGTGCAAAAACAGAAGATCGTAAGCTGATTGCAGGAATCTTCTATAACCGCTTAAATCTCGGTATGCCACTTCAAAGTAATATTGCTATCCTTTACGCAGAAGGCAAACTTGGTCAAAACATCAGTCTCTCTGATGATGTAGCCATTGATACATCTATTAATTCACCATACAATGTCTATACAAAAGTAGGTCTAATGCCTGGTCCAGTTGATAGCCCAAGCTTGGATGCTATCGAATCAAGTATCAATCAGACAAAGAGTGAATATCTTTATTTTGTAGCCAATGTTCAAGATGGTAAAGTTTACTATGCAACAACACTAGAAGAACATGATCGTAACGTTCAAGAACATATCAATAGTAAATTACCTCAATCAAATAGCACAAACTAAAATTATGTGGTTTTCCACATAATTTTGCTTTAAAGCATATATTTATTAATTCAATCAAAAGAAAGTTGAGAAAAATGGTAGAAAAAACATATCCAATGACCTTGGAAGAAAAGGAAAAACTCGAAAAAGAATTAGAAGAATTGAAACTAGTACGTCGTCCAGAAGTTGTAGAACGTATCAAGATTGCTCGTTCATATGGTGATTTGTCAGAGAACAGTGAGTATGAAGCAGCGAAAGACGAGCAAGCTTTCGTTGAGGGACAAATCTCAAGTCTAGAGACTAAGATTCGTTACGCAGAAATCGTTAACAGCGATGCCGTTGCAAAAAATGAAGTTGCTATCGGAAAAACTGTAACAATTCAAGAAGTTGGAGAAGACGAAAAGGAAGTATACATTATCGTTGGTTCAGCTGGTGCTGATGCCTTTGCGGGTAAAGTGTCAAATGAAAGCCCAATTGGTCAAGCATTGATTGGTAAGAAAAAAGGTGATGTTGTTACAATCGAAACACCTGCTGGAAGCTATGATGTTAAAATCTTAAAGGTTGAAAAAACCGCTTAATAGGATAAAAAGAAGGAGTGGATTTAGGGAAAGCGTTTTCTATCACTCCTTTTCTTATTTTTTAAAAACTTAAGGAGACTAGATGAATTCAGAAAAAAAGCACAAAAAGAAAAGTAAAATGGAACGTGGCCTAACCAATCGCCATGTTCAGGTTATGGCCATTGCAGGAACGATTGGTACGGGATTATTTCTTGGGGCTGGTCGGTCTATTAGTTTAACAGGACCCTCGATTGTTTTGGTCTATATGATTACAGGTGGCTTCATGTATCTCATGATGCGTGCTATTGGAGAAATGTTGTACCAAGACCCGGAGCAACACACCTTTATCAATTTTATTACTCGCTATCTTGGAAAGGGCTGGGGATATTTCTCGGTTTGGTCTTATTGGTTATCAGTAGTCTTTATTGGTATGGCTGAGATTACAGCTATTGCTCACTATGTTCAGTTTTGGTTTCCGTCTTGGCCATCTTGGTTGATTCAGGTTGTCTTTTTAACAATTTTAGGATTGGTCAATCTGATTGCAGTTAAAATATTTGGTGAAGTGGAATTTTGGTTTGCCATGATTAAAATCGTTGCTATTCTTGCCATGATTGCGACGGGTATTTTTATGGTCTTGACCGGCTTTGAAACTCCTTATGGATCAGCAAGTCTCGCCAATATTAGTGAGCAATTCTCCCTTTTCCCAAATGGAGGAATGAACTTTGTCATGGCCTTTCAAATGGTTTTCTTTGCTTACTTGATGATTGAATTTATCGGTGTAACCACATCTGAAACTAAGGATCCTCGGAAAGTATTGCCCAAGGCGGTTAAGGAAATTCCTTTGCGAATTATCTTCTTCTACGGTGGGGCTTTGCTTGCAATCATGTCTATTATTCCTTGGCGTGAGCTTTCTGCGACAGATTCACCATTTGTAACGGTATTTGAACTTGTTGGTCTTAAGTGGGCGGCGGCCTTGATTAACTTTGTTGTCTTGACTTCCGCTGCGTCAGCCTTGAATTCAACTCTTTACTCAACAGGTCGTCACTTGTACCAAATTGCCCATGATTCACCAAATCGTTTCTTGAAAGCTATTAAGGCAGATACACTTTCACGCCACAACGTTCCTCAGAATGCAATCATTGCTTCTGCCGTATTGATTGGTTTTGCAGCCTTCATCAATGTCCTTCCTGGCGTATCAGATGCCTTTGCTTTGATTACGGCTTCTTCATCAGGTGTTTATATCGCCATCTACATCTTGATCATGGTAGCCCATCTCAAATATCGTAAGTCTAAAGACTTTATGGCAGATGGTTATCTCATGCCTCAATATCGCTTGCTAAATCCTCTGACTATGCTCTTCTTCATCTTTGTATTTGGGACTCTCTTTTTACAAGATTCAACTGTAATGGGAGCTAGAGGTTCAGCTATCTGGATTATCGCTTTTGGTATTTATAGCCAATGGAAATTTAGAAAATAAGTCATAAGCTCATCAACTCAGGTTGGTGAGTTTTTTTAGTTTGACAGTCTATCTAAATATGGTTATAATCATGCTATAAGTGTATTTAGGAGGTTTTATGCAGCTAAGATTGGAGAATACAGAGTCTCAGAAAGCACAGGAAATTGGGGGATTGATTCGCTCTTATAATCGTTCCAAAAGAGAAGCTGCTGAAAGCGAGCCACTTAATATTTATGTCGAAGATGATAGCGGTGAACTCATGGCTGGTTTAGTAGGAGAGACTTTTGGAAACTGGCTAGAAATCGAATATTTGTTTGTGAAAGAAGACTTACGAGGACAAGGAATCGGCTCCCAACTATTGCAGCAAGCAGAAAGTGAAGCTAAGAAGAGAAATTGTCGCTTTGCTTTTGTGAATACCTATCAGTTTCAAGCGCCAGCCTTTTATCAAAAGCATGGCTACAAGGAAGTTTTTACATTGAAGGATTATCCATACACTGGACAAAGACACTATTATCAAAAAGATTTGTAAACAGAAAACAGAGAAGTGACTTTGTAGATATTTTGAAAAAATTTGAATAAGCAAAGAACTTTCTATCATGTAAGTGGTAGAGTTTTTTTGTAAAAAAAATCTCACAAAATGACAGATATATATTGCATTATGTAAAATATATGATATAATAAAGTTGAAAAAGAAGCGCGACTTTTAAAATTAAGGAGGAGGTAACAAGTGGTTAAGAATTTAAAATTAAAGTTAGCTCGAGTGGAGCTTGACATGACACAAGGTGATTTGGCAGAAGCTGTGGGTGTCACTAGGCAGACTATCGGCTTGATAGAAGCTGGCAAGTACAATCCTTCGCTTTCACTTTGCCAATCCATTTGCAGGTGCTTAGGGAAAACCCTGGATCAATTATTTTGGGAGGAAGAAGATGAAAAATAAATTTTTTTATTATCAATTATTGGATGAAAGAGAAGAACAACTGATGAATAAAGCAGGAGCAGAAAGTTTCCATATCACTATCGTTTTCTTGCTTTTATCTTATATGATTGCTATATTAGCACCAAGTCTTTTTAATCCGACTATGGTTCTCAGCATTAACATTATTGGACTTTTTTACTTCTTCAACCGGGCGAGAAACCTCGGTGCGACCTACTATAGTCGTTTTCATTTTACGATTTTGGGATGTCTATTAATGACACTACTAATCACAACTATTATAATGTTGCAAAACTACCAGTTCAATATAGAGATTTATCAGCACAATCCATTAAACTTCAAATACCTTTTTGCTTGGTGCTTTACCTATCTCTTTTATCTTCCTTGGGTCTTTCTTGGAAACCTAGGTTTAAAGAGTTATGGTGAATGGGCTCAGAAAAAGTTTGAGAAAGATATGGATGAACTTGAGAGTATGGAATAGCTTGTTAGCTTTTTATCCATCTTGGTAAAATGTGTTATAATAGTACTAATTTATGAGAAAAGAAGAAGCATTTTCATCTTTTTACAAATAAGGAAGAAGGACAGTATATGTACCAAGATGACAGTTTAACATTGCACACAGATTTGTATCAGATTAACATGATGCAGGTTTACTTCAACCAAGGAATTCATAACAAGAAAGCGGTTTTTGAAGTTTATTTCCGCCAACAACCTTTTAAAAACGGCTACGCTGTTTTTGCAGGTTTGGAACGAATTGTGAACTACTTAGAAAACCTGCGCTTTTCTGATAGCGATATTGCTTATTTAGAATCACTGGGTTATCATGGTGCCTTCCTGGAATATCTCCGTAATCTCAAGTTGGAATTAACTGTGCGTTCTGCTCAAGAAGGGGACTTAGTATTTGCTAATGAACCGATTGTTCAAGTGGAAGGCCCTTTGGCGCAGTGTCAATTGGTTGAAACAGCCCTCTTGAATATTGTCAACTTTCAAACCTTGATTGCGACCAAGGCAGCTCGTATTCGCTCGGTCATTGATGATGAACCTTTGATGGAGTTTGGTACACGTCGTGCGCAAGAAATGGATGCAGCTATCTGGGGAACTCGTGCCGCCGTCATTGGTGGTGCCAATGGAACTAGTAATGTGCGTGCTGGTAAGCTCTTTGGAATTCCGGTTTTAGGGACTCACGCTCATGCCTTGGTTCAAGTCTATGGCAATGATTACCAAGCTTTCAAGGCTTATGCCTCAACTCACCGTGATTGTGTCTTTCTTGTTGATACTTATGATACTCTTCGTATCGGTGTTCCTGCTGCCATTCAGGTTGCAAGAGAATTAGGTGACAAGATTAACTTTAAGGGTGTTCGTATTGACTCTGGAGATATCGCCTATATTTCTAAAAAAGTTCGTCAACAACTGGACGAGGCAGGGTTTACTGATGCTAAGATTTATGCATCCAATGACCTTGATGAAAATACTATTCTTAACCTCAAAATGCAAAAAGCTAAGATTGATGTCTGGGGTGTAGGAACTAAGCTCATTACAGCCTATGACCAACCAGCTCTTGGAGCAGTTTATAAGGTTGTTGCCATTGAAGATGAAAATGGTCAGATGCGCAATACTATCAAACTTTCAAACAATGCAGAGAAGGTGTCAACACCAGGTAAGAAACAAGTTTGGCGCATCACCAGCCGTGAAAAAGGCAAGTCTGAAGGTGACTACATTACTTACGATGGTGTCGATGTTGCTAGCATGACTGAAATTAAGATGTTCCATCCAACCTATACTTACATCAAGAAGACTGTCCGTAATTTTGATGCCGTTCCTCTTTTGGTAGACATTTTTAAGGAAGGTAAGCTAGTCTATGATTTACCAAGTCTGCCTGAAATCCAAGCCTATGCTCGTAAGGAATTTGACAAGCTCTGGGACGAGTACAAACGTGTTCTTAACCCACAACATTATCCTGTGGACTTGGCTCGTGGTGTATGGCAAGACAAGATGGACCTGATTGATAAGATGCGTAAGGAAGCTTTGGGCGAAGGAGAAGAAGAATGAGTTTGCAAGAGACCATTATCCAACAACTAGGCGTTAAACCAGTCATTGATGCCCGAGAAGAAATCCGTCGTTCCATTGACTTTTTGAAAAAATACCTTAAAAAACATCCTTTCCTTAAAAGTTTTGTATTAGGAATTTCTGGTGGTCAAGACTCGACTTTAGCTGGTCGTCTTGCCCAAATAGCTATGGAAGAAATGCGAGCTGAAACCGGTGATGATTCTTATAAATTTATAGCAGTTCGCCTGCCTTATGGAATTCAAGCAGATGAGGATGATGCCCAAAAAGCCCTAGCTTTTATCCAGCCAGATGTGAGTTTGGTGGTCAATATCAAGGATTCTGTAGATGCAATGGCAGCGGCAGTAGAGGCTACTGGTAGTCCAATGTCAGACTTTAATAAAGGGAATATCAAGGCTAGAAGCCGGATGATTGCCCAATATGCACTTGCAGGAGCTCATAGTGGAGCAGTTATTGGTACTGACCATGCTGCAGAAAATGTCACAGGTTTCTTTACCAAGTTCGGTGACGGCGGTGCAGATATTCTTCCTCTCTATCGCCTCAATAAACGTCAAGGAAAACAACTATTGAAGGAGCTCGGAGCCGATCCTGCACTCTATGAAAAAGTACCGATTGCCGATCTAGAAGAAGAGAAACCAGGATTGGCAGATGAAGTTGCACTCGGTGTAACCTACGCAGAGATTGATGACTACTTGGAAGGTAAACAAATCAGCCAAGAAGCCCAAGCAACCATTGAAAAATGGTGGCACAAAGGCCAACACAAACGCCACCTACCAATCACAGTGTTTGATACGTTTTGGGAGTAAAAAGGTCCGGGGGACCTTTTTAGCCCGAGCCTGAAAATAGAAAAGCGAGGAAGGTCCGGAGGACCTTTTTTGGCTGAGTCTTGAAACAGGAAAACGAGGAAGAGTTCTATGAATACATTTTTTAACTCTTATAACCTTGATTTAATAGCGTTTTAGGACTTTTGAATCTTGCAAAATAGACTCATTTTTCAAATTTTTGTAACTTTTTGGTAACTCTGTTGTATCAAAAAGTTTTTACATATGCTACTATCTTCGTTATAGCTAACTTTAATTCTCATTTATTAAGTATACCTAAGTTTTATGTTTAAATTTTGTATAGAATAGCTGTACCTCTTAATAGAGTTATGATTACGCTTTCAATTAAGCCTCGTTTATGATACTATTATAGTAATAGAAAAAATCCTTAGTTCGCTAAAGACCTTTATTCGAGTTCCAGATAAAAAAGAAATTTTATCCATTAAAAATACGTTTCATAAGTTACTTACTTGATATTAATAGAATTCCAATTTATATAATTAAATCAAAGATGACACTGGAATCAGGAGGATTTATTATGGTTAATAATGTAGCTGTTAAAGTCTCAAACCTTTCAAAAGAATTTTTGTTAGGGCAAGACAAAACTGTCTCTATTTTGAAAGATGTTTCTTTATCTGTCAATTATGGGGAATTTGTATCAATACTTGGTGTCAGTGGTTCTGGAAAGTCTACTTTGCTAAGTTGCTTATCAAGTTTATCTGAACCAACAAGTGGCGAAGTTGTTATCAATGGTATAAATCCATATACCTTAAAAGAAGGGAAGCTTGCTAAATTTAGAAGGCAAGATATTGCAATTATTTTTCAAAACTATAATCTGGTACCCGCTCTACCTGTACTAGAAAATGTTACACTTCCTCTGAGACTCTCAGGAAAGAGTGTTGATAGAAATAAAGTAAAAAAAATGTTGGATAGTTTGAATTTTAAAGCAGAACTATCATCATTAGTTGCTACCTTATCAGGTGGAGAACAGCAAAAAGTGGCTATTACTCGTGCAATAATAGCTGATAGTAAAATTATTTTTGCTGATGAGCCAACAGGAGCTCTGGACAGCGTCTCAAGAAAACTTATTTTTGAAACACTTCGTAATTTAGCGAGTCAAGGAAAATGTGTTCTTATGGTCACTCATGATATTGAGTTGGCTTCAAAAACTGACAGAGCACTCATTTTAAAAGACGGAAAAATATCTCGACAAATTATTAAACCTTCAGCTGATGAGCTCTACCAAGCACTTGAAAGTAGTAAAGATTAATTTGAGGAGGATTTATTATGCTAAAATTAATCATTTACCAATTTCAGTACTCAAAAAGACAATGGTTAGGAACAATACCATTACTATTTGTATCTAGCCTGATTGTTGGAACATCTTTATTTGGTATTGCTAGTGCAATAAAGACTGCTAATATTAACGCTTCACAACTTTTTCAAATGCTAATAGTTTTTGGCGGAACTACTCTATTTTTCCTTATTTCAAATAATATAAGACTGCTAATAGATATCTTTAAAAAGGATTACCAATTATGGGCTACCCTAGGCGCAAGCAGAACTCAACTATCTTTATTAGTATCTGGACAGTTTTATTTAATGGCAGTGATTGTTAGTAGTATTGGTACAATACTTTCATTTATCATGGCAGATAGTTACTACAAATTTTTACAAAATTTATTAGGAAGAGATGAGTTACCTGATTTAGTTATTACAGCCAACATTCAATCAATTTTATTGAGTGTTTTTATAGTCCCAACAATTGTCGGGATAGGGGCTTACTTTTATTCAAGTCGAATACTTAAAATATCATCAATATTAAAACCAAAAAAGAAAAAAAGAAAAGTTACAGTAACTGGTTTTATTAACATCTCTGTTCGTTTAATCCTATGGTTACTATGTATATGTTTTATTGTTTCAGCAGGTTTTAGCAGTAATAAAGAAATAATTTCAACACAGTCAAGCATAATATTATTTTTATTAATTATTCACATCCTTATTATTCAATCACTATCTCCATCAATTCAAATGTTTCTAATAAAATTTTTAATGAGGATATTCCCAACTGAAAATTATGTAATCAATACAGGCTTTTGGAATCTACTATCCAATCCTAGTTATTTGAAAAGTATACAAACTTCAATGAGCATGGGAGTAACTCTCATTTCTGGGTTTATTCTTTACACCCAAAATATGTATTCATTCATGAATACAGCAAACGGTGTACTCGAAGCAAGAGCTTCCTTTATTGCTTATCTGTCTGCTCCAATTATTCTGATTATTACTAGTTCTATTTCTCTTACAATTTTATCTTCAAATAAAGATATTGAAGACATTAAACAGTTAAAGACACTAGGAGTGTCAAGATTACAACTTTTTAAAATACGTATAGGCGAGGCAATAATACATTCGGTGCTAATTTTATTAGTATCAGTAATTTTCAATTTAATTATTTTAATTTTAGTTAGCTTTATTGGCCAACTTTTAGGCCAAAGTGTAGTAGATATATCGGGTTTTTGGCAACCGAGTCTTATAGTTATTTCTTTGTTAGTTATTTTTTATAGTATTACAAAGGGATTTTATATATTTCGAGATAGATAAATTGGAATAGTTACTGATTCAAAAAGAACACACTTATTGACATTGAAACAAAAGCAATACTAAAACGAAAAAGACAAAGATAAAACACCTTGTCTTTTTAAAAATACTAACAGCTTAGACTAACAATGGGACTTTTTTCATAATTTAGCACCTCTTTATTAACCTGGTCAAGATACGGATTTTGAGTCCAATTGACCTTTTTAGCTTGGGCATTCAAATAGAAAGCGAGTTACGATTATGAAACCACTAGGTACACAAACTATAGAAACTGAACGATTGATCTTGAGGAGATTTGTGGAAGATGATGCTGAAGCCATGTTTGAGAATTGGGCCTCTCGTCTAGATAATCTAACCTATGTTACTTGGGATCCACACCTGAATGTCGAACAGACTCGAAACTCTATTGGCAATTGGGTAGCATCCTATGACAATCGTAACTATTACAAATGGGCCATTTGTCTCAAAGATAATCCAGACTATGTCATTGGAGATATTTGTCTGGTCAGTGTGGATGAAGAAAACTCTAGCTGTGAAGTCGGATATATCTTAGGGATGGACTATTGGGGACGAGGGATCATGACAGAAGCCTTGAAGGCTGTTTTATCATACTGTTTGGATGAGATTAGATTTAAAGAGGTTAATGCTTGCTATGCAAGTTTAAATCCTACCTCTGGTCGTGTGATGGAAAAGGCGGGTATGACTTTTTGGAAGACGATTCCAAATGCAGTTGAACGAAAAGGTTATATAGCTGATAAAATTTATTATCAAATCAAAAAATAAGATGGAAAAGAATAACTTTTCCATCTTATTTTTTATAATATACTTTTTAATCAAAATAAAGCAAATCTTTGCTGGTGCTTGTAAAGAGGTCGAAGCCATCCTTCGTAACAACACCGCAGTCCTCGATACGGACACCGACTTTACCAGGGATGTAGATACCAGGCTCAACTGAGAAGCACATGCCTTCTTCGATAACCATGTCGTTTCCTTCCATGATAGATGGGAATTCGTGGACATCCATACCGATACCATGACCGAGACGGTGATTGAAGTACTCACCGTAGCCAGCTTTTTCGATCACTTCACGAGCCGCACGGTCTACTTCATGAGCTGTTACACCAGGTTTGATAAAGTCAAGGGCAGCTTGTTGGGCTTCAAGAGTCAAGTTGTAAATATCCTTCTTGAATTGGTCAGGTTTACCAACAGCGACTGTACGAGTCATATCTGATGCATAACCATTAACCATCACACCGAGGTCAAAGAGGAGAAGAGCATTATTTTCAACCTTGTTGGCCCCAGGAATACCATGTGGATTCGCAGCATTATCACCAGTCAAGACCATAGTATCAAAGCTCATTTCATAGCCTTCACGTTTCATAGCAAAGTCAATCTGCGCGATGATATCTGTTTCCGTATTATCAAGAGAGATATTGTCAAAACCAACTTTAACAGACTTGTCGGCGTAAACACCTGCAACCATCATCTTTTGCACTTCGTCTGCTGATTTGATCAAGCGCATGCGTTGGATCAATGGAGTTAAGTTCTCAAACTCAGCACTTTCAAAGACAGTTTTCAAACCGTGATATTTAGTCAAGATGAGATTATCAAACTCAACTGCTACACGTTTGAAATCAAGCTGTGACAAGGAGTTTTGGATTTTCTTCCAAGGGTTTTCAGAGTCCACATAGCCCACAACTGGGAAAGAGACAGTGCTAGTCGCACGTTCAACCTCAAGTGCTGGAACGAAGAGAAGCGGTTCTTGGTTTCCAAGGACAAAAAGGAACATTTGACGTTCGTGTGGATCACTGTAAAAGCCAGTGAGGTAATTAATTGTGACGGGGTCAGATACGACAGCGACGTCTAGCTTTTCTGATTCAAGATAAGTTAAGATTTGTTGTAATTTAGACATATGCTACCTTCTTTCTACCCCTCTATTTTTGCAAAAATTAGGAGAAAATGCAAGGGAGAAGGGGAAAAGAACCTAAAAAAATTCCAACAGCTAATAGCATGTTGGAATCTAAATATTAATTGAAGTCTGCCTTGCTTTTAACATCGCTATATTCTTCAGCAATTTCTTGGATAAGGATATCCTCATAAGCTGGAAAGTCGATGTCTTGACCATATTTTTTCTTAAGAGCAGTAGTGACCAAGCGATAGGCTAGGTTGGCATTACGAGATAAGATAGGCCCGTGGAAATAAGAACCGAAAACATTTTTATAGTGAACACCTTCACCGACCTTTTCTTCGTTGTTTCCATTTCCGTAAACAACCTGCCCCAATGGTTTTTGGTCATCTGAGAGGAAGGTGCGGCCTTGGTGATTTTCAAAACCATAGTAGGTTTCATCGAATTCTTCGTTATGAATTTTAATGTCACCAATGAATCGGTTATTGGTTTGGTTGAGTGTGTAATGTCCCATGACACCGAGACCTTCGATGCGTCTTCCAGAAGCTTCAATATAGTATTGGCCTAATAGCTGGAAGCCACCACAGATAGCAAGAACGACACCATCATTTTGGATAAAGTTATCAATACTATCTTTTTTATCGGGTAGATCACCAGCAATGATACTTTGTTCAAAGTCTTGGCCACCACCGAAAAAGGCGATATCGTAATGATTTTCATCGAAATCATCATGAAGCGAAACGATATCAACTGTTACATGTGCACCCAGCTTTTCAGCCACGTACTTGAGCATGAGGATGTTTCCATTATCTCCGTAGGTGTTCATGAGATTCCCATAGAGGTGGGCGATATTTAGTTGGTAAGGATAATTGCCGTCTTTTGAGGAAAGTGAAGTATAAACCATTAGTTCATCTCCTTTCTAACAATCTGACGATTGGCTAGTAATTCTCGGAATTCTAGCATAGCCGTATAAGTCGCAAGGATATAGGCATGCTTGCAGTCTTGAGCTTCAATTGTTTTGAGAACTTGTTCCAGGCTACTTGTTTCAGTGATCTTGTCAGCTGGATAGCCAGTAACACGTAGACGACGAGCAATTTCAGAATGACGAACTCCACCCGCATTGATTTCAGGAATGTCCATATCCGTAATTTGCTCAAAGTCAGCATCCCAAATCCAGCTGGTATCAATCCCATCAGCATAGTTGGCATTGAGGAGAACAGATAGACTAAATGGGTAAGGAGCTAGTTTGATCATTTCGATGGCCTGGGTAGCACCAACAGGATTTTTAATAAGAACCAGTGTGCATTCCTTGTCACCGATATGGAAGGTTTCTTGTCGTCCAAAGACAGCACGACTCTTGTCAAATCCTTGTTTAATCAGTTGAGAATCAGCGCCTAGGTAACGGGCGATAGCAACTGCAGCCAGAGCATTGTAGATATTATAAAGCCCACCGATTTGAATACCATATTCCTGACCATCAATAACAAAGCGAGAGCGATTGTTTGTTAACTCAACCAATTCTGTCAGACGGTAATCCAAGTTAGGACGCTTACATCCACAATTTTCACAGATGTAGGCACCCAAGTTGGCATAGGTATTGAGCTCGTACTTAAGAATGCTATGACATTCAGGGCAGAGAATACCTTCAGTATTGTAGTGAGCAAGTTGCGCTGGACCTTTTTCTAGATCAAAACCAAAATACTGAACAGGATTTGGAATTGCAGGTTTATAGAAAAGCGGACTATCACCGTTCAGCAGAACAGTAGCAGTAGGAACTTTTCGAATAGCGTCCAAAATCATGTTGTAGGTCGTATAAATCTCACCGTAGCGGTCCATCTGGTCGCGGAAGATATTGGTGATGACGAAAAGACTAGGCTGGATGTAGTCACAGATACGTGAGAGACTAGCTTCATCGATTTCAAGCACTGCAATATTTTTTCCCGTTTTTGAAGATTTTGCAGTCAAGAAAGTAGTCGTAATCCCAGTAATCATATTGGCACCACTTGGATTGGTCAGAACTTGACCATAAATTTCCTTTAGGATACCGACCGTGAGAGCGGTCGTCAAGGTTTTCCCATTGGTACCAGTTACTACAACAATTTCGTAGTTTTTCGCTAAATTTTGTAAAATATCTTTATCAAATTGAAGGGCAAGTTTTCCAGGGAGCGTACTTCCACGTCCAAGACGACTCAAGATAAAATGAGAAGAACGTCCAGCCAGAAGGCCCAAAGTAGTTTTTAATTTCATGTTTCTATTATATCATAAATGCTGAAAAAGACAGATTTGAGATTTTGGATAAGAAAAAACAACCCTAGGAGGGTTGTTTTTTATAAGTTTGTCTTAGCTTAAATCGCAAACAAGTCATTCAAGTTTTCAGCCAATGTTGGGTGAGTGAAGATTTGTTTTGTGAAGTAAGTGTATGGGATTTTGTTGTCCATAGCAACAGTGATGATATTGATGATTTCTTGTGATCCTTCTGAAAAGATAGTTGCACCTAGAATTTCTTTAGTTTCAGTGTTGACAACAGCTTTGAAGGCTCCACGAAGGTCACCATTTACATGACCACGAGGCATAGCAGCAACAGGGATTTCCTTAACAGCGTATGGAAGTTTCAAATCAGCTGCTTGGCTTTCAGTCAAACCAACTTGTGAAAGTGCTGGTGTGATGAACATAGTGTTTGGAACATTGAGACGGTCTTCAAGTGTGTAGCTGCCATCACCAGCAAGGTAGCTGTAAACAACACGGAAGTCATCTAGTGAAATGTAGGTAAATTGAAGTCCACCGTTGACATCTCCAACTGCAAAGACACCAGGAACGTTTGTTTGACAATGTTTGTCCACCTTGATAGCACCACGTTCAGTTAGTTCAATGTCTGTATTTTGAAGTTGAAGTGGTTCTACATTTGGTTTACGTCCAGTTGCGTAGAGAAGGGCATCGAAACGGTAGGTTTCATTCTCTGTCACGACAAGAACTTGGTCACCATCGTTTTTGATTTCAGTAGTATGGATATTTTGAAGGAGTTCAATGCCGTCTTCTTCCATGTATTGTTTAGCAAGAGCAGCAATAGAAGGTTCTGCGCGAGGTAGGAAAGTATCTAGAGCATCTAGGACTGTTACCTTGCTTCCAAGTTTATTGTAGAGACCAGCAAACTCAAGACCGATATTTCCACCACCAAGAATTCCGAGTTTTTCTGGTAATTGTTCCAAGTTTTGGATACCAGTTGAATCAAAGACATTCTTGCTAGTAGCTAGTCCTGGAATAGGCAAAACGTTTGAAACAGCACCAGTGTTGATGACGATTGTTTCAGCAGTTAGTTCTTGTTTTTCATCACCGGCTTGAATTTCGATGACCTTATTAGAAACAAAGTGGGCTTCGGCATCAATGATATCAACTCCAGTACCAGCGATCGTAGCATAGTTTTTACCATTGAGGCGGCTCGTAATTGTATTTTTTGTTGCCATAACCTCGTCAAATGACAAGTCCTTCTCTGCAGCAACTAACAAGGTTTTAGTTGGAATACAACCGATGTTGATACAAGTTCCACCGTACATAGCCTTGTTGCGTTCGATAAGGGCAACTTTTTTACCAGCTGAAGCTAGTTTGGCAGCAAGAGTTTTACCTGCCTTACCAAATCCAATAACAATTAAATCGTATGTTAACATTTTTAAATCCTCCTGTTTGATTTCATTCTAGCACAAGAAATAATTTTTTTCACAATTCTGCTACGGGAAAAAATTTTGGACTAATTTAGTCTCACGAAAGCTTTGGAGAATCAAGTCAAAAAAATAGAAAAATCGTTTACATGATTTAATCAAGTGGTTAGACTATCTTTTGGACCTCTCTTGTGTTATACTAGATAAGTTGCAAAGAAAGCAGTACTTTTCTTTAGTGGAAAAGAAGCAACACGGTCTTTCATAAAAACTGAAAGTACGTCATGACAAGAAAAGTATAAACTAAGCGCTATAGGGTGGCTTCGCACCACCTTTAGAAAGAAGAAAAACGTGAAATTTAATGAATTTAACTTATCTGCCGACCTTTTAGCAGAAGTTGAAAAAGCAGGATTTGTAGAAGCAAGTCCTATCCAAGAGCAAACCATTCCTTTGGCTCTTGAGGGAAAAGATGTTATCGGTCAAGCACAGACTGGTACAGGGAAAACTGCAGCCTTTGGCTTGCCAACTCTTGAAAAAATTCGTACAGAAGAAGCAACTATCCAAGCTTTGGTGATTGCCCCAACTCGTGAACTGGCTGTTCAAAGTCAAGAAGAGCTTTTCCGATTTGGCCGTAGTAAAGGTGTGAAAGTCCGTTCAGTATATGGTGGTTCAAGTATTGAAAAACAAATCAAGGCTCTTAAATCAGGTGCTCACATCGTTGTAGGAACACCAGGACGTTTACTTGACTTGATTAAACGCAAGGCCTTGAAATTACATGATATTGAAACCTTGATTTTAGATGAAGCAGATGAAATGCTGAACATGGGATTCCTTGAAGATATTGAAGATATCATCTCTCGTGTACCGGAAAATCGTCAAACCTTGCTCTTTTCAGCGACTATGCCAGATGCTATCAAGCGTATTGGTGTTCAGTTCATGAAAGAACCTGAGCATGTGAAGATTGCTGCTAAAGAATTAACAACAGAACTGGTAGACCAGTACTATATCCGAGTTAAGGAACAAGAAAAATTTGACACCATGACTCGTCTCATGGATGTTGATCAACCTGAGTTGTCTATTGTCTTCGGTCGTACCAAACGTCGTGTGGATGAATTGACTCGTGGGCTTAAAATCCGTGGTTTCCGTGCAGAAGGGATTCATGGAGATTTGGACCAAAACAAACGTCTTCGTGTCCTTCGTGATTTTAAAAATGGCAATCTTGATGTCCTCGTTGCAACAGACGTGGCTGCTCGTGGTTTGGATATTTCAGGTGTGACTCATGTCTACAACTACGATATCCCACAAGACCCTGAGAGTTATGTTCACCGTATTGGTCGTACAGGACGTGCAGGTAAGTCAGGTCAGTCTATTACCTTCGTTTCACCTAATGAAATGGGTTATCTACAAATCATTGAGAACTTGACTAAGAAACGTATGAAAGGTCTCAAGCCTGCAAGTGCAGAAGAAGCCTTCCAAGCTAAGAAGCAAGTAGCTCTTAAGAAAATTGAACGTGATTTTGCGAATGAGGAGATTCGTAGCAATTTTGAGAAGTTTGGCAAGGATGCTCGTCAATTGGCCTCAGAATTCAGCCCAGAAGAATTGGCCATGTATATCCTCAGCTTAACAGTTCAAGACCCAGACAGTCTTCCTGAGGTTGAGATTGCACGTGAAAAACCTTTACCATTTAAACCATCTGGTGGTGGCTTCGGTGGCAAAGGCAAGGGTGGTCGAGGAGGTCGTCGTGGGGATGACCGTCGAGATCGTGATCGCCGTGGCAATGGACGTCGTGATGACTATCGTAAAGGTGGACGTTCAAAGGATCGTTTTGATAAAGAGAAGCGTTACCGTAAGGATACTAAAAAACCACGCAATACTTCAAGCGAGAAGAAAACAGGCTTTGTTATTCGTAACAAAGGAGATAAATAACAAAAAAAGCGGTTCACTGAGGTGGATCGCTTTTATATATAAGGAGACCGAGAGTCATATGAAAAGTAATACGAGAAGTTTGTATTTATAAATTTGTTATCTTGTAATATTATCTTATCAAAAAAATAAAATACTGTCAATAAGAAAATTATAAAAAATAGGAAAAATTTTCGAATACACTTGAATTGCAATTCAATAAACAATTTTCAGATAATTGTTGAAAAAGTCAGAATTTTATGATATAATGAAAGCGATTATATGCGAGGTAAAATATGGCACATTTATTAGAAAAAACAAGAAAAATCACATCAATGTTAAAGCGTTCGGAGGAGCAATTACAAGATGAGCTTCCTTATAATGCCATTACACGTCAATTAGCAGATATTATTGACTGTAACGCTTGTATTGTGAATAGCAAGGGTCGTTTGTTGGGCTACTTTATGCGCTACAAAACTAATAATGACCGAGTAGAGCAATTCTTCCAATCAAAGACTTTCCCAGAAGATTATGTGCAAGGTGCAAACATGATCTACGATACGGAGGCCAATCTTCCAGTAGAGCATGATTTGACAATTTTCCCAACTGAGAGTCGTTCTGATTTCCCAGATGGTTTGACAACGATTGCTCCAATCCATGTCTCTGGTATTCGCTTGGGTTCATTGATTATTTGGCGTAATGATAAGAAGTTTGAAGAAGATGATTTAATTCTTGTTGAAATTGCCAGCACAGTAGTAGGAATTCAACTCTTAAACTTCCAACGTGAAGAAGATGAGAAAAATATTCGTCGTCGTACGGCTGTAACTATGGCGGTCAATACACTTTCTTACTCTGAACTTAGAGCAGTATCGGCTATTCTAGCTGAATTAAATGGTAATGAAGGTCAATTAACAGCTTCAGTCATTGCAGACCGTATCGGTATCACTCGTTCTGTAATTGTTAATGCCCTTCGTAAACTCGAATCGGCAGGGATTATTGAGAGTCGTTCTCTTGGTATGAAAGGAACTTATCTCAAAGTTCTAATTCCAGATATTTTTGAAGAAGTGAAAAAGAGGGACTATTAATGGCTAAGGCTTTAATTTCTATTGACTATACAGAAGATTTTGTAGCGGATCATGGGAAGCTGACTGCGGGAGCTCCAGCTCAAGCAATATCTGATGATATATATGGGGTGACCCAAAAGGCTTTTGAACGTGGAGATTATATCTTTTTTACCATCGATGCTCATGAAGAAAATGATGTTTTTCATCCTGAAAGTAAACTATTCCCGCCACATAATATTATTGGGACTAGTGGACGAAACTTGTATGGCAAGTTAGCAGACTTTTATCAGGAGCATGCTGGAGATAGTCGTGTTTTCTGGATGGACAAACGTCACTATTCGGCCTTTTCTGGAACAGATTTGGATATTCGTCTCAGAGAGCGTAGGGTAGATACAGTCATTTTGACAGGAGTTCTTACAGATATCTGTGTCTTGCATACAGCCATTGATGCTTATAATCTTGGTTATCAGATAGAAGTTGTCAAACCAGCAGTTGCATCCATTTGGCCTGAGAATCATGCCTTTGCACTTGGACATTTCAAGAATACACTTGGTGCGAAATTGGTCGATGAAAATTTGCTTGAAATTACAGAATAATACATTTCAAGATGAAAAAATCTGAAAAAAGTCTTGACAATTTTTTTCAAAGTTGATATACTAGTAAAGTAATCGACGCGGGGATGGCGGAATTGGCAGACGCGCAGGACTAAGGATCCTGTGACCGCTTTAGGTCGTGAGGGTTCAAGTCCCTCTCTCCGCATAGTAGTGAGCTAGCTTTGGCTGGCTTTTTATTTTTCATCAAAAAGAGCAAAAATATTTTTGCTCTTTTTTTGGTATTTCATAAACATTTCATATTTGAATATTATAATGGTTTTACAAATATGGAGGTGCTATATGAATCCCACTCAAAGAGCTTGGGCTTACGTCAGCAGAAAACGACTGAGAAGTCTCATATTATTCTTGATTTTATTTGTCTTATTGGCTGGAATATCGGCTTGTCTGACGCTCATGAAGTCTAACAAAACAGTAGAAAATAATCTCTATCGCTCATTGAATACATCTTTTTCGATTAAAAGAATAGAAGCAGATCAGACCTTTCAACTGTCTCAACTAGATGACCTTAAAAAAATAAAAGGTCTTGAGGAGATTTCCCCAGAGCTAGAAACAATAGCCAAGTTAACTGACAAAGAAGTCGTTACTGGAGAACAAAGTATCCAAAGGGATGATTTGACAGAGGCTGAAAAAAATCTTATCAGTTTGATTGCTTTGGAAGATTCTTCCAAGGATGTTTCTTTTACAAGTTCCGCCTTTACCCTCAAAGAAGGAAGACATCTCGAAAAAGGGGATCGTAAAAAAATCTTAGTCCACGAGGAATTGGCTAAGAAGAATAACCTAAAACTTGGAGATAAGATTAGCTTAAATCCTGCTCAAGTTGAAGGAAATAGTGGACAAAGGCTAGACTATGAAATCGTAGGTATTTTCTCAGGTCAGAAGCAAGAAAAATTCACTGGTCTTTCGTCAGATTTTAGTGAAAATACGGTCTATACAGACTTCGAAAGTAGCCAAACTCTTCTTGGGAATAAGGAAGCTCAAGTAACTGCCGCTCGTTTCTATCTAGAAAATCCAAAAGATATGGATAGTATCATTCAAGAGGTTGAAAAGTTATCTCTGGAAACCAAAGGTTATCAAGTTGAAAAGGAAAATAAGGCTTTTGAACAAATCAAGGATTCAGTTTCGACCTTCCAAACCTTCCTACAAATTTTCCTCTATGGCATTATGATTGCTGGTGTAGGAGCGCTGATCTTGGTCTTGTCACTTTGGTTACGAGAGCGAGTCTACGAGGTTGGTATTTTATTGGCACTAGGTAAGGGAAAAGGAGCAATCTTTAGCCAATTCTGCCTGGAAGTCATCCTAGTTTCATTGGCATCTATTCTGCCTGCATTTGTGGCTGGGAATGCCATTACTTCCTATCTCTTGAAGACTGTACTAGCAAGTGGCGACCAAGCTGCACTACAAGATACTCTGTCAAAAGCAACGAATCTTTCAACAAGTCTTCTATCATTTGGAGAATCTTATATTTTCCTACTTATCATCAGCTGCTTGTCAGTTGCACTTTGTTTCCTATTTTTATTTAGAAAATCACCGAAAGAAATTTTATCATCCATCAGTTAATAAAGGAGAAATTATGACTTTACTACAATTACAAGATCTTACTTATCGTTACAAGAACACTGCAGAAGCAGTATTATATAAAATCAATTACGATTTTGAACCTGGCAAGTTTTATAGTATTATCGGAGAATCAGGAGCTGGGAAGTCAACACTCTTATCTCTATTAGCAGGACTAGATAGCCCAGTCGAAGGTGCTATCCTATTCGAAGGTAAGGATATTCGTGAACAAGGTTATTCTTATCATCGCATGCACCATATCTCGCTAGTTTTCCAAAACTATAACCTGATTGATTATCTTTCTCCATTGGAAAATATCCGCTTGGTTAATAAAAAAGCTAGCAAGGATACCCTTCTTGAACTTGGTTTAGATGAAAGTCAAATCAAGCGGAATGTTCTCCAATTATCAGGTGGACAGCAACAACGGGTTGCCATTGCTCGTAGCCTTGTATCGGAAGCACCAGTGATTTTAGCAGATGAACCAACAGGAAACCTAGATCCTAAGACTGCTGGAGATATTATCGATTTGCTCAAATCTCTTGCTGAGAAAACAGGCAAGTGTGTGATCGTTGTGACCCACAGTAAGGAAGTAGCACAAGCATCAGATATTACACTGGAATTGAAGAATAAGAAACTGACTGAAATAAGAACAAACAGTAACTAAAACTTTTAAACATACTAAAAACTGAAGTAAATCTAGAAAGGAATCTTATGTTACACAACGCATTTGCCTATGTCACAAGAAAATTTTTTAAGTCTATTGTGATCTTTCTTATCATTCTCTTGATGGCTAGTTTGAGTTTGGTCGGCTTGTCTATCAAGGGAGCAACAGCCAAGGCTTCTCAAGAAACCTTTAAAAATATCACCAATAGTTTCTCCATGCAAATCAACCGCAGGGTCAATCAAGGTACTCCACGTGGTGCGGGGAATATCAAGGGTGAAGATATCAAAAAAATTACCGAGAATAAGGCCATTGAATCCTACATCAAACGAATTAATGCTATCGGTGATTTAACAGGCTACGAATTGATTGAGACACCTGAAACCAAAAAAAATCTAACGCCAGATCGAGCTCAACGTTTTGGAAGTAGTTTGATGATAACAGGTGTCAATGACTCTTCTAAAGAAGACAAGTTTGTATCAGGCTCTTACAAACTGGTCGAAGGTGAGCATTTAACAAACGATGACAAATACCAGATTCTCATGCACAAAGACCTGGCTGCTAAACACGGCTGGAAGGTGGGAGATAAGATAACACTCAACTCCAATATCTACGATGCTGATAATGAAAAAGGAGCCAAGGAAACAGTAGAAGTAACGATCAAAGGACTTTTTGATGGACATAACAAATCTGCTGTGACCTACTCACAAGAACTGTATGAGAATACAGCTATCACAGATATTCACACAGCTGCTCAACTCTATGGTTATACAGAAGATACAGCTATTTATGGAGATGCTACCTTCTTTGTAGCTGGAGATAAGAACCTAGATAGTGTCATGCAAGAAATAGGCTCCATCAACGGTATCAACTGGAAGATGTATAGCTTGATTAAGAGTTCATCAAACTATCCTGCCCTTGAACAATCTATCTCAGGCATGTACAAGATGGCTAATCTTCTCTTCTGGGGTAGCTTGAGCTTCTCTGTTCTTCTACTGGCTCTCTTACTGACACTATGGATTAACGCCCGTCGTAAAGAGGTTGGAATCCTCCTTTCAATTGGTCTAAAACAAGCAAGTATTCTAGGACAATTTATCACAGAAGCAGTAATGATTGCAATTCCAGCACTAATTTCAGCTTATTTCCTAGCCAACTATACTGCTCGTGCCATTGGAAATACTGTTCTTGCAAATGTCACTTCAGATGTGGCTAAGCAGGCTAGTAAGGCAGCCCAAGCCTCTAATCTTGGTGGTGGTGCAGAAGTTGACGGCTTTAGCAAGACACTTTCAAGTCTGGATATTTCCATTCAACCTTCTGACTTTGCTATCATCTTTGTACTTGGCTTAGTTCTTGTAGTATTAGTTATGGCACTTGCTTCAAGCAATCTCCTCTTTAAACAACCAAAAGAACTTTTGATAGATAGTGAATAAAAAACATGCTACCTATTCTCATTCAAATGAGATATAATATAGGTAGCATTTTTGATAGAAAAGGATTTATATGAAAATTCTAATTGTAGAAGATGAAGACATGATCCGCGAGGGAATTAGTGACTATTTGATGGATTGTGGCTATGAAACTATTCAGGCAGCAGATGGCCTTGAGGCCTTAGAACAATTTTCCAATCACCAAGTTGCTCTGATTCTCTTAGATATTCAAATGCCGAAACTCAATGGTTTAGAGGTTTTGTCAGAAATTCGAAAAAGTAGCCAAGTTCCGGTCTTGATGTTGACAGCCTTTCAGGATGAGGAGTATAAGATGAGTGCCTTTGCTGCATTAGCAGATGGTTATTTGGAAAAGCCTTTTTCTCTATCTTTGTTAAAAGTACGAGTGGATGCTATTTTCAAACGTTATTATGATGTAAGTCGTATCTTTACCTATGGGGATACTCAGGTAGACTTTGACAGCTATAGCGCTAAAGTAGCTGGTCAAGAAGTTGCAGTGAATGCAAAAGAACTGGAAATTTTAGACTATCTGGTTAAAAATGAAGGTCGAGCCTTAACACGGTCGCAGATTATCGATGCTGTATGGAAGATGACAGATGAGGTTCCTTTTGACAGAGTGATCGATGTCTATATCAAGGAACTACGGAAAAAATTGGATTTAGACTGTATTCTTACCGTGCGCAATGTTGGTTATAAATTGGAGAGAAAATGAGACGTTCAGGTTTATTTAAAAAAATTTTTATCTATACCTTCTCGGTATTTTCTACCTTGGTCATTTGTTTGCATTTGGCCATCTATTTCCTCTTTCCTCCGACCTATCTCAGTCACCGTCAGGAGAGCATAGGGCAAAAGGCTACAGAAATTGCCCAGTCTCTCCAAGGCAAAGATAGTCAAGCTATTCAGGAAGTCCTTGAACTTTATTCTAAAAGCAGTGATATTAAGGGTGCTGTTAAGGGAGAGATGACTCAGGATAAGTTGGAAGTCAATGATAATCTTCCCATTGATAAACAACGACAGACGGCCTCCTTGGTTATTGAGGAAAGAGAAGTTCAAACCAAGGATGGTCAGACCATGACCTTGCAGTTTTTAGCTTCTATGGATTTGCAGAAAGAAGCAGAAGACATCAGTCTTCAATTTCTGCCTTATACTTTATTAGCGTCTTTCATCATTTCGCTCCTCATCGCCTTTATCTATGCTAGAACCATTGTTGCTCCTATTTTGGAAATCAAACGAGTGACTCGACGGATGATGGATTTGGATGCAGAAGTGAGGTTGCGCGTGGATTCTAAGGATGAAATTGGCGATCTTAAAGAACAAATCAACAGTCTTTATCAGCATCTCTTGACTGTGATTGCAGATTTGCATGAGAAAAACGAGGCCATTCTCCAGTTGGAAAAGATGAAGGTTGAGTTTTTGCGAGGTGCTTCCCACGAACTGAAAACACCTCTAGCTAGTCTAAAGATTCTTCTGGAGAATATGAAAGCCAATATTGGACGCTATAAAGATCGTGACCATTATCTGGGTGTTTCTTTGGGTATTGTGGATGATTTGACTCACCACGTTCAGCAAATCTTATCCCTTTCTTCAGTGCAAGAATTGCGAGATAAGAAGGAAGAAATCAACCTTCTTGAAATGACAGATTTTCTCTTAAAGGATTATGATTTATTAGCCAAAGAGAGGGAAATCTCAGTTGTGAATCAACTGACTGACCAACAAACTTATCTAAATCCTTCGGTACTAAAGCTGGTTCTTTCCAATCTTATCAGTAATGCTGTGAAACACTCTGTTCAAGGTGGTTATCTAAAAATTGGGACAGAAGATGGCTGGGTTTTCATTGAGAACGCCTGTACACCTGAGGAGCAAGATAAGTTTGAACAATCTTTTGCAGTTTCTAGTCGACAAAGTAAGGGAGCTGGCTTGGGACTTTTCGTAGTTAAAAGTTTATTGGAAAACGAAGAAATTGACTATCGATTTGAACGCTATGAAGACCACCTAGCCTTTTATATGAACCTACCCAAAGACCTGTAAGATTAGGACTTTGAGGAGAGTTCCATATTTTTAGATAGAAGAAATTCAATCTAAACTACAGGAAAAACTAGATTTTTTTGTCAAAAAGTGATAAAATGAACAATGTAAATGGGATATCCCATAAAAATATACAGGAGGCCTGATAAAATGGCAATCGTTTCAGCAGAAAAATTTGTCCAAGCAGCTCGTGACAACGGTTATGCAGTTGGTGGATTTAACACAAACAACCTTGAGTGGACTCAAGCTATCTTGCGCGCAGCAGAAGCTAAAAAAGCTCCAGTTTTGATCCAAACTTCAATGGGTGCTGCTAAATACATGGGTGGTTACAAAGTTGCTCGCAACTTGATCGCTAACCTTGTAGAATCAATGGGTATCACTGTACCAGTAGCTATCCACCTTGACCACGGTCACTACGAAGATGCACTTGAGTGTATCGAAGTTGGTTACACTTCAATCATGTTTGACGGTTCACACCTTCCAGTTGAAGAAAACCTTAAATTGGCTAAAGACGTAGTTGAAAAAGCACACGCTAAAGGTATCTCAGTAGAAGCTGAAGTTGGTACTATCGGTGGTGAAGAAGACGGAATCATCGGTAAAGGTGAATTGGCTCCAATCGAAGACGCTAAAGCAATGGTTGCAACTGGTATTGACTTCTTGGCAGCTGGTATCGGTAACATCCACGGTCCATACCCTGCAAACTGGGAAGGTCTTGACCTTGACCACTTGCAAAAATTGACAGAAGCTCTTCCAGGCTTCCCAATCGTATTGCACGGTGGATCAGGTATTCCTGATGACCAAATCCAAGCAGCTATCAAACTTGGTGTTGCTAAAGTTAACGTTAACACTGAATGCCAAATCGCATTCGCTAACGCAACTCGTAAATTTGCTCGTGACTACGAAGCAAACGAAGCAGAATACGACAAGAAGAAACTCTTCGACCCACGTAAATTCTTGGCTGACGGTGTAAAAGCTATCCAAGCATCAGTTGAAGAACGTATCGACGTATTCGGTTCAGAAGGTAAAGCTTAATCTAGCTGAACAATACAAAATCAAACCCGCCTGAGAAGGTGGGTTTTTTGTTTCTGGATATACACAGATTATACTGGAAAATTCTTAAACTTAAGTTGCTAAAAGAGTCTAATTTTTGTACAATAATGCTATGAAAACACTGAAAAAATCAGCCCTTGTCCTTCTTAGTTTCCTTATCTTGTTTTTAGTAGGGACATTTATCTTTCATCGTATCAGCTTAGAAAAGGAACAAGCCTCTCTAACTCCTAGGGGTAAAACTGTTCTCGTTAATGGGCACAAAATCAATGTTTACGTTGAAGGGGATGGTCCAGAGACAATAGTAGTTCTCTCAGGTGCTGGAATTGCTTCAACAATCTTGGACTTTAAGAATGTGTCGGATTCCTTATCAAAAAAATATAAGGTAGTGATCGTGGAGCGGGCTGGCTATGGTTATAGCGAGGATAGTAATCAATCCAGAGACGTTATGGAAGTTTTGTCTGAGACACGTCAAGCTCTATCACAAGCAAATATATCAGGACCTTTTATCATTCTGTCTCATTCAATGGCTAGTCTTGAAAGTCTGGCTTGGCAGGAGAAGTATCCTGATGAAGTGAAATCCTTGGTTGGTCTGGATTGGGCATTACCAGCAAGTTATGAGGATTTAAAGGATAATCAGGCCTTGCTTACTGTGGCTTATTGGAGCAGTAAGATTGGCTTATTACGCTATTTCCCTGAGTCCTTTTATATAAAAAATCCAACTCTGACTGAAACTGAACGACAACAATATAAATTACTAGCATATAAGCAGTTGATGTCACAAGCCATGCTTCATGAATCCCGTTTGGTAAAGGAAAATGCCAAAAAAGTTCCATCTAGCATTAATCCGAAAATTCCCACCTTATTACTGGTTTCTAACGGTGAAGGCACGACCTTTAGCCAATCAGAATGGCAGCATTATGCAGAAACATTTGCTAGTGACCAGTCTAATGTTCAAGTCGTCTATATAGATGCGCCTCACGAACTTTATCATTATCAAAGTCATGAAATAGTTTCTCAGATTGAAGATTTTTTAAAGAGTCATTGATGGTTTAGAGATCATTTTAATTTTAGACTGATGACAATAATTGAAAGGTAATGACTTATGAATAATTCTTATATTTTACTTAGACATGCTCATTCAAAATTTTCAAGTGATGATTTTAATAGAACTTTGTCAGAAAAAGGATTTTCATCTCTTGACCAGTTAGAGTTTTTGAATTTTTTTAATATTGATCATTATTTTTCTAGTCCTTATAAACGAGCATTTGAAACGATTAATAGCTCGCCAATTCAATTTGATAAAATAGTTCTTGATAATCGGTTACGAGAGCGAAAATTATCTTCAACCTTTATAAAAGATTCTGAGTTTGAAGACAGTATTAAATATTTATGGCAAAATCCCAGTGAATCTCTTTCAGGAGGGGAATCAAATCAAGATGCACTAGCTAGAGTACTAAATTTTTTAATGGAATTGGAAGAGAGATACTCAGAAAAAACGATTTTACTTAGTTCACACGGGAATCTGATAGGAATACTACTACATCACTTTGATTCCAGTTTTGATTATGAAAAATGGGAGCAGATGACCTTTCCAGATTGTTTTCTAATTGATAGAAATGGGATTGTGAAAAGAATTATGAAAGATTAGTTCTTTGATTAAATAGTGATTCATATTGATCAAAATAGTTTGCCTTTTTACAATTCGTAGCCTGCCCCTAAAGGCAGGTTTTTTGGTGTTTTAAGGAAACTATTAAACCAGAATTTCTGATTCAAAAGTATTTTTTTAAGACAGAAATCTCTAATTTTATAATCTATAAGCAAACGCTTGCATTCCTTTTTTTATTGGATTATAATAGGTTGGTATAAAGCCTTCTGTAATAATAAAAATTTAGAAGTTTTAGAAAGTAAAGATTTAGAATATTTGTATTCAAAAATACAATGTTGTTACTTACGATAGGGAGATAGATATGGCAATGATAGAAGTGCAACATCTTCAGAAGAATTTTGTGAAGACTGTTAAGGAACCGGGCTTGAAGGGAGCTTTGCGCTCCTTTATTCATCCTGAAAAGCAGACCTTTGAAGCGGTCAAAGATTTGACCTTTGAGGTGCCTAAGGGGCAGATTCTAGGCTTTATTGGGGCAAATGGTGCGGGGAAGTCGACAACCATCAAAATGCTGACAGGGATTTTAAAACCGACATCTGGTTTTTGTCGGATTAATGGCAAGATTCCACAGGATAATCGCCAGGATTATGTCAAGGATATTGGAGTAGTTTTCGGACAACGCACCCAGCTATGGTGGGATTTGGCACTGCAAGAAACATACACGGTCTTGAAGGAGATTTACGATGTGCCGGACTCGCTTTTCCATAAGCGCATGGATTTTTTGAATGAAGTTTTGGATTTGAAGGAATTTATAAAGGATCCTGTGCGGACTCTTTCACTAGGTCAACGGATGCGGGCGGATATTGCGGCTTCCTTGCTTCACAATCCCAAGGTTCTCTTTCTAGATGAGCCGACCATTGGCTTGGACGTTTCGGTCAAGGATAACATTCGCCGGGCTATTACTCAAATCAATCAAGAAGAAGAAACAACTATTCTCTTGACCACTCACGACCTGAGCGACATTGAGCAACTCTGTGATCGAATTTTTATGATTGACAAGGGGCAGGAGATTTTTGATGGAACGGTGAGCCAGCTCAAGGAGACCTTTGGCAAGATGAAGACTCTTTCTTTTGAACTGCTACCAGGTCAAAGTCATCTCGTCTCTCATTATGAAGGCTTGCCTGATATGTCTATTGATAGACAAGGAAATAACCTGACTATTGAATTTGATAGTTCCCGCTACCAATCAGCTGATATTATCAGGCAAACCCTGTCTGATTTTGAAGTCCGTGATTTGAAGATGGTGGATACGGATATTGAGGATATTATCCGTCGCTTCTATCGAAAGGAGCTCTAGGATGGTCAAATTGTGGAGACGTTATAAACCCTTTATCAATGCAGGGATTCAGGAGTTGATTACCTATCGAGTCAACTTTATTCTCTATCGGATTGGTGATGTCATGGGTGCTTTTGTGGCCTTTTATCTCTGGAAGGCAGTCTTTGACTCCTCCCAGGAGTCTTTGATTCAGGGCTTCAGTATGGCAGATATCACCCTCTACATCATCATGAGTTTTGTGACCAATCTTTTGACCAGGTCTGATAGCTCCTTTATGATTGGGGAGGAGGTCAAGGATGGCTCTATTATCATGCGCTTGCTGAGACCAGTGCATTTTGCGGCCTCTTATCTCTTTACTGAGCTTGGTTCCAAGTGGTTGATTTTTATCTCTGTTGGACTGCCATTTTTAAGTGTCATTGTTTTGGTGAAAATCTTATCTGGGCAAGGGATTCTAGAGGTGCTAGGATTAACTGTCCTTTATCTCTTTAGCTTAATTCTGGCTTATCTGATTAACTTTTTCTTTAATATCTGCTTTGGATTTTCAGCCTTTGTATTTAAAAATTTATGGGGTTCCAATCTACTCAAGACTTCAATAGTAGCCTTTATGTCTGGAAGTTTAATTCCCTTGGCTTTCTTTCCGAAAATCGTTTCAGATATTCTGTCCTTCTTACCTTTTTCATCCTTAATTTACACTCCGGTTATGATCATTGTTGGGAAATACGATGCCAGTCAGATTCTTCAAGCACTTTTGCTTCAGTTTTTCTGGCTTATAGTGATGGTGGGCTTGTCTCAGTTAATTTGGAAACGAGTCCAGTCATTTATCACCATTCAGGGAGGTTAGGATGAAAAAATATCAACGCATGCATCTGATTTTTATCAGACAATACATCAAGCAAATCATGGAATACAAGGTGGATTTTGTGGTAGGTGTCTTGGGAGTCTTTCTGACTCAAGGCCTGAACCTCTTGTTTCTTAATGTACTCTTTCAACACATCCCCTCGCTAGAAGGTTGGACCTTTCAAGAGATTGCCTTTATCTATGGATTTTCCTTAATTCCAAAGGGATTAGATCATCTCTTTTTTGACAATCTCTGGGCTTTAGGTCAACGACTAGTTCGAAAAGGGGAGTTTGACAAGTATCTGACTCGTCCTATCAATCCTCTCTTTCACATCCTCGTTGAGACCTTTCAGATTGATGCCTTGGGTGAACTTTTGGTCGGTGGAATTTTACTAGCGACAACGGCGACTAGCATTGCTTGGACTCTTCCCAAATTCCTGATTTTTCTAGTTTGTATTCCTTTTGCGACCTTGATTTATACTTCCTTGAAAATTGCGACAGCCAGCATCGCTTTTTGGACCAAGCAGTCAGGTGCCATGATTTATATTTTCTATATGTTTAATGACTTTGCCAAGTACCCGATTTCCATTTACAATTCGCTCCTTCGTTGGTTAATTAGCTTTATTGTGCCTTTCGCCTTTACGGCCTACTATCCTGCCAGCTATTTCTTGCAGGACAAGGATGTCTTCTTTAATATTGGTGGTTTGATTCTGATTTCCCTTGTTTTCTTTGTTATTTCCCTCAAACTTTGGGACAGGGGATTGGATGCCTACGAAAGTGCGGGTTCTTAAAAATAAATAAAGCCTTGTCTCAGGACAGGCTTTTTTAATGGTGATGAAAATTTCACACCATCTAAAATAACTTAGTATTTTTGGAATTTTTGACCAAAGTGTGACCAAAATTTGACTAAATATTTGTTTTGATTTTGATGATTATGAGGTTAAGTAGATCATAGGAGTAAGTCTTTATAGGTATAAGTTATTTATGCTCGCTATGTTAGTTAAATAATTAATTTTTGACTGATTTATCTCTGTTTAATGTAAATTAGTTATGAGGAATATTGTCTTATTTATATACGAATATATAAAATAATGATACAATAATATTATATAGAAAATTGTAGATATTAGACTGACTATAAAAAATGGAGGTAATTTATGAATAGCAAGGAATGGATTATGGAATTTGAATCTTTAAATGTATGATTACTATAACCGTTATAAAATCAATAAGAAACGTTGTGGTCGGAATTTTTGATATCTTCTAAGAGTAGTCAGAGGATTATTGATTTAATAACAGAAGTACACGAAGACATATATTTAACATATATTATTTTACCCATCCCGAAGATTTTAGCTCAATCTTTAGCATTTTGGTAAAGTATGGAAAAAGTACAAGTAAATATATTTTATCGAAAGGAGAGATATATGAGTGAAATAGTTATTAATGCTCAGAATTTATCTAAAAATTTTTATAATTTTGATTCAAGACTCCCATTTATCAAGAGATTTTTGAAACGTAATCAAATAACGATTCGAGCTGTTCAAGATATTAGTTTTACGATTAAGAGAGGGAGTATAGTTGGCTTTATTGGGAGTAATGGAGCTGGTAAATCCACAACGATTAAAATGTTGACTGGGACTCTTTATCCTAGTTCCGGAAAATTAGAAGTGAATGGAGAAATTCCATTTAAAAGAAGTATAAATTTTAGAAAAAAAATTTCAATAGTAGTAGGAAATAAATTACAGTTATTTCAAGATGTTTCGGCTATGGATTATTTTCAATTGATTGGTACTTTATATGAGGTAGAACCGGCGATTTTACAAGAACGAATTCAGGAATTAAGCAATTTGTTGAATGTAAAAGATCAGCTTTACCAGCAGGTCCGGACCCTCTCTCTTGGACAAAAAATGAAAATGGAGTTTATCGCGGCATCTTTAACAAGTCCGGAAATATTATTTTTAGACGAGCCTACTATAGGGTTAGATATACAGTCTAAAAAAGATATCAGAACATTTTTAAAGAAAATGAATGAAGAATGTCATACTACTATTATTTTAACGAGTCATGATATGGATGATATTTCGTCTGTTTGTGACGAATTAATCGTCATTGACAAAGGAAAAATTATTTTGCAGGAGTCAATGGATGTTATTTTATCTAAATTTTCTGATTTTAAATATTTAAAGATAAAAATGACATTAGATTTGGTACCAGAGTTATGCTCTGTTAAAGGAGTAGTAGTCATTTCTCAAACAAAATCGGAATGTATACTAAAAATACCTAGAGATTTTGTCTTTGAGACATTAGAATCAATCAATAAGCTTGTAGATATAGAAGATTTTGAAATATCAAATCTTTCTTTAGAAGAAATTATTTTACAAAACTATTTTACAAAAAAGGAGCACAATTGAAAAAAGAAATGTCTATTATTCTGATATCATTTCGATCTATTTTGAACTATAAATCAAGTGTACTATTGTTAATGTTACAGGCAAGTATACAAATTATGATATCAGTATTTTTATGGACGTATATATATCAGAGTAACCAGATAAATATAGCAGGATATGATTTTACCTCAATGGTTCAATACTATTTGGGGACTATAATTTTTTCATATTTTGTTTTTTATCCAGTTGATTGGGAAATCAATGACGATGTTCATTCAGGAAATTTTTTTAGCATATTAATAAAACCTGTTACTTTTTATAAGTATTATTTTTGTAAAATGCTTGGAGATAGGCTTGCTCATTTATTATTTATCATCATTCCTGTCATTTTATTCTCCAGTGTTTATTACAAGAATGAGTTATTAACCATTGAAATTCTTATTTTAGGAAGTATTGCAATTATTCTATCTATGGTTCTATGGTTTTTAATATCATGTTGTGTAGGTATGCTTTCTTTTTGGTTAGAAAATATATTTTTTGTCCTTACTGTTAAAGAAATAGTAATTCAGTTTTTATCAGGAATATTATTGCCTTTAAGTTTTTTTTCAAATAATTTTCGTCTGTTTTTAGATGTATTACCTTTTAAATACTTAGTATATGAACCGCTTCAGATGTTTAGTAATGATACATATAAATTAATAGACTATTTGAGAATTATTTGTATTCAATTGATTTGGTGCATCATTTTTTATATTATATCAAGATTCATATTGAGAAAAGGAGTGGAGCACTTCTCAAATGTGGGAGGATAAAATGTTTAGAATAAAAGTAATTTTTAGGCTACTTCATTTTGGTTTTAAATCTGATATGAATTTTCATTTTGACTTCTTTTGTGGTCTATTTTCGTCGATACTGTGGATTGGTTTACCTATTGTATTTTTTAGATTGATTTTCTTAAACATAGACTCTTTTAATGGTTGGGACTATTATCAAATTTTATTTTTGGTAGGTTCCTACACTATTGTAGATGGAGTTATGATGGGATTGTTAATTAGAAGTATGGGAATTTTAGAATCAGATATTTTGAGTGGTAACTTGGATCAAATTTTATTGAGGCCGTTTGATACTCAGTTGTTCTATATTTTTAGATCATTTAATTTAGTTCAATTCGTGAATACTTTTTTTGGTCTTGCGATCATTTTTATAAGTTATGGAAATTTAAATGTACATTTAAATTCATTAAAAATATTATTTTATATCCTTTCTTTAATGTGTGGTTGTATTATATATTATTCAATTTGGTTTCTAATAACGATTAGTTCATTTTGGTTCCCAACTAAATTTTCAAAAGTAGATGTATTTTTGAATTATATTGGAATTTCTAAGTATCCATATAATATTTTTACAGGTATTAACAGATTGATCACTATGTTATTTGTTCCCAATTTATTAATTGCCAATCCTGCAGTATTAATATTTTTAGGGAAAGATACATTGAACCTATTTTTCTATCAAATAGTTTTTACAGTTTTTTTGATTATTATAAGTCGTACAATTTTTAGAAAAGGATTGAAAAAATATGAAAGTGCAGGAAGATAAACAATGTTGTTCAGTTATATGTTTGACTAAAGGAAGTGATTCGCTGTACTTTCGGATATGAGCTTGAAGGTGGAATTGCCGGAGTGAGTTTGAAAAAAAGTAAGCGAAATTTTTGACCAAAAATTGACCAAGTAAGTTAGAAAAGCCTTTAAATCAAGGGTTTGAGTCCTGTTTTTCGATTCCTGCAGGGGGCGTTTAAGAAGCGTAAAGAAACATAAAGAAACAAAAGGAACACTGAAAATTCAGTGTTTTTTGTTGCAATCGGCAGTGTGAAAGAAGTCCTCTTGGACTTCTTTTTTCTTTTGATAAGATTTTTGACCACATAGTCTATCATGACTACCACATAGGCAAAACCTATTGTTTGCGATTTTTATTTTTGCTATAGTAGTAATTGTCAAGGGGAGATAAAGCTTCCTAACAAAATAGAAAATGAGGTTATATCATGAAAAAAGTAGTAGGTATCGGTTTTTTAGTCATTGCAGCAGCAGTCTTGTATTTTGGTTTAGTTGGATGGCCAAGTTTGAATGTTAACATCTGGGCACTTTTTCCAGTAGGTCTATTCTTATTCTTTACTCTTGAGAATTTGGTTAAAAAAGATTATAAGGCCAGTCTCATGAGCTTGATTATTGCCTTTATCATTGCAAATGCTATTCTTGATATCTTGCCACTTTCAAGTGGTTTGGTTATCGGTGCAGGAGTGCTAGCTTGCGTGGGAATTGGATTTCTCTTTCCTGACGCTAATAAGAAAGAAGCATAATAAAAAAGCCTCGAGATTTCTCGAGGTTTTTGCTTTATTTGCCTGCGTAATATTTTTGAATTCCTTTGACAATACCAGCCACCAATCTATTTTGGTAAGCATCGCTACGAATTTGTTGGTTTTCGTTGAAATTGTCAATGTAACCAAGCTCCAATAGAACTGCTGGTTTATCAGTTTCTCGAAGGACAGCAAAGCTACTTTGGAGGAGACCTGCATCCTTAGCACCAGTTTCAGCTAGGAGTGAAGAGTGGATATCAGCAGCAAGGCGATTACTTTCACTGATACGATCAGGATGGTTATGCCAGTAAGGATTGATCTTAGCGCGATAGCCCGAATCTTCTTCGTAAGAATAAGTTTGGATACCAGATCGGTTAGAAGCAGGGTTGCCACTAGCATTGAAGTGGATACTGATGAAAATATCCGAGTTTGTACTATTCACCATTTTTGAACGTTCAGTGATAAAGTCGACATAGACATCACTATCTCTCGAAGAAAGAACGGTATAACCAAGCCCCTCAAGTTCCTTACGAAGTTTCTTGTAAACTTGCATAGTGAGGTCTTTTTCATTCGTGTTATAGTAAACAGCACCAGGATCTTTACCACCGTGTCCTGGATCTAAGAAAACAGTCTTCGTGTATTTTCCTTTTTCAAATCCACGACTTACAGGAATTTCGCCAATCCATTTCCCATTACTTTGGAACTGCTGTGCTTTTCCATCGATTTTGCGAGTTCCTGTGACATAGACACCATTTTCATCTAGATAGTAACGGGCATTGTAGTAGCTGTCGTCAATCCATTCACTCTTAGCCATGTAACCACCTGACTTGAGGTAGTATGAGCCAATCCATTCACGCGCAGCATAAGTACCACTAGATTTTAAGTAGAACCAGCTATTATAGTTTTTATCGAAAATCCATTCTTTCTCAGCCATAACCCCGTTAGCTTTTAGGTAGTAGTTACCTTGCCATTGGTTGTTTGCCATGCTGGCATCTTTTTTAAAATAGTACCATGATCCAGCGATTTTTTCCCATTTTTGTTGTGCTGCTTTACCAGAGCTTAGAGCGTAATATGATTTGCCATCATGTTTTACCCAGGAATTTTCAGCCATGGCACCACTGTTAGAAAAGAGATAACCATTGAAAATGGTGTTGCTGAGCATAATTCCTTCTTTGTCAAAGTAGTACCATACACCACCAACTTTTTCCCATTTTTGCTGAGAGATTTTACCAGATGGCTTTGCATAATACCATTTATCTTTGACTTTACCCCAGCCACTATCGACCATAGCACCGCTAGAAGTTAGAATGTATCCATCGAAAATAGTATTATCAAGCATGATTCCATTCTTATCGAAATAGTACCATTTGCCGTGAATTTTTTTCCAGTTTAGAGCAGGTTTGTTTGCTTCATAGAAGCGCCAGATATTTTCTTCAAATACCCAACCATTCTTTTTGACTTCGGGAGCTTTTGTCTCCTCTTTCTTGTCTGAACTTGTACTTGGAGTTGTAGTAGATGTTGTAGGGAGGCTTGAACTTGTTTCAGTAGTAGGAGCAGTTTCCTTAGTTGAAGGGGTGCTCTTTTTTTCTTTTTCTGTAGTTGTAGTTTCTTGTGTCGTTTCTGCTGTAGTAGTTTGTAGGTGTTTTTCTTCAGCAAAAGCTGGATTTGTTGTAAATCCTAGAAATGAAAGCGTGATGGCACTTGCCAAGAGCGTTTTTTTCACTTATTTGATCTCCTATTTTTTAATAATCTCTTTTTAAAATGTCATTAGAAAAGCACCTCATGTGGAAGAACTAGTCACCAACTGTTGAGGTGCTGGCATGATTTATTTTTATTTCATCATGAAGATTTGAACAATCATAACGATGTAGATGAGCAATGTGAGTAGAAATCCAGCTCTCCAAAAGAATTTAAGGAATTTTGGGTAATAAAAGCTGCGTTTTTTGCTCAGGAAGTAAAAAGCTAAAATAATAGCTAGCAAAGATAGGGCTGCCCCCAAAATGGGAAGTTGATTATGGGTAAAAACCTTTGCACTGATTAAATAGTATTCAAAAATCAGAAAAGGAAAAGCCAAATCTGCAAAGTTAATCCCCTTTTTCTTTAACTTAAAAAATCTACTAAAGATAATAGCCAAAGCCAAGGTTAGTACCAAAAGCAAGACGGAAGCGAGTTTCATTAAAATCATAACAATATTGTATCATAAAATTTGAATAAAAGAAAAGCATATTCCTTGATTTAACAGTGTTTTTCTAAAAATTTTTGTTTAGAAACTGATTTTTTATACTATATCAAAGATCAATGTGGTTTACTTTGTAAAGTTGGAGTAGTTTGAACCTTCATTATAAATCTTTTTTATGGTGACAATAAAAAATATATATTAGCCAGGAGAGAAGAATAGTAGTAGAATGAGTAGCAAATAAAACAAAGGAGTTTCTTATGAAATTAGTTACTTTATGGTCAAAACTCTCACTGGGCATTCAATTATTGGTGGCTTTGGTCTTGGGTGTTATCGCTGCCCTTATCTGGCCACAATTTGCAGGCTTTTATCAATTTTTAGGACAAGCCTTTATTAAATTGATCAATATGGTTATCATTCCGCTAATCTTCCCAACCATCGTTGTTGCAGTAGCTGGAGTTATCGGAAAAAAATCTTTCGGAAAAATCTTGACCAAGAGTTTGGTTTACTTTTTTGCCGTAACAACTGCCATTACTCTTTTGTTTGTATTTGCTAGTTACTATTTAGGATTTGGTCAAGGAGTGAATATCGGTCAAACTGGTGGAAACCTTGATGGGATTGCTAACAATGTCAAGTTCAGCGAATTTTTGCTTGGTTTCATTCCTTCAAATATCGTTAAATCTCTTTCAGATGGCGCTCTATTGCCAATTATCGTTTTTGCAATCTTTCTTGGTTACGGAATTGGGAATCTTAAGTCTGATAAATCTCAGAAGATTATCGAAGGTTTCCAAATCTGGATTGAAGCCATTTACAAGATTGTTGCAGTAATTATCAAACTATCACCGATTGGTATTTTTGGATTTATCGCTAAAGATGTTGCAACTACGGGTGTCGACAAGTTGATTGGGCTTGGTCAGTTTGTAATTGGAACTTATCTGGCTTATGCTGTTTTGGTTCTCCTTATTTTCCCTTTGATTGCTTTCTTCTTTAAAGTACCGTATTTATCAGCCTTTCGTGAAAATTGGAGTCTCTTGACTCTGGCCTTTGTTACGGGTAGTTCGAGTGTGGTCTTGCCATCACTTCTTAAAGATTTGAAAAAACAGGGGCATGACGAGCATACAATTGATTTAGTTGTTCCTTTAGGATATACTTTTAACTTAGAAGGAGCAGCGGTTTATTTCTCAGTAGCGACAATTTTTATCGCCCACGCCTATGGTATTCAATTCTCTTTATCAAGTCTCTTGTTTACTGTTTTATTGTTGACTTTGATTGGAAAAACTGCAGCAACTGTGCCATCAGGAGCTATCGTAGTTCTATTAGCTGCAGCACCTCAATTGGGCTTGCCAGTTGAAGGAGTGGCCTTGATTTTTGCAGTTGATTTCTTTGTCAATGCAGGCCGTACCATGATCAATGTTTTAGGTCAAATCTTAACAGTCAGCGTTATCGAAAAAACAGAAGGATATATTTTAGAAGAAGAAAAGGAAAGCCAATTATCAGTCAGCTTTTCTTAAGGAGATATAAATAATGAGTGAAGCAAAAGTTTATGTGATTCATGAGAATCTAGAATGGACTCAACATTTAGTGAAATGGTTGGAAGAATTAGAAGTCCCTTATGAACTATGGGATTTGTCTAGTGGGATTTTAGATTTGCAAAGCCCACCGCCGCAAGGTATCTTTTACAATCGTATGTCTGCCTCTTCTCACACTAGGGGACATCGTTATGCTCCAGAATTTACAGAGCAAGTGATTACTTGGTTAGAAGCACACGGACGCAAAGTTGTGAATGGTACCGGTGCTATCAACCTTGAAATTAGTAAAATCAAACAATATTTGAAGTTAAACGAATCTGGTATCGAGACTCCTGCAACAGTTGCGGTTTTGGGTCAAGAGAACATTATTGAAGCAGCAAGAAAATTAAACATTTATCCTTTGATTACCAAGCACAATCGAGCAGGTAAGGGATTGGGGGTTCAACTCTTTCAAAATGAAGAAGAACTGGCAGCTTATGTCAATAGCCCTCTCTTTGAACCATCAGTGGACGGGATTACCTTGTTACAAGCCTACATCAAGCCAAGTGATGGACGTATCCGTCGTTCAGAGTTTATCAATCAAAAATTCCTCTATACTGTTTCGATCGATTCTTCAGATGGTTTCCAACTGTGTCCAGCAGATGGTTGCCAAATCGGCAAGAGACCAGAGCAACTAGAAACGTCTGAAAAATTCCAGATTACAGAACCTCTACCAGATGACCGGAGAGAAGCTTATGAGAATTTCTTGAAAAATGCTCAGATTGAAGTTGCGGCGATTGAATGGGTTCAATCAGAGAGTGGAGACATTTATGTCTATGATGTAAATACCAACACCAACTACAATCCTACCGCAGAAAAAAAAGCCAATATTTTTGCTCACCAACATTTAGCTCAGTACCTAAAAACAGAATTGCAAGCCCTGACTAGTGGACAATAAAGTAGGAAATTCAAAAATCCCCCAGTATCAAATGACTGGGGGATTGATTTGTTTAATCGGTGAAATCTTATTGATCTGCTTTAAAGTCTGGGTCTTTTAGGCTTTGAACACTGGCATTGATGACAGCACCGATAATTAATATCTTGGCAATGATAATGAACCAGAACATCATAACAACGACGACGATTGAACTGAAAAATCTGACGTCAACGAGATAATTGACATAATTGTTGAAATAGGCTGCAAAGATGTTTAATAAAGCAATCGTCGTAGCTAGTACAAAGAGACTTCCAGGTATGACATAGCGAATCTTACTTACTTTAACATTTGGTAGGAAATAATAGAGCATAATCACGGTAGCAAAAAGAAAGGCATAAATCAGGGGACCTGTAAAATCCTGTAGATAAGAAAACAGGGCACTCTCGGATTTCCAGTAGTTTTTAAGCAAATCCAATAACATATGGCCGAACATACTGAGGAATAAGGCAAGCGCAAAGAGAATTTGAAGGCCAAAGCTAACCAAGAGACTCATCAGCTGGTGTGAGATAATTCCTCTATTTTTTGCAACTCCATAGGCTTTATTAAAGGCCTTCTGAAGAAAATCCATGGATTTGGAGAAAGTCCAAAGAGCTGATAAGATAGCAAAACTTAGTAAACCTGTTGATGGCTGAGTCAGAACTTCTCTGGCAATCTTCGCGACTACTTCATAGATAGTATCTGGTAAAAATTCCTTGATTGTTAATAGAAAGTTTGAGACGGGAATTTGAAAGTAGGGTAAGATATTGACCACTATCATGAGTAAAGGGAAGATTGAAATTAACCAATAGTAGGCAACAGCAACGCTAGTTAACTCACTATCGGAGGCTTGATAGTAGTGCAAAAAAGCTTTTAATAAGGGTCTATCAGTCAGCTGTTTCCACAACTTTTTCATGTTACAATCCTCCAGTTTTTCTCTTGTTTTTTATAGACTTTAATTTCTTCGAACTAATTCCATCATATCATAAGGTAAGGTATTAGCAGATTCTTTTAAGGAATAAGTTTCTAAATTATTGACATTTTGGCGTAGCTTTTTGGCATATTGAGCTGAGATGAGTTTTTGAGCTTCGTATTCAAAGATACACTTACGCTCAAGGTAGTATCCTCTAAGCATTTCATCGATGTTATTGGGTTTGATACGATTGATAACCCGTTCCACAAAGGCACCACTCGTAATATGACTGGTTTCGCGAAGACGAGATTCCTGCATGAAGCTAATCAGAGAACTCTTATAAATCCCTTTGAGGTTTTCCAAACTCTCGATAATAATTTCAGTGTTGGCTAGGTAGAGTTCAGCGATCTGGTCATAATCAATGGCAAGAAGTCTTTGTTTTTCCTTGTCTTTCCACGAGCGGAATGTTTTCCCAAATGTGAGCAATTCATGAAGTAGAAAACGAAGAATGCGTATGGAGACAAGGAAGTAGTAGGTTAGTCGAGAAGCAAAGTTTCGCTTAATATTTTTCTCCATGCTTTTCAAGTAGCGTTGGTAGACACGATAAGCACGATCTCCAATCTTTCCTTCTTCATAGGCTTGTTCCAAGCCATCGCTTTCAACACTGAGAATCAAGAGTTTAAGAGCTTCCCAGTCCTCTTGAATTTCTTTGTTTTCTTGACTAAGAATAAGATTTTCAATACGTCCATAATAATTGTCAACAGCCGCATAGAGTGGAACCTTGTTTTTTGTATTCTCTAAATCCTTCTCTAATTCCATGGCGACATCGTTTAAGATAGCGATGTGCATGAGCTGATCCTTAGACGGTTCTTTCTCTTCAGAAAGGTGTGGGAGTACTAGTAATCCCGTCAGGAAACTTACTAGAGTTACACCAGCTACGAGGAAGAGAAGAAGAGGATATTCTTGTTCCAGATTAGACGGTATCAAAAGGATAGTGGCAATGGATACAGTTCCCTTCACACCAGAAAAGGTAAGGAGGAGCATGTCTTTGACATATTTGTCTAAACTTTTATGAAGCTTCTTAATCCGAAATGCGTAAAATCCATAGATCATGACAAAGCGGATAGCAAAAAGTAGGAAGGTCAAGAGGAAAACGCTGAGTAAGAGAAGCATTTTGTTGTAGAAAGCACTCTTAAGAATTGGTTCCGCGATCATTTCCAGTTCCATCCCAAGAATGACAAAGACAGACCCATTGAGCATAAAGGTTACAGTCTGCCAAACAGTCTCAGTAACTGTATCAACTTGCGCTTCAAGGAGATTTATTTTCTTGAAACGACTGGCTTTCAGAATCCCAGCAACAACAACGGCGATGATGCCTGAAACATGAATTTCTTCGGCTATAAAAAAAGTCAAGAGAGGTAAACTAAGTTCCAATAAGAGCTCACTTGCGATATCTGTTGCACGGACGCTGAGTAGAAAAGTATGGAGGAAGCGATTGATTAGGGCTGTTATCAAGCCGACTGCAAAACCTCCAACGATGGAAATGGCTAATGAAGTTCCGGCTTGGGTAAGGGAGAATGTTCCTGTTGTCCAAGCGATGAGAGCCATTCGAAAGGCTACTAGTCCAGAAGCATCATTCAGAAGACCTTCCCCCTTTAGGATATTAGAGACCCGTTTTGGGAAGGAAAAGCGTTGAGAAAGGGATGCGAAGGCGACTAGGTCAGTAGGACCTAAGGCGGCACCAACTGCTACGCAGGCGGCCAACGGAAGGCTAGCCCAAAGGACATGGGCGACTCCTCCCATGCTCAGCGCTGATATAAAGATAACTGGGAAAATCAAGTAGAGGACAATCCGCCAGTGTTTTAGGATAGAAGTAATGTCTGCTTCTTGAGCCTCTCGAAAGAGTAGCGGGCCAATGACTAAAGCTAGGAATAACTCAGTATCTAAATGATATTGGTTGTTGGGTAAAAAAAGTCCAATTCCAATCCCTAACAAAATTTGAATCAGAGGCATGGCTAAAAAGGGCAAAAGCTTATTGGTCGTACTAGAAACAATAAGAACTAGTAAAAATACCAAGAGATAAAAAAGTAAATTCATTTTTCACCTCCCTATTTTTGTTTACGACAATTTTCAAAAAGTTCCTTTTGTTCTTGGATTTTTTGATCAATCTTTGAGCAGTCCTTATGCTCGATTTTCTTCTGACAACGCTCCATTTCAAGTGAAATCATTTTCTTCTTGATTTTCAGCATTTTTTTACTCATATGTGCTTCATCCAAAATACCAACTGCACGTTCATGTTGGGTTGACTCGACAAAGTTGTGACGAAGAGCTTCGATTTTATCTTTTAGGTATTGTTTATCCATGTCGATACCTTTCTAATTTTTCAATCATAACTAAAAATGGGGGATTGTTAATTTGGTTGAGGGTGCGATAGATAGTAGCAGTATATTCTTGTTGCGGTAACTGACTAACATAATCCATAACTGCATCCCGTTCTATATCTCCGCCTTCATGCCCGTAATAAATCATGATGGCTATTCGTCCCCCTTTAACGAGCATCTGACAGAGCTTTTCAAGTGCCTCAATGGTTGTGTGAGGTTTAGTAATGATAGACTTATCGGCAGTAGGAAGATAACCTAGATTAAAGATGGCTGCTTTCACCTCAGTTGCAAACTGATCTACGTTTTCATGACCTTGTAGAAGTAACTCGACATTGGTCAAACCGGCTTCTTGTAGACGTTGACTTGTTTTTTGAAGAGCTTGCTCTTGTATATCAAAAGCGTAGACTTGTTTAGCTAATTTGGCAAGGAAAAGTGTATCATGTCCATTTCCCATTGTTGCATCTAAAACAACATCATCTTTTGTGATGACTTGGGCAAGAAAATCATGCGCCATTTCAAGTGGTCTTTTCATTCATAAACTCCTGTTTTACAGCCTTGCATCCTTGAACACTACCTCGACGTCTCATTTCAGCTTCAATGCTATTTAGGACTTCCCATTTATTGAGACTCCACATAGGACCAATCAACATTTCTCTAGGTGCATCTCCTGTAATCCTATGGATGACTATATGTTTAGGAATAATTTCTAGTTGGTCACAGATAACTTTCACATAGTCATCTTGACTCATAAGCTGCAGTCTACCCTCGTGATAATCACGTTGCATTCGAGTATTGGTCATAAGGTGAAGTAGGTGAAGTTTAATCCCTTGAATATCATTATCAGTCACACAACGACGAATATTTTCCACCATCATATCATGAGTTTCACCTGGCAAGCCGTTAATCAAATGGGCAACAATTTCAATCTTGGGATATTTTCTTAAGCGTTTAACTGTCTCCACATAAAGTTCATAGGAGTGGGCACGGTTAATCAATTCAGAAGTTTCTTCATAGGTTGTTTGTAAACCTAACTCTACAGTAACATGCATTCGTTCTGACAGTTTTGCCAAGTATTCGATAGTCTCATCGGGAAGGCAGTCTGGCCGTGTACCGATATTAATGCCAACCACACCGGGTTCATTAATAGCTTGTTCATAGCGTTCGCGAATGACTTCGAGCTTTTCATGAGTATTAGTAAAGTTTTGGAAATAAACCAGATATTTTTTGACATCTGGCCATTTCCGGTGCATAAAGTCAATTTCTTTATAAAATTGCTCACGAATAGGAGCGTCAGGTGCAACAATAGCATCTCCAGATCCAGAAACCGTACAGAAAGTACAACCTCCATGAGCTACTGTACCATCACGATTGGGACAATCAAATCCGGCATCGATAGGAACTTTGAAAGTTTTTTCTCCGAATAAATTTCGATAATAATCATTCAAGGTATTATAGGATTTCATAGCTAATATTATATCAGAAAACCCCAGTAAACTCAAAGTTAGTAAACAATTGAAGAGAAGTAAGAAATTTTTAAAATCAAAAAATCTTATATAAATTCTTTACAAAAAAAATTAAAGTGGTATAATAGAGGTGTTGATGGTGCAAACGTTTTCGTAAATCGTTTGCACTAAAATAAAATAAGGAGATTTGAATGATGAAAGCTACATTCAAAAATGTTTTGTCTTTCGAGTTTTGGCAAAAATTCGGTAAGGCTCTAATGGTGGTTATCGCTGTTATGCCAGCGGCTGGATTGATGATTTCAATCGGTAAGACACTTGCAATGATTGACCCTAACTTTGCGCCACTTGTTATTACAGGTGGAATCCTTGAGCAAATTGGTTGGGGAGTTATCGGTAACCTACATATCTTGTTTGCTCTTGCTATCGGTGGTAGCTGGGCTAAAGAACGTGCAGGTGGTGCCTTTGCAGCAGGACTTGCCTTTATCTTGATTAACCGTATCACTGGTGCTATCTTTAGTGTTAGTGGTGATATGTTGAAAGATCCTAATGCTATGGTTTCAACAATCTTTGGTAACTCTATCAAAGTTTCTGATTACTTTATCAGCGTGTTTGAAGCTCCAGCACTTAACATGGGTGTGTTTGTAGGGATTATTTCTGGTTTTGTAGGGGCAACTGCCTTTAACAAATACTACAATTTCCGTAAACTTCCTGATGCACTTTCTTTCTTTAACGGAAAACGATTTGTACCGTTTGTTGTTATCCTTCGTTCAGCAATCGCTGCAATTCTTCTTTCAATTTTCTGGCCACTTGTTCAAACAGGTATTAACAGCTTTGGTATCTGGATTGCCAACTCTCAAGAAACAGCTCCAGTTCTAGCACCATTCTTGTATGGTACTTTGGAACGTTTGCTCTTGCCATTCGGACTTCACCATATGTTGACTATCCCAATGAACTATACAGCTCTTGGTGGTACTTATGATGTCATGACTGGTGCAGCAAAAGGTACTCAAGTATTTGGTCAAGATCCACTTTGGCTTGCATGGGTAACTGACCTTGTAAACCTTAAAGGTACTGACGCAGCTCAATACCAACACTTGTTAGATACAGTACATCCAGCTCGTTTCAAAGTTGGACAAATGATTGGTTCGTTTGGTATCTTGATGGGTGTAATTGTGGCTATCTACCGTAACGTTGATCCAGATAAGAAACACCAATACAAAGGTATGATGATCGCAACTGCTCTTGCAACATTCTTGACAGGGGTAACTGAACCAATTGAGTACATGTTCATGTTCATCGCAACACCTCTTTACCTTGTTTACGCTCTTGTTCAAGGTGCTGCCTTTGCAATGGCTGATATTGTGAACCTTCGTGTACACTCATTCGGTTCAATCGAATTCTTGACTCGTACTCCCCTAGCTATCAACGCTGGTATTGGTATGGATATTGTTAACTTTATCTGGGTGACAGTGCTCTTTGGATTTATCATGTACTTTATCGCTAACTTCATGATTAAGAAATTCAACTATGCAACTCCAGGACGTAACGGTAACTACGAAAATGCAGATGGTTCTTCTGAATCTTCAGCTGCCGGTGAAACTAAAGTTGCAGAAGCTTCTCAAGCAGTTAACATCATCAACCTTCTTGGTGGACGTGCGAACATCGTTGATGTCGACGCATGTATGACTCGTCTTCGCGTTACTGTAAAAGATGCAGAAAAAGTTGGAACAGAAGAACAATGGAAATCTGAAGGAGCTATGGGACTTGTCATGAAAGGACAAGGTGTCCAAGCTATCTACGGACCTAAAGCTGACGTTTTGAAATCAGATATCCAAGATATCCTTGATTCTGGAGAAGTGATTCCTGAAACTCTTCCAAGTCAAATGGCAGCAGCTCAAAAAGATACTGTTGTCTACAAAGGTGTAACTGAAGAAGTTTATTCAGTTGCTGACGGTCAAGTCATTGAATTGGAACAAGTTAAGGATCCAGTCTTTTCACAAAAAATGATGGGTGATGGATTTGCAGTAGAACCAGCAAACGGAAACATTGTATCTCCAGTTTCTGGTACTGTATCAAGCGTCTTCCCAACTAAACATGCTCTTGGTCTTGTAACTGAAGCAGGTCTTGAAGTTCTTGTTCACATTGGTCTTGATACTGTAAGTCTTGAAGGAAAACCATTTGAAGTGGTAGTTTCAGAAGGTCAAACAGTAGCTGCTGGTGATCTCTTGGTCAAAGCTGACCTCGGAGCTATTCAGGCTGCTGAGCGTGAAACTACAACTGTAGTAGTCTTTACAAATGGAGATGCCATCAAGTCAGTTAAACTAGAACAAACCGGTTCTCTTGCAGCTAAAACAGCAGTTGCAAAAGTAGAATTGTAATACACTAAGGGGTTGGAAGCTGTTTTCCAACCTCTTGTTTATAGGAGAAAAACATGAAGTTTTTAACACTCAATACTCATAGTTGGATGGAAAAAAATCCTGAAGAAAAATTTCAGCTCTTGTTTCAAGATATACTTGAAAACAGTTATGATTTGATTTGTTTTCAAGAAATCAACCAAGAAATTACATCAACTCAAGTAGAGTCTGGACCACTTTACAATCCGTTACCTTCAGCAGAACCCATTCACCAAGACCACTATGTTCGTCTTTTGGTAGAAAAGTTGTCTGAAAAAGGACTGGACTATTATTGGACATGGGCTTATAATCATATCGGCTATGACCATTATCATGAGGGAGTTTCAATTCTATCTAAAACACCGATTGAGGCGCGTGAGATTTTGGTTTCAGATGTAGATGATCCAACTGATTATCACACTCGTCGAGTTGCACTAGTAGAAACAGTAGTAGAAGGTAAAGAGCTTGCAGTTGCGAGTGTGCATCTCTCTTGGTGGGATAAAGGATTCCAAGAGGAATGGGCAAGATTTGAAGCAGTTTTAAAAGAGTTGAATAAACCTCTATTACTAGCAGGAGATTTTAATAACCCTGCAGGTCAGGAAGGATATCAAGCTATCCTAGCTAGTCCGCTAGGCTTACAGGATGCCTATGAAGTTGCAAAAGAGAGAAGTGGAAGCTACACTGTTCCTCCAGAAATCGATGGTTGGAAAGGGAATTCAGAACCTCTTCGAATTGATTACGTCTTTACGACAAAAGATCTTCAGGTAGAAAAGTTACAGGTAGTTTTTGATGGCCAAGCAAGTCCGCAGGTCAGTGATCACTACGGTCTTCAAGCAGAACTTTCTTGGAAGAATTGATATAACTAGTTTACTAAATACAATAGGCTCCCTTCTAATTTAGAAGGGAGTTTCATGTGCTAAAAAGGTTAATATAGTCAAAGTTTTCAGTTGAATAACTTGTAAAATGAAATAAAATCCTTTAAAATAAAAAGTGTTGGAGGAATTTATGAATGTAAATCAAATTGTGCGTATGATCCCGACGCTAAAGATAAATAATAGAAGATTAAATGAATTGTTTTATATCCAAACCTTGGGAATGAAACCCTTGCTTGAAGAGTCGGCTTTCTTATCGCTAGGAGACCAGTCAGGCATTGAAAAATTGGTTTTAGAAGAATCGCCAAGTATGAGAAGCCGTAAGGTTGAAGGGATCAAAAAATTAGCTAGATTGATTGTAAAAGTAGCGAATCCATCCGAGGTTGAAGCACTGCTAGCTAGAATGGAAAAACTTCCTCAACTCTATAAAGGAAATAAGGGATATGCTTTTGAAATCCTTTCACCAGAAGGGGATCTTGTCCTAATCCATGCGGAAGATGACATCAAAGATTTGAGAAAGTTTGATGAAACTGTTACTTTCACAAAAGATGAGGAAGTGCAATATTTGACAGCGTTTGAAATTTCAGCAGAAATTAACTTGCCTGCTGAAACGACGAGCCTGCTTGAAAAAGAGGAAATCGAAACTAGCATAACTTTTAAACAAGCCCAAGGTAGTGATTTGCTTGTTGAAAATAATGTAACTTGGGATTTGTCTATGTTGAAATTCCAAGTAAAAGAACTTGAATTGGCTAGTCTGCGTCAACTTTTTGAAACTGCAGGTTACTTTATTCCTAAGTCTGAGAAGTTTTTCCTAACCAAGGATGCCAACAATATCGAATTGTGGTTTGAAGAAGTATGAAACAAAAAATCATTCAAAAAATAGAGCAACAAATTGAGGCAGGGATTTATCCTGGTGCCTCTTTTGCGTATTATCGGGATGGTGAATGGTCTGATTGCTACCTCGGAGAAGCAAATCCAGAAATTGGAGAGCAGACTTGTCAAGGTTTAGTCTATGATTTGGCAAGTGTGAGCAAAGTCGTCGGAGTTGGAACTGTCTTAACTTTTTTGTGGCATCAAGGGGAATTAGATATAGAAAAGTCAGTGACAGAATTTTTACCTGACTCTGATTATCTAGATATCACCATTCGTCAACTCCTCACACATTCTACGGACTTGGACCCGTTTATTATCAATAGAGACCAGTTGAGTGCAGAAGAATTAAAAGAAGCCATGTTTCATTTGAATCGACGAGAGAAGAGGGCTTTTCTATACTCGGATGTGCACTTTCTCTTACTCGGTTTTCTCCTAGAGAACTACTTTGAAAAAGACTTAGACCAGATTCTACAAGAGCAAGTTTTGGATCCATGGAAGATGAAGGAAACTCAGTTTGGACCAGTTAGAAGTGCTGTTCCTACAGTTCGGGGACAGAAAGCAGGAGTGGTGCATGATCCTAAGGCACGTTTACTAGGTAAACATGCTGGAAGTGCAGGCTTATTTTCAACTGTGAAGGATTTAAAAATCTTCCTTGAGCATTATTTACAGGATGATTTTGCTGACGGATTAAGCCAAAATTTTTCAGATTTGAGTGATAAGGAACGCTCTTTGGCCTGGAATCTTGAAGGCGATTGGCTAGACCATACAGGCTATACTGGAACCTTTATCATGTGGAATCGTAAGAAGCAGGAAGCTGCGATTTTCTTGTCCAATAGAACCTACGAAAAAGACGAGCGTGCGCAGTGGATCATAGACCGTAATCAGGTCATGGACCTAATTCGTGAAGCAGACTAGGGAGGAAGTATGTCAAAAGCTCTTAAAGGAACTCTTTTTACAGTGATTGCTGGTATTGCTTGGGGCTTGTCTGGGACCAGTGGTCAGTACCTAATGGTTCATGGGATATCGGCTCTAGTCCTAACAAATATTCGTTTAATTGTTGCAGGTTTGCTCTTAGTTCTCTTGTCCTATATAAAGTCTAAGGAACAATTTTGGGCTTTTCTAAAAGATAAATCAAGTCTGTTTTCTCTCTTACTATTTTCATTATTAGGTCTCTTTCTGAATCAATTGGCTTATTTAACGGCTATTCACGAGACAAATGCAGGTACAGCGACGGTGCTTCAGTATGTCTGTCCTGTTGGAATCTTGGCTTACACATGTATAAAGGATAAGGTAGCACCTACTATAGCCGAAATCCTTTCTATGATTTTAGCAATAGGTGGAACCTTTTTAATTGCGACTCACGGTCAAATGGATCAGCTCTCTATGACACCAGCAGGTCTCTTTTGGGGCTTGTTCTCTGCTTTAACCTATGCTCTTTATATTATTTTACCCATTAAACTCATTCAAAAATGGGGGAGCATTCTGGTTATTGGTGTCGGTATGACCATCTCTGGGTTGGTAGCAGTGCCATTTACAGGGATTATCGGTGCTAGTCTACCTATGTCTTTTGATATTTTCTTAGCATTTGCTGGAATTATTCTCATCGGGACTGTTTTTGCCTACACGGCCTTTCTTAAGGGGGCAAGTATGGTTGGACCAGTCAAATCTAGTCTCTTGGCCTCTATTGAGCCAATCTCTGCGGTATTTTTTGCCTTCATGATTATGGGAGATATCTTTTATCCTGTAGATTTTCTTGGTATGGCAATGATTTTATTGGCTGTGACTATTATTTCTTTAAAAGATTTAATGCTAGAAAAGAAACACAAGTCCATTTAAGAACAGAACAACCCTATAAAGAGGTTGTTTTTTTATGCCCTAGTATCAATTTAATTAATTTTAAGATTGAAAGTTTATAATAAAGTTACAAAAATAAGCTAAACGGAGGAAATATGAATTTTATACAAAGTATTCATCCTGCTAAACCTTTAAGATACTTAAAATGGTTCGACATCTTCATCATTACTGTTTTAATGTTTGGAGAGTTTATCATCCGTTCTACTCAACAATTTATGGAGAGTCTATCACCTTCAACTGTTGCTAGTGTTGCGGAAACTACAACAAATGTAGCAAGTGATGGCGCAGCTTATTCTAGTAATTTTACTTTTCAATTGATGATGTTAGGGATTACTTTCCTTTATCTCTTGATTCGAAATTATGATTTTAAACAACTTCCTATACGCTTTTCCTGGTCTGTTTTCATCTGGGTTCCCCTTATCTTTGCTATTGTTGGTATTTTTGGTGATATTGTAACAACCCTTAGTGGTGAGTACAATTATTTTAATCCTCAGTTGATTCCTTTTATAGACCCAATGGAAATCATTAGAAAATTCATGGCCTTAACGCCAATGGCTATTGGCTATGCGCTTTTAAATGGTTTTTACGAAGAATTTTTCTTCTTGGGATTACTGACTTCAGTAAAAGAAAAGCATCAGTGGCTGGTTCTGGTATACTCGGTAATCATACGGATTTCTTTCCATACCTACCAAGGATTACTCTGGGCCTTAGTTATTGGGTTTGTATATGGACTATTCTATTATTTCTTGTACAAGTATGTAGTCAAGAATTTACTGCCATTCTTTCTTATGCATGCTCTTGCAGATATGTTTGGTTCAAGTCTCTTGTACCTCTTGATTACTTGGAGAACTTAAGCAAAAAATCCACTCATTCGAGTGGATTTTTTTATGAATGCTTTTAGTCTTTATTTTCGTATGGCAAGATCAAGTTCAAAAGGATACCTGTCATTGCTGATAGGGCAGTACCTGAAAGTGTAACTGGACCAAGTTTAAGGATTGCTCCACCAAGTCCAAGTACCAACATTGCACTTGCAATGATAAGGTTACGCATTTGTCCAAAGTCTACACGTTCCTTGATCAAAACTTTCAAACCGTTGCTGGCGATAACCCCGTAAAGAAGGATAGACATTCCACCAAGTACGGCGCTAGGGATTGTGGAAATCAAAGCAGTGAATTTACCAAGGAAGCTAAGGGCAATTGCGATAAAGGCTGCGTTACGGATAACTGAGACAGAAGCGATACGAGTCATACCGATCACCCCTGTATTTTCACCGTAGGTAGTATTAGCAGGTCCACCAAGGAAGGCAGATACAGATGTTGCGATACCGTCACCAAGAAGGGTACGGTGAAGACCTGGTTCTTTCAAGAATTGACGGCCACAGATTTGGCTCAAGACCGTGTGGTCTCCAATGTGTTCTGAGATTGTTACGATCGCGATTGGTAAGATTGCGATTGTCTCTGGACCGAAGTAAAGGTTGTATTCTTTGAAGGCACCACCTGTGCTAAATGGTAGGTAGAAACCTGGAATTTCGAACCAGTTAGCTTGAAGAACAGGTGTGAAGTCTACTAGACCAAGAAAGACTGCAAAGATATATCCACCGATAATGGCAAACAAGAAAGGAATGATACGAAGGAATCCTTTTCCTTTTGTATTGATAAAGGCAGCGATGAGGAAGGTAACCACAGCTACAAGAGCATTTTTCCAGTTGCCATCAGCAACAAGACCAGCATTTGTTACAGCTGAACCTGCAAGACCCAGACCAATTACGATAATCATAGGTCCGATAACGATTGGTGGTAAAAGTTTATCAATCCATTTTGTACCAGCAAAGCGGATGCTAGTTGAAACAAGAACGTAGATTAAACCAGTTAAGATAACCCCTGTTTGAGCAGCAGAAACATCGCCACCCATTTCCTTCATAGCAAGTGACATTGCAGTGATGAAGGCAAAAGAAGAACCGAGATAGACCGGAACTTTAAAGCCAGTACATACCATGTAAATCAGTGTTCCGACACCTGATGCAAACAGGGCAACAGATACAGGCATTCCCAAAATCAGTGGCACCAAGATGGTAGCACCAAACATTGCAAACACGTGCTGGAAGCTGAGTAGAATTCCCTTACCAAAAGAAGGACGTTGGTCAACGTCGAGTAACAAATCAACAGTTGATTCTTGTTTCATAAATACCTCACTTTTTGGGCATCAAAAAAGAGCCCATTATTTTACAGCAATAGGCTCTCAGAGTAAGACATCTTTAAAACATGGTTATCCCAATATTTAAAAAATTTCATATATATCTGCGTCTTCGTCACCTCACGGGATGACATTAAAAACCTTTGCTTGTGATAGTATAGCAGAAAAAAATGATTTTGTAAATCATTTTTTCCCGAGCCAAGAAACAAGAGAGCGAGGCATGATTTTGTAAATCATTTTTTCCCGAGCTGAGAAATAAAGACGCGAGGTATAATCTTGTGAGTATCTATTTAAAATATCCTAAAGTGGTCGTTTATTTGGCATACCAGCCTTACGTGGGTATTTATTTGGAGTTTCTTTTTTCTTTTCTACAATGGTGATGTAGCGAGGATCTCCATTAGGAAGTGTGTAGCTGATGTTATCTTCAACCTTACTAAAGAGAAGGTTGAGAGCATTTTTGGCTTCTGTCAATTCCTCAGGAGCATTACTGGCCTTAAGTGCCAAAAGTTTTCCACCAACTTTAAGGTAAGGAATGGTTAACTCTGAGAGAACTTGCATGCGAGCAACTGCACGAGCTGTCACAATGTCGAATTGGGCACGGAAGTTCTTGTCTTGGGCAAAGTCTTCGGCTCGTCCATGGTAGAAATGAATCCCTTCTAAATCAAGCTCCTCAGCTAGAAGCTGAAGGAAGTTAATGCGCTTGTTCAGAGAATCAATGATGGTCACATCTAGCTGAGGGTAGAGAATCTTCATAGGAAGACTTGGGAATCCTGCACCAGCGCCAATATCCAGTAACTTAATTTCTTGGTTTTCTATCAACCCTTGTAGAATAGGAGCGATAGAATCATAAAAGTGCTTAAGGTAAACCTCTTCCTTTTCAGTAATGGCAGTCAGGTTGATTTTTTCGTTCCATTCAACTAAGAGTTCGAAATAGCGCTCAAATTGTGCTTTTTGCTGGTCAGTAAGATTAATATTCTGTTGGTCAAGTAGTGAGTAAAAAGTTTCTGGTTTCATAGTTATATCCTTCTTGTATATCATCTTATTTTACCACAAAAACATGGAAATTTGATATACTTGTACTAATCTAAAAGCAGAAAGGAGCTTTATGATGCAATGGATGTTTTTTGGAGTTCTTGCTCTAATTATTTTCTTGGTGATTGACTGCTATAATAAATTGGTGAGAAATCGTATGCAGACCAAGGAAGCTTGGAGTCAGATCGATGTTCAGTTGAAGCGTCGAAATGATCTCTTACCAAACTTAATTGAAACGGTTAAAGGTTATGCGAAATATGAAAGTTCTACTCTTGAAAAGGTGACTGAACTCCGTAGACAAGTAGCTGCAGCAACTACACCTGCAGAAGCCATGAAAGCTAGTGATGCACTGACTCGTCAGATATCTGGTATCTTTGCGGTTGCAGAGAACTATCCTGACTTGAAGGCTAGTGGCAACTTTGCTCACTTACAAGAAGAACTGACTAACACAGAAAACAAAATATCATATTCTCGCCAACTTTATAATAGTGTCGTTAGCAACTACAATGTTAAATTAGAAACTTTCCCAAGTAATCTAGTTGCGGCTATCTTTGGCTTCAAGGCAGCGGATTTCCTTCAGACTCCAGAAGAAGAAAAGGCTGTTCCTAGATTTGATTTTAGTGGTTTAGGTGACTAAGATGCTGTACAAACAAATCGCTAGTAATAAACGTAAAACTTGGGTTTTATTAATTGTTTTCTTTCTTTTGTTAGCCATAGTCGGATATGCGGTTGGATATCTTTTCATGAACTCAGGTATCTGGGGCGTGACCGTAGCCATGATTATCGGTTTCATCTATGCCTTGACCATGATTTTTCAATCTACAGAGATTGTCATGAGTATGAATGGTGCGCGTGAAGTTGATAGGAATGAAGAACCTGTTCTCTATCATGTTGTTGAGGATATGGCTATGGTGGCGCAAATTCCTATGCCACGAGTTTATGTAATTGATGACTCGGGTTTGAATGCTTTCGCCACAGGTTCGAATCCTCAAAATGCTGCTGTAGCAGCAACTTCAGGACTTCTAGAAATCATGAATCGTGAGGAGTTAGAAGCTGTAATCGGGCATGAAGTTAGTCATATTCGCAACTTAGATATTCGAATCTCTACCATTGCTGTTGCTCTTGCCAGTGCCATTACCCTTTTATCGAGTATGGCTGGTCGTATGATGTGGTGGGGTGGAGCATCACGTAGTAGAAGAAATAGTGACCGTGACAGTGGAGGACTTGAAGTGATTATGTTAGTCATTTCTCTCTTAGCCATAGTTCTGGCACCTCTTGCAGCAACTTTAGTGCAATTAGCTATTTCTCGCCAACGAGAATTTTTAGCGGATGCTTCAAGTGTGGAATTAACACGCAATCCGCAAGGGATGATCAATGCTTTACAAAAATTAGAAAATAGTCAACCCATGAGTCATCATGTGGATGATGCTAGTAGTGCACTTTATATCAATGATCCTCAAAAACCAGGTTTCTTGAAAAAACTATTTTACACGCATCCACCTATTTCAGAACGGATTGAGCGTTTGAAACATATGTAAAAAACATCCAGAGGTTTTTCTTTGGATGTTTTATTTCTAAAAGTTAAAGATCTTGTAAATCAACTACTTCTAAACCATGCTCTGTCAGACTATAGATACTCGTACAGACTTCTTTTAAGAAACGTCGATCATGCGAAACAGTGACCAGACCACCAGAATAATTGGCAAAGAGTTTTCTGATTTCTGGTTGAGAAGTTGGAGAAAAATTTCGTGTGGGTTCATCCAGAAGGAGAAAGTTTGGTTTTCGCAGAACTAAATTCAAAAGAAGGAGTTTCCCTTGTTGACCTCCAGATAAGGAGTGGATTTGGTGGTGCATCTCTGGATAGCTGAAATTAAGACTGGCTAAGTGAGATTGGATTTTCTGTATTTCCTCTTTGTGTCCAGTTTGGCTGAGAAATTCTACTGGGGATAGATCCAATTGCAGAGTTTCTTGGTAATCTTGTGGCATAAAACCAAGCGAAATCTCTCTTTTGCCGCTTAGTAGTTGATGTAACTTTGCTAAAAGAGTGGATTTGCCAACGCCATTGGGACCGATAATGCCGATTTTATCTTGACCACGGACAGTTAATTGTAGCCCTTGAGACAGAATTCGTTGGCCAATGGATAAAGTATCATTTTCTAGTCGAACTAAGACTTTTGAAGCCGCTAATGGCTCTATATCTGAAAAGAAAAGTTGGATTTGTTCCTCTTCAAGTGGCTTTTGGGTCATGGACTGAGCTGCTTTTTCGTAACGTTTTTCTTGAGAAAGAACATTTTTCATCTTTTTAGCTAATAGGCGACCGGCAGTACTGTCTTTGGTAGCTCGAAGTGCAGTTTCTACATTTTGCTTGACGCGACGATGCTTCTCCATGGTTTTGTCATAGGCTCTCTGGTCGTTAGCAGCTTGCTGGCTTTGTCTGGCAAAATTAGCCTTTCTCTGGTCACTATAGCTATCGTAGTCTAAATGCTCTACTAGCGTTTCCGCTTCTTTCCGGTGCTTGATCAGTCGCAAGTGGATAATGGTGTTTGCTGTTTGAGAGAGAAAGTCTTCATCATGAGAAATGAAAATAACGGTTTGCCTGGTTTTATGAATCTGTTTTTTTAGCCAATCAACCATCTCTATATCCAGGTCATTTGAAGGTTCATCTAAAAATAAAATCTCAAAGGGTTTGGCAAATTCATGGATGAGCTGAATTTTCAAAGCTTCACCACCCGAGAGACTACCAATTTCTTGATCACTTGTAAAACGACTGCTGTCAAAGTGTAATTCATCAGACAAGCGATAGAGAATGCTGTAGTCTAAATCAGCAGAATCCAAAAAGAAGTAGTCCTGTAGAGATTTTTTCTTCAGTTCTTCAGGGAGATGTTGGGGAATGTAGGCAAGGGACTGAAGGTCAGATTGGATTTCGCCCCTGATAGTGAAACCAGCTAATCTTTCTCCCATTAAGGTTCGAAGTAAGGTTGATTTTCCATTTCCTTCTTCGCCTATAATAGCGACCTTTTCTCCATCTTGGATGGTAATGTTTAAATCGGAAACAAGGTCTCTTAAATCTTTGTTTTGTGTAATGGTCAGATGATTGATTTTTATCATATTATTGCCCTTTCTAGAATGTTCATATTGCATAACAAAAAGCTCTACTTTACCTAGTAGAGCTAATCGTCTATGTCAAAAAAACTCTTTTAAAAGGGCTGAAAATCCAGCAGAAAAAGAGCACACAAAAAAGAGACAGAAACAAGATCTACTAAATAAAGGTTCCTTATTTGATAGACTTAGTTGTTCATGTCTCCCTTACCTCCGAATATTGTTGCAATCATCATACTCTTTTTGAGAAAATTTGTCAAGATTAAGCCAGAAAATCCTCTATTTTTAAAACCCAAAAACAGGTCCATAGAGTGTCAAAACGTGCTTAACTTGAGCGTAGTGGAACTTGTCATAGTTTCGCCAAGCAGTGCGGGCTTGGTCATTTAGTTTTAGACTACCAAGTCCAATAAAAAGACTAGTCCGTTGGTAAAAACTTTCCAGTTCAATTAAGATGGCGTTGTCTAGTTTGTCAGCTTTTTTAAGTGCTCTGAGAATTTCGTCTATATTTTGTTGTAAGCGTAGGTCATCTGGCAATCCCTGTTTACAACTTTGTATTGTTTGGTTTAATTTTGAAACGAGTTGATAGGCTTCTGTTAAAAGAGCTTTGTCTTCCATATGAGCGTCCTCCTTTGCTCATGTATTGATGCCTATAGTATAGCACAAAAAATAAATTTGTCATAATAAATATATCAAAAAACACAGAAAGATGTTTTAAAAGTTTAGAGGCTTTACTTGACCTCCTTTCATGGTATAATCAAGGAAGTAAATCTTTATGGAGGAAGTATGAAATTAAATATTCAAGAAGTTCGTAAGCAGCCTGAAGGCTTGCATTTTGAAGTATCCTTAGACTTAGCAGCCGACTTACGTGAGCGTAACCAAGAAATTTTAGACGTAAAAGATATTGTCGCAGTTGGGAAGGTTCAGTATGAAGACCGTATGTTTTTCCTAGATTACCAACTGTCTTATACCATCGTACTTGCTTCTAGTCGTAGTATGGAACCTGTTGAGTTAGCAGAGTCTTATCCGGTGACAGAAGTCTTTATGGAAGGTGCTACCAATCAACTGGACCAAGAAGTTCTTGATGATGACTTGGTTTTACCTATCGAAAATGGTGAAATCGACCTGGCTGAAAGTGTTTCGGATAATATCTTGCTAAACATTCCAATCAAGGTCTTAACAGCAGAAGAAGAAGCTGGTCAGGGATTTGTTTCTGGAAATGACTGGCAAATCATGACTGAGGAAGAATATCAAGCTCAACAAGCAGTCAAAAAAGAAGAAAATAGTCCTTTTGCAGGTTTACAAGGGCTGTTTGATGGAGACGAATAGATGGTTTTATCCAAGAAACGTGCCCGTCATGTCATTGAGGAAATCATAGCTCTTTTTCCAGATGCAAAACCTAGTCTAGATTTTCGCAATCATTTTGAACTCTTAGTTGCAGTTATGTTGTCTGCTCAGACGACAGATGCGGCAGTAAACAAAGCGACTCCAGCTCTTTTTGAAGCCTTCCCTACGCCTCAAGCCATGGCGGACGCAAGTGAGAGTGAAATTGCAAAACATATTTCTCGTTTAGGTCTGTATCGAAATAAAGCAAAATTTCTTAAAAAATGTGCGCAACAGTTATTAGAAGATTTTGATGGTCAAGTTCCTCAGACTAGAGAGGAATTAGAAAGTCTAGCAGGAGTTGGTCGCAAGACAGCCAATGTTGTCATGAGTGTGGGCTTTGGAATTCCAGCTTTTGCAGTGGACACTCATGTGGAGCGCATTTGCAAACACCATGATATTGTTAAAAAATCAGCTACACCATTAGAAGTTGAAAAACGTGTCATGGATGTCTTGCCACCAGAAAAGTGGTTGGCGGCGCATCAGGCCATGATTTACTTTGGTCGTGCTATCTGTCATCCGAAAAATCCAGAATGCGAACACTATCCACAATTGTATGATTTTAGTTCATTATAAGGTCAAACATTGAATGTTTTTACTTGCTTTGAACTGGGCTTTGTGATATAGTAAGAACAATAAAATATTCCTTTAAACCTGTCCCGTGAGGCAGGCAAGGAGCTCGATAAAGTAGAAGGGTAAGTCTATGCTGTTTCCAGTATGGCTCGCTTAATGATACATTCTCAAGTCTCCTTGTCTAAGGAGACTTTTCTTTTTGGAGGTTTGTCATGAAGACAAAAGAAGTTGTAGACGAATTAACCGTCAAGCGAGCAATTACGCGTATCACTTATGAAATTATCGAACGCAACAAAGATTTGAACAAAATCATTTTAGCGGGAATTAAAACACGTGGTGTCTTTATCGCTCACCGCATCCAAGAGCGCTTGGAACAATTGGAAAACATCTCTGTTCCCGTTGTAGAATTAGATACCAAACCTTACCGTGACGATGTCAAAAGTGGTGAAGATACATCCTTGATTTCTGTGGATGTGACAGACCGCGAAGTTATCTTGGTGGATGATGTTCTTTACACAGGACGTACAATTCGTGCCGCTATCGATAACATTGTCGGACATGGTCGCCCTGCCCGTGTAAGTCTTGCAGTATTAGTTGACCGTGGACACAGAGAATTGCCAATTCGTCCAGATTACGTTGGGAAAAATATTCCAACTAGTCGTTCTGAAGAAATCATCGTTGAGATGACAGAACTTGATGGCCAAGATAGAGTTTTGATTACTGAAGAAGCTTAAAAGCTAAAGGAGTAGCCATGTCAGAAAATCAACAAGCACTCAAACATGTGGTGTCCATGGAAGATCTCACTGTAGATCAGGTTATAAAATTGATTAAACGAGGGATTGAGTTTAAAAATGGAGCCCAGTTGCCCTACGAAGACCATCCCATTGTTTCCAACCTTTTCTTTGAAAATTCGACAAGAACGCATAAATCCTTCGAAGTTGCAGAGATTAAACTGGGATTGGAACGACTTGACTTTGATGTGAATACAAGCTCGGTAAACAAGGGTGAAACACTCTATGATACAATCTTGACCTTGTCTGCGCTTGGTGTAGATATCTGTGTTATTCGGCACCCAGAGGTTGATTACTACAGGGAATTGATTGCGAGCCCAACCATTACGACATCGATTATCAATGGTGGTGATGGCTCAGGGCAACATCCTAGTCAGAGTCTGCTTGATTTGATGACAATTTACGAAGAATTTGGCCGTTTTGAAGGGCTCAAGGTTGCCATTGCAGGTGACTTGGACCATTCACGTGTTGCCAAGTCCAATATGCAGATTTTGAAACGTTTAGGTGCTGAACTTTACTTTGCAGGACCTGAGGAATGGAGAAGTCAAGAATTTGCAGATTATGGTCAGTTTGTAACTATTGACGAGATTGTTGACCAGGTGGATGTTCTGATGTTGCTTCGAGTTCAACATGAACGCCACGAAAGTGGAGCAGTCTTCTCAAAAGAAGAGTATCACGCTCAACATGGCTTGAACCAAGAACGCTATAATTGCTTAAAAGAAGAAGCAATCATTATGCATCCGGCTCCTGTGAATAGGGATGTGGAAATTGCCGATCATCTTGTTGAAGCAACAAAATCACGCATTGTCCAACAAATGACCAATGGAGTATTTGTTCGAATGGCAATCTTAGAATCCGTATTGGCAAGTAGAAAAGCCAAATAAGACACAAAACGTTAAAAGACGCCAGTGAGCGTCCACGAGAGGTGAAAATATGACAAAAAGACTTCTAGTTTTAGAAGATGGCACAGTTTTTGAAGGTAAGGCCTTCGGTGCAGATATTGATGTAACAGGGGAAATAGTCTTTAACACAGGGATGACAGGATATCAAGAATCCATCACAGACCAATCTTATAATGGACAAATCTTGACCTTCACATATCCACTAGTAGGGAATTATGGAGTTAACCGTGACGACTACGAGTCTATCAGTCCTACTTGTAAGGGAGTTGTGGTTTTTGAAGAGGCTCGTAGAGCCAGCAACTGGCGTAACCAAATGACGCTGGACGAATTCTTGAAGGCTAAGAAAATTCCTGGAATTTCAGGCATTGACACTCGAGCTCTTACAAAGATTATTCGTAAACATGGTACCATGAGAGCGACTCTAACACATGCTGGCGATAGTATGGATCACATTGCAGATCAACTTCAAGCAACTGTCTTACCGACTGATAATATCAGACAAGTTTCTACAAAGACTGCTTATCCGGCTCCAGGAGTTGGCTTGAGCGTTGTTTTAGTAGACTTCGGCCTTAAACACTCTATTTTACGAGAGCTATCTAAACGTGATTGTAACGTGACTGTAGTTCCATACACAACTACGGCTGAGGAAATCTTGCATTTAAACCCTGACGGAGTTATGTTGTCAAATGGTCCTGGGAATCCAGAAGATGTACCAGAAGCTCTTGAGATGATCCGTGGTATTCTAGGGAAAATTCCAATCTTTGGTATCTGTATGGGGCACCAGCTCTTTGCGATGGCAAATGGTGCTAAGACCTATAAAATGAAGTTTGGTCACCGTGGCTTTAACCACGCAGTACGAGAAATTGCAACTGGGCGCGTGGACTTCACAAGTCAAAATCATGGTTATGCAGTTAGCCGTGAAGATTTACCAGAGCACTTAATCATCACCCACGAAGAAATCAATGACAAGTCAGTTGAAGGCGTACGTCACAGATATCTACCAGGTTTCTCTGTACAATTCCATCCAGACGCAGCTCCTGGGCCACATGATGCAAGTTATCTATTTGATGAATTCATCGAGATGATGGAAGCTTTCAAACAAGCAAACTAAAGACGAGTAAGAAATCGTCGGAGAATTTATTTAATGGCAATCAGAGAGTTGCCGAATAGAAAGGAGAAGGGTAGTTCGTATTTGCTGAACTGAATACGGGCTACGGACGGTGCTAAAAAGATAGTTATTCCTAGAACTAACAGTTCTTCGTCATAACTCCTATTTTAGCTTTGCCCGCTTGACGCCCTTAATATCTTATAAATGCCTAAACGTACTGATATTCAAAAAATTATGGTGATTGGTTCTGGTCCGATTATTATTGGTCAGGCTGCTGAGTTTGACTATGCTGGAACCCAGGCCTGCTTGTCTTTGAAAGAGGAAGGGTATGAGGTTGTCTTGGTAAACTCAAACCCTGCGACTATCATGACGGACAAGGAAATTGCAGACAAGGTTTACATTGAGCCAATCACACTTGAGTTTGTGACACGTATTCTTCGTAAGGAACGTCCAGATGCCTTGCTTCCAACACTTGGAGGTCAAACAGGGCTTAATATGGCAATGGAGTTGTCTAAAAATGGTATCTTAGATGAGCTTGGTGTTGAACTTCTCGGGACTAAATTGTCAGCCATCGACCAAGCAGAGGACCGCGATCTCTTTAAACAATTGATGGAAGAACTCAAGCAACCGATTCCAGAATCAGAAATTGTAAACACAGTTGAGGGAGCAGTTGCCTTTGCAGCAACTATTGGCTATCCAGTTATCGTCCGCCCAGCCTTTACTCTAGGTGGTACTGGTGGTGGTATGTGTGCCAATGAGGAAGAATTGCGTGAAATTGCTGAGAATGGTTTGAAGTTGTCACCTGTTACCCAGTGTTTGATTGAACGTTCCATTGCCGGTTTCAAGGAAATTGAGTATGAAGTCATGCGTGACTCAGCTGATAATGCCCTTGTTGTTTGTAACATGGAAAACTTTGACCCTGTCGGAATTCACACAGGGGACTCTATCGTATTTGCCCCTGCGCAAACCATGTCCGACTATGAAAACCAAATGCTTCGTGATGCTAGTTTGAGCATTATCCGCGCTCTCAAGATTGAAGGTGGATGTAACGTTCAGCTTGCGCTTGATCCACACAGCTTTAAGTACTATGTTATCGAAGTAAATCCTCGTGTATCTCGTTCTTCAGCTCTTGCCTCTAAGGCAACAGGTTACCCAATCGCCAAATTGGCTGCCAAGATTGCGGTAGGGTTGACCTTGGATGAAGTTATTAACCCAGTTACAGGTTCAACCTATGCTATGTTTGAACCAGCCCTTGACTATGTGGTGGCTAAGATTCCACGTTTCCCATTTGACAAGTTTGAAAAAGGGGAACGTCGTCTTGGTACCCAGATGAAGGCAACTGGAGAAGTTATGGCCATTGGTCGAAACATCGAGGAATCTCTCCTTAAAGCTTGTCGCTCTCTAGAAATTGGTGTCCATCACAATGAAATGCCAGAGCTTGCAGATGTTTCAGATGATGCCTTGATTGAAAAAGTTGTCAAGGCTCAAGATGACCGTCTCTTCTACGTATCAGAAGCTATTCGTCGTGGTTATACACCAGAAGAGATTGCTGACTTAACTAAGATTGATATCTTCTATCTTGATAAACTCTTGCATATCTTTGAGATTGAGCAAGAATTGGGCGCACATCCTCAGGATGTCGATGTCCTAAAAACAGCAAAACTCAATGGTTTCTCAGATCGTAAAATCGCAGAACTTTGGGGAACTACGGCTGATCAAGTTCGCCAACTTCGTTTAGAAAACAAGATTGTCCCAGTTTACAAGATGGTAGATACTTGTGCCGCAGAATTTGAATCAGAAACTCCGTACTTCTACTCAACATATGGATGGGAAAATGAGTCTATCAAGTCTGATAAGGAATCTGTACTTGTCCTAGGTTCTGGTCCAATCCGTATCGGTCAAGGGGTAGAGTTTGACTATGCGACAGTTCACTCTGTTAAGGCAATCCAAGCTGCTGGCTACGAAGCCATCATTATGAACTCAAACCCAGAGACAGTTTCAACAGACTTCTCTGTATCAGACAAACTTTACTTTGAACCATTGACTTTTGAAGATGTCATGAATGTCATCGATTTGGAGCAACCAAAAGGTGTTATCGTTCAATTTGGTGGTCAAACAGCTATCAACCTTGCGGAGCCATTAGCAAAAGCTGGTGTGACTATCCTTGGTACTCAAGTTGCTGACTTGGACCGTGCAGAAGACCGTGACCTCTTCGAACAAGCCCTCAAAGACTTGGATATTCCACAACCTCCTGGACAAACAGCAACCAATGAAGAAGAAGCAGTGCTTGCTGCACGTAAAATTGGTTTCCCAGTTCTCGTTCGCCCTTCATATGTTTTGGGTGGACGTGCTATGGAAATCGTTGAGAATGAAGATGATCTTCGTTCTTACATGCGTACTGCGGTTAAGGCAAGTCCAGACCACCCTGTTCTTGTTGACTCTTATATCGTCGGACAAGAGTGTGAAGTTGATGCCATTTCAGACGGACAAAATGTCCTCATCCCAGGTATCATGGAGCATATTGAACGCGCTGGTGTCCACTCAGGTGACTCCATGGCGGTTTATCCTCCTCAAACCTTGTCGCAAAAAGTTCAAGAAACGATCGCAGACTACACCAAACGTCTTGCAATTGGCCTCAACTGTCTTGGGATGATGAATATTCAGTTTGTTATCAAGGATGAGAAAGTCTACGTTATTGAAGTTAACCCTCGTGCCAGTCGGACTGTTCCATTCCTTTCTAAAGTAACCAATATCCCAATGGCTCAGGTAGCGACTAAGTTAATTCTTGGTCAAAGTCTTGAAGAACTTGGTTACCAAGATGGACTTTACCCAGAAAGCACTCGCGTTCATATCAAGGCACCAGTCTTCTCCTTTACCAAGCTAGCTAAGGTAGACAGCCTGCTTGGCCCTGAAATGAAGTCGACAGGGGAAGTCATGGGTTCTGATACCACTCTTGAAAAAGCTCTATACAAGGCCTTTGAAGCTTCTTATCTTCACTTGCCAACCTTTGGTAATGTTGTTTTCACTATCGCAGATGATGCAAAAGAAGAAGCTTTGGATTTGGCTCGTCGTTTCCAAAATATTGGCTACGGAATCCTTGCAACTGATGGAACAGCAGAGTTCTTTGCAAGTCATGGATTGCAGGCACAAGTCGTTGGAAAGATTGGTGATAATGAGCACGATATCCCAAGCTACGTCCGCAAAGGAAAAATTCAAGCTATCATCAACACAGTTGGTACCAAACGGACAGCTGATGAAGATGGTGAACAAATCAGACGTTCAGCAATTGAACATGGAGTTCCTCTCTTTACAGCTCTAGACACAGCAGATGCCATGCTAAAAGTACTAGAAAGCAGAAGTTTTGTCACAGAAGCGATTTAAATAAAAAAATGATTCTCGTAAGGGAATCATTTTTTATTTTATGAAAATGATAATATTCTTACGATTTTCATATCCATTATTATGTAATTGAGATTTTAAAAAATGTTATTTTCTTATCCTATAAAATTTAAAATATTAAACCGTTTACACTTGACAAAAATTGGTCTATACCATATAATAAAATAAAGAATATGGAGGACAAAATTATGAAAGTTATTCAAGTGGAAAATCCAATTGAGGGTGGAAAAGTTGCTTTTGATATCTTAAAAGAAAAATTAGCAAATGGTGCTAAAACACTGGGTCTTGCGACAGGAAGCAGCCCTCTCGAGTTTTATCAACAAATCGTTGAGAGTGACCTTGATTTTTCAAGCCTAACAAGTGTGAACCTAGATGAATACGTAGGGCTAGATGGAGATAACCCTCAATCTTACCGTTACTTCATGCAAGAACATCTATTTAATAAAAAGCCATTTAAGGAAAGCTTTTTACCTCGTGGTGTCAAAGATAATGCAGAAGAAGAAGTAGAACGCTATAATCAAATTCTTGCTGCTCATCCAGTTGATTTGCAAATTTTGGGAATTGGTCGAAATGGTCACATCGGCTTTAATGAACCAGGAACTCCATTTGATAGTCAAACCCATCTTGTAAATCTTGATCAGTCTACTATTGAAGCAAATGCTCGCTTCTTTGATAAGATTGAAGATGTCCCAACACAGGCTATCTCAATGGGCATTAAGAATATTTTAGACGCTAAGTCTATCCTTCTATTTGCTTATGGAGAGTCAAAAGCAGAAGCTATCGCAGGTACTGTTGAAGGTCCAGTAACTGAAAACCTTCCAGCAAGTAGTTTGCAAAACCATCCAGATGTAACTATTATTGCGGATGCTGAAGCGTTAAGCCTATTAAAAAATTAAAAGGTATCATTCTATCATTTGAGCTATTCAAACAATTAGTTTGGATGGCTTTTTTTAAATACTAGTAAGTAAAAAGAAAAAAATTATAGGACATGACAGGAAATAAAAAGTATAAATAACACAAAAACGTTTTTAGGATACAATAAATATATAAAACAATTATTTTGTAATTATATTTCAAATTATTTTATGATTAAAACTAGACTTTGATAAAAAATACTGGTATACTGAATTCGTTTACTGTTAAACAATTAAATTTAAGGAGAATATTTAAGGTGAATAAGAAAAAAATTACATTTTTTTCGTTTATGATTTTCGTATTTACTGTTATATTTTCTCTTAGCTTGAGCAAAGCTTTTGCAGAAAATACAACCAGTGGCAAGACTGTTGACACAATTACTTCACTCAATATTACGAATGAAAAAGGTGGTAATCTTGATAAAGATTTGCAGCAGTGGGTTACATTTAAGCTAAATGCAAATTATGACTTAACAGATAAAGATGTTAAAGCTGGGGACACAACTGTTGTAGATTTATCAGAATTACTTTATATAGAATCAGATAATTTCGAGATTCGTGATGAAAATACAAACGAAGTAATCGCAAATGCTAAAATTGATGAAACAAAAAAACATATCGTCTTAACCTATACTGATTATGTTGAAAAACACTCTGATACCAAAGGTTCTTTCTATGTCTATACTCGAGTAGATTTCCAAAAACACCCTGAAGAAGGAGAAATCACTGTCGAGGTAACGATTAATGGGAAAACACAAGTAGTTGGAAAAGTTAACTTCACCGGTGTTGGAGATGGAAATCCTGTGTTGTTTTCTAAAACAGGATGGGTAAGTAGTGAAGATCAAAAGACTCTTTCATATACCATTTCAATCAACCGTACTAAGGAAAGTCTTCAAAATGCTACAGTAGAAGATACATTGAAGTTTTCTAATGCAACTTATATCAAAGATAGCATTCGAGTAATCAAAGGTAAGTTTGAGTATGTCAATGGTCTTTGGGAATTTACGGATAGAACAGATGTAACAGACCAACATACTGTTACAGTAAGTGAAGATGGCCAGTCATTTGTTATTGAACTTGGTGATATCACAGAAAATGACCAATACCGCATTGAATATAATGTTCAAGCAAATTATTCACCGGCAGACGGAGAAGTATTAAATAATGATGCTGTCCTAAAAGGTAAAGGAAAGGCCGTTAAATATGTTGAGCAATCCACTGTCGTTCAAGTAGCAGGTGGTTCTGGGGTTGGATACGTATTTACGATTAATATTCATAAAGTTGATGATGAAAATCAACCAGTAGCTGGTGCTAAGTTTAAAGTCGTACGACAAGCTAATAATCAAGTTATTGGAGAGTACGTTACAGATGCTGAAGGAAAAATTACAGTAACTGGTCTTTTAAAAGATAAGTATATTCTCACAGAGGTTGAAGCGCCAAAAGGTTATGTTATGAATGCTGCAGATACAGAAGTAAATGCAACGGATTTTGGAGCAGATAAGTCAGTTACCAAAACAATTGTCAATCCAAAAGAACAAACCACAACAACTTCAACAACAACAACGACAGAAGGGCCAACGACTACTTCAACAACAACGACAGAAGAGCCAACGACTACTTCAACAACAACGACAGAAGAGCCAACGACTACTTCAACAACGACAACGACAGAAGAGCCAACGACTACTTCAACAACGACAACAACAGGAGAGCCAACGACTACTTCAACAACGACAACAACAGAAGAGCCAACGACTACTTCAACAACGACAACAACAGAAGAGCCAACGACTACTTCAACAACGACAACAACAGAAGAGTCAACAACTACTTCAACGACAACAACAACTTCAAAACCAGATGTTCCTGGTACGACTACAACAGAGGAAAAAACAAAACTTCCAAATACTGGGGAGTCTACTAGTTTAGCACTAGTTATTGCAGGTGTTGTGATGTTTGCAAGTGCTCTAGTTCTGAAAAAGAATTCTTCTAAATAATCGATTTAGAACAACAATAATTTTTAAAAGAGGGCTCTAATGTCCTCTTTTTTTATGAATAAAATGAATAGATTACACTATTTTTTCTTGACAATTTATATCATTCCATGTAAAATAGAATAGATCTTGAACTTGAAGGGAGTGAAAAAAATGTCTAAAACAGTAGTACGTAAGAATGAATCTCTTGACGATGCACTTCGTCGTTTCAAACGTGCGGTTACTAAAGCTGGTACTCTTCAAGAAACACGCAAACGTGAATTCTATGAAAAACCTTCTGTAAAACGTAAACGTAAATCAGAAGCAGCTCGTAAACGTAAAAAATTCTAATTGAAATGAAAGGCTAGGCTTGTCTAGTCTTTTTTTTGCACACTGTTTAGAGATAGGATGAACTTATGAAAGAGTATATAAAAGAATATCAAAAGATGCGCGAAAAACGCTTTAAGGATTGTGGTTATTATTCAACTCCTATAAACTGGCAGGAATTTGAAGAGTCTAATCAGAGGATTTTTCAAAAGTATTTGAAGGATTCGAAAGTATTGTCCGATGATGTTTTAAGGACAAAGTTGTACAGTAGCTTATTGCTAGATGATATCAAGTATTTTGCATACTATATAGCTTTTTTAGACGGAGATTACAAACAATTAAATAATGCTCTGTGGCAAACAGGAAGAGAAGAATTGATTAGAGGTGGTTTGCTTGCAAGTGGAACAATCTATACTGATGGTATTTTAAGGGGCTTATTTACCTCTTTTGCATGTAACGATTTTTCAGTCATTTCATCCTATATACCCAAAGACTTGCCTTTACTGAAAGGAACCTATTATCCCCAAAATGTCATCAATCTTTTGCACGCTCTTTATTATCAGGATGAAGACAGATTATCAGAGTCTATCATATTGGCACAACAGTTTCTCGAGAAGAAAAAACGAACAGGTATGGAAGAATGTTCTGTTCGTTACTTTATAAACTTGGCAAGAAAAGACGTAGCTGGGATAAGCCAAAACTTACAAAACTTATGCCTAGCTTATCAGAGACGGGGTTATCCCTTTGAGAAGATAGATAAATGCTTCGCTGATGAAGTTCATGGTCTTTATCGCTTGGTGAAATATTTTGATGATTCCATGTTTGAAGAAGTTCGTATGCCGTCTCATAAGACTTTTCTGCAGGAATTTGAAAAATGGCAAGTTCACAATCAGTTTCCACAAGGACAACAGTTCTATATCTATCCACAAGATATGGCTGATGCAAACAAAATACTAAAAAATGAACTTCCGAGAATTCACATAGAAAAATCAGGAAGGAATTTGGTAATAGATGTTGATCGATTTGCCGTTGATTTGGCTAAGGTATTGAATTGATGATTGTCTTATTTTCTAAATAAATCACTTGCTTACTAAGAAATAGATGTTCACCTACAATTATCAAATATAGATCTGTCTAAATTGATTCGTTGGTCAAAAAATTGTAGAAGTTATTCAATAATTTATTTGAAATATAAAAACAATCATGCATTTCAATTGAATTTTAAAGACAAATGTAGTAAAATTGTAATAAAATAGTGTAATTTTACACGGAGGTAAATAGGGATGAAAAACCAGAAAAGGTTTGGAAAATTATTAATCACTTTATTGTCTACAGGTGTGCTTTTGGCCGCTCTTCAAAGTCAAGAAATCATCACTGCTGAAGAAACAACGACTGCAGCACCTGCTACGACTGAACAGGTGGCAGATACTACTACTGCAGAAGCTGTAACAACTACAGAAACTCCTGCACGTGAAGCTAAAGAAGTAGCTGCAGAAGTGACTGGTACTATTAAAAACCATGATATTAAATATTATGAATACTATACAGATGTAGACCTTTCTTTTTCACTTACAGAAGATGATGTGAAAGAAGGAGACTATGTTACAGTTACATTAGAAAACGTCGCTATCTTAAATCAATTAAATGGCAAGGACGTCACTTACGAAGGTAAGACAATTGGTAAAATTTCAATTGTTTCGTTTGAAAACGTCAATAAAGCACGTCAAGGTTCAAACGATACAGCTCAAATGCGACAAGCTGAATTGGAATCAACACGCGCCACATTAAAAATTACATTTACGAAAGCTATTGAAACTGAAAAACCAGATGTATTGAAACAAGTCAAGTTCCAAATTACATCAGATAACGCTTATAATGGAGCTGTAATCGCAAATAAAGACTACACTTTAAACCAAGTGATAAAAGTGGGATCTTCTTCTGTGACAAGTACAGTAGATATTCCGAAAGTAGAACAATTTGCTACTGAGACAAATTCAATCAACTTCACACCTTCTGGAAATACGATTAAATTCAAGGCTGATGGATCATATGAAACGACTACACAATTCCAAGTTCGTGGAAGTGAAGGTATGAAAGTTGGTTCAACTGTTGAGTTAGAATTCAATGATGCTTCAGGTATCGAGTGGAAAACAAGTGGAGATGATGCAATTAAAGTGGGCGACACACACCAAGCTTACTTTATCTTACCTGTATACAGTTCATATGAAGTGAACGAATATGGAGCATATGTATTCCCAACAGGTGTAGCACCTAAGTTTAAAGTAACTTCAGTTTCAGCTAAGAAAATCACACTTGAAATGATTTCAGGAGATGTTCCAAAAGAATTAGGTGTATTCTTCGGTGTTGGTCAAAACCGTATTAATATCATTGATAAATCTAAGATTGATCTTGAAAAAATGCAATATGATGTTTCGAAAGTAGCTACGGCAACTATTGATGGGAAAAATTCAAAGGGTATCTATATTTACCGTATCATTAATGACTCTGCAGGTGCACAATTAGTTCTTGATACGCTTGTCACAGACTACAAAGATATCGATACAAAAGAAAATCTTAAACCACAGGATAAGGGTTGGAAAGATCCAGCTACTATTGATGGATATGAGTTTGTAAAAACAGAAAAAGACCGTGAAGGAAATCGTATCCACTGGTATAAAAAAGTAGAACAAACTACGACAACAACAACTAGTACTACGACTACAACTACCACGACAACAACAACTAGTACTACGACTACTTCAACAACGACAACAACAGAAGAGCCAACGACTACTTCAACAACGACAACAACAGAAGAGCCAACGACTACTTCAACAACCACAACGACAGTAGAGCCAACAACAACTACAACAACAGAAGAATCAACTACCACTACTACAACAGTTGAGACAACTCCAGGTAAATCAAGTGAAGAAACTCCTTCAGGTAAAACAACTGAAGAAACAAGACCTGAAACTACGTCTACAACATCTGAACCTAAAAAGGAATTGCCAAATACTGGTTCTAAAGAATCATTGTTTGCAACTGGTGTAGCACTCTTGGTAGCTGGTCTTGGAGTCTTGGGCTTAAAGAAACAAGATAACTAAAGTGCACTATCTATTATGAAATAATAGTCAGAAGGATTAGACAACAATTTGTTGTTTAATCCTTTTTTGTATCGTTCAAATATTATCAGATAAATTAATAGCGTAAATACGGTAAAAAATACAAACTTCTTCCTACAATCTGATATAATAGTAAGAGAACTCGATTTAAGGAGAAATATATGTCGGTTTCAGTAAAAGAAGTAATTGAGAAGCTTAGATTAGATATTGTCTATGGAGAGCCTGAATTACTTGAAAAGGAAATTAATACTGCAGATATAACGCGACCTGGTCTTGAAATGACAGGCTATTTTGATTACTATACTCCAGAGCGTATTCAATTGTTGGGGATGAAGGAATGGTCTTATCTGATCAGTATGTCTTCTCACAACCGTTATACTGTTTTGAAAAAAATGTTCCTACCAGAAACACCAGCAGTTATTGTTGCGCGTGGTCTAGTTGTTCCTGAGGAAATGTTAAAGGCAGCTAGAGAATGTAAAATCGCAATTTTAACAAGTCGCACAGCTACAAGTCGTCTTTCTGGAGAACTGTCTAGTTATCTGGACTCCCGCTTAGCGGAACGTACAAGTGTACATGGGGTCCTAATGGATATCTATGGTATGGGTGTTTTGATTCAAGGTGATAGTGGAATCGGTAAGAGTGAGACAGGTTTAGAACTAGTTAAACGTGGTCACCGTTTGGTAGCAGACGATCGGGTAGATATCTATTCTAAGGATGAAATGACTCTCTGGGGTGAACCTGCTGAAATCTTGAAACATCTGATCGAAATTCGTGGAGTAGGGATCATCGATGTCATGAGTCTATACGGTGCCAGTGCCGTTAAGGATTCTTCACAAGTTCAGCTAGCTGTTTATTTGGAAAATTATGATACAAATAAGACCTTTGATCGCTTAGGAAATAATGCTGAAGAACTAGAAGTTTCTGGAGTTACCATTCCACGTATCCGCATCCCAGTTAAAACAGGGCGCAATATTTCTGTTGTTATCGAGGCGGCAGCTATGAATTATCGTGCAAAAGACATGGGCTTTGATGCGACGCGTCTGTTTGAAGAAAGATTGACGAAATTAATTGAAAAGAACGAGGTGCAAAATGATTGATCCAGTTGCTTTTCAAATAGGTCCATTTGCCATTAGATGGTATGCACTTTGTATCGTTTCAGGCCTTATCTTAGCGGTATATTTGGCAAGTAAAGAAGCTCCTAAAAAGAAAATCTTATCAGAAGATATTCTGGACTTTATCTTAGTGGCTTTCCCTTTGTCAATCATCGGCGCGAGACTTTACTATGTTATTTTTAAATTTGACTATTATAGCCAACATTTAGGGGAGATATTTGCTGTCTGGAATGGTGGTCTTGCGATTTACGGCGGTCTAATTACCGGAGCGATTGTACTTTATATTTTCGCAGACCGTAAATTAATCAATACCTGGGATTTCTTGGATATTGCAGCTCCGAGTGTAATGATTGCTCAGAGTCTAGGACGTTGGGGGAACTTCTTTAACCAAGAAGCTTACGGAGCAGTTGTAGAAAACCTTGATTATTTACCTGGTTTTATTAAGAATCAGATGTATATTGATGGCTCATATCGACAACCAACCTTCCTGTACGAATCTATCTGGAACCTGATTGGTTTTGCTTTAATTGTTATTTTTAGACGCCGATTAAATGGCATTCGTCGTGGTCATATCACAGCCTTTTACTTAATTTGGTATGGTTTTGGACGTATGATTATTGAGGGTATGCGTACAGATAGTCTCATGTTCTTTGGACTTCGAGTATCTCAGTGGTTGTCTGTTCTATTAATTGGACTTGGTATTTATATTATCGTTTATCAAAATCGGAAAAAAGCACCATTTTATAATGTAAAAAAGGAGAATTAAAATGTTAGAAGTTGCTTATATTTTTGTGGCTATTGCCTTGATTGTATTTATTGTTTATTTGATTATTACGCTACAAAAAGTTGGACGTGTAATTGATGAAACAGAAAATACTGTTAAAACGCTAACTTCAGATGTAAATGTTACTCTACATCACACAAACGAACTTCTTGCCAAGGTCAATGTTCTTGCTGATGACATCAATATCAAAGTTGCAACCATTGATCCACTCTTTACAGCAGTTGCAGACCTTTCTGTTTCTGTCTCTGACTTAAATGAGCAGGCTCGTGTCTTGAGTAAAAAAGCATCATCTGCAGGTTCAAAAACATTAAAGACTAGTGCAGGCTTATCTGCCGTTCGTATTGCAAGTAAATTTTTTAAAAAATAAAAAGGAGATAACTCATGGGTAAATTATCATCAATCCTTTTAGGAACTGTTTCAGGTGTGGCTGTTGCCTTGTTTCTAACAAGTGAAAAAGGGAAACGTGTTACTAGTCAGGCACAAGACTTTATTGAAGATCTGAGAGAAGATCCAGAATATGCTAAGGAACAAGCTCTTGAAAAATTGACAGAAGTCAAAGAACAAACCAGAGATTTTGTTCTAAAGACAAAAGAACAAGTAGAATCAGGCGAAATTACCTTGGATTCAGTTCTTGAAAAATCTAAATCTTTAGCTCAACAAGCGACTGAAGCTTCAAAAGAGACCTTGAACAATCTCAAGGAACAATTGGAAGAAAAAGTAGTTGTTGAAGACCCAGAAGACGGTCAAGAAATCATCATCGAAATCAAAGAAGATTAAAATAGAAATCACCATTTTTGATTCCCTTAGAGTCGGAGATGGTGATTTTTTTCTTGAGGCAAGTCTTTGTGGTATAATAAATACTATGCAGAAGAAACCAACATCAGCTTACGTGCACATTCCATTTTGCACACAAATCTGTTATTATTGTGACTTTTCTAAGGTCTTTATTAAAAATCAACCGGTAGACAGCTATCTAGAACATCTACTGCAAGAATTTCGTTCTTATGACATTCAGAAGTTACGTACTCTCTATATTGGGGGAGGTACACCGACAGCCTTGTCTGCGCCACAGTTAGAGGTGCTTCTGGATGGATTGACTAAAAACTTAGATTTGTCAGTCTTAGAAGAATTAACCATTGAGGCTAATCCTGGTGATTTGGATGAGGATAAGATTGCAGTTTTAAAGAATTCAGCTGTCAATCGTGTTTCATTGGGTGTCCAAACCTTTGATGACAAAATGCTGAAAAAAATAGGTCGTAGTCATTTGGAGAGAGATATCTATGAAAATATAGATCGTCTCAAGTTAGCAGGGGTTGATAATATTTCCATTGACTTGATCTACGCTCTTCCTGGTCAGACTATGGACCAGGTCAAGGACAATGTTGCCAAGGCCATCGCTTTGGACATTCCTCACATGAGTCTCTATAGCTTGATTTTGGAAAACCATACAGTCTTTATGAATCGTATGCGTCGTGGGAAATTACCACTTCCTAAAGAAGAAGTAGAAGCTGAAATGTTCGAATATATCATTGCTGAATTAGAGCGTGCTGGTTTTGAGCATTACGAAATTTCAAATTTTTCAAAACCAGGTTTTGAAAGTCGTCACAATCTTATGTACTGGGATAATGCTGAGTATTATGGTATAGGTGCAGGTGCGTCTGGCTATGTAAACGGTGTTCGCTATAAAAACCATGGGCCTATCCGCCATTATCTAAAGGCAGTAGAAGAAGGCAATGCTCGCATCAATGAGGAACACCTGAGTCTAAGGGAACAAATGGAAGAAGAGATGTTCCTTGGCCTTCGTAAGAAGTCAGGTGTTTCCATGAAACGATTTGAAGAGAAATTTGGCACATCTTTTGACAATTTATATGGTCAAGTTGTAAGAGATTTGTGTCATCAAGGTCTTTTACAAGTAGCAGGTCAACAAATACGAATGACAAAAAAAGGTCTCTTTTTAGGAGATACAGTAGCAGAACGATTTATATTGGAGTAGAATTATGGGCTTAACTTATCAAATGAAGATGAAAATTCCTTTTGATATGGCTGATATGAATGGCCATATCAAGTTGCCAGATGTTATTTTGTTGTCCCTGCAAGTATCAGGAATGCAATCCATTAATCTAGGAGTGAGTGACAAGGATGTTTTAGAACAGTATAATCTAGTCTGGATTATCACTGATTATGATATCGATGTTGTACGTTTACCTCAATTTGCTGAGGAAATCACAATTGAAACGGAAGCCTTGACTTACAATCGTCTATTTTGCTATCGCCGATTTACTATTTATGATGAAGATGGTCAAGAAATCATTCGCATGGTAGCTACCTTTGTTCTTATGGATCGTGATAGTCGGAAGGTCCACCCTGTAGAACCAGAAATTGTCGCCCCTTATCAATCTGAGTTTTCTAAGAAACTCCTTCGCGGGCCAAAATACGCAGAGCTGGAAGAAGCGATTAGCAAAGATTACCACGTTCGTTTTTATGACTTGGATATGAATGGCCACGTCAATAACAGCAAATACCTGGACTGGGTTTTTGAAGTTATGGGGGCAGATTTCCTAACCAATCATATCCCTAAAAAAATCAACCTCAAATATGTCAAGGAAGTTCGACCAGGTGGCATGATCACTTCTAGTTACGAATTGAATCAACTAGAAAGCAATCACCAAGTCACAAGTGATGGCGATATCAATGCTCAGGCAAAGATAATTTGGCAAGAAATTAACACAGATTAGAAAGTAATATATGACTTATAAAGGCTATTTAATTGATTTAGACGGTACAATTTATAAAGGAAAAGATAGAATTCCAGCGGGAGAAGCTTTTGTTCACGAGTTACAAAAGAGAGAGATTCCCTATCTTTTTGTAACAAACAACACTACTCGTACACCTGAAAGTGTCCAAGAGATGTTGGCAAATCAGTTTAATATTGACACGCCTGTATCGACAATCTATACTGCAACCTTAGCGACCATTGATTACATGAATGACCTGGGACTTGAAAAGACCGTTTATGTGATTGGAGAAGCTGGGCTCAAGGAAGCCATTCAAGCAGCTGGTTATGTTGAAGATAAAGAAAATCCAGCCTATGTGGTTGTAGGTTTGGACTGGCAAGTTGACTATGAAAAATTTGCTACTGCAACCCTAGCTATCCATAAAGGTGCTTATTTTATCGGCACCAACCCAGATTTAAATATTCCAACAGAACGTGGACTTTTACCTGGTGCTGGTTCTCTGATTACTCTTCTTGAAGTAGCAACTCGCGTAAAACCAGTTTATATTGGAAAACCAAACGCGATTATTATGGATAAGGCTGTTGAACACCTAGGACTTGAACGCAAAGAAATTGTCATGGTGGGGGATAATTATCTTACTGATATTCGAGCTGGTATTGACAATGGGATCCCTAGCCTTTTGGTGACGACAGGATTTACAAAACCTGAAGAAGTAGCGGATTTACCAATCGCCCCAACCCATGTCCTCTCAAGTTTAGCGGAGTGGAATTTCGATGAAAACTAAATTTACTTTTGTAGGAAGTCTTCTCTTTCTCCTCTCGCTTGCTATTTTATTGACCATCTACCTGTCTTGGTTGGTCTACCCTCTGGAGATTTCTTGGTTAAATCTGACAAGTCGTGTTCATGTCCAACCTCAGACCATCCAACATAACTTTAATGTTTTGATGATTTATTTGACCAATCCATTGAGTCAAGTATTAGCAATGCCAGATTTTCCTTCGTCTGCCTCTGGAATTCACCACTTTGTGGTTGTAAAGGGACTCTTTCACCTAGCGCAAGGAGTAGCAATCGTAACGGTACCGATTTTCTACCTTTTTTGGAAGCAAGTCATTCAGAAAGGTTTTCTGTCTCTATATCGCAGAGGTCTCTTGATTATGCTATCTTTACCTTTGGTTCTTGGTTTAGTTGGTGTCTTCATTGGTTTTGAACAATTCTTTACCTTGTTTCATCAGATTCTATTTGTAGGTGATGATACCTGGCTTTTTGATCCCGCTAAAGATCCGGTCATTCTCATCCTACCAGAGGATTTTTTCCTGCATGCCTTTCTGCTATTTTTCTGCTTGTATGAACTGCTTTTTGGCTTTATTTATCTACTAAGTTGGAAAAAATTACCAAAAATATCATAAATGCATAAAAATGTTTTAAAAATTTTACGAAAAACCTATTTTTCTTTAAAAAGTAGGTTTTTTTACGGAAATAACTAGTCAAGCGCTTTATTTTTTTGTATAATAGAATTAGAAAAGTATGCAAAGTAGAGAATAGCATGATTACACTATTTTTATCACCGAGTTGTACATCATGTCGTAAGGCAAAGGCCTGGCTTGATAATCATAAAGTGCCTTTCCAAGAGCACAACATTATGACCAGTCCTTTATCAAGAAAAGAATTACAACACATTCTTTCCTTGACCGAAAACGGTACCGATGACATCATTTCAACTCGTTCAAAAATTTTCCAAAAGTTAAATATCGATGTGGAAAGTATCTCGGTGACAGAGTTGCTTAATTTAATTGAGCAATATCCTAGTCTTTTGCGTCGTCCAATCATCATTGATGATAAACGTATGCAGATTGGCTTTAATGAAGATGAGATTCGTGCATTTCTTCCTCGCAGTTATCGTAAGCAAGAATTGAAAGAAGCTACATTAAGAGCTGGTATTAATTAGATGAATAAACAGTATAGTTACCCACTAGATTTGTCGTGGAGCACTGAAGAACTTGCTTCAGTGCTTTCTTTTTTTAATGATGTTGAAGCTGCCTATGAGACACAGGTAGATGCTAAGAAATTACTAGATTCCTACAAGGTATTCAAGTCAGTTGTGCCTAGCAAGAGCGAAGAAAAACGTTTGGGACGTGAGTTTGAATCAGTTAGTGGATACTCTTTCTACCGTGCAGTCCAGTTGGCCAAAGAAAAAAGAGAAGGGAAGATTTCACTTGGAAAATAAATTTACATTTGCCAAAGAAATTGTCAGGGAAGCTGGGGAATACATTCTCCAGCATATGAAAGAAGATCTCCATGTTGAGAGAAAGTCTTCCCCTACAGATTTGGTAACTAAGTTAGATAAAGAAGTTCAAGACTTACTTATTAAAAAAATCCGTTCTCGCTATCCAGATGATCTATTTTGTGCAGAAGAAGGATGTATGCGTGCAGCAGTAGGACAAGGTTCTGTATGGATTATTGATCCTATTGATGGAACCAACAACTTCGTAGCACAAGGTGAAGATTTTGCTGTTATGCTGGCCTATTTTGAGGATGGTATTGGCAAGTTTGGTATTATTTATGATGTCATGAAAGGTGATTGTTACCATGGTGGAGGAGACTTCCCGCCTTTTCGCAATGATGAACCTTTACCACCATTTAAAAAGAAACCCTTGAGAGAATTTTTGGTAGCTGGTAATTCTGGAATGTTAGCGACTAACGAATGGGGCTTAGCAGATTTGGGAAACGCTGCACTTGGGACACGAGTTTATGGCAGCGCCGCTATTAGTTTTGCTAAGGTGCTGTCAGGTCGACTTTTAACCTATATCACCTATTTACAACCTTGGGATTATGCGGCTGCAAGTATCCTAGGTGAGAGTTTGGGTTATAAGGTTTTTACGATTGCTGGTGAGGAAGTCGATTTTCAAACACGACAGGCCGTTATGATGGTGCCAGTCGAGATGAAAGATGAGATTCAATCCTATATCTATGAAAGGAAATAAACCTACATGCAATTTCCAGATGGATTTGTAAAAAAATACGAAACAATATTGGGGGATGAGGCAAGAGCTTTTCTTGCCTCTTTTGATGATGAGGCTGTTTCTGCTTTTCGTATCAACCCTTTAAAAGAAAGACAGCTTTCTTTTTCAGATGCTATTCCCAATACACCCTGGAGCTACTATGGGAAGGTTCCAGGGAAATCACCAGAACATGTAACTGGCTTGGTCTATTCACAAGAACCTGCCGCACAAATGGTCGCTCAAGTAGCTCAGCCAAAGCCAGGTATGAAGGTCTTAGACTTGGCAGCGGCTCCTGGTGGGAAATCCACTCAACTGGCCTCCTATCTTGCAGGAGAAGGTCTTCTTGTTTCAAATGAGATTTCAAGCAAACGGTCAAAGATTTTAGTTGAAAATATGGAACGCTTTGGTGCGACTAATGTCGTTGTGACCAATGAATCAGCAGACCGTTTAGCCAAGGTTTTTAAAGGCTATTTTGACCTGATCGTTTTAGATGCACCTTGCTCAGGAGAAGGGATGTTTCGTAAACAACCTGACGCTATGGATTATTGGAGTATCGATTATCCTAGTCAGTGCGCTAGTTTACAACGTGAGATTTTATCAGATGCAGTTACTATGTTGGCTGATGGTGGTCGACTAGTCTATTCAACCTGTACCTGGGCGCCAGAAGAAAACGAAGAAATCGTCCAATGGTTACTGGATAGCTATCATTTTGAATTGATTCCAATCCAATACATCAATGGAATGGTACCTGGAATTGATTTACCTGAAACAGCTAGAATGTACCCTCATCACTTTAAGGGAGAAGGTCAGTTCGTGGCCCATCTTCAGTTTAAAGGCCAAAACAAGGCTGGGAAGTTCAAACCTTCTAAATCCAACCTATCTCGTGAACAGATTTCCTTATGGCAGGATTTTGAGAAAAAACATCTTAAAGAAAAACTGACCGGTGTCTTACAAGTTTTTGGAGAACAGCTTTATCTCTTGCCAGAAGTCCTACCCGATATAGGAAAACTCAAGATAGCTCGTAATGGACTTCATCTTGGAACCTTTAAGAAAAAACGTTTTGAACCAAGTTTTGCTCTTGGCTTAGCTTTAAAACCAAGCCAAGTCAAGCAAGGAATCGAAATTCATCAAGAAGACTTTGTCAAATATGTGGCTGGTGAAACGGTCCAATTAGCTGAAACTCTTCCAAATGGTTGGTACCAAGTTTTGGTTGGTGGAAATGGTCTAGGTTTTGCAAAGGTAACCGGAAATACCTTGAAGAATTATTTTCCCAAGGGCTTGCGATTCAGGTAAAAAACTAGTCAAAGCTAGTATTCTATGTTATAGTGGAAGTATGGATTTTCCCTGAAAACAATAGAAAATAAGGGCAAAAATTCAAGCTATTCATCATTATTTTCAAGGAGACAAATAGTGAAAAAATTTAAAAAACTCACCCTCTCTCTTGCAACTCTTTTACTTGCTGGTTCGCTAGCAGGATGTGCAAGTTGGATTGATCGTGGGGAATCTATGACAGCTGTAGGTTCAACTGCTCTTCAACCTTTAGTCGAGGCGGCAGCAGACGAATTTGCGTCCGCACACGTTGGTAAAACAGTTAATGTTCAAGGTGGTGGATCTGGTACTGGACTATCTCAAGTTCAGTCAGGTGCAGTTGATGTTGGGAACTCGGATGTGTTTGCTGAGGAAAAAGACGGAATCGATGCATCTGCCTTAGTTGACCACAAGGTAGCTGTTGCGGGGATAGCTGTTATCATCAACAAAGAAGTAGATGTTGATAATCTGACGACAGAACAACTTCGCAAAATTTTTACAGGTGAAATTACCAACTGGAAAGAAGTCGGCGGTAAGGATTTAGCTATTTCTATTATCAACCGTGCTGCGAGCTCAGGTTCTCGTGCGACTTTTGACAGTGTGATTATGAATGGTCAGTCAGCGGTACAAAGTCAGGAGCAGGATTCTAACGGTATGGTGAAGTCCATTGTTTCTCAAACCCCTGGAGCTATCTCATACCTAGCTTTCGCCTATGTTGATGATTCGGTTGGGACCATCAAACTTAACGGCTATGAACCAATTTCTGAGAATGTAACCACGAATAACTGGCCTTTGTGGTCTTATGAACATATGTATACACTTGGTGAGCCAAATGAATTAGTTGCTGAATTCCTAAACTTTGTTCTTTCGGACGAAGCGCAGAATGGAATTGTTAAAGGAATGGGTTATATTTCTGTCAAGGAAATGAAGGTTGAAAAAGATGCTGCAGGTACTGTAACAGCGCTAGAAGGGAGTCAATAATGAATCAAGAAGAATTATCAAAAAAATTGCTCTCTCCTTCAAAAAACTCTCGTCTTGAGAAATTAGGAAAAGGGCTAACCTTTGCCTGCCTATCTTTGATTGTTATCATTGTTGCAATGATTTTGATTTTCGTTGCCCAGAAAGGCTTATCGACCTTCTTTGTCAATGGTGTGAATATCTTTGATTTTCTTTTTGGTGCAACTTGGAATCCGTCAGGTAAACAATTTGGTGCCCTTCCAATGATTTTAGGTTCCTTTATTGTTACCATCCTGTCAGCTCTTATTGCAACACCATTTGCCATTGGGGCAGCAGTCTTTATGACAGAGGTGTCTCCAAAAGGAGCTAAGATTTTGCAACCTGCTATTGAACTCTTAGTTGGGATTCCTTCAGTAGTTTATGGATTTATCGGTTTGCAGGTCGTGGTACCATTTGTACGTACTGTTTTTGGTGGAACAGGTTTCGGTATTTTATCAGGAATTTTCGTTCTCTTTGTTATGATCTTGCCGACTGTAACCTTCATGACAACTGATAGCCTACGTGCGGTTCCTCGTCACTACCGTGAAGCTAGTTTGGCTATGGGAGCGACTCGTTGGCAAACCATCTGGCGTGTAACCTTGAAGGCTGCTCGTTCAGGTATTTTTACGGCAGTAGTCTTCGGAATGGCACGTGCCTTTGGTGAGGCCCTTGCGATTCAAATGGTTGTCGGTAACTCAGCAGTTATTCCAACTTCATTGACGACACCAGCAGCGACTCTGACATCTGTTTTGACCATGGGAATCGGTAATACCGTTATGGGAACTGTTGATAATAACGTTCTCTGGTCACTGGCCTTAGTATTGCTCTTGATGAGCTTGGCCTTTAACAGTGTCATTAAACTGATTACGAAAGAAAGAGGAAAGAAAAACTATGCACGCTAAGAAATTAGATAAACTTGCAACAGCTGTCCTCTACACCATCGCAGGAATCATTGTGACCATTCTAGCTTCCTTGATTCTTTATATCTTGGTTCGAGGCTTGCCTCATGTTTCTTGGTCATTCTTGACAGGAAAATCATCCTCCTATCAAGCAGGTGGTGGTATTGGGATTCAGCTCTATAATTCCTTTTTCCTTTTGGTGATTACCTTATTCATCTCTGTACCTCTATCAATGGGAGCTGGAATTTTCCTAGCAGAGTATGCTAAAAAAGGTCGGATTACAAATTTTGTCCGTACCTGTATTGAAATCTTGTCTTCTCTACCATCCGTAGTTGTGGGACTATTTGGTTACCTCATCTTTGTAGTTCAGTTCGAGTATGGATTTTCCATTATTTCTGGTGCCTTGGCTTTGACCGTCTTTAACCTACCTCAGATGACTCGTAACGTTGAAGACAGTTTGAAGCATGTTCACCATACGCAACGTGAAGCTGGTTTGGCGCTTGGACTTTCTCGTTGGGAAACAGTCCTTCATGTCGTAATTCCTGAAGCTCTTCCTGGAATTGTAACGGGGATTGTGCTTGCATCAGGTCGTATCTTTGGTGAAGCTGCAGCTCTTATCTATACTGCAGGACAATCTGCGCCAGCTCTTGACTGGTCTAACTGGAACGTTTTAAGTGTATCTAGTCCAATTTCAATCTTCCGCCAAGCAGAAACCTTGGCTGTTCATATCTGGAAAGTCAACAGTGAAGGAACTATTCCTGATGGAACACTTGTTTCAGCAGGTTCTGCTGCGGTGCTCCTAATCTTTATCTTAATCTTTAACTTTGGAGCACGTAAACTCGGAAGCTATCTACATAAGAAATTAACGGCAGCCTAAAGGAGAAGCCATGTCAAAATATAATTGGGATGAAAGGCATATCATTACTTTTCCAGAAGAAAAAGTGGCCCTCTCTACGAAGGATTTACATGTTTACTACGGTAAGAATGAATCCATCAAGGGCGTGGATATGCAATTCGAAAAAAATAAAATTACGGCCTTGATTGGTCCATCAGGATCTGGGAAATCAACCTACCTACGCAGTCTCAATCGTATGAATGATACCATTGATATTGCTAAGGTTACTGGACAAATTCTCTATCAGGGAATTGACGTTAACCGTCCTGAAATCAATGTTTATGAAATGCGTAAACATATCGGAATGGTGTTCCAACGTCCAAACCCATTTGCTAAATCAATCTACCGCAACATCACCTTTGCACATGAACGTGCAGGAGTTAAGGACAAGAAGGTTCTTGATGAAATTGTAGAAACCTCACTTCGCCAGGCTGCCCTCTGGGACCAGGTCAAAGATGACCTTCACAAGTCTGCCTTGATGCTTTCAGGTGGTCAGCAGCAACGTCTCTGTATTGCCCGTGCTATTTCAGTTAAACCAGACATTCTCTTGATGGATGAGCCAGCATCAGCCTTGGATCCGATTGCGACAGCTCAGCTTGAGGAAACTATGTTGGAGTTGAAGAAGGACTTTACTATCATTATCGTGACCCACAGTATGCAACAGGCTGCGCGTGCAAGTGACTACACTGGATTTTTCTACTTGGGTGATTTAATTGAGTACGATAAAACGTCAAACATTTTCCAAAATGCCAAGCTACAGTCTACCAATGACTATGTAACTGGACACTTTGGTTAGAAAGGAAACAGTATGATAGAACCGATTTTACAGGTCAAAGACCTGTCTGTTTATTACAACAAAAAGAAGGCCTTGAATAGTGTATCCTTATCTTTCCAACCCAAGGAAATTACAGCTCTTATAGGTCCATCAGGATCAGGAAAATCAACCCTGCTAAAGGCTATCAATCGTATGGGAGATTTAAATCCTGAAGTGACTACTACTGGTTCAGTGGTTTATAACGGTCACAATATTTATAGCCCTCGTACTGATACCGTTGAGTTACGTAAGGAAATCGGAATGGTTTTCCAACAACCCAATCCTTTCCCCATGTCCATCTATGAAAATGTTGTTTATGGACTAAGAATTAATGGAGAGAAAGACAAGCAAGTCTTGGACGAAGCTGTGGAGAAAGCTTTACAGCGTGCTTCAATCTGGGATGAAGTCAAGGATCGCTTGCATGATTCAGCAATTGGTCTATCAGGTGGACAACAACAACGTGTCTGTGTAGCCCGTGTTTTGGCAACCAGTCCAAAGATTATCCTCTTGGATGAGCCGACCTCAGCCTTAGACCCTATCTCGGCTGGAAAAATCGAAGAAACCCTATATAGTCTCAAGGACAAGTACACCATGCTATTGGTTACTCGTTCCATGCAGCAAGCATCTCGAATCTCTGATAAAACAGGCTTTTTCCTCAATGGAGATTTGATTGAATTTAACGATACCAAAGAAATGTTCCTCTATCCACAACATAAGGAAACAGAAGATTACATTTCAGGTAAATTTGGATAAGGAGAAAAAGATGTTACGATCTCAATTTGAAGAAGATTTAGAGAAATTGCATAACCAATTCTACGCTATGGGACAAGAAGTTCTTTCCCAAATCAATCGTACTGTACGTGCTTTTGTGACTCATGACCGTGACTTGGCTAAAGAAGTCATCGAGCAAGACGCAGAAGTCAATGAATACGAATTGAAACTTGAAAAGAAATCATTTGAAATCATTGCCCTTCAACAGCCAGTATCACAGGATCTACGAACAGTTCTAACAGTTCTAAAGGCTGTTTCAGACTTGGAACGTATGGGTGACCACGCTGTATCCATTGCTGAGGCAACGATTCGAATGAAGGGGGAACAACGTATCCCAGCAGTCGAAGAAGAAATCAAAAAGATGGGACGTGATGTTAAAGATTTCGTAGAAACAACCCTCGAACTTTATCTAAACGGATCAGTTGATAAGGCCTATGAAGTTGCAACCATGGATGAAAAAATCAACCATTACTTTGAAAATATTCGTGATTTGGCAACTGAAGAAATCAGAAAGAATCCAGATGCTATTGTTACAGGTCGTGATTACTTCCAAGTGATTTCATACTTGGAGCGTATCGGAGACTACGCTAAAAATATCTGTGAATGGGTTGTGTACTTTGAAACAGGTAAGATTGTAGAATTGTAAAATATTTAGAAGATAAAAATTATTGTGAAAGCTTACTTTTTAATATAGTAAGCTTTCATTGTATCGATAGTTTACTTTGTCAGAGGTGAATAATGAACTATATACAGAGTATAAGAAAAAAAGTTGGAAAAGATAAAATTATTTTAAATTTTACTTGTGGAATTTTAAGTCAATCAGGAAAAATATTATTACAAAAACGAGCAGACAAAGGAACTTGGGGTTTACCAGGTGGTGCTATTGAATTAGGTGAATCGGCTGTAGAAGCATTAGTGCGAGAGTTTTATGAAGAAACTGGAGTGAAAGTAACAGTGAAAAAACTCTTAAATGTTTATACAAAATATTCAGATAGTTATCCAAGTGGTGATGAGGCACAAGTTATTACAATGTTGTATTTAGTTACATCTGAAACTTCAATCTCTACAAATGTTTTTACGAGTGACGAAACTTTAGAATTAGGGTTGTTTGATCACAGGGATATGCAAAATATCACAATTGTAAACCAGCAACATCGAGATATGATAAATGATTTTTTTGAAAATTGTTTCCCAATAGATAGATAAACCAATCATTGAATTTGTATTTTTTATAAATATATTTTAAGGAAAATGCAAGAAAATGTTGACAAGTATTTTTGAATAAGTTATAATTATACAAAATTGACAGAGAGGTTGTTTATTTATGAAATTAAAAAAATGGATATTTGTCTTAGTAAGTTTTCTTGCAAGTTTCTTTTTAGTTGCTTGCCAATCATCTAGCTCAAGCTCACAGTCTGCAGTAGAGGCAATCAAACAAAAAGGTAAATTAGTGGTCGCAACTAGCCCAGACTATGCACCATTTGAGTTTCAAGCACTTGTGGATGGCAAGAACCAAGTCGTCGGTGCTGATATTGATATGGCACAAGCTATCGCTGATGAACTTGGAGTAAAATTGGAAGTTTCCAGCATGAGTTTTGATAATGTCTTGACCAGTCTTCAAACAGGGAAAGCAGATTTGGCCATTGCGGGAATCAGTGCAACTGAAGAAAGAAAAGAAGTCTTTGATTTCTCAATCCCTTACTATGAAAACAAGATTAGCTTCCTAATCAGAAAAACTGATCTTGAAAAATACAAAGATTTGGATTCTCTTGCTAGTGCAAATATTGCAGCTCAAAAAGGAACTGTCCCTGAATCTATGGTCAAAGAGCAACTTCCTAAAGCGCAGTTGACTTCATTGACAAATATGGGTGAAGCTGTTAATGAACTTCAATCAGGTAAGGTTGATGCTGTTCATATGGACGAGCCAGTAGCCCTCAGCTATGCTGGTAAAAACTCTGATTTGGCTGTTGCTACAGTCAGCTTGACCATGAAAGAAGGCGAAGCAAATGCTGTTGCTATCAAAAAAGGCAACTCAGATTTGAAAGAAGTAGTTGATAAGGTCATCCAAAAACTCAAAGATGACGGCACTTATCAAACTTATCTTGAAAAGGCTGCTAAGCTAACAGAAGTAGAACAATAAAAAATAACAGAGGCTGGGACAAAAGTCCTAGCCTCTCAATTGTCATTGGATTATCAAGCAAGACGCAGTGGTTGAGTGGGCTCTACTACGCTGATTTCATCAGCTTTTACAGCCTTACTCAACTGTGCGGAGGTGGGACGACGAAATCGAATTCTAACGAATTACCGATTTCTGTCCCACTCTCTGTTTTTAAGTAATTTAATGTTGTTTCAAGACTTTCTAAAGGAACCTTAGCAAATTGATAAGGGCAAGTCTCAATGTAGGACGATTCGAAAAAGTCTAGATTTAAAGAGCTATGTTTGAGCCTTGCAATCTTAGGATAGTTCCTGAGATCAAGCAAAAGTCCATCATGGAGAGGATAGTTTGGTAGGGAAAGGGGATAAGATTTTAATAGCCTATGAATGAAGTCTTGACTTTTCTCTTGCAGTGCCAATCTTGCTAATCTATTTTTTTCAAAAAGCTGACTATCGATGTAGAGTGATAAAGCCTTTTGCATAATGAGGTTGTTATCATAGTCCAGAATGTTTTTGTAGGCCACAAAAAGACTTTTAATAGGATTTGGAAGTATGAGAGCAGTGATTCGAAGTGCGGAGAAAATACTTGTTGAAAAAGACTTGATGTAGATGACCAAATCATTTTGGTCTAAATAATGAAAGGTTTGTCCCATTTTAGGATCTAGATCCCCCAGATAATCATCTTCAACAATATAAATTTCATATTTGGCTGCTAGATCAAGGATAGCACGTTTCTCCTCTTCAGAATATGAATGACCCAGCGGATAGTGGAATCGAGGAATGGTGTAGAAAAATTTAATGTTACCACTTTTAAAATGTTTCTCAAGTTCTTTCAGGTCAATGCCATCCACCCGACGTTCAATGGTTTGATAGGGAATATTTTGAGCCAGTAGAAGTTGGTTCATTCGGTGATAGGTTGGTTGTTCGACCAGTATTTCTTGGCCCTTACCTGGAAAGTCAATTTGAGAAAGAATAAACAGTGCTTGCTGGGTTCCAGTTGTCATGACTAATTGATCGGGTTTACTATAGATAGCTTGGTCAAACAGTAGTTTCTGAACAGACTTTCGTAATTCTTCTAAACCCTCTTGGTGTTCATAGTAGTTGTAGAGATAATTTTCTCGACCGATCAAGCTTTCATTGACACAAAGACGAAAATCATCATAGGCAGCAGCATGTTCGTCATTGACCGATATAACGAGGTCTTCGTGGCTAGCTTGTTGTTCTAAAACATAATAGCCACTTTGAGGTTTGGAGTATATGTATTTCTCGTATCGGAGTTCTAAAAGTGCACGCTGCACAGTATCTTTACTGCAGTGGAAGTCTTGACTGAGTTTTCGGATAGAAGGTAGACGACTTCCTGTTTGAAGTTTTCCTGATTCAATCTCTTCTTTTAGATAGTGAACAACTTGTTCGTACTTACTTTCTTGCTTCATTCCAGACCTTTCTTGATTTTGTTACATTGTACCTTTTTTTTAGACGTTTGACAATGTTATACTCTTCGAAAATCTCTTCAAACCGCGTCAATGTCGCCTTGCCGTATATATGTTACTGACTTCGTCAGTTCTATCCACAACCTCAAAACAGTGTTTTGAGCAACCTGCGGCTAGTTTCCTGGTTTGCTCTTTGATTTTCATTGAGTTTTAAACGGCAGTCTAGCGTTCAATTCTAAGAAGAAATGTGATATACTTAGAAAGTAAAATTTTCAAAGAAGAGTGAGATGATAAAGGTGCAAGAACCAGTTAAATTATTCCAATATAATACTTTGGGAGCTTTGATGGCAGGACTTTACGGCGGGACCATGACAGTTGGTGAGTTACTTGAACATGGAGATTTAGGGCTAGGAACCTTGGACTCTATTGATGGGGAGCTAATTGTCTTAGATGGTAAAGCCTATCAAGCTAAGGGTTCAGGTGAGAAGCCTGAAATCGTTGAAGTTTCACCAGACGCGCTGATTCCCTATGCAGCAGTTGTACCCCACCAGGCAGAAGTTATTTTCCGCCAGCGTTTTGAAATGTCTGATCAGGAACTTGAAAAACGTATTGAGTCCTACTATGATGGAGAAAATCTTTTCCGTTCGATTAAGATTCATGGTGATTTTAAACACATGCATGTTCGCATGATTCCAAAATCGACAAGCGAAACGAAATTTGCTGAGGTTGCGACTCATCAGCCTGAATATAGTTGCGAAAATGTCTCTGGGACTATCGTTGGATTCTGGACACCTGAAATTTTCCATGGTGTCAGTGTCGCAGGCTATCATTTGCACTTTATTTCAGATGACCTAACCTTTGGTGGTCACGTCATGGACTTTGTCATCAAGGAAGGAATCGTAGAGGTTGGAGCTGTCGATCAGTTGGATCAACGTTTCCCTGTCCAGGATCGTCAGTACCTCTTTGCTAAATTCAATGTTGATGAGATGAAAAAAGATATCGATCAGGCTGAATAAAAGGAGAAAAGTATGAAAATTCATGTAATAATCACAATGATAGCTTTATTTGTATTTCTCATAGCTGCCATTTGGTTCTCAAAAAAGAAGTACAAGATTAACCTTTCAGTTTTAGGACTTGGGGCAGTTGCATTTTTTGTCTCATCTCAGGTCTTAGAGAAAATCGTTCATCTCTTGGTTCTTCATCCACAAAAGGATGGGACAGTTCCACTCATGACGGAAAATCCCCTTCTCTATGTGATTTACGGGGTCTGTATGGCTGCTTTGTTTGAAGAAACAGCTAGACTTGTCTTCTTTAAATGGTTAGAGAAGAAGAGAGCTTTGGAAGATTCGGATGCCCTCGCCTATGGACTTGGTCATGGTGGCTTGGAATTGCTCTACCTCGGAATGGGAAGCTTGATTAGTCTTTTGATCCTCTTTTCCTTATTAGAGTCTTCAAATCCAGATTTGGCAAATCTCCTTCCCAAAAATACACTTGAAACAGTACAATCTCTATCTGGATGGCAGGTTTATTTACTCGGTGTTGAGCGTGTGCTTGCTCTTGTTATGCAAATCGGTCTCTCTTTCTGGGTTTATCAAGCAGTCCGTCAAAAGAATTGGATTTATCTAGTAACTGCTTATGGTTTACATGCCTTCTTTGATCTGGCTCCGAGTCTATCTCAGGTTGGTTGGATTTCAAATCCGCTTCTTGTTGAAGGATTGTTAGCAGTGGAAGTTGTTCTATTTGTATACTTTACAAAAACTATCTTGTATAAAAAATAATCATGCAAAAGAGGTCTGACCTCTTTTTTATTTGTGTGAATAAAAAAGCTTTTCAAATCGTCGAAAAAAATCGCTAAAAATGGTATAATGGAATGAATTTTATAAAAGGATAAGAAAGATGACTGTATTAGAAAAATTAAAAGAAACATTAGAAGGAATTGATATTCGATTCGATGAGCCATTGAAAACTTATACCTATACCAAAGTAGGAGGGAAAGCAGATTACTTAGCTTTTCCTCGTAATCATTATGAGATGGCCCGTGTGGTTAAGTTCGCTAATCAAGAAAATATCCCATGGATGGTTCTTGGAAATGCCAGTAATATTATCGTCCGAGAAGGTGGAGTCCGTGGCTTTGTAATCATGTGTGACAAACTCAATAATGTTTCGGTCGATGGTTACACGATTGAAGCAGAAGCGGGAGCTAACTTGATTGAGACCACTCGCATTGCTCTACGCCATAGCTTGACTGGTTTTGAGTTTGCCTGTGGAATTCCAGGAAGCGTCGGTGGAGCTGTCTTTATGAATGCTGGAGCCTATGGAGGTGAGATTTCTAATATTTTGCAGTCTTGCAAAGTATTGACCAAGGATGGGGAAATCGAGACTTTATCAGCCAAGGACTTAGCCTTTGGTTATCGTCATTCAGCTATTCAAGATTCTGGAGCAGTAGTCTTATCAGCTAAATTTGCACTATCTCCAGGAAATTATGAGACTATTAATCAAGAAATGGAACGTTTGACCCACCTTCGAGAACTCAAACAACCATTGGAATATCCATCATGTGGTTCTGTCTTTAAACGTCCACTTGGGCATTTTGCAGGACAATTGATTTCAGAAGCTGGTTTGAAGGGCTGCCGTATCGGTGGTGTCGAAGTCTCAGAAAAACATGCAGGCTTTATGATTAATGTAGCCGATGGGACTGCTCGAGATTATGAAGACTTAATTGAGTCTGTTATTGACAAAGTTAAAGAACATTCAGGTGTTACCCTTGAGCGAGAAGTTCGTATCTTGGGTGAACACGAATAGCATTATTATTAAACATTATACAAAGATTGGGATTTTATCGCTAGATATGGTTTGGGTCAATTCCTTACAGTTATTGCTAGCATTTAACAAGGTCCCAATCTGTTAATTTACGAAGAAAAAGGAATTTAGAGGAATTGAAAAAACCAATTATTGAATTCAGAAACGTTTCTAAAGTTTTTGAAGATAGTGACACTAAGGTTCTCAAGGATATTAACTTTGAGTTGGAAGAAGGAAAGTTTTATACACTGCTAGGAGCTTCTGGTTCAGGAAAATCAACCATTCTCAATATTATCGCGGGCTTGCTAGACGCAACGACTGGTGATATTTTGCTAGACGGTGTTCGTATCAATGACATCCCGACCAATAAGCGCGATGTTCACACGGTCTTCCAATCTTACGCCTTGTTCCCGCACATGAATGTCTTTGAAAATGTTGCCTTTCCATTGCGATTGCGAAAGGTCGATAAAAAAGAAATCGAAAAACGTGTTTTAGAAGTTCTCAAGATGGTACAGCTTGAAGGCTATGAAAAACGTTCTATCCGTAGGCTATCTGGAGGACAACGTCAGCGTGTAGCTATTGCGCGTGCGATTATCAACCAGCCACGTGTGGTACTCTTGGATGAGCCTTTGTCAGCACTGGACTTGAAGTTGCGGACAGACATGCAGTACGAACTACGTGAACTGCAACAACGCTTGGGTATCACCTTTGTCTTTGTTACTCACGATCAGGAAGAAGCCTTGGCCATGAGTGACTGGATTTTCGTTATGAATGACGGTGAGATTGTTCAGTCTGGTACACCAGTTGATATCTATGATGAGCCCATTAACCACTTTGTTGCCACCTTTATCGGTGAATCAAATATCTTGCCAGGGACTATGATTGAGGACTACTTGGTCGAGTTCAATGGCAAACGATTTGAAGCGGTTGACGGTGGGATGAAGCCAAATGAACCAGTCGAAGTCGTCATTCGTCCAGAGGACTTGCGTATTACTCTGCCAGAAGAAGGAAAACTTCAAGTGAAGGTCGATACGCAGCTCTTCCGTGGGGTTCACTATGAGATTATCGCCTATGACGAACTTGGTAATGAATGGATGATCCACTCAACTCGTAAGGCCATCGTTGGTGAGGAAATTGGTCTGGACTTTGAACCAGAGGACATTCACATCATGCGTCTCAATGAAACAGAAGAAGAGTTCGATGCTCGTATCGAAGAGTACGTAGAAATCGAAGAGCATGAAGCAGGTTTGATTAACGCTATTGAGGAGGAAAGAGATGAAGAAAACAACCTCTAAACTCTTTGTAGTGCCCTACATGCTTTGGATTGCCCTCTTTGTATTGGCACCCTTGGTCTTGATTTTTGGACAATCCTTTTTCAACATCGAAGGTCAGTTTAGTTTAGAAAACTATAAATCCTATTTTGCGTCGCAAAACTTAACCTATCTCAAAATGAGCTTCAACTCTGTTCTCTATGCAGGGATTGTAACTTTAGTGACACTCTTGATTAGCTATCCAACAGCCCTCTTTTTGACTCGTCTCAAACACCGTCAACTCTGGCTCATGCTGATTATCTTGCCAACCTGGATCAACCTTCTCCTTAAGGCTTATGCTTTTATCGGGATTTTTGGTCAAAATGGCTCTATTAACCAATTCCTAGAATTTATCGGAATTGGTTCTCAGCAGTTGCTCTTTACGGATTTCTCATTTATCTTTGTTGCAAGCTACATCGAGCTTCCATTTATGATTTTGCCCATCTTCAATGTCTTGGATGATATGGATAACAATCTCATCAATGCCAGCTATGACCTCGGTGCAACCAAGTGGGAAACCTTCCGTCATGTCATCTTCCCTCTTTCTATGAACGGGGTGCGAAGTGGAGTTCAATCTGTCTTTATCCCAAGTTTGAGTCTCTTCATGTTGACCCGTTTGATTGGGGGGAACCGAGTGATTACCTTGGGAACTGCCATCGAGCAGAACTTCTTGACCAATGACAACTATGGTATGGGTTCAACTATCGGTGTTGTTCTTATCCTGACCATGTTTATCACTATGTGGGTGACTAAGGAAAGGAGAGAACGATGAAAAAATTATCGAATCTTTACCTAGCCTTTGTCTTCATCGTCCTCTATCTGCCAATCTTCTACTTGATTGGTTATGCCTTCAATGCTGGGGATGATATGAATAGCTTTACAGGCTTTAGTTTGTCTCACTTTGAAACCATGTTTGGTGATGGAAGACTCATGCTGATTTTGGTTCAGACCTTTTTACTTGCCTTCCTATCAGCCTTGATTGCGACTGTCATTGGTACCTTTGGTGCCATCTACATCTACCAATCACGTAAAAAGTACCAAGAAGCCTTTCTATCTCTCAATAATATCCTCATGGTTGCACCCGACGTTATGATTGGTGCCAGCTTCTTGATTCTCTTTACCCAACTCAAGTTTTCACTTGGTTTTCTGACAGTGTTATCCAGTCACGTGGCCTTCTCGATTCCTATCGTAGTGCTCATGGTCTTGCCTCGATTGAAAGAGATGAATGGGGATATGATCCATGCGGCCTATGACCTTGGAGCTAGCCAGTTCCAGATGTTTAAGGAAATTATGCTTCCTTACTTAACGCCGTCTATCATCGCAGGCTACTTCATGGCTTTCACCTATTCCTTAGATGACTTTGCCGTGACCTTCTTTGTAACGGGGAATGGATTTTCAACCCTCTCAGTCGAGATATACTCTCGGGCTCGTAAGGGAATTTCCTTAGAAATCAATGCTCTTTCAGCCTTGGTCTTTCTCTTTAGTATTATCCTGGTTGTAGGGTATTACTTCATTTCACGTGAGAAGGAGGAACAAGCATGAAACGACTCTATTCATTTTTAGCAGGAATTTTAGCGATTATTCTTGTCTTGTGGGGGATTTCCTATCATCTTGATAGTAAAATCAATAGTCGTGATAGTCAAAAATTGGTTATCTACAACTGGGGAGATTATATCGATCCTGAGCTTCTGGAGAAATTTACAGAAGAAACAGGAATCCAAGTCCAGTACGAAACCTTTGACTCTAACGAAGCCATGTACACGAAAATCAAGCAGGGTGGGACAACCTACGATATTGCCATCCCAAGTGAGTACATGATTAACAAGATGAAGGACGAAGATCTTCTAGTTCCGCTAGATTATAGCAAGATTGAGGGCATTGAGAATATCGGTTCTGAGTTTCTCAACCAGTCCTTTGATCCAAACAATGAATATTCTATCCCATATTTCTGGGGAACATTGGGAATTGTCTACAATGAAACCATGGTGGAAGAAGCACCTGAGCATTGGGACGACCTCTGGAAACCAGAATACAAGGATTCGATCATGCTCTTTGATGGGGCACGTGAAGTGCTTGGTTTAGGTCTTAACTCACTAGGCTATAGCCTTAACTCAAAAGATCCTCAACAACTATCACAAACGGTTGATAAACTGTATGAGTTAACTCCTAATATCAAGGCTATTGTAGCCGATGAGATGAAGGGTTACATGATTCAGAACAATGCTGCTATCGGTGTGACTTTCTCAGGGGAAGCTAGCCAGATGTTGGAAAAGAATCCTAACCTCAAATATGTTGTGCCTACAGAAGCAAGTAACCTCTGGTTTGACAACATGGTTATTCCTAAAACTGTCAAGAACCAGGATGCGGCCTATGCCTTTATTAACTTTATGTTGAAGCCTGAAAATGCTCTCAAAAACGCTGAGTATGTTGGCTACTCAACACCAAACAATGCCGCTAAGGAAATGCTCCCAGAGGAGACAAAAGAGGACAAGTCCTTCTATCCCGATGCAGATACAATGAAACACCTAGAAGTTTATGAAAAATTTGACCATAAATGGACAGGAATCTACAGTGACCTCTTCCTACAATTTAAGATGTATCGGAAGTAGGAGTAAATAAACTAAAAACGAATCAGTCAAGCTGGTTCGTTTTTTATCTTAAAAAATTTATATTTGGGCTTGACAAAAGGAATTTTAATGATAAAATAGTATCCTTTATACATTTAGGAGGAAAAAAATATGTGATTTATTTGGTATTCAGAAATGAAAACTCTTACACAGTATGATATACTAGTAGTAGTTTTAAATAGGTTATATCTAGTGCTTGTTATAGGTTTATATATAAGATATGGGTATAGCTCCCTATCTACCTCGAGAGGGGCCGGAAACTCTTATCCCCTGAAGGCAAAGTAACACCTAGTTCTTTTGTATAGATACCTATCTACCTCGTTAGGGGCCGGAAACCCAGGGCAGTTGCAAGAGCCGTCAAAAGCCCAATCATCTGTATAGCTACCTATCTACCTCGCGAGGGGCCGGAAACTCGACTGGTATTGCTTAAAAGCAAGGTCATAAGCGGTATATCTCCCTATCTACCTCGAGAGGGGCCGGAAACCATAATTCATCAAGCGTGATCGCACGTTCTAGTTTGTATAGCTCCCTATCTACCTCGAGAGGGGCCGGAAACACGTTGAGAAGGTGTCATGGAGATATTGAGACGAACATTGTATATCTCCCTATCTACCTCGAGAGTGGGCGGAAACAGATACCGCTTCTCTTTCTCGACCTCGTAACCGTGAAGTATAGATATCTATCTACCTCGCGAGGGGCCGGAAACGTTCTAACACCTTCATCGATAAAAGCCATTTCGTCAAAGTATATCTCCCTATCTACCTCGGGAGGGGCCGGAAACGGTACACCGTCGAGGTTCTCAGCGTTGTCCTTACCTTGTGTATATCTCCCTATCTACCTCGGGAGGGGCCGGAAGCACTACAGAATCAGTACCTACTTTCTTGTAAATTTTTCTCGTATAGCTACCTATCTACCTCGAGAGGGGCCGGAAACTCGACCACACGAGTTTCTGTTACAAGATCAGAAACTGTGTATAGATACCTATCTACCTCGCGAGGGGCCGGAAACTGATTTGCTTTTGAGTAACGTTTTCAAGAACTCTGTATAGATACCTATCAACCTCGAGAGGGGCCGGAAATGCTTGTGATTTTGAACCGTATTCTAGTTTCATATTTCCGTATAGCTACCTATCTACCTCGAAAGGGGCCGGAAACTGTTTAGATAGTTTAGGTGCATTTTCCCCTACTTTGGTATAGATACCTATCTACCTCGAGAGGGGACGGAAACTCTTTCTCGACCTTTAGCCGTCAAGCCAAGCACGAGTATCAAATTCTGTTTAACTCTAAAGGGACCGGAAACAATTTTTTCTTATAAAAGTAACCCACTGCTGTCAATAACGTGTATAGATACCTATCTACCTCGCGAGGGGACGGAAACAAATACCAGTCAGTCTTTTGGCAGATAGGGCAAGGTTTAGCTCTCTGTCTACCTCGCGAGGGGCCGGAAACTAGCTTTCTTCAAGCACAGCATATAGCGCCAAAGTGCGTATAGATACCTATCTACCTCGCGAGGGGCCGGAAACCATCACTCCACCTCCTCAATCTCAAACAATGGACTATTAAACACTGTATAGCTACCTATCTACCTCAAGAGGGGCCGGAAACTCTAAACCACTCTGAAAGACAGCGCTCATGTCACGTATAGATACCTATCTACCTCGCGAGGGGCCGGAAACTGTCGTCTGTATGGTGCCAGACCTGCCTGCCTTTCTTGTATAGATACTTATCTACCTCGCGAGGGGCCGGAAACGCAGCAACGTGACCATAGAGAGTTACGCTGTTGAAGTTGGAGAGTATAGTTACCTATCAACCTCGCGAGGGGCCGGAAACTTGTATTCTGGAAGAACCATTCCATTCATTGCATACCGAAGTATAGTTACCTATCTTCCTCGGGAGGAGCCGGAAACATAGTCCCAACTTGCCATGTTTGCCCAAAATCCACCATTGGTATAGATACCTATCTACCTCGTCAGGGGCCGGAAACAAATAACTTTGTTATACATATGTTTTCCTCCGAACGCTGTATATCTACCTATTTACCTCGAAAGAGGCCGGAAACGCGTACCTGGTTAAGTTTTTTAATCTTCATGGTTTTCCGTATAGATACCTATCTACCTCGAGAGGGGACAGTTTCATAAGGTTAAAGAATTCCAAAAGTAAAAGAAAAAAGCGCTCATGAGAAACCAAAAGCGCAGTTGTATTAATAAAGGAGGCATATGAAACGCATCGAAATATCATTTAAGCGAATTGACCAATCACCGAGCGACCTATCGACAAAATTCCAAGGTTTTCTCATGGAAAACCTAGAACCAGACTATGTGACTTGGCTACATGAGCAGGAGACCAACCCCTACTCACTAAAAATCATCCATCAAAAGGAAAAGACCCTATGGTCCCTTCATCTCCTGACGGATGAGGCTGTCAAGCAGATTTTGCCTGTTCTCTTGGAGCTCAAGAAAGTAGAACTTCATGATTTACCGACTCTCATGGTTGAGTCTTTGTCCATGCAAGATCTCAGTTCGGAGCAACTCTTTGGGTTCTTTAATGAAAACCAAGATCGGTCACTCTATACCATTCATTTTCAAACTCCGACAGGATTTCGCTCCCAGGGAGAGTATGTGCTCTTTCCGACCATGCGTCTTATCTTTCAGAGTTTGATGATGAAGTATGCACGTCTGGTCGAGAATCGTCAGGACATCGAAGAGGAAACCCTGGACTATTTGGTCAAGCATAGTAGGATTACCAGCTATCGATTGGAGTCCAGCTATTTTAAAGTCCATGGCAAAAAAATTCCTGGTTTCAGGGGGAAATTGACCCTTAAAATTACAGGTCCAGATACCTTGAAAGCATACGCCAATATGCTTCTGAAATTTGGGGAGTACTCAGGTCTCGGTATGAAAACTAGCTTAGGGATGGGAGGTTTAGAACTTGAAGAAAGAAAAGATTGATTTAGTTTATGGATCGCTTTTGCACGCTATCGGCAAGGTGATTCAAGGTTCCAGGTATGTTGAGAAAGACCTGGGTACCATTGGGGCCGAATGGTTTAGACGCTTTTCGGATAATGAAAAAATAGCCCAGCAGATAGCCAAGGCGACTTCTAGTGATTTGCCGACGGATTTAGCTCCTGATAGTTTGATCTATATCACGTCAGCTGCTGCAAAGATTGCTTCAGGCCTAAAAGGAGCAGCAAGAATTCATCAAGGAAAAGAAGATTTCCTAAGCAAACAATCGGATATCTTCAATGTATTTTCAGATAGCCCTAGTCAGCGTTATCTCGATCCACGACCATTAGAGCTTGACGGGGAACCAAACTATGCTAAGGAATCGAGTGAGTCGTCTGACCAGTCAGCTTATGATTTGGTAGTAGAGACCTTAGAAAAAGAGTTTGAGAGATTGGACTTTAGCCAGTCTGAGATAGATGCCCTTTTGAATCTCCTTGAGTCTACTCTTTCCTATGTGCCTGTTTCGACAAGGACCAAGGAATTATCGGATATTTCTCTAGCAACCTACAGTCGTCTGACAGCTGGCTTTGCCCTAGCCATAGAAGACTATTTAGCAGACAAGAATTGCCGTGACTATGAGAAGGTACTGGGACAAGATTTAGAAGCTTTTTATAGCGAAAAGGCCTTTTTACTAGCAAGTTTTGACTTGTCAGGGATTCAGGATTTTATCTACAATATCGCAACAGCTGGTGCAGCTAAGCAACTAAAAGCACGTTCCTTGTATCTAGATTTCATGGGAGAACATATTGCTGACAGCTTACTGGAAAGGTTAGAGCTTACAAGGGCTAATCTCCTCTACGTCGGTGGAGGGCATGCCTACTTTATCCTTCCAAACACCGAAAAAACTAGAGAAACCTTGGCTAGCTTTGAAGCAGAATTCAATCAGTTTCTGGTCGAGCATTTCCAGACAGGTCTGTACGTAGCATTTGGTTGGAGTCCGTTTTCTGCCAATGATATGACAACGACACTGGCCGACTATCGAAAAGTCTATCAAACAACCAGTCGGATGATTTCCCATAAGAAAATTTCTCGTTATGATGCCAAAACTCTCCTTGAACTCAACCAAGGAGGAAAAAGTTCTCAGAGAGAATGTGCTATTTGCCACTCAGTCGAAAAGCTTACCAAGTATAAAGATCAAGAGGTCTGCCATATCTGTGCTGGAATGTACCGCTTTGCTAAGGAGATACAAGAAAACTACTATATTGTCACAAAAGAAAAAGGCCTCCCGATAGGTCCGGGAGCCTATATTAGAGGTATTTCCAAAGCCGACCTTGCTAAAGAAGAGTGGGACCGTGTTTATGTCAAGAATAGCTATAGCACGGATATCCTAAAAGCAACCCATGTCTTTGTCGGAGATTACAAATATGCTGAGATTTACGAGTATGCTAAACTATCTCAGGATAGTGAAACTGGACAAGGAATCAAGCGTCTGGCAGTTGTTCGACTAGATGTGGATGATCTAGGAGCCGCCTTTATGGCTGGGTTCTCTTACCAAGATAGTGGCAAGTATAATACTCTGGCACGGTCAGCGACCTTCTCTAGAAGTATGAGTCTCTTCTTTAAGGTCTATATCAACCAGTTTGCCAAAGAGAAAAAACTATCGATTATCTATGCCGGTGGAGATGATGTATTTGCGATCGGTTCCTGGCAGGATATTATTGAGTTCACTATTTGTCTCCGACAAAACTTTATCAAGTGGACAAATGGTAAACTCACCCTATCAGCAGGGATCGGCCTCTTTCCAGATAAAACTCCAGTTAGCCTCATGGCTGAAGAAACTGGTAAGCTAGAAGGATCGGCCAAAGATAACGACAAGGATAGTATCTCACTTTTTGAAAATAATTATACCTTGAAGTTCGACCAATTTATTGACAATGTCTATAATGGAAAACTGAAGAGCATTCGTTACTACTTTAATATTCAAGATGAGCGAGGAAAGAGTTTTGTATATAGACTTATTGAGCTCCTTCGGAACTACGATCGTATGAATATTGCTCGATTAGCCTATTATTTAACCCGATTAGAAGATCAGACTTCTAAGGATAAAAAAGAAGAGTTTAAAGAGTTTAAATATTTATTCTTTTCTTGGTATACAGGTAGCGATAATGAACGTAAGGAAGCAGAGATAGCTTTACTTCTATATATTTATGAGATTAGAAAGGATTCATAGATGGCAATTTTAACAGATGATAATTACGTAGATAAGGCAGAGAATGTTATTAAATCACTGAATCGAAACACTAGAGATTCTAGGAACCCTGAAGCATTCCTTTTAACAACTAGCAAAATTAGAAACCTACTAAGCTTGACGAGTACTCTCTTTGATGAAAGTAAGGTTAGAGAGTATAAGGATTTAGCTGACAAAATTGCTTATTTGAGAGTGCAGTTTGTTTATCAATCGGGCCGAGAAACTGCGGTTAAAGACTTAGTGAAAAAGGCTGAAATTCTAGACATTCTAAAAGAAATAAACAATAAGGAAAGTCTCCAACGTTTTTGCCGCTATATGGAAGCACTAGTAGCTTATTTCAAATTTTACGGAGGAAAAGATTAATGGCATTTGCAAAAATTCAAGTAACAGCACAAATTCGTCTAGAAACAGGACTTCATATTGGAACCAGCAATGCTTTTGCGGCAATTGGGGCTACTGATTCTCCTGTAATCAAGGATCCTATTACTAACTTACCCATTATTCCTGGTTCAAGTATCAAAGGGAAGATGCGTAGTCTTCTTTCAAAAGTTCATAATGAACGACTAGCTAAGAAACCAGGAGAAGATGGCGAACTTCTAAGTCGACTCTTTGGGAACAGTTCAGATAATCGCTATAAAATGGGGCGACTCATTTTTAGAGATGCTTTCTTAATCAATAAGGACGAGTTAGATTCATTAGGGGTCAAGAGTTATACTGAAGTTAAGTTTGAAAATACTATTGACCGTATCACTGCTGAAGCGAATCCGAGACAAATTGAACGTGCCATCCGTAAGAGTGCTTTTGCATTTGAATTAATCTATGAAATCACAGATGACAGTGAAGAACAAGTGGAAGAAGATTTTAAAGTAATTCTTGATGGATTAAAACTCCTGGAACTTGATTATTTAGGTGGATCAGGCTCTCGTGGATATGGTAAAGTTGTTTTTGAGGATCTTAAAGCAAATACAGTTTTTGGAAACTATGATGTTAGTAGATTGAATGAACTTTTAACTACGGAGGTCTAGTATGACCTATAAGATGTATATTATGAACTTTCAGTCTGCTCACTTTGGAGCAGGTACGCTCGATAGTTCTAAAATGACTTTTGCAGCTGACCGATTATTTTCTGCCTTAGCTATTGAGGCAAAGAAAATGGGTAAAATGGAGGAATTTGTATCATTAGCAGGTCAAGATGAATTCGTTTTGACAGATGCATTCCCATATAAGTCAGGCCCATTTTTGCCTAAACCGATAGGATTTCCAAAGTTTGATCAGCCGGACTTAACAACGGATGTCAAAGAAGTAAGACGTCAAGCGAAAATGGCGAAGAAACTTCAGTTTATCCCTTTGGATAAATTTGATTCTTATGTAAATGGAACGCTTTTTGAAGACGCAGAACATGCAGTAACAAACATCATCACTAAAAACCAACCTCATGTGGATGGAAATCTTTTCCAAGTGTCTACCGTTCGATTTGCAGATCAGTCTGCTCTCTATGTGATTGCGACTGAATCAAACCTCTTGAATGAACTCATGACAAGCTTGCAGTATACAGGAATTGGTGGCAAACGTTCCAGCGGTTATGGACGGTTTGATTTAACCATTACAGACATACCTGATGCTCTTAAAAATCGTCTTACTAAGGTCCATCAAGGACCTGTCATGACCTTGGCGACTTCTCTACCAGTCGAAAAGGAACTTGAATATGCTATGGAAACTGGATCTTATTTACTAAGTAAATCAAGTGGTTTTGCTTTTAGTACAGAAACTAATGAAAATTACCGTAAGCAGGATTTATATAAGTTTGCTTCTGGATCTACTTTCTCTGAAACCTTTACAGGACAGATTGTAGATGTAAGACCTCTTGATTTCCCGCATGAAGTATTAAACTATGCTAAGCCATTATTTTTCAAGATGGAGGAAGAAAGATGAAAACAGAATATAGAACCTTTCAATTTACCCTCCTAGCCATGGCTCCTATCCATATTGGGAATGGTGAAAAATATACTTCTCGAGAATTTATCTATGAAAATGGATACTTTTATTTCCCTGATATGGGTAAGTTTTATAATCGCATGGTGGAGAAAGGATTCGATCAGAAGTTTGAGCGTTTTTTACAGGAAACAAAGCCCAACGCCAGAAATAATCGCTTGATTTCCTTCTTGGATGATAACCGGATATCTAATCGTGATTTCGGTGGTTACCGGATTGTTGAGACTGGTTTGGAAATTGAAAAAAATAATCGCGATTCCAAATTAGGTACGATAAATGAAGTGGCAAAATTTATTAGAGACCCTTTTGGGAGTCCGTATATTCCAGGTAGTTCCTTAAAGGGAGCTATTCGGACCATTTTAATGAATACAAATCCTGACTGGAACAATAAGAATGCAGTCGATTTTCGTGGTAGAAGTCCTAAAGAAAACAAAAAGATGATTCCTTGGGGTGCCAAAAAGGGTCAAGAATTTAATGACTTGTTTAATGCTATTCGTGTTAGTGATAGTAAGCCATTTAATAATGAGCAGATTATTCTAGTTCAAAAATGGGATTATTCAGCCAAGTCCTTAACTGCCAAGCCTCTTCCTTTATACAGAGAAGCAATCGTACCCTTAACTAGAATCAATTTCACCATTACTACAACCACTAAGGAAGCTGGAATCCTAATTGAGGAATTAGGACAGAGAGCGCAAGCCTTTTACAAAGAATATAAAAACTTTTTCTTATCAGATTTTCCTGAAAATAAGATTCAGCCAAATCTTCAATATCCTATCTATTTGGGAGCTGGAAGTGGAGCCTGGACAAAGACCTTGTTTCAACAAGCGGATGGAATCTTACAAAAACGGTATAGTCGAATGAAGACAAAGATGGTTGGTAAGGGAGTGTTGAAATTAACAAAAGCACCAATGAAAAGTGTTAAAACAACACAAGCAACTCGAAAACTGATCATGAATGATGAGTCTTTCTATGAAATGGGCAAAGCTAATTTCATAATTAAGGAGATTACTAAATGAAGGTTTTGGTTTCAGCAGTGGGTGATACAGATCCAATCCGTAATTTTCACGATGGAGCTTTAGTTCATATTGCGAGAAAATACCGTCCAGAAAAGATTATTATTGTTTTTTCAGAGAGAACAATTAGTAAGAAAAATGATATTGAGAAAGTAATTCACTCTATCGATACTGAATACCTCCCAGAAATTGTATGTCATGAACCAATTATCTTGAATGAAGATGTATTTGTTTTTGATACCATGTATGAACAATTTGATGCTATTATACAAAAGTATTATACAAAAGACGACGAATTTATTCTCAATCTTTCAAGTGCAACTCCTCAAGTAAAATCGGCTTTGTTTGTGATTAATAGACTTAGTGAAATCAATGTCAAGGCAGTACAAGTTTCAAGTCCTGAAAATGATTCAAATGCAGGAGTTGGACATGATGATTCAGAAGATATTGACGCACTAATTGATACGAACTTAGATAACAAACAGGACTATATCGACCGAACCATTGAAGATACTTCAGAGAAGTTTAAACAAGGCTTAATGAAGAAAACTTTACGTGATTTTATTACGAAATATGATTACAAAGCAAGTTTAGAGGTTGCTAATCAGTTATCAGACTTTCCTGGTTTGAAAGAATGTCGCAAGAAGTTGCAAGATATTGTGGATTCATTAGATAGGCAAGCTGTACCTCAAGTCCTCCAAAAGAAAAAATGGAGCGAAGAACAGAAAAAAGTATTAAATGCTTATTTGACTATTGATTTGCAAAAAGAACGTGGTAATTTTAGTGAAGGTTTGATAAGAATTAAAAACCTTACAGAGTTTATCTTAGATGACTATATCGAAAATCGTTATCCAGGATTTCTGGATAATTACGCGAGTGAATCAGAGAAATATTATATCGGGATTTGGGATTATGGCAAGATCCTTAAAGAAAAAAGAGAGAAGATATTGTCTGATAAAATCAAACCGATTTTGAAAATGAACAAAACACGAAATACGATAGCTCATAAATTGGATTCACTAGATTCTGAGGAACTTAAACAGTTAGGTCCCGTTCTAAAAGCCTTAAAAGGGCTAATCAAGGAACAATATCAACTTACTGAAAAGGATTTTAATTTTTACAAGGATTTTAATAAAGAATTATTAGAATTACTGAAATAATGAGAGGTAGAATATCTTGGAAATTTTAATTTCAGCAGTTGGAACGACAGATCCGATAAGCAATAATCGAGATGCAGCTTTATTACATATTGCTCGAACATACAGACCTGAACAAATTGTTTTGGTTTATAGTGAAGAAATGTTAGTAAAAAAAGATCTTGTTGAGAAAGCACTATGTTCAATAGAGGGTTATCATCCTAAAGTGGTTATTGAATCAATCATATTGAAAAATGATGAAGTCTATCTGTTTGATAAAATGTATGAAGTGATGGGACAGATTATCGAAAAATATTCTGGAACAGATCATCAATTAATCTTAAATCTCTCCTCAGGGACACCTCAGATTATTTCTGCTTTATTTGCCTTGAATCGAATTAATGATTATAATACGCAGGCCATACAGGTTGCAACACCTAACAAATCAGCAAACAGAAAGTATGTGCCACTGTCAAGTGAAGGCGAACAGAAGCTTTTTGACGAGAACGAGGATAACCAAAAGAATTATGAAGATCGTACAATCAAAGATGAAGCTGAAAAATTTAATCAGTCTCTTATCAAGCGCCACTTAAGAAATTTAATCTCTTCTTATGATTATCTTGCTGCGGAAGAATTAGTTACTAGAAAAGAATACAATAAATTACTTTCTAAAAAGAAGTTATCGCGTCTAAGAGATCTATTAAATGATTTTGTAAAAGTATTTAAAACCCAAGCTATTTTAAAAGATATTCAGGGATATTCACTTACAGAGGTTGAGAAAAAAGCTCTTAATTACTTTTTAATGATTGAAGTTTTGAAAGAGAGAGGGCAGGTTGCTGATGTCTTAATCAAATCAAAGTCTTATGTTGAATTTATCATCGAGGAAAAGATAAAGAAAGATTATCCAGAATTGATCAAATATGACGGAACTTTTCCAAAGTTAAATGAAGAATACAAGGATTTTGAAGCTATTTTAGATTTCATTGATCTAGAATTTAAGAAAGCCAAGGGTATAAAAGATGAGAAGGAAAGAATCTATTCACCTCAGTCAACCTTAAATCTCTTGTCTTATGAAAATATTCTATCTTATTATCAAGTTTCTCCTGAATTACTTAAGTCCATAAAGCTAATAAATAGCTTAAATGGTGAGAGAAATAAGGTGGCACATGGCTTGTCAGAGATTGATAATAAACTAGTTAATTCTAGAAAATTGCAACAGACAATAGATACTTTGCGCTTTATTTTACAAGATACATTTGAGATTGATGATAGCTATTTATCTTGTTATCAAACACTTAATAATGAAATGCTTGATTTACTTCGTCAATAATATAGTTTATCAATAAATCTATTTTGCTTATGATACATATTATGAGATTGCAAGTGCTTGGTTTTTCCAGTTGACGCAAGCTTTAAAAAACGGTATAATACTAGAGTTGAGAATTGATTTTCAGTTGTCTTAGTTCAGAGAATTGGCGGTGCTGCGAGCCATCTAAGATAGAAAATCATGCTACTCGATTGTAACAATTGCATAAGAATCAAGAATGACAAGTTCATTGAATGAAGGTGGTACCGCGGTTTTTCGCCCTTCGTGATATGAATTTGTCTTTTATTTTTGGAGGTACTTATGAGAAGATTTCTTGTCAAACAAAAATTTCGCCTAGGTGGTGAACGCTTTGATATCAAAGATGAAATGGGAAATGTCGCCTATCAGGTTGAAGGTTCATTTTTTAAGATTCCTAAGACCTTTACCATTTTTGATAATTCTGGTGAACAGGTTAGTGAGATTAGTAAAGAAATATTGACCTTCATGCCACGCTTTGAGATTCAACTCAGTAATGGAGATAGTTTTTATATCCGAAAGAAGTTGACTTTCTTTAGAGATAAGTATGAATTTGACAACCTCGGTCTGCGCATTGAGGGAAATATCTGGGATTTAAACTTTAAACTTATGGATGACAGTGATCAAGTGATTGCGGAAATCACCAAGGAACTCTTCCATTTAACCTCTACCTATACCGTAACCGTCTACGACGAATCTTATGCAGACCTAGTCATTTCTCTCTGTGTCGCTATCGACTATGTGGAAATGCTAGAAAGAGACTCAAATTAGTAAAAAGGAGATACAAATGAAACAATTATCTAGTGCACAAGTCCGCCAAATGTGGCTTGATTTCTGGGCTACAAAAGGCCACTCAGTAGAACCATCAGTAAGTTTGGTTCCAGTAAACGACCCAACCCTTTTGTGGATTAACTCAGGGGTTGCCACTCTTAAAAAATACTTTGACGGGACTATCATCCCTGAAAATCCACGAATTACCAATGCGCAAAAGGCTATCCGTACCAACGATATCGAAAACGTAGGGAAGACGGCGCGTCACCATACCATGTTTGAAATGTTGGGAAACTTCTCAATTGGGGATTACTTCCGTGACGAAGCCATTACTTGGGCTTATGAACTTTTGACAAGTCCTGAATGGTTTGACTTCCCTAAAGACAAACTCTACATGACTTACTACCCAGCTGACACAGATTCATACAACCGCTGGATTGAAGTGGGCGTGGACCCAAGTCACTTGATTCCAATCGAAGACAACTTCTGGGAAATTGGTGCTGGACCTTCTGGACCTGATACAGAAATCTTCTTTGACCGTGGGGAAGCTTTTGACCCAGAAAATATCGGTATTCGCCTTCTCGCAGAAGATATTGAAAACGACCGTTACATCGAGATTTGGAACATCGTCTTGTCACAATTTAACGCTGACCCTGCTGTACCTCGTAGCGAGTACAAGGAATTGCCACACAAGAACATTGATACGGGTGCTGGTTTGGAGCGTTTGGTAGCTGTTATCCAAGGTGCTAAGACCAACTTTGAAACAGACCTATTTATGCCGATCATTCGCGAAGTGGAGAAATTGTCTGGTAAGGTTTATGACCAAGATGGCGACAACATGAGCTTCAAGGTTATTGCTGACCACATCCGTTCTCTTTCATTTGCTATTGGCGACGGTGCTCTCCCTGGAAATGAAGGTCGTGGTTATGTCCTTCGTCGTTTGCTCCGTCGTGCCTCTATGCATGGTCAAAAATTGGGTATCAACGAGCCTTTCCTTTACAAACTCGTTCCAACTGTTGGAAAAATCATGGAAAGCTACTACCCAGAAGTGCTCGAAAAACGTGACTTTATCGAAAAAATTGTCAAGAGCGAGGAAGAGTCATTTGCCCGCACTCTTCACTCAGGTCAACACTTTGCAGAAACTATCGTAGCAGACTTGAAAGAAAAAGGCCAAACGGTTATCGCTGGACGAGATGTTTTCAAACTCTACGATACATACGGATTCCCAGTAGAGTTGACAGAAGAGATTGCTGAAGAAGCAGGAATGACTGTAGATCGTGAAGGCTTTGAAGCAGCCATGAAGGAACAACAAGAACGTGCGCGTGCATCTGCTGTCAAAGGCGGATCAATGGGGATGCAAAATGAAACCCTTCAAAACATCACTGTGGAAAGTGTCTTCAACTACAATGCTAGCCAATTGCCTTCTAAATTGGTGGCTATCGTAGCGGATAATGCAGAAGTAGAAGCTGTAGCAGAAGGAACTGCATCACTGATCTTTGCAGAAACACCATTCTATGCTGAAATGGGTGGACAGGTAGCTGACCACGGTCAAATCTTGGATGCTGCGGGAAACCTTGTAGCGACTGTAACGGATGTTCAAAAAGCACCAAACGGACAACCACTCCATACTGTTGAAGTTATTGCACCGCTTGCTTTGAACCAAGAATACACTTTGGCCATCGATAGCAATCGTCGTCACCGTGTCATGAAGAACCATACAGCCACTCACTTGCTCCATGCAGCTCTTCACAATATCCTTGGCCACCATGCAACTCAAGCAGGTTCACTTAATGAAGTAGAATTCCTTCGCTTTGACTTCACCCATTTCCAAGCCGTAACTCCAGAAGAATTGCGTGCTATTGAACAGCAAGTCAATGAAAAAATCTGGGAAGCCATTGCAGTCAAGACTGTTGAGACAGACATTGACACAGCCAAAGAAATGGGAGCTATGGCTCTCTTTGGTGAGAAATACGGTAAGGAAGTCCGTGTTGTGACCATCTGTGACTACTCAGTTGAACTGTGTGGTGGTACTCACGTAGGTAACACTTCTGAAATCGGTCTCTTCAAGATTGTCAAGGAAGAAGGTATCGGATCAGGAACTCGTCGTATCTTGGCAGTGACTGGTAAGGAAGCCTTTGAAGCTTATCGTGATCAAGAAGATGCACTGAAAGCAGTCGCAGCAACCTTGAAAGCTCCTCAACTCAAAGAAGTACCTCACAAGGTTGAAGGACTTCAAGAGCAACTCCGTCAATTGCAAAAAGAAAATGCAGAATTGAAGGAAAAAGCGGCAGCAGCGGCAGCCGGCGATGTCTTCAAGAATGTTCAAGAAGCAAACGGCCACCGTTACATTGCTAGTCAAGTTTCTGTATCAGATGCAGGTGCTCTTCGTACCTTTGCAGATAACTGGAAGCAAAAAGACTACTCTGATGTGCTTGTTCTTGTCGCAGCCATCGGTGACAAGGTCAACCTTCTTGTAGCCAGCAAGACAAAAGACATCCACGCAGGTAACTTGGTTAAAGAATTAGCTCCAATCGTTGATGGACGTGGTGGTGGTAAACCAGACATGGCCATGGCAGGAGGAAGCAACCAAGCCAAGATCCAAGAATTATTGGATGCAGTAGCAGGTAAATTGTAATATAAAGAATCTACCAATTTTGGTAGATTCTTTTATTTGTTAGAGGTTATTAGAAATATTCTCTTCATAACTAGTTAGAAAATAACGGTCATTTCTTTAGTAGTAAATGAATCCAATCTATCCTATGGTGAAACAATTACTAAAAATATGATGATTTCAAAACACAGAAATATAAAAAAAATGTACATAGGGAGAAAAAATGTATAATTTTTGTAGATTATTTTTCTCAATTGTGATAAAATTAATTTGAGCCATTGTGTTTCAATTAATATAAAGGAGAAGAAAAATGAAAAGGAGAAAGTCCTTATGGAAAACCTTTTTGAGGAAAGGTTTTGCCCTATTCACCATATTGATGATGCTAGGACAAATGAGCCAAGGAACTGTATCGGTTCTGGCTAAAGAGCTAGCAGTAGGAGATAATGGTGCTTTAGATGTTAGCCTCTTGTATGGTGATAAACAAGACCATCCGGGTGGGATGGCCTATAGTACAGGTGACACTATGTCTGGGTACATCCAGATTACACCTAAAAATTTGACAACAGACCTTGATGATGTGGCTGTGAATCTAGTGTTACCAGGGAAATACTTGGATGAGGTTAATATTCCCGATTTCAATAGTAGTTCGCAGCATGATGCACCAGTTGTGACCAAGGTAGGAGATGACTACCATGTAACTCTGCATTTTACGAACTACCAAAAATCTGAAGTCTTGACCCTACCATTCATCGCTAAGTTTAAGAGAGGATTTCCTCCGACTAACTACTCGATGGATATTACAGGGACGCTCAATATCAACGGTGCTGAGACTGCTTTAAATAGCATCACTTGGAAACCTCAATACAAGGATTATATCTTAACTAAGTTTGTCAATCAGAACTATGATGCGACCATGTCTAGAGACTATGCGGAAGCATCTCCAGGGATTGTAACTGGAGCAGATGGCAAAAAGTACATCGAAAAAACTACTTCGGTTCCTTTCGCCTTCTTGTTGGATGGTATGCGTGCCCAGTACAATGGTGACTATCGTCAGTTGGAATCCGCAACAATCACAGACAAATTGCCAACTTATACTGACAAAGATGGAAAAACTCGTACAGCCGTTCTAGATACAGAAAAATCAGAAGGCTGGGTCGACAATGGAGATGGTACGGTTTCAAAAACGTTTGTAGCTGATGAAAATAAAAATGTTCAAAGTTACCACTCAGATTTGATGCAAAAGATTCAAGACAAGAGTTTCTTGTACTTGAAATTCCCTGATTTGGTCATGGAAAAAGACCAAACTTTAGAGGATGTCTTGGTTAAAGATTTGACCAACACTGCGTCTGTCGTGGGGATTCCTGCAGAACGTGGGGAGGGAGAACCGGATGTAAGGGCTGAAGATTCTCTCATCTTCCGACTCACTTCACGTGATTTGGAAGGTAAAGGAGCTTTTGCCAAACAAGCAGATGGTAATGTCTACGATTCGACAGACTACAAGTCAGCCAACTATAAGTGGCTCTTGAAATACAATAACATTACACCATTTGCTCAAAAGAATGTTGTCTTTTATGATGAGCAAGTAGACTCTCGCTTGAAGTTTACTAAGATTGAATATGCTCGTATGATGATTGGGAACTATGGAAATGGACCTCTGATCAATCAATACGTGAAACGCATCATCCTTACAATGGAAGATGGCTCGACTAAAGAAATCCAACCAGAGGCAGACAAGGATGGATTTGGAAGCACTGATTTGACCAAATATGGTACTGTTGTCGGCTGGAGACTGGAGATGAAAGACGACTTCGAGCTTCCATCGGGTCAAGGGATTTATATTTCTACCTATACAGCCTTCAAGGATCCAGAAAAGACTCATATTGATCAGAATGATGATACCAAGAATGCCTATGAAAATACCGGACGGATTACTTACAAAACCCAGTCAGGGGCAGAAAGAGACCAATCTGCTAAATGGCAGTTCAAACTGCTTCCATTGACAGAAAATGTTAATCTGACCAAGAATACAGATTACAACAATGTCCAATTCACAGATGGAAAAACCATTCGTTTTGCCCTATCTGCCGATAATGTTCGCTTGGATCCAGGTAAGGACTACAAGGATTTGCGGGTCATTGACCTCTTTGATCCAAATACCTTGGACATTGACTTCAATTACCTAGATCAATATTTTGATAAGAATAACACTCGTCTTTATGCCCCTTGGTACAAATCCTATGAGGTCATCGAAAACTACCACAACTCTGGACGTTCTGCCTTGATTATCCACTTGGATCAAAAGGAATTCATCAAACGCTCTCTAGAGACTGGTGGTCAAGTTCGTTTGCCATTTATCTATACCAAACTAAAAGGGAAGGCAGATGGCGGAACCTTTACCAACCATATCTATATGGCAGGAGAGGGTCTCTGGGATCTAGAAACGGCTAACCCTAATAAAGTTGCAGTAGATAGCTATGATTTAAATAACAATGGTTCTACAACGGATAAAATCCCACATGCAGAATCAAACTATACCATTGTTGCAGCTGAAGGTGTTTATTCTCGTAAGTTTATTGCCAAGAATGACGACTTATCTGATGCATCAACAGTGACTCGTACCTTTAAACCAGGGGAAACCTTTAATTATAAATTAACAATCAAAAATAATACAGATACTCCTGTTGAAAATACTGTTATTTTTGATGCCCTTCCAAAAGTAGGTGATGTCAATACACTTGATGCTTCAGCCCGTAAGACAGAATACACTGTAAGTCTTCGCGGTCCTATCACTGCGCCAGAAGGATGGACAGCATACTACACAACAGATACCACAGTTACATCTAGTACCATGGCACAAGCTGCAGATAAAGATATTTGGTCAGCAGATATCACAGACTTTAGTAAAGTAACAGGAATTAAGATTGTTGCTAACGAAGGAACGACTATCGGTGCGCGTAGCCAAGTTGATATTGCTGTCCCAGTAGTCAATCCAAGTGAATTGACAGACCAAGTTAAGCAATTGATGCTAGACCGTACAGAAGATAACAAGGATAATGGTGGTCGTTCAGGTGTCGTACAAGCTCATAACCAATTTGGTTACAAGGCTAAAGGCCATGAAGGAAACCGTGAGTCTAATACAGTAACTTCTCAAATCTTCGGAGCTAGCTTCCATGTGAAGAAAGTTGATAAAGACGATACTAGCAAGGGATTAGCTGGTGCTGAGTTCAATTTATTGGATGCTAGTGGTGCAGTCCTTGCGACCCAAGTTTCTGATAAGGATGGAAATGTTGCTTTTACAACCTTAACAGAAGGAACTTATACTCTTAAAGAAACTAAAGCACCAACTAATTATAAGTTGGATGAGACTGAACATGCAGTCGTGGTGACCTACGATGCAGATCAACAAATCTATCATGTCACAATTGACGGAGAAGCTATTGGTTCAAAAGCTTCACCAAAACTAATCACAAATGAGAATGATATCAAATATCTCAATCTAGAAGCGACTAAAGTTTGGGATGACCAAGACAACGTAGAAGGTCTTCATCCTGAATCCATCGAGTTCCAATTGTACAAAAATGGAACAGCAGAAGGCAATCCAGTAGCACTTTCAGCAGGAAGTGACTGGAAAGTAACCTTTAGCAATCTTCCAGATAAAGATAGTAATGGCAACCTCATCAGCTATACAGTAAAAGAAGTTAAAGTACCAACTTATTACACAGTTGATAAAGAAGAAGCTCAGTTTGTAGATGGAAAAGCAACAATTACCAATAAGCGTACTCCTGAAACAACAGAAGTAACTGTGAAAAAAGTTTGGGATGATGCTAAAAATCAAGACGGTCTCCGTCCTACCAGCATTACAGTTCATCTCTTAGCTAATGGTGAGAAAGTCCAAACAGCAACAGTTTCTGGTGAGGGTGAAACATGGAGTCATACCTTCACAAACCTACCAGTCTATAAAAACGGTCAGAAAATCATCTACACTGTGACAGAAGATACTGTAGCAAACTACTCAACAGCTATCGACGGTACAACTATCACAAACACTTACAAACCAGGTAAAACTAGTTTAACAGTGACTAAGAAATGGGATGATGCAGAAAACCAAGACGGCCTTCGTCCAAAGACTATCAAGGTTCAACTCTATGCCGATGGTCAAGAAATAGGTAAAGTAGTAGAGCTTTCTGAAGATAACAAATGGACTTACACCTTCTCTGAATTGGATGAGAAAAAAGATGGCAAAGCTGTTCAATATACAGTGAAAGAAACAGAAGTGCCAGAAGGTTATACTCAAACGGTTGAAGCAACCAATCCAGGTCAGGTAGTGATTACGAATAGCCACACTCCTTCTAAGACTAAAGTTCAAGTAACTAAGAAATGGGATGATGCTAACAACCAAGATGGTATTCGTCCAGCATCAATTACGGTTAGACTCTATAAGGATGGTGCACCTACAGACCAAACTCTGGAATTGTCAGAAGCGAATCAATGGTATGGAACCTTTGAAAACCTTGATGCAAATGCAGCTGGTAAGGCACTTAACTACACTGTAAAAGAAGAGAATGTCCCAGAAGGCTATACTCTTTCGATTGATGACAAGGATCCAGCTCATCCTGTCTTGACCAATAAGCATGAGCCAACTGTCACTCAGGTCAAGGTCACCAAGAAATGGGATGACGCTAATAACCAAGATGGCCTACGTCCAAAAGAAATTCGTGTCCAATTGTATGCGGGTGATCAAAAGCTAGGCAAGGAAGTTGTCTTGTCTGCAGACAATAAATGGAGTCATACCTTTGAGAAACTTGCTGAAAAAGCAAACGGACAAGCTATTCACTATTCTGTGAAAGAAGTGGACGTTCCGGAAGGTTACACCGTAACAGAAGAGAGCAAGGAGAAGGGCGATGTCGTCTTGACCAACACGCACACTCCAAGTACGGTGGATATTCCAGTCACTAAGATCTGGGTGGACAATGACAACCAAGATGGTCTTCGTCCAGCTAAAATCACTGTGAAGCTTCTGGCCAATGGTGAAGAAGTGGCTCGCAAAGATATTACAAGCGAGACCGATTGGAAAGAAACCTTTGCTGGTCTTCCTAAGTTTAAGGATGGCAAGGAAATCGTCTACACCCTTCAAGAAGAAAAGGTTGAAAATTATTCACCAAGCATTGACCAAGAAAGCTATACTATTACCAATACGCACACTCCAGGTAAGACCACTCTCTCTGTAACCAAACAGTGGGATGACCAAGAGGACAAAGATGGCCTTCGTCCGAAGAGTGTGAAAGTACAACTTTATGCGGATGGTAAGAAATCTGGTGAAGTCATTGAGTTGTCAGCTGAGAACAAGTGGACTCATACCTTTGCGGATTTGGACAAAAATATCAAGGGCAAAGCTATCACCTACACGGTGGAAGAAGTCGATGTTCCAATAGCTTACCAAGTGACGAAAACCGATGACGGTCAAGGTAATGTTGTCCTGACAAATAAACATGAACCAAGTATTCCTCCAACTACAACAACTGAAGAACCGAAAAAGAAAGTTGAGTTGCCAAATACTGGTTCAACTGAATCTATTCTTTGCCTAATCTTAGCTCTTACTGGAGTTAGCCTTGCAGCTTATCTGTTTAAAAAGAAGAAACATTAAGAGTAAGCTTCAATAAAATCTTGTTTAAGAATCCAAAAAAATAAGAGGTCCATAGGGCCTCTTATTTTTATTATGTAAAGCTCTTAAATGCGAAACTAAAAACCCCAGTCGGAATGATTGGGGTTTTCATATATTCATTTTAAACGATACCTTGGGCAATCATAGCATTTGCTACGTTTTCAAAGGCTGCAATATTTGCACCTGCAAGGTAGTCAGTACCAAGACCGTATGTTTCTGCAGTTGTTTTAGCTGTGTTGAAGATGTTAGTCATAATATCTTTCAAGCGTCCGTCAACTTCTTCACGTGTCCATGAAAGGCGAAGGCTGTTTTGGCTCATTTCAAGCGCTGATACAGCTACACCACCAGCATTGGCAGCTTTGGCAGGTCCATAAAGGATTCCGTTTTCCTTGTAGACTTTGATAGCTTCAAGGTCGCTAGGCATGTTGGCTCCTTCAGAGACACAGATAACGCCTTGAGCAACCAAGCGTTTCGCAGCTTCACCGTTGATCTCGTTTTGAGTCGCACATGGAAGAGCGATATCGTAGTTACCAGTGTAAGTCCATACAGAACCTTCGTAGTAAGTAGCAGTTGGTTTTTCTGCAGCATACTCAGTCAAGCGAGCACGACGGTTGTTTTTAACATCTGACAAAAGGTCGAAGTCGATACCATTTTCATCAATGACATAACCATTTGAGTCAGATACAGAAATAACTGTAGCACCAAGTTCAGTTGCTTTTTGAAGCGCGTATTGAGCTACGTTACCAGAACCTGAAATCACCACTTTCTTACCAGCAAAGCTGTTTCCGTTAGCTTTGAGCATTTCTTCAGTGTAGTAAACCAAACCGTAACCAGTTGCTTCTGGACGAATCAGGCTACCACCAAATCCAAGAGGTTTACCAGTCAAGACACCAGCATCAAATTGGTTGAGGCGTTTGTATTGTCCGTAAAGGTAACCAATTTCACGTCCACCGACACCGATATCACCAGCAGGTACGTCAAGAGATGGTCCGATGTATTTTTGCAATTCAGTCATGAAGCTTTGGCAGAAGCGCATCACTTCAGCATCAGTTTTGCCTTTAGGATCGAAGTCTGATCCACCTTTACCACCACCGATTGGAAGTCCAGTCAAAACGTTTTTAAAGATTTGTTCGAAGCCGAGGAATTTCAAGATCCCTTGATTTACAGTTGGGTGGAAACGAAGTCCGCCTTTATATGGTCCAACAGCAGAGTTAAATTGAACACGGTAACCACGGTTAACTTGAACTTTTCCATCACGGTCAACCCAAGGAACACGGAAAGAAATTACGCGCTCAGGTTCAGTGATACGTGCCAAGATGTTTTCTTCAATATACTCGGGGTGTTTTTCAAAGACAGGTTCCAAAGTACTGAAGAATTCTTCAACCGCCTGGAGAAATTCAGCCTCATGCCCGTTACGAGCTTTTACAGTTTCAAACACGCTTTGGATATATTCTTTAGCAGATGTCATATCGTTCTCCTTTTTTTGTTGTTATATTTTATTACATGAGACATTATAGCAGAAAAAATTTTCAGTGTAAAGAAAAAAACATAAATTTTCTAAAAATTCTTTCAATTTGAATAAGCTAGTTTTATTAGTTGAATTAGAAACCTTTTTATAGGGTTAGTTTTATTAAAAGGCTCCTGCCAAAGTATGGTATAATAATAAAGAAATAATGGATTTTGGAGGAATAGAATCATGGTATCAACGAAAACACAGATTGCTGGTTTTGAGTTTGATAATTGCTTGATGAATGCAGCAGGTGTTGCTTGTATGACAATTGAGGAATTGGAAGGTGTCAAAAATTCAGCAGCAGGAACCTTTGTCACTAAGACTGCAACCTTGGAATTTCGTCAGGGAAATCCTGAACCACGCTATCAAGATGTTCCACTTGGTTCTATTAACTCTATGGGGTTGCCAAATAATGGTTTAGACTATTACTTGAACTACCTTTTGGAATTGCAAGAAAAGGAACCAAATCGTACCTTCTTCCTATCTTTAGTTGGAATGTCTCCAGAGGAAACTCATACTATCTTAAAAAAGGTGCAAGAAAGTGATTTCCGTGGTTTAACTGAACTCAATCTCTCATGCCCAAATGTTCCAGGTAAGCCTCAGATTGCCTATGATTTTGAAACAACAGACCGTATCTTGTCAGAAGTTTTTGCCTACTTTACAAAACCTCTTGGAATTAAGCTTCCACCTTATTTTGATATTGTTCACTTTGACCAGTCAGCAGAAATTTTCAACAAATATCCACTCAAATTCGTCAACTGTGTCAACTCTATTGGAAATGGTCTTTATATAGAAGATGAGTCTGTCGTGATTCGACCTAAGAACGGCTTTGGTGGAATTGGTGGAGAATACATTAAACCAACTGCCCTTGCCAATGTCCATGCCTTTTATCAACGCTTAAATCCTCAAATTCAAATCATCGGAACTGGTGGAGTGCTCACAGGGCGTGATGCCTTTGAACATATCCTATGTGGTGCCAGCATGGTACAAGTAGGAACTACTCTTCATAAAGAAGGTGTAGGTGCTTTTGATCGTATTACAAAGGAACTCAAAGAAATTATGACGGAAAAAGGATACCAAAGCCTAGAGGATTTCCGTGGAAAATTGAATTATATGGATTAAACAGAAGCTAAATTAAAAAGAAAGGAGAATAAATGCTAGCCATAGAAGAAAGTCGAAAGCTATCCTTAGCGAACCTTCCTAGTTTGACCCTGTTTACAGGGGCTGATCAAGGACAGTACGACATCATGAAAACTCAGGTTCTAAAGCAAATCGGATACGATCCTGCAGATTTGAATTTTGCTTATTTTGATATGAAAGAAGTAGACTACCAAAGCTTGGAGCTAGAGTTGGTCAGTCTTCCTTTCTTTGCGGATGAAAAAATTGTTATTTTAGATCATTTTCTCGATATTACAACTGCTAAAAAACGCTATCTAACTGATGATGAGCTCAAGGCATTTGAAGACTATCTGGAAAATCCTGTACCCTCAAGTAAATTAGTAATCTTTGCTGAAGGCAAGTTAGACAGCAAGAGACGTTTGGTCAAATTACTCAAGAGAGATGCAACTGTGTTTGAGGCTCTTGAACCTAAAGAGGAAGAGTTGCGAGCCTATTTTCAAAAGTGGGCTCAGGAACAAGGACTTACTTTTGGTGGAAATTCCTTTGAACAGTTGCTTATCAAATCTAGTTTTCAATTCAGTGAAATTCAGAAAAACCTGTTCTTCTTACAGTCTTATAAGGATAGTGGTCTGATAACAGAAGAAGATATTGTTGAAGCAATACCAAAGACTTTGCAGGATAATATTTTTGATTTGACCCAATTAATATTAACTAAGAAAATTGATCAAGCACGAGACTTAGTTAAAGATTTGACCCTACAGGGTGAAGATGAGATTAAACTGATTGCCATCATGTTGGGACAGTTCAGACTCTATACACAGGTAAAAATTTTGCAAGAGTCTGGTCAGACAGAATCTCAGATGGTCAGCAGTTTAGGTCACTATCTTGGTCGCAATCCGAATCCCTATCAAATCAAATTTGCCCTTCGTGACACGCGAGGATTGTCCCTGAATTTCCTACAAGATTCTATTCGTTATCTCATCCAAGCAGATTACCAAATTAAGACTGGTGTTTACGAAAAAGGGTACTTGTTTGAGAAGGCTTTATTGCAAATTGCCAGCCAGTCAAATTGAGCAAATAACTTGAAAAAAAAGGTTGTTTGCGTTATCATTTTTATATAGAAAGAAAAAGAGGTATTACAGATGGCTATTATCTTACCAGATCTTCCATACGCTTACGACGCCTTGGAACCATATATTGATGCTGAAACAATGCATTTACACCATGACAAACATCACCAAGCATATGTAAATAACGCAAATGCAGCTCTTGAAAAACACCCTGAAATCGGTGAAGATCTTGAAGCATTGCTTGCAGATGTTGAATCTATCCCTGCAGATATTCGTCAAGCTCTTATCAATAATGGTGGTGGCCACTTGAACCATGCTCTTTTCTGGGAATTGATGACCCCTGAAAAGACTGCTCCTTCAGCAGAACTTGCAGCAGCAATTGATGCAACATTTGGTTCATTCGAAGAATTCCAAGCAGCATTTACTGCAGCAGCAACTACTCGTTTCGGTTCTGGATGGGCATGGTTGGTTGTTAACAAAGAAGGGAAACTTGAAGTGACTTCAACAGCAAACCAAGATACACCAATCTCAGAAGGTAAAAAACCAATCTTGGGCTTGGACGTTTGGGAACATGCCTACTACGTGAAATACCGCAACGTTCGTCCTGACTACATCAAAGCTTTCTTCTCAGTGATTAACTGGAATAAAGTAGACGAGCTTTACGCAGCAGCTAAATAATCGCATTTGATAACACCCCTTTTTAGTTGGATTTTGGGTCTAGCTTTAAAGGTGTTTTTTTGTTTCCTTTTTTAGAAGTAACTGTCTCATGATTTTCCTTTGTTGGATAGGCTTTATTTATGGTATAATGATAAGATAGAAAACGAAGGAGAAATCATGAATATTCAACAATTACGCTACGTTGTTGCTATTGCAAATAGTGGTACTTTTCGTGAAGCGGCTGAGAAAATGTACGTTAGCCAACCCAGTCTATCTATTTCTGTAAGAGATCTGGAGAAAGAGCTAGGATTCAAGATTTTCCGCAGAACTAGTTCGGGTACCTTTCTTACTCGCCGAGGAATGGAATTTTATGAAAAGGCACAAGAGTTAGTAAAAGGGTTTGATGTATTTCAAAATCAGTATGCTAATCCTGAAGAGGAGAAGGATGAGTTTTCAATAGCCAGCCAGCACTATGATTTCTTGCCACCGACTATCACAACTTTTTCTCAAAGGTATCCAGACTATAAAAATTTCCGTATTTTTGAATCTACAACTGTTCAGATTTTGGATGAAGTAGCCCAAGGTCATAGTGAGATTGGGATTATTTACCTTAACAATCAAAACCAAAAGGGTATCATGCAACGGGTTGAAAAATTAGGCCTTGAAGTGATTGAGTTGATCTCTTTCCAGACGCATATCTATCTGCGTGAAGGACATCCTTTAGCCAAGAAAAAAGAGTTGGTTATGGAGGATTTGGCAGATTTACCAACAGTTCGATTCACACAGGAGAAGGATGAATATCTCTATTACTCAGAAAACTTTGTGGATACCAGTGCTAGCTCTCAAATGTTTAATGTAACTGACCGTGCTACCTTAAATGGGATTCTTGAAAGAACAAATGCTTATGCGACTGGTTCTGGGTTCTTAGATAGCGATAGCGTCAACGGAATCACCGTTATTCCACTAAATGATAATCTCAATAATCGCATGGTTTATGTGAAACGTGAAGAAGTAGACTTGAGTCAAGCAGGGACTTTATTTGTAGAGGTCATGCAAGAGTATTTTGATCAGAAGAGGAAAGCATGAAAAAAAGAGGAATAGTAGCAGGGATTATAGCAGCCTTGATTGTATTAGATCAATTGGTAAAGGCTTATGTCGTTCAGAATATTGCTCTTGGTGAAATCAAATCATGGATCCCAAATCTAGTTAGTTTAACCTATCTGCAAAATAGGGGGGCAGCTTTTTCTATGCTTCAAGATCAACAGTGGTTTTTTGCGGTGATTACTTTAGTGGTCATGGTAGGAGCTATCTGGTATTTACATAAGCATATAGAGGATTCCATCTGGACAGTCTTTGGATTGGTTCTGATTATTGCAGGTGGTCTGGGAAACTTCATTGATCGCATTAGCCAAGGATTTGTCGTGGATATGTTTCACTTAGACTTTATCAATTTTGCCATTTTTAATGTGGCTGATAGTTATCTGACAGTAGGGGTCGTTGTGTTATTGCTTGCAATGCTAAAAGAGGAAATGAATGGAAATTAAAATTGAAAGAGGCGGGGTACGTTTAGATAAGGCTTTGTCAGATTTGACAGAATTGTCTCGTAGTCTCGCCAATGAACAAATCAAGTCAGGTCAAGTCTTAGTCAACGGCCAGGTCAAGAAAGCCAAGTATACGGTCCAAGATGGGGATGTCATCACCTATCAAGTTCCCGAACCAGAGGTTTTGGAGTATGTAGCTGAAGACATTCCTTTAGAAATTATTTATCAAGATGAGGATGTAGCAGTAGTCAATAAACCTCAAGGGATGGTCGTTCATCCAAGTGCTGGGCACACATCTGGTACCTTGGTTAATGCCCTTATGTATCATATCAAGGACCTATCAGGCATTAATGGTGTATTGCGTCCAGGGATTGTCCATCGTATTGATAAGGATACTTCAGGTCTCTTGATGATTGCTAAAAATGATGAAGCGCACATCGCACTAGCTCAAGAATTGAAGGATAAGAAATCACTTCGTAAGTATTGGGCTATTGTTCACGGTAATCTCCCAAATGACCGTGGTGTCATTGAGGCGCCGATTGGTCGTAGCGAGAAAGACCGTAAGAAACAGGCCGTGACTGCTAAAGGAAAACCAGCAGTGACACGTTTCCAAGTATTAGAACGCTTTGGTGATTATACCTTACTGGAATTACAACTGGAAACAGGACGGACCCATCAGATCCGTGTACACATGGCTTATATCGGCCATCCTGTAGCTGGTGATGAGGTCTATGGCCCCCGTAAAACCCTAAAGGGACATGGGCAATTTCTCCATGCCAAAACGCTAGGATTTACCCATCCAAGAACGGGTGAAACGCTGGAATTTACTTCAGATATTCCAGAAATATTCAAGCAAACCTTGGAGAAACTTAGAAAAGAACAATAAAAAAGGACTCAAACGAGTCCCTTTTATTTGCGTTTTTTCTTAGCTTTTTTCATTTTATTGGCCATACGTTTCATGGATTGTTTCATGGCAAATTCACCGATTTTACCCTTGAGACCTCCACCGAGCATCTGGCTCATATCAGGCATTCCGGCTCCTCCAAGAGCAGACATATCCGGCATACCACCTTGCCCCATCATACCTTCAAGGGCTGACATATCCATGCCACCAGGCATGTTTTTAGGAAGGTTGTTAGGGTTAATACCCATTTGCTTCATCATCTTGTTCATATCACCTGACATGACACCTTGCATGAGTTGTTTGGCTTGGTTAAAGTCTTTGATGAACTTGTTGACATCGATAAAGGTATTACCAGAACCAGCTGCAATACGACGACGACGGCCTGGAGTGAGCAAATCTGGATTTTCACGTTCTTCAGGAGTCATAGATGAGACGATGGCACGTTTGCGAGCAATTTGTTTTTCATCCACCTTCATATTTTGAAGGGCAGGATTGTTGGCCATACCAGGAATCATCTTGAGCAAATCTTCCATTGGCCCCATATTTTGCACCTGATCCAACTGATCGATGAAATCGTTGAAATCAAAGGTGTTTTCCCGCATCTTTTCAGCCATTTCAAGGGCTTTTTGCTCATCGTATTCTTGGGAAGCTTTCTCAATCAGAGTCAGCATATCTCCCATACCGAGAATACGGCTGGCCATACGGTCAGGGTGGAAGGTTTCAATATCAGTAATCTTTTCACCAGTACCAGTGAATTTGATTGGTTTTCCTGTGATATGACGAACAGAAAGGGCCGCACCACCACGAGTATCCCCGTCAATCTTGGTAAGGATGACACCGGTAACTTCTAATTGAGCGTTAAATTCTCGCGCAACGTTAGCAGCTTCTTGACCAATCATGGCATCGATGACGAGAAGGATTTCATTTGGTTGAGCAAGAGCTTTAACATCACGAAGCTCATTCATGAGAAGCTCGTCAATTTGCAAACGACCAGCAGTATCGATCAAGACATAGTCGTTATGGTTGGCTTTAGCTTGCTCCAAACCTTGGCGAACAATCTCCACTGCAGGAACTTCAGTTCCAAGAGCAAAGACAGGAACATCAATTTGTTGTCCAAGAGTTTTGAGCTGGTCGATAGCCGCAGGACGATAGATGTCGGCCGCAATCATCAGAGGACGAGCATCCTCTTCCTTTTTAAGTTTGTTAGCTAATTTTCCAGCAAAGGTTGTTTTACCAGCACCTTGCAAACCTACCATCATGATAATGGTCGGGATTTTTGGGGACTTGATAATCTCAGCTGTGTCTGAACCAAGAACTTCCGTCAACTCCTCATTAACAATCTTGATGATTTGTTGAGCTGGATTGAGGGTATCAATGACTTCATGCCCGACCGCGCGTTCACGAATTTTTTTGATAAAATCCTTAACTACAGGCAAAGCAACGTCGGCTTCTAAAAGAGCCAGACGAATTTCCTTGGTTGCTTCTTGGATATCACTCTCTGTGATTTTTCCTTTTTTACGTAGATTTTTAAAGACGTTCTGCAAACGTTCTGTTAAATTTTCAAATGCCATATTTATTCCTCTTATTCTCTATTGTCAATACTTGTTAAAATCTCAACTTGCTCTTGGAGAAAAGCATCTTCTGGATAGCGCTCAATGATTTGATCAAAAATTTGACTGCGGACAATGTAGTCAGAGTACATATGAAGCTTCATCTCATAGTCTTCCAGTATCTTTTCTGTTCGTTTGATATTATCATAAACAGCCTGACGACTAACACCAAATTCTTCAGCAATTTCAGCTAAACTATAGTCATCTGCATAATAGAGTTCGATATAGTTCATTTGTTTATCAGTCAAAAGGGCTGCATAAAATTCAAACAGAGCATTCATTCGATTGGTTTTTTCAATTTCCATAAGATTTATTATACCAAAAAATAGCTTGAACTGCTAGTAATGGATTGATTTTAAACACAAGTCAGAAAAAGGACTTTTAACTGTTATTTTCTGACTAAGATTCTATTTTTTGGTATAATGGAGTGTATTATAATGTTTTAGAAAGAGGTTCTTATGAAAGAATTAGAAACCGTGTTAGAGCAACGTTTTGGGCTTGTTTTTTCAGATAAACAGTTACTTGAAACAGCTTTTACTCACACTAGTTACGCCAATGAGCACCGCCTCTTAAAAATTTCACACAATGAACGCTTGGAATTTTTAGGAGACGCTGTTCTGCAATTATTGATTTCAGAATATCTGTACAAAAAATATCCTAAAAAACCAGAAGGTGACCTGTCTAAACTCCGTGCCATGATTGTACGTGAAGAGAGTTTGGCTGGTTTTGCCCGTGACTGCCAGTTTGACCAGTTTATCAAGCTAGGAAAGGGAGAGGAAAAATCTGGTGGCCGTAATCGAGATACCATCTTGGGAGATGCTTTCGAAGCCTTTTTGGGTGCCCTGCTTTTAGATAAGGATCTACTTACGGTAAAAGAGTTTATCTACCAGGTCATGATACCGAAGGTTGAGGCTGGTGATTTTGAGATGATTAAAGACTACAAGACTCACCTCCAAGAATTACTCCAAGTCAATGGCGATGTTGATATTCGTTATCAGGTCATTTCAGAGATCGGACCTGCCCACGATAAGATGTTTGAGGTTGAAGTCCTTGTCGAGGGTCAAAGTTTAGGTAAGGGTCAAGGACGATCTAAAAAATTGGCCGAACAAGAAGCCGCTAAAAATGCAGTTGAGGAAGGACTGGATTCATGTATTTAAAAGAAATTGAGATTCAGGGGTTTAAGTCCTTTGCTGATAAGACCAAGGTTGTTTTTGACCAAGGAGTAACAGCAGTTGTAGGACCTAATGGTTCTGGAAAATCTAACATCACAGAAAGTTTACGCTGGGCTCTTGGGGAATCCAGTGTCAAAAGTCTTCGTGGTGGGAAGATGCCTGATGTTATCTTTGCAGGAACAGAAAGTAGAAAGCCATTAAACTATGCTTCTGTAGTCGTTACTCTAGATAATCAGGACGGTTTCATCAAGGATGCAGGACAGGAAATCAAGGTGGAGCGTCATATCTATCGTACTGGGGATAGTGAATACAAGATTGATGGGAAAAAAGTCCGTCTTCGTGATATTCATGATCTTTTCTTAGATACCGGACTTGGGCGCGATTCCTTCTCCATCATTTCCCAAGGGAAGGTCGAAGAAATCTTTAACTCCAAACCTGAGGAACGTCGTGCTATCTTTGAAGAAGCGGCGGGAGTTTTAAAATATAAAACTCGTCGTAAAGAGACGGAAAGTAAACTGCAACAAACTCAAGATAATTTAGACCGCTTGGAAGATATCATCTATGAGTTAGACAATCAAATCAAGCCCTTAGAAAAGCAAGCAGCAACAGCTCGTAAATTTATAGACTTGGACAGTCAGCGTAAAGGCATCTACTTAGATGTTTTAGTTGCACAAATTCAAGCCAATAAGGCTGAATTGGATCTAACAGAAGAAGAATTAAACCAAGTTCAAGAACTGTTGACTAGTTATTATCAAAAACGCGAGTCACTAGAACTTGAAAATCAATCTCTCAAGAAGCAGAGACAAGATTTACAAGCAGAGATGGCTAAAGATCAAACGAGTTTGATGGATTTGACTGCTCTAATCAGTGATTTAGAACGGAAATTGGCCTTGTCTAAACTGGAGACAGAGCAGGTTGCTCTCAATCAACAAGAGGCTCAAGCTCGTTTAGCTAGTTTGGATGAAAAGAGAAATGCTCTTCTTCAAGAGAAGGAAGGAAAAGAAGCGAATCTCAGCCAGTTAGAAGAAAATCTAGCAGTCAATACTAAGGAGCTCAATCGTTTAGAAGCTGAGTTAGTAGCATTTTCTGATGATCCTGATCAGATGATTGAGCAACTGCGTGAGCGCTTTGTTGCTTTCTTGCAGGAAGAAGCGGATGTCTCTAACCAGTTGACACGGATTGAAAATGATCTTGAAAATAGTCGCCAACAGACTCAAAAGCAAGAAGAACAATTGGAGTCCTTGAAGGAACAATTAGCTTCTGCTAAATCTAAGGCTAGTGAGCAGGAAACTGCTCTTAAATCAGCAAAAGAAAAAGTACAGACCTTGCTTGCTGACTATCAGACGCATGCTAAACAGGAAGAAGAACAAAAGCAGACTTATCAAAGTCAGCAAAGTCAACTTTTTGACCGTTTGGATAGTCTGAAGAACAAGCAGGCTAAGGCGCAAAGTTTGGAAAATATTCTTAAAAACCATAGTAATTTCTATGCGGGTGTTAAGAGTGTTCTACAAGAAAAAAATCGCCTGGGCGGTATTGTCGGAGCGGTCAGTGAACATTTAACTTTTGATGTTCGTTATCAAACAGCTCTTGAAATTGCCCTCGGGGCAAGTAGCCAACATATCATCGTTGAAGATGAAGAGGCTGCGACTAAGGCTATCGATTTCCTTAAGCGAAACCGAGCTGGTCGTGCGACTTTCCTACCTTTGACAACCATTAAGGCTCGTAGCATTTCTAGTCAGAACCAAGATGTGATTGCCTCAAGTCCAGGTTTTCTTGGAATGGCAGATGAATTGGTTACCTTTGATGCCAAGCATGAAGCTATTTTTAAAAACTTGCTAGCTACAACAGCAATTTTTGATACGGTAGAGCATGCGCGTGATGCAGCTCGTAAAGTGCGCTATCAAGTTCGGATGGTAACTCTTGATGGTACAGAATTGCGAACAGGTGGTTCTTATGCTGGTGGTGCTAATCGTCAAAATAACAGTATTTTCATCAAGCCTGAATTGGAGCAGTTACAAAAGGAAATTGCTCAAGAAGAAAAACTTCTTCGTCAAGAGGAAGAAAATCTGAAATCTGTTCAAGAAGGCTTGACAGTCCTCAGTCAAACTTTGGAGACCATTAAATCCCAAGGAGAGCAAGCTCGTATTCAGGAACAAGGTTTGTACCTAGCTTATCAACAAACTTGCCAACAAGTCGAAGAACTCGAAACGCTTTTAGAACTTCAGAAAAAAGAATTAAACAATCTCAGAGGTGGAGATTGGCAAACTGAAAAAGAAAAATGCCAAGAACGTCTTGCAGATATTTCAACTGAAAAGCAAAAGCTGGAGTCTGAGATTGAAGAAATCAAGTCCAATAAAAATGTGATTCAGGAACGTTATCAAAGCTTGCAGGAAAAACTGTCCCAAGAACGTCTGATCAAAACAGAAATGATAGGGCGAAAACGTTACGAAGTTGCGGATATTGAACGGATTAACAAAGAGCTTGAATACCTTGATATGGAGCAAGAAGAGATTGAACGTCTTTTGCAAGAAAAGGTAGACAATCTTGAAAAGGTTGATACAGAACTTTTGGCCAAGCAGGAAGCAGAAGCCAAGAGTCAGAAGGAAGAAATTCAACAAGGACTCATTCGTAAGCAGTTTGAACTGGATGATATTGAAGGTCAATTGGATGATATTGCTAGTCATTTAGAACAAGCTCGTCAGCAAAATGAGGAATGGATTCGTAAACAAACACGAGCGGAAGCGACTAAAGAGAAGATTACGGACCGCCTTCGCTATCTTCAAGGTCAACTGACTGAAGAATACCAGATTAGTTATACGGAAGCTTTAGAACAAGCCAATCCGTTAGAAGATTTGGCTGTCGCTGAACAAGAGGTCAAGGACTTAGAAAAATCTATTCGTTCACTTGGTCCAGTCAATTTGGATGCTATTGAACAATTTGACGAAGTTCACGAACGCTTGGAATTCTTAAATAGTCAACGTGATGACATTCTTTCTGCCAAAAATCTTCTTCTTGAAACTATTACAGAGATGAACGATGAAGTGAAGGAACGATTTAAATCAACCTTTGAAGCTATTCGTGAATCCTTCAAAGTGACCTTTAAGCAGATGTTTGGTGGTGGTCAAGCGGACCTAATCCTGACCGAGGGAGATTTATTGACAGCGGGTGTTGAAATCTCTGTTCAACCGCCAGGTAAGAAAATCCAATCTCTCAACCTCATGAGTGGTGGAGAGAAGGCCTTGTCAGCTCTTGCTTTGCTCTTCTCAATCATTCGTGTCAAGACCATTCCATTTGTTATTTTGGATGAAGTAGAGGCTGCACTTGATGAAGCTAATGTTAAACGCTTTGGAGATTATCTTAACCGATTTGACAAGGATAGCCAGTTTATCGTTGTTACCCACCGTAAGGGAACTATGGCAGCAGCAGACTCTATTTATGGAGTAACTATGCAAGAATCTGGTGTTTCTAAGATTGTCTCTGTTAAACTAAAAGATTTAGAAAATATGGATGCTTAGTTTGTTTTCAATATAACATTTCAAGCTAGAGCAGGTAGAATGACCTTCAAGAAGTCAGAAAGGTTACAAAAATAAATTGAGGAGCTTACATGGATTTTGACCTATTCCTAATGATTTGTAATTATATTGGGACTATAGCCTTTGCGGCGTCAGGAGCCATCAAAGGATTTGGTAAACGTTTAGATATTTTTGGAATTAGTTTATTGGCAATTGTAACAGCAGTAGGCGGAGGTATTTTAAGAGATTCTATTATCAGTCGATTTCCTGCTTCTCTAGCAGATCCTAGCCCGATTTATGTCTCTATTCTAGTAGCTGTAATTATGTATGCCTTTGTGACATCTAAACAAGCCAATGCTAGTCAAGAAAAAAAATTCTATAAGTGGCTGAGAGAAACCTATCTCATCTTTGATTCGATTGGATTGATTATCTTCTCTCTAATCGGGGCTACAGCTTTAGCTGATAGTAAATTGAACTTGATGTCTGCAGGGATTTTGGCCTGTTTAACAGGTGCTGGCGGAGGTATCATCCGAGATCTCTTGATTAATGAAGTCCCAAGTGTTCTAAAAGAGGACATCTATGCCCTTTTATCTTTTGTAATTGGCGTTATTTATTACTGGTTGGCCTTTGTCCTTCACTTTCCAAGAATCACTGCTTTTATCATTCTCTCAATTGTCGGTTTTGTGATTCGACTCTGTATTATTAAGTTTAAGCTCTCTTTGCCAAATATGGACAAAAAGACTTGGAATTGATTGATGGTAGGAAAGTTCAATCACTCGATTGATAAATATTTTATAAATTACAAGTTTAATCAAGCGTCTAATCTCGTATGGATTAGGCGCTATTTACTTTTTCTATGGTATAATAGAAGATAGATTTACAACTGGAGAATAGAAGTATTTATGATTAAACTAGTCGCAACTGATATGGACGGGACTTTTTTGGATGAAGCTGGCCAATTTGATATGGAGCGGTTAAAAAAGCTTCTCCATTCTTATAAAGAAAAAGGGATTTACTTTGCTGTAGCATCTGGCCGCGGTCTTTTGTCGCTTGAAAAGCATTTTTCGGATGTCAAAGATGAGATTATTTTTATTGCCGAAAATGGGAGTCTGGTTCGTTTTCATGGACAAGACCTCTATGAAGCGACCATGCCTAGAGATTTTTACCTATCAACTTTTGAAAAGCTAAAGACTTCACCTTATTTCGATGAAAAGAAGATGCTCTTGACTGGTAAGAAAGCTTGTTATGTTTTAGATACTGTAGATGAAACTTATCTCATGTTTAGTCATCATTACAATGAGAATATTCAAAAAGTAGCTAGTCTTGAAGATATCACCGATGAGATTTTCAAATTCACAACGAACTTTACAGAGGAGACAGTTGAAGCTGGCGAAGCTTGGGTTAATGAACATGTTCCTGGTGTTAAGGCTATGACGACAGGATTTGAATCTATCGACATTGTCCTTGATTATGTGGACAAGGGAGTTGCGATTGTCGAATTGGCTAAGAAGTTAAATCTGAATATGGATCAAGTGATGGCCTTCGGTGACAATCTCAATGATCTTCACATGATGCAAGTTGTAGGGCACCCGGTCGCACCTGAAAATGCTCGCCCAGAGATTTTGGAACTTGCCGAAACAGTTATCGGTCACCATAAGGACCAATCAGTTATCGCTTATATGGAGGGGTTATAATGGCAGATATTAAATTAATTGCCCTAGACTTGGATGGAACCTTGCTGACGACAGACAAGAAATTAACTGATCGTACCAAGGCAACTTTAAAGGCTGCGCGTGAACAAGGGGTCAAGGTAGTCCTAACAACTGGACGTCCTCTCAAGGCCATGGATTTCTTCCTTAAAGAGCTTGGAACAGATGGTCACGATGACGAATATACTATCACATTCAACGGTGGATTGGTTCAGAAAAATACAGGTGAGATTCTTGATAAGACAGTCTTTTCAATTGATGATGTGACACGTATTTATGAAGAAACTGAAAAACTAGGAATCCCCTTAGATGCAATTTCAGAAGGAATAGTTTACCAGATTCAGTCTGACCAAGAAAGTTTATATGCTCAGTTTAACCCGGCTCTAACTTTTGTTCCAACTGCTTTTGAAGATTTGTCTAGTCAGCTAACATACAATAAATGTGTGACTGCCTTTCCTCAGGAACCTTTGGATGCGGCTATTCAAAAGATTTCACCAGAATTATACGATCAATATGAAATTTTTAAATCACGTGAACTCTTGCTAGAATGGTCACCAAAGAATGTTCATAAGGCGACAGGATTATCTAAACTAATTGAACACCTGGGAATTGACCAAAGTCAGGTTATGGCCTGCGGAGATGAGGCTAATGACCTTTCTATGATTGAGTGGGCCGGTCTCGGTGTCGCTATGCAAAATGCTGTGCCAGCAGTTAAGGCTGTGGCAAATGTGGTAACACCAATGACTAATGACGAAGAAGCTGTCGCCTGGGCAATCGAAAAATATGTACTGAAGGAGAACTAAAGAATGGGATTATTTGACCGTTTATTTGGAAAAATAGAAGAACCTAAAATTGAAGATGTTGTCAAAGAGGCTCTAGAAAATATTGATTTATCGGATGATAGCGAGCAAACTGAGACGCTAGAATCCGAAAATATCGAAGTCAAAGAGCAAGATGGGACTGTCGTAGCCGAAGAAAATGATGAAGGATTAATTGAAGCAGAGGTTGACGAAGAAACTATTGTCGAATCAGTTGACGAAGTTGAGGTTTCTCAAGAAGAGTTAAATCAAGTCCAAGAGGCAGATAGTCTTCAAGAGGAATCTACTCATGTTGAAGAAGCAACTTCAAATGATAGTGACGAGGAAGAAATTGTTCAGCCTCAATCAGACGAAGCAGAAACAGAGTTTTTTGAAGAAGAGGAAGCAAACCAAGCAATCGAAGAGGCTCCTCAAGTCCAAGAGACTGAACAAGAAAAATATGACCGTAGTCTTAAGAAAACTCGTACAGGATTCGGTGCCCGTTTGAATGCTTTCTTTGCAAATTTCCGATCAGTCGATGAAGATTTTTTTGAAGAACTTGAAGAACTGCTCATCATGAGTGACGTTGGTGTGCAGGTGGCTTCAAATCTTACGGAAGAATTGCGTTATGAAGCCAAGCTTGAGAATGCTAAGAAACCAGATGCCCTTCGTCGTGTTATCATCGAAAAATTGGTGGAGCTATATGAAAAGGACGGCATTTATAATGAAAATATTAACTTCCAAGATGGATTAACGGTTATGCTTTTTGTTGGAGTTAATGGGGTCGGGAAAACAACTTCAATTGGTAAATTAGCTAATCGATACAAACAAGCTGGTAAAAAAGTTATGCTAGTTGCTGCTGATACCTTCCGTGCTGGTGCAGTTGCCCAGTTAGCTGAGTGGGGTCGCCGTGTAGATGTTCCTGTCGTAACAGGTCCTGAAAAAGCTGATCCAGCCAGCGTTGTCTTTGATGGGATGGAACGAGCAGTAGCAGAAGGTATTGACATTCTTATGATTGATACAGCTGGCCGTCTGCAAAATAAAGAAAACTTAATGGCAGAATTGGAAAAGATTGGTCGTATCATCAAACGCGTAGTGCCAGAAGCGCCTCATGAAACGTTCCTAGCTCTTGATGCGTCAACTGGGCAAAATGCTCTTGTACAAGCTAAAGAATTCTCAAAAATTACTCCAGTTACAGGGATTGTCTTAACCAAGATTGATGGAACTGCTCGAGGTGGGGTTGTTCTTGCTATCCGTGAGGAACTCAATATCCCTGTTAAGCTAATTGGTTTTGGTGAAAAAATCGATGATATCGGTGAGTTTAACTCTGAAAACTTTATGAAGGGCCTTCTAGAAGGTTTGATATAAAAGAAAATCCTGCAAGAATTCTTGCAGGATGTTTTTGATTATTCTAAACGACCATCTTTACGATAGGCGGTATCTGGTTGCCATGTCCATTTGGCTCCGTATTTTTCAAGTAGATCAAAGCTGGCTTGTGGTCCCATGCTACCAGCCTTGTAGTCATGAAGTGGAGCACCGTTTTCAGCCCACAACTTTTCGATACGGTCAATCAATTTCCATGATGCACTCACTTCATCCCAGTGGCTAAAGTTAGTTGAGTTATTGTTTAAAACATCATAAATCAGTTTTTCATATGGGTCTGGTGAAGCACCTGTAGCTGTAGCATCAGTTCTGTAGTCAAGCGAATTATGTGCAAGTTTGAACTCTTCTCCAACTTCTTTACCGTTAAGGCTGAGAGAGAAACCTTCTGTTGGTTGGATATAGATGGTCAAAATATTTGGTGCTAGAGGCTCTCCAAAAATTGAATCCATTTGCTTAAAGACGATATTGACATGCGTTCCCTTTTCAGTCATTCGTTTACCTGTACGGAAGAAGAAAGGTACATCACGGAAACGGTCACTCTCAACAAAGAAGGCACCTGAAGCAAAGGTTTCTGTCATTGATTCTGGGTTGACATTTGGTTCGCTACGGTAAGAAATGTACTTCATTCCATCAACTTTACCAGAACGGTATTGGCCACGGATGAAGTGCTCTTTAAGTTCCTCATCTGTAGGGTGGTAAAGGTTCTTGAAGACCTTGATTTTCTCTGCGCGAATGTCATCCTTTGTAAAGCTTGCAGGCTTGTCCATAGCAAGGAGTGACAGAAGCTGAAGTGTGTGGTTTTGTACCATGTCTCGAAGGGCACCAGACTCATCATAGTAGCCACCACGCTCTTCAACACCTAGACGTTCTGCAAAGGTAATTTGCACATTATCAATATGTTCCCGATTCCAAACATTTTCAAAGATCATATTGGCAAAACGAATGGCAAAGATACTCTGAATCATCTCTTTACCAAGATAATGGTCGATACGATAGATTTGCTCTTCGTTAAAAGTAGCTAGAAGCTCTTCGTTTAGTTTGCTTGCAGTTTCATAATCCGTACCGAAAGGTTTCTCAACAATCAAACGTTCAAAGCCCTTACCGTCAACGATTTGCTCAGACTTGAGGTGTTTGGCGATGGTACCGAAGAATTGTGGTGCCATTGAGAGGAAGAAGAGCTTGTTGTGTTCAGTTTGATACTTTTCATTTAACTCAGCCTGAAGCTTGCGCAATTCGATATAGTGCTCAGTGTCATTAACATCGTGACTTTGATAGTAAAAATGACTAGCAAAAGCTTGAGCCTCTTCTGCGCTATCTGCCAAGTCTAAAATTGATTCGACAACAACAGATTCGAAATATTCCTTACTCCAAGGTCTACGAGCAGTTCCAATAACAGCAAAATGATCAGAAAGATTACCTGATTTATAAAGTCTAAAGAGTGAAGGGTAGAGTTTGCGTTTAGCCAAATCTCCACTAGCACCAAAAATTGTAACAATAACTTTAGATGACATCCAGCTACCTAATTTCTATTTACTTTCCTAGATATCCTAGGCATGAGGAATCCCCATTTTCATACCCTTTATTTTATCATAATTTTCTAAAAAATCCAAAATTCCAATACAAGTGAGAAAAAAACTGCAAGGTTTACCTTGCAGTTTTTTTAAGCGTTGAGGACCTTGTCCAAAAATTCTTTTAGACGAGGGTGTTGTGGGTTGTCAAAGATTTGATCAGGTGTACCATCTTCTAGGAATTCACCGTCTGCTGTAAAGATAACTCGATTGGCAACCTTACGGGCAAATCCCATTTCATGGGTTACGATGATCATGGTCATGCCTTGTTCAGCCAACTCTTTCATAACATTCAGAACGTCGCCGACCATCTCAGGGTCAAGGGCAGAAGTTGGTTCGTCAAAGAGCATGATATCTGGATTCATAGCCAAACCGCGAGCGATAGCCACACGTTGTTTTTGACCACCGGATAGACTTTCAGGATTGGCATTGGCCTTGTCAGCAAGCCCAACTTTTTCGAGGAGTTCCATACCCAATTTTTCAGCTTCAGCCTTAGTCATTAACTTATGTTCTACAGGAGCGAAAGTGATATTTTCCAATACGGTCATATGTGGAAAGAGATTGAAGTGCTGGAACACCATTCCAATATTTTCACGAACATGGTCTACGTTGGTAGATTTATCCGTCAAATCATAGCCATTAACTGTGATGCTTCCTTTTGTTCCTTCTTCGAGGAGGTTTAAGCTACGCAAGAAAGTTGACTTACCTGAACCAGAAGGTCCAATGATACAAACAACATCTCCTTCATAGAATTTCGCTGAAATTCCTTTAAGGACTTTGTTTTTACCATATTGTTTATGTAAGTTATGAACGTCAATTTTTAATTTTGCCATTATTGAATCCTCTTTTCTAAGCGTTTCGCTAATCTAGTTAGAAGAGTGATAATCACAAGGTAGAAGACTGCGAGAATTGCATACATTTTGAAACTTTGATAGTTACGAGCAATGATAATCTTACCAGTCTGGAAGAGTTCTACCAAACCGATTGCAGATACGATTGTTGTATCTTTAAGAGCGATAACAAATTGGTTGACAAAGTTTGGAAGCATGAGCTTGGTTGCTTGTGGCAAGACAATCTTACGCATGGTTTTTCCATATGAAATACCAAGGCTTCGACTGGCTTCCATTTGTCCAACAGGAACTGCCTGGATACCACCACGAACAATTTCAGCAATGTAGGCAGCTGAGTTTAGGGAAAGAGCGATAGTACCAGCGACAAAGTCGTTGATTGGACTTTGTTGACCTGTGAGGGATTCGATAAAGTTAGGAATTCCCCAGAAAATGAAGGCTGCGAGAATCATGAGTGGAATACCACGGATAACGTCAACGAAAATCTCTGAAATCAAACGGAGTGATTTATAAGGGCTGACACTAAAAATACCAAAGATAATTCCGATGAAAATCGCAATTACAAATGAAATCAGTGCTAATGAGAGGGTAATTCCAAGTCCGCTGAGAAGTTGTTTGTAGTTGTTTTTCAACAAGCCCCAGATAGTTGTTTCATCAGCGGTTGAACTTGTAGTAGTAGAATCGCTAGCTAGATACTTATCAAGGATTTTTTGGAATTCTCCATTTGCCTTAAGGTTTGCAAGCCCTTTGTTGAATTTCTCTAGCAATTCTGGATTGCTTCCTTTTTTAACAGCAAAGGCAGTTTCACCGATTGGTGTACCTGCGATTGGTGTTTTTAACTTTTGTCCTTGACTAATAGAGTATTTAATAACAGGTTCGTCGTCCATAACAGCATCAATTGAACCAGTGTTTAAGCTATCATACATAGATGCAGCATCTGAAAAAGTTTTGATCTTGTAACCGTACTTGCTTTGATTCTCTGTTAGGAAGGTTTGTGAAGCAGTACCATTTTTCACACCTACAGTCTTACCGTTCAAATCTTCATAAGAAGAAATGGTACTTGATTCTTTAACACCAAGAATAGTATTTGCTGTATAGTAAGAATCAGAGAAATCAAAAGTTTCTTTACGAGCATCAGTTACTGACATACCTGCAATGATACCGTCTGCTTGTCCAGATTGGACTGCGTTAATAGCAGCATCAAAACCTGGATTGGTAATCTCGATTTCAAAACCTTGGTCTTCAGCGATTGCCTTGATTAGATCCATATCGATACCAGTGTATTGATTGCTTGAGTCCTGGAAAACAAATGGCGCAAAAGATGAGTCACTGGCGATAACATACTTGGTTTTTTCTGTGTCAGCTTTTACTAGTCCTAATGAAAAAATAGGAAATAAAATAAGCAAACAGGCTAGAATTTTTTTCTTCATGTGATGTCTCCTTTCAGGGTATTTTCAAATTATAGCAGAAAAAATTGAATCCGGCAAATATTTTATATTTTGATGTTAGAATATATAACATATAATAAGGCGAGGTGGTCTGTTGAGAAACAGAAACTATTACCTTTTTATGGTAAAATAGAAGGATAGAAAATGTGTATGAGGCCATTATGATAAATCGAATTACAGACAACAAATTTAAACTGGTATCTAAATACCAACCTTCTGGGGATCAACCGCAAGCTATTGAACAGTTAGTAGATAATATCGAGGGTGGAGAAAAGGCTCAAATCTTGATGGGGGCCACTGGTACAGGTAAGACCTACACTATGAGTCAAGTCATTGCCCAAGTCAATAAACCAACGCTAGTCATCGCCCACAATAAAACTCTGGCAGGACAGCTCTATGGGGAGTTTAAGGAATTTTTACCTGAAAATGCTGTTGAGTATTTTGTATCTTACTATGATTATTACCAGCCAGAAGCCTATGTGCCTTCAAGCGATACTTATATAGAAAAAGACAGTTCGGTCAATGATGAGATTGACAAACTTCGTCACTCAGCAACTTCAGCTCTCTTGGAGCGTAATGATGTTATCATTGTAGCATCTGTTTCTTGTATCTATGGATTGGGTTCTCCGAAGGAATACGCTGACAGTGTGGTAAGTTTGCGTCCGGGTCTTGAGATATCTCGCGATAAACTGCTCAATGATTTGGTGGATATACAGTTTGAACGCAATGACATTGATTTTCAGCGTGGAAGATTTCGTGTACGTGGGGATGTGGTGGAGATTTTTCCAGCCTCTCGTGACGAGCATGCCTTTCGTGTAGAGTTTTTCGGGGATGAGATTGACCGTATCCGTGAAGTCGAAGCTCTAACTGGTCAAGTTCTGGGCGAAGTGGATCATTTGGCGATTTTCCCAGCGACTCACTTTGTGACTAATGATGACCATATGGAAGTAGCTATTGCTAAGATTGAGGCTGAGTTGGAGGAGCAGTTAGCTATCTTTGAGAAGGAAGGTAAACTCCTTGAAGCTCAACGTTTGAAACAGCGAACAGAATACGATATCGAGATGCTGCGTGAGATGGGTTATACAAACGGGGTTGAAAACTACTCACGCCACATGGATGGACGAAGCGAAGGAGAGCCACCGTACACCCTTCTTGATTTCTTCCCAGATGATTTTTTGATTATGATTGATGAGAGCCACATGACTATGGGACAGATCAAGGGCATGTATAATGGAGATCGTTCACGTAAGGAAATGTTGGTTAATTACGGTTTCCGTTTGCCATCTGCCTTGGATAATCGTCCTCTTCGTCGTGAAGAGTTTGAAAGTCATGTTCACCAAATTGTCTATGTGTCAGCGACACCTGGTGATTATGAACACGAACAGACTGATACCGTGATTGAACAAATCATTCGTCCGACTGGTCTTTTGGATCCAGAAGTGGAAGTCCGTCCAACTATGGGACAGATTGATGACCTCCTAGGTGAGATCAATGCCCGTGTTGAAAAGAACGAACGGACCTTTATTACAACCTTGACCAAGAAAATGGCTGAAGACTTGACTGACTACTTCAAAGAAATGGGCATCAAGGTCAAATACATGCACTCAGATATCAAGACTCTGGAGCGAACAGAGATTATCCGTGACCTGCGTTTAGGAGTCTTTGATGTCTTGGTAGGGATTAACCTCCTTCGTGAAGGGATTGACGTTCCAGAGGTAAGTCTAGTTGCTATTCTCGATGCGGATAAGGAAGGTTTCCTTCGTAACGAACGTGGCCTGATCCAGACCATTGGTCGTGCTGCCCGTAATAGCGAGGGGCATGTCATCATGTATGCGGACACGATGACGCAGTCTATGCAAAAAGCCATCGATGAAACGGCTCGCCGTCGTAAAATCCAGATGGCTTATAATGAAGAACACGGTATCGTGCCACAAACGATTAAGAAAGAAATCCGTGACTTAATCTCTGTAACCAAGGCAGTTGCCAAGGAAGAAGACAAGGAAGTCGATATCAATAGCCTCAATAAACAAGAACGTAAAGAACTGGTAAAGAAACTGGAAAAACAAATGCAAGAAGCCGTCGAAGTGCTTGACTTTGAACTCGCAGCTCAAATCCGTGATATGATGTTGGAAGTCAAGGCGCTTGGATAGGTTTTTGAAGGAGATATAATGGAAAAGTTAAATTATTTTACAGGTGAATTTAGTGAATCTGAATTAAAGAATCATTTTGACTCGTTGGACGAAAATAAACTGAAATACGAACTTGAAAACTTTACTAATCAATATTTAGAGTTATCCAAAGAAGAACAATTGAAATATGTTGAACCTGTTCTTTATATTTTTAGAGATTTTGAAGAGAATATTGATAAAATTATCCAAAAGAAGATTTTAGAATCCATAAATAAAATACTATCAAATAATTCACAAGTATATAGTTGGCGTGTATGCTCTAGGTATTTAGATTCTCTTTATTATTATTTATTTGAAATCGAAAGATATGAAGAATATTCTAAACTGTTTGAAAATGATAGTTATTTCTTTAAAATCCTTGATTTAATATTAAAAGAAAATCTAGAGCATGTAGAATACAGTATTTCGGACATATTTTCAGTTTTTGTTCAACTATTTAGACAAAATAGTTTACCAGAAGAAAGAAGAATCTATTTTAAGAGGGAATTAGAATCATTTATAAGTTTTATATTCCAAGATATTGATTTTGAGAGAATTGACTATTGGTATTTTGAATTAGATGAGATGGTATCTGTTTTTAAAAATGAACATCTCGAAAAAATTAATAAATATTATTTCAATAACCCTCAATCTAATTATGTTGAGAAATACTTGGATTTTGTATCAAGACACTTTGATGACGTAATTAAAAATTCGATTGATGTTGTTCGAAAGATAGAAGAAGAAAATGATTCGGATATCATCCGAAATCAAGCTATTAAGATAATTGAGAAATATGATAACGATTATTTAAATGAGAAAAGTGATCCAGAATCTATCTCAGCATTTGATGCTGAACAACTTTTAGAACAAGCGGACAAGATTATATACTATATTCGTTCTAAATTGACTGTTGATGCAAAAGAGTTGAAAGAAATAGGTTCCTTTGGACATTATACTAAGATTGATACTTTAACAAATTTTCTTATAAAAGCAGACTGGAAAAATGAAAATAATTCTGAAATTCACCCTCCATTTTTACGACTTACTAATCTAAAACAGTTAAATGACCCGATGGAAGGAAGAGTAATATATGATTATTTGGGTATAGATAATACGTTTTTCAAACAATATCAAACTTCCAATGTTTTTATATCTTCTCTAACCACGGTATCTGATAGTTTACCAATGTGGAAGGAATATGCAGATTCATCTCAGGGAGCATTTCTTGAATATGATCTGTCTTATCTTGAAGATATAGTTGCTCATAAATCGATAGAGTTTGTTAAAGTTCATTATTTAGATTTATTGTCAGAGAATAAAGATGAAACAGATGTTGGTAAATCTCTTGATGATTTAAAACAGCTATTTGAAAAATTGCAAGACCTGGAAGCTGAAAAAGAATTGATAAGTTTTGCTGAGAAATTGAAGAAGATTTCTTACCTTTTCAAAGTTAAAGACTATGAGTATGAAATGGAGTATCGTATTTTAATTAATTTAGATGATACAGCTATACAAAATATTATTAAAAGAGATGCTAATGATTCATCAAATGAGAAGTACTTTAAGAAAGAAGAAATTGGGTTAGAAGTTTTTGATAAAGTTAACTATAAAGATTTTAGAAAGTATATTGTGTTAAGCTCGAAAGACAATGGCAGATATGATTTATTTGTATACATCAATCTGGCTCCTTTAAAATATTCGAAGGTTATCCTAGGTCCAAAGGTTACGGATGCAGACTATATTGCTCCTTATCTCAAACTTGCTAATCCTGATATAAAGATAGAAAGTTCGAAGATTCCTTATCGTTAATTAAAAAATATTTATGAAAGACGAGTGATTCTACTTTTTGGTATAACAATGAACAAGAGTAAAATAAAAACTAGTAGAAAAAAAGATTTATCCAGTTTAGAAAAGATCAATTCTTGGCTAGATTCTCATAAATTTTTAGGATTCTTCTTGATCCTCGGTCTTATCCTAGCGATAGGACTAAGTTTGAATCTAATTTTTGAATGTCTCCCTATTCCTTCGCCATACAGAGATATCAACTATAGTTTTCCGCTATATATAAATCTTTTTTGTCTGGTATATCGATTATTTGACTATTGGTTCCTAGACTTGTCTGGGGCAAGGATGACAATAAAAAGATTTGCAGATTTATTTATTTATCTTAATAGTATCGGTTTAATAGTCCATCTCTTTATTGGAATTAGCGGAAAAAACAGTAAAGGGATTTTACCTTCTCTCTTATGCCTAGATCACCGCTATATTTGGTTTCCTATAGCAACCTATCTAGTCTTTTTTACTGTAGCTGCTTTAACGATTTTGTTTATGAAATTTATTGAAAATAAGAGGAGTTAATTATGAGAAAACATCTAACTATATTTAGGATTCTTTACCTACTGTTCTTGGTATTTGCCCTAATTCATTTTGTCCTAGGTTTATTTGGTATAGCTTTTACGCCAGTCTTGTGGAATATCTGGTTCTTTGGTCTTTGTTTAACCTTATTTATCCATCCATGGACCATCTTTTATAAAACAAGAATCTTTCAATGGCATCATTTGATTTTTCAAGCTCTCAGCGGATTCTTTGCTCTCATAATCTGGTTCGTAATATTTTTCTTTTTCTCCATGGTTCCAGATTCATCTATGCCTATCAATTTAGATTACTACGTTAATAAAGAAAATAATGAAATCAGAATCATCAGAGGTTCCTTACTCCATGAAATTCATGAATATCATGAATTAGTTAATCCTTTGATTATGAAATCTAAAGTTAAGTATAAGATAGAAAATTAAAGATTAGAAAGTGAGTCCTATGTCTCGAGCACAATTAACCATTCTTACCAATATTTGTATGATTGAAGATTTAGAAAAGCAGCGCGTGGTTATGCAGTATCGATCACCCGAAAGCAACCATTGGTCTGGCTATGCCTTTCCAGGAGGACATGTCGAAGACGGAGAGGCTTTTGCAGAGTCAGTTATTCGCGAAATATACGAGGAAACAGGTCTGACGATTCAAAATCCTCAACTTGTCGGCATTAAAAATTGGCCCTTAGATACAGGTGAGCGTTATATTGTCTTTTGTTACAAGGCGACTGAGTTTACTGGTGCTCTACAATCATCTGAAGAAGGAGAAGTGTCCTGGGTACAAAAATACCAGATTCCAAATTTGGATCTGGCTTATGATATGTTACCTTTGATGGAGATGATGGAAGCTCCAGATAAGTCTGAATTTTTCTACCGTCACCGTACAGAGGACGGGTGGGAAAAGAAAATCTTTTAATCTTTTACTAAATAACCAAGCTGGTCCAAGGCCTTCTCAATATAGAGGAGGTCTTGTTCGTTTTCAGCTTCGATTAGGTGATAATGGACGCCATCTGTTAATTCAGAAAGTGGTCTAAAGTCAGACCGTTCAACTTGCTCTAAAAAATGCTGAACGTCACGGCGACAAGAGAGTTTGAGCAAGGTTTCAATTTCTCCGTAGACAGGATGATCAATTAAGGTATTCTGAACACGTCCCCCATTATCGACGATAGCTAGAAGTTCTTGACCGATTTCTTCCATCTCGTGCTTTACTTTAAACAGCTTGTGAACATACGGATTGGTTTTGCTTTCTTTATAAATATAGCCACGATTGGTTGATAAGATAGGAGCACCGTCTGCACGAAGAACTGCAATGTCCTGAACGATAATCTGGCGAGTGACATGAAAATGTTCTGCTAAGCTTTTTCCGTTTTGAGGTTTTTGAGCTTCTTTTAAGAGTTGTAGAAGTGCTTCTTTTCGATTTTTTGTCATATTCTTCTTTCTTAACGCTTAACGGCGTTTTTTCAATGCTTTATAAACAGCTAATGCTAAGTAATAGTCTACCATACTATGAATAATTGTACCAATACCAACCAGTACAAATAAGACATAAAACATATTTTCTACATTGGTTCCAGTTCCTGCATAAAAGATAATACAAGCAAAAACTTCTGCGATGGCATGAACCAAACCTAGTATAAAGTTAAAAATCAAAGAAGATTTTGGATTATCTAAGGTTTGAGGATGTTTTTGCAAATAGAAGGCTCCCAAAGTGCCGAAAAAGATATGGGAGAAAGCTCGAAGTACAATGACAATTGGATAACCAGCCATGAGGAATCCTAGGCTAGAAGCTATAATGACAAAGATTGCCATCCAAGGAGAAAGGAACATAGCAATAAAGATTGCAATGTGGCTTCCTAGAGTGTAAGAAGCGGGCGGAATAACAATCTTGAAGGGCATCACCAAGGGAATCAAAATAGCGATAGCGGTTAGCAATGCGGTTAAAGTCATGAATTGGGTTTTCTTTTGTGTATTCATAATAACTCCTTTTATATGTATATACAGTTGTATAGTACACTAAATAATATTATCCGTCAAGATAGAAATTGAATTTTGAAGGAAAAATAGTTAAAATAAAGTAAAGTATCTTAGTAAGAATAGAGAGTCAAGATGGTAGATATTCTTTATCCAATTTTTATCATTCATTACATATCTAAGCAGAAAAAATTAGGATTCCAAGTATCTAAATTTACTACATTTACAGCCTATAGTTTCTTAATGATTTCGATAATAAGAATCGCATTTGGTTCCTTAGCTCTGATTGTTTTCTCGATACCCATATTCGGTTTCCTCTATTTCAGTATCATAGGGCTCATTCTTTATCACATTAGCATTATTTATGGCGTAATCCTACTTTTCTTGTCATTAACTTTTTTCTTAGATAATCAAAAATCTAATCAGGATATTCAAACCATGGAAAATACTCCATTCATATTTCATGTGTTAATGTTGATCTTTCATGCGCTCTTAATCTATAATACCTTGGTACCGATCTTTTCTATTTACTGATAAAATTTTCTTCTCTAAATCGCAGTAAAAAAATGGCAGTAAAAATGAGAAATAAAAAATTCAAATTTTTTTAAAAAATACTTGCTTTGATAGAATTCTTGTGATATACTTATAAACGGTTTGAAAAAACTGCCTAAGACAGTAGGGGAGCAAGACTCATAAATATCCTACCGAGGACAAAACGTATCATGTAAAAAGAAGCGTATTGTACTTTCGTGTCTAGGTTTGGGCGCGTTTTTCTTTTGGAAAAATTCCCCAAGCAAAATAATTACGGAGGTGAACACACTAATGAGTGAAGCAATTATTGCTAAGAAAGCGGAACTAGTTGACGTAGTAGCTGAGAAAATGAAAGCTGCTGCATCAATCGTCGTTGTAGACGCTCGTGGTTTGACAGTTGAACAAGATACAGTTCTTCGTCGTGAGCTTCGTGGAAGCGAAGTTGAGTATAAAGTTATCAAAAACTCAATCTTGCGTCGTGCAGCTGAAAAAGCTGGTCTTGAAGATCTTGCATCTGTTTTTGTTGGACCATCTGCAGTAGCATTTTCTAACGAAGATGTTATCGCACCAGCGAAAATCTTGAACGACTTTTCTAAAAACGCTGAAGCACTTGAAATCAAAGGTGGTGCAATCGAAGGCGCTGTCGCATCAAAAGAAGAGATCGTTGCTCTTGCAACTCTTCCAAGTCGCGAAGGACTTCTTTCTATGCTCCTTTCTGTACTTCAAGCGCCAGTGCGCAACGTTGCTCTTGCAGTCAAAGCGGTTGCAGACAACAAAGAAGACGCAGCTTAATCATAAGCTACGCATCGTAGCCTAGCTACAAAAAAATAACAAAATTAAATTTAAACTTATTTGGAGGAAATAACAATGGCATTGAACATTGAAAACATTATTGCTGAAATTAAAGAAGCTTCAATCCTTGAATTGAACGACCTTGTAAAAGCTATCGAAGAAGAATTTGGTGTAACTGCAGCTGCTCCTGTAGCTGTTGCTGCAGCTGGTGCTGCTGACGCTGGTGCTGCTAAAGACTCATTTGACGTTGAATTGACAGCTGCTGGTGACAAAAAAGTTGGCGTTATCAAAGTTGTACGTGAAATCACTGGTCTTGGACTTAAAGAAGCTAAAGAACTTGTTGATGGTGCACCAGGTGTTATCAAAGAAGGCGTTCCAACTGCAGAAGCTGAAGAAATCAAAGCTAAATTGGAAGAAGCTGGAGCTTCAGTTACTCTTAAATAATAGAGCGACTACATTTGTAGCTTAAAAACATGATTAAACCGCTATTCTTAGGAGTAGCGGTTTTTCTTTTTGTTCAAAAAGGGGCATGAAAGGGGATGACGTTAGATTAGTATTTCTATTTTAGGTGAATTATTGGAGATTCCTTATGAAATAATTTTACTTTTTAATTGCATTTTGTTATAATAGACGCAAGAAAGAATATCTTATCGGTAAATCCTAAGCGAGCCTGAGATAGTGAGAGTCAGGTGATTGAGAGATAGGTGTGGCACTTTTGGTTTTTTAATAAAGATAATGAAGTAATAAATTAGGGTGGAACCGCGTTTTTAACGCCCCTAGGTCACTTGACTTAGGAGCAAAGATACGGTTTTTTTTGTTTTCTGAGTTGAGCGCAAAAAAAATATAAAGGAGTAAAATATGTCCAATAAACTAACCTTTCACTGCGTGAGTGGCAGATACCTCCTTACAGTCGGACTGCCCCACGCTCAGCACTAAGGTACCTGAGCTAGACGCAGTACTAACTCGTCTTGCCTCGTATAATCGACGAGGCAGACTCGTGTCGCAAGAAATTATAGAAAAAAGGAGAAAACAATGTCTAAAAAATTGACTTTCCAGGAAATCATCCTTACTTTGCAACAATACTGGAATGACCAGGGTTGTATGCTTATGCAGGCTTATGATAACGAAAAAGGTGCGGGAACCATGAGTCCTTATACTTTCCTTCGTGCCATTGGTCCTGAGCCATGGAATGCAGCTTATGTAGAGCCATCACGTCGTCCTGCTGACGGTCGTTACGGAGAAAACCCAAATCGTCTCTACCAACACCACCAATTCCAAGTGGTTATGAAGCCATCTCCATCAAATATCCAAGAGCTCTACCTAGAGTCTTTGGAAAAATTGGGCATCAACCCATTGGAACACGATATTCGTTTCGTTGAAGACAACTGGGAAAACCCATCAACTGGTTCAGCTGGTCTTGGATGGGAAGTGTGGCTTGATGGTATGGAAATCACTCAGTTCACTTACTTCCAACAAGTCGGTGGTTTAGCAACTGGTCCTGTTACTGCTGAGGTTACCTACGGATTGGAACGCTTAGCTTCCTATATCCAGGAAGTAGATTCTGTTTATGATATCGAATGGGCTCCAGGTGTTAAATACGGAGAAATCTTCCTTCAACCAGAATATGAGCATTCAAAATACAGCTTTGAAGTTTCTGACCAAGACATGCTTCTTGAGAACTTTGAAAAATTTGAAAAAGAAGCTGGACGTGCCTTGGAAGAAGGCTTGGTTCACCCTGCCTATGACTATGTTCTCAAATGTTCACATACCTTTAACCTGCTTGATGCGCGCGGTGCCGTATCTGTAACTGAGCGCGCAGGCTATATCGCTCGTATCCGTAACTTGGCCCGTGTCGTAGCTAAAACCTTCGTCGCAGAACGTAAGAAACTTGGCTACCCACTTCTTGACGAAGCCACACGCGCGAAACTCCTAGCAGAAGAGGAAGAATAGACAGAATTACAGGAATAAATGACTGAAAGTCGACCGTAGGTCGCTAAATAAAACAAGACCGCTGTAGTGAAAGTCGGATAAGAAGTTTCTTATCCGACTGGGGAACTGACGAGACTTAAGGCTTGACAGTTAGCAATGAAACCGAAGGTTTGCTTGCGTCCCCCACTACTAAAGGTCTTGTTGAAGAACATTAATTGTGTAAAGGAAAAAACATGACAAAAAACTTATTAGTAGAACTAGGACTCGAAGAGTTACCAGCCTACGTAGTAACTCCAAGTGAAAAACAACTCGGCGAAAAAATGGCAGCCTTCTTGGATGACAACCGCCTTTCATATGAAGGGATTCAAACATTTTCAACTCCACGTCGTTTAGCTGTTCGTGTACTTGGTTTAGCAGACCAACAAACAGATTTGACTGAAGATTTTAAAGGACCTTCTAAGAAAATTGCTTTAGATGCAGAAGGAAATTTTTCTAAAGCTGCACAAGGTTTTGTCCGTGGAAAAGGCTTGACTGTAGATGACATTGAATTCCGTGAAATCAAAGGTGAAGAATATGTCTACGTAACAAAACATGAAGCTGGAAAACCAGCAGAAGAAGTTCTGACTGGAATTCCAGAAGTCTTGGCTAGCTTAAGTTTCCCTGTTAGCATGCGTTGGGCAAACAATACCTTTGAATACATCCGTCCAGTCCACACTTTGACAGTGCTTTTGGATGATGAAGCTCTTGAACTAGATTTCTTAGATATTCATTCAGGCAGAGTCAGCCGCGGACACCGTTTCCTTGGTCATGAAGTAGAAATTCGTCATGCTGATAGTTACGAAGAAGACTTACGCAAAGTCTATGTCATTGCTGATAGTATTGAACGTGAAAATATGATTCGTGAACAAATCAAGGAAATTGAAACAGAACAAGGCGTTCAAGTACAGATTGATGAAGGACTTTTAAACGAAGTCTTAAACTTGGTCGAATATCCAACCGCTTTTATGGGTAATTTTGATCCTAAATACCTAGAAGTTCCAGAAGAAGTTTTGGTTACTTCAATGGAAACTCATCAACGTTATTTTGTTGTCCGTGATCTTGATGGAAACCTAAGACCAAACTTCATTTCAGTTCGTAACGGAAATGCTGAACACTTGGAAAATGTCATTCGAGGAAATGAGAAAGTTTTGGTTGCTCGTTTGGAAGACGGAGAATTCTTCTGGCGTGAAGACCAAAAACTCAAGATTGAAGATTTAGTTGCTAAACTTTCACACGTTACCTTCCATGAAAAGATTGGTTCACTTCGTGAACACATGATTCGTACAGGGCAAATTGCTATCCTGCTAGCAGAAAAAGCTGGTCTATCAGTTGATGAATCTATTGATCTTGCTCGTGCTGCAGCCATTTATAAATTTGACCTCTTAACTGGTATGGTTAGTGAATTTGATGAGCTTCAAGGGATCATGGGTGAGAAGTATGCACTTCTTGCAGGTGAAAATGCTGCAGTGGCGCAAGCTATTCGAGAGCACTACCTTCCTGATTCAGCAGACGGGGCTCTTCCTGAATCTAAAGTTGGAGCAATACTTGCACTAGCCGATAAATTAGATACTCTCTTATCTTTCTTCTCTGTTGGTTTGATTCCATCTGGTTCTAACGACCCTTATGCCCTTCGTCGTGCAACACAAGGGATTGTTCGAATCTTAGAAGACTTTGGATGGAATATTCCGATGGACGAGTTGATTGCCAGTCTTTATGCTTTATCGTTTGATAGTTTAACTTACGATAACCAAGAAGAAGTGCTTAACTTCATCAAAGCTCGTGTTGATAAGATGATGGGTTCTACAGCAAAAGATATTAAAGAAGCTGTTCTCGCAAGTTCAAATTTTGTTGTTTCTGATATGATTGAAGTAGCAGAAGCTCTTTCAGAAGCTGCGAAAACTGAAGATTACAAATCATCAGTTGAGTCATTATCTCGTGCCTTTAACCTAGCAGAAAAGGCAGAAGGTTCAGTCAAAGTTGATTCAAGTCTCTTTGAAAATGAGCAGGAAAAAGAACTAGCTCAAGCGGTAGATAACCTAGAATTGAAAGGTTCAGCAAGCGATAAATTAACACAACTATTTGCTCTTAGTCCAGTTATTGATGCGTTCTTTGACAATACTATGGTTATGGCAGAGGATATTGATGTTAAGAATAATCGTTTGGCTATTCTAGCTGCACTTGTCAATAAAGCAAAAACAGTGGCTGCTTTTAACCTTCTTAATACAAAATAGTAATTGAAAAATAGATTGGAGGTCCAAATATGACACCAGAAAAAATCGCTCGTATTAATGAACTTGCTAAAAAGAAAAAAACAGAAGGCTTGACTGCGGAAGAAAAAGTAGAACAAGCCAAACTTCGTGAGGAATATATCGAAGGCTATCGTCGTTCAGTACGTCATCACATTGAAGGAATCAAAATCGTCGATGAAGATGGTAATGATGTGACTCCTGAAAAGCTTCGTCAAGTGCAACGAGAAAAAGGTTTACACGGCCGTAGTCTTGATGATCCGAATTCATAAATAAAAAAATTCTCGGTTTGTGTGTGAACCGAGATTTTTTTATTGAAAAAAGGAACCGAGTGGTTCCTTTAGGTTATTTTTTAGTTACTTGCACCAGAAGTAGCATCAGCAGCTCCGTGGCCACCATCACCATGTCCTCCAGCGTCAGATGCACCAGAAGTAGCATCGGCATCTCCGTGACCTCCTGCAGCAGGAGCAAAAGGTCCGCTACCGCCTACCAAACGTTGACCAGTTTCTTTCAAGTACCAGTCAAGCCATGGTTGGAAGTTAAAGACAATTTCATTGATACCAGCATATGATCCATCAGGATAGTACATAGCTTGGTAGTTGTGAGTATTGATAACACCTGCAGGTGAACCAGGAACAATTGTACGTACGTATTCTTGGTTGCCATTGCGAAGCGTACCAATAACCCACTCAACGTTTTTCATACGTGCAGGTGGAAGTGATCCGTGAACTGTTGACATACGGCTACCAGATTGAGGTGGTACACGTTTCGCAAACATTGTTTCTGGATCTTGGTGAGCGTTGTTGTAGTATAGGAATTGGTTGTTGTCATCAGCATATGTCAACTCAAAAGGCATAGCTTTCAAGAACATATCGATTTGGTTAACTGTAAGGATACCATGGTCAAGTTTAACGTATGTATCACCTGAAACAGCACCTGTAATTTCTGCAACTTTTTCTACCCATTCTGGATCATCAGGGTCAACTTCTGTAATAGTTGTGGCAATTGGTTTTCCACAATCCAAGTCTTCTGGTTCAATTGGTTTTGGTTTTTTCAAATTAGATACGACTCCTACGTATTTGACAAAGTTATCTAAGCAAGTTTCAAGGAATTTAACAGTTCCTTCGTTAATAATATTTCCTTTTGCATCAAAAGCTTCTTTGGCTTTTCCAAGAAGGAACTCATTACCTGGTAATGTGTAGGCATTTACTCCTGGTGCATCAAGAATTTTACGAAGGTGAACTTGAGCACGTGATGTTCCTTGATCGTAGTATGAAGCACCCACAATCATAACTGGTTTGTTTTCAAATGGATGAACTTCGTATGAAAGCCATTCAAGGACTGACTTAAGTGAAGCAGAAATAGTGTGGTTGTGCTCTGGAGTAGCAATAATCACACCATCAGCTCGAGTAATTTTGTTGTAAAGAAGGCGTAACTGGAAGCTCTCGTCCCATTTTTCGTCTTGGTTAAACATTGGAACTTCATCGATTTCCAAAACTTCTAGTTCAAATTTAAATTTAAACTGACGGCGGATGAACTCCAAGAGTTTGCGGTTATATGATTGATCGTAGTTTGATCCAACAAGTCCAACAAATTTCATTCTTTCGATCTCCTATCTTACAAATTTTCCCAATCAAAATCTTCAGCATCTTTGCGAAGAAGCTCTTGTGCATTACGCAATTTCTCAGTAACTTTAACAAAGATACGGAAGTCATCAAAGATGGCATCCAATTTCTTGATGACATCAAGATCTACCAAGTCACCATTTTGATCAAATGCTTGAAGAGAATGTGAAAGCAAGAATTCATCTGGGAGAACATTTGCTTTGATTTCAGGAGCATTAAGAATTTGACGAAGTTGCAATTGAGCACGTGATGAACCGAGTGTACCATATGAAGCACCAGTAATCATGACAGGTTTGTTCAAAAGCGGGAATACACCATATGAAATCCAAGCAAGAGCGCTCATAAGAACAGCTGGGATTGAGTGGTCGTATTCTGGAGTACCGATAATAACTCCATCAGCAGCTTCGATTTTAGCAGCGATTTCCGTAGCTTCAGCTGGGATTTGTTTGTCAGCTGGTTTGTTAAATACAGGCAGATCTTTAATTTCTACCAATTCGATTTCTGCTTTGTCAGCAAAGTGTTTCTGCATATATTGAAGCAGTTGGCGGTTTGTGGAACGTTTTGAGTTAGTTCCTACAATAGCAATAAGTTTAAGCATGGGCTTTCCTTTCTCTTTTTGCATTATTAATGATTTATCGTTGGATACCAGATGAACAAGCTAGGCGTCCATCTTTGTCAATGAGGATGGCTTCGATACCATCAATATTTTCGACTTGCCACATAATAGAGGCGCTACGTTCGCCAAATAATCGTGTGGTCCATATCTCGCCGTCAACAGAGCGGTCAGATATAATGGTTAAACTAGCTAAATCCGTTTCAATAGGATAGCCTGTTTCACTATCGAAAATGTGGTGGTAATCCTTGCCATTGATTTCAAGATGCCGTTCATAAATCCCAGATGTAACCACTGATTTTCCAGTAATGGATAAGGTCATCAGGTGATTACCGCGTGGATTACTTGGATCTTGAATGCCGATTTGCCACGGACGTCCATCTTTTGATTGGTTGTTCCCAATTGTGAGGATGTTTCCTCCAAGATTGATAAGAGCAGAAGTGACGCCGTTTTCTTTTAAGAAAGCTGCAACCTTATCTGCACTGTACCCCTTTGCTAAACACCCTAAGTCAATTTTCATTCTCTTTTTTTCTAGGAAAACCGTAGAATTGACTGAATCGAGTTTAATAAAATGAGGGTCTATTAGTGGTAAAGCTTGAGTAATTTCTTCAGAGCTTGCAACCTTTGCATCGGAAAAACCAATACGCCAGGTTTGAACCAAAGGCCCTATACTAATATTGAGATGACTTTTAGGCGCTAGACTGTGTTCTAGACCTAATGAAATCAGTTCAAACAAATCAGGGTGGACTTTAACTGGGGCAATACCTGCCTGATAGTTAATTTCCATTAATTCAGATTCAGTACTGTTAGCATTGAAGCGGAATTCAAGTTCCTTGAGCAAATCAAAAGCTTGACGGAGAAGATTATCGGCTTGTTCATGTACTAAGGAAATAGTAATCGTAGTTCCCATTAATCGCTCAGATGATGAACTAAGAGACAAAGAATCAACTCCCTTCGAATCATTGGGAAATAGCTACAAATCTTGAATTAATAAGAAATTTAAAATTTATAATCTATTTCCATATAAATAGAATATCATAAAGTCAGCGTTTTCACAAATCATTTTTTACAAAAAGTCAAGAAATATGCTTAAAAAAATAAAAACAGCTCCAAATCAATGAGGACTCTTTGAAAACAAATTGATATATCTTTCAAAAACTTTCTTAAATAACATCAAACGGGTTAAAAGTCTTGAAAACGTTCACAGATAATGGTATACTTGAGAGGTAAATAAAAAAATAAAGGTAGGATTTATCTTATGAGTAAAATCGTAGTCGTGGGTGCTAACCACGCTGGAACTGCATGTATCAACACAATGTTGGATAACTTTGGAAACGAAAACGAAATCGTTGTATTTGACCAAAACTCAAACATTTCATTCCTTGGATGCGGAATGGCACTTTGGATTGGTGAACAAATTGATGGACCTGAAGGTTTGTTCTACTCTGACAAAGAAAAATTGGAAGCGAAAGGTGCTAAAGTTTACATGAACTCACCAGTTCTTTCAATTGACTACGACAACAAAGTTGTAACTGCAGAAGTAGAAGGTAAAGAACACAAAGAATCTTATGATAAATTGATTTTTGCTACTGGTTCAACTCCAATCTTGCCACCAATCGAAGGCGTTGAAATCGTTAAAGGTAACCGTGAGTTCAAAGCAACTCTTGAAAACGTACAATTTGTTAAGTTGTACCAAAACGCAGAAGAAGTTATCGAAAAACTTGCTGACAAGAGCAAACACCTTGAGCGTATCGCTGTTGTAGGTGGTGGTTACATCGGTGTTGAGCTTGCTGAAGCTTTCGAACGTCTTGGAAAAGAAGTTGTACTTGTTGATATCGTTGACACTGTATTGAACGGATACTATGACAAAGACTTCACACAAATGATGGCTAAAAACTTGGAAGACCACAACATCCGTTTGGCACTTGGTCAAACTGTTAAAGCTATCGAAGGTGAAGGAAAAGTTGAACGCTTGATCACTGACAAAGAAACATTTGATGTGGATATGGTTGTTCTTGCAGTTGGTTTCCGTCCAAACACTGCACTTGCTGATGGTAAGATCGAACTCTTCCGTAACGGTGCTTTCCTTGTTGACAAGAAACAAGAAACATCTATCCCAGGTGTATATGCTGTTGGTGACTGTGCGACTGTTTATGACAACGCTCGTAAAGACACTAGCTACATCGCTCTTGCATCAAACGCTGTTCGTACTGGTATCGTAGGTGCTTACAATGCTTGTGGACATGAGCTTGAAGGAATCGGTGTTCAAGGATCAAACGGTATCTCAATCTATGGTCTTCACATGGTTTCAACTGGTTTGACACTTGAAAAAGCAAAAGCTGCAGGTTACAATGCAACTGAAACTGGATTTAACGACCTTCAAAAACCAGAATTTATGAAGCATGACAACTATGAAGTAGCTATCAAGATCGTCTTTGATAAAGATAGCCGTGAAATCCTTGGTGCTCAAATGGTATCTCGTGATTCAGCAATTAGCATGGGAATTCACATGTTCTCACTTGCAATTCAAGAACACGTTACAATTGACAAATTAGCATTGACAGACCTATTCTTCTTGCCACACTTCAATAAACCATACAACTACATCACAATGGCTGCACTTACAGCAGAAAAATAATTGATGATATGACAAAAAAAGTAACTTCAACTATTGAAGTTACTTTTTTATTTTAAGGTTAAGAAACCTCGTCTCTTGCTGGGAAAGTAAACCCTTCTCCAAGGATTTCGTGAGCTTCCGTGATAGTGATAAAGGCCATCGGATCAACTGTATGAATCATTTCTTTCATCTTCACGATTTCATTTCTTGCGACAATACAGTAAATAATCTTTAAGTCCTTTTGGCTATAGTAGCCTTGTCCTGAGATAAAGGTAACACCACGACCGAGTTCTTCGTTAATTTTCTCGGCTAATTCCATCGGTTTTTGAGTGATAATCATAAATCCTTTTCCAGCATATCCACCCTCACCGATTAAGTCAATAACTCTTGAAACGATGAAGTCAAATAAGAGAGTATAGGTTACAAGACGTAGGTCTTGGAAGATGATTAAAATCAGCATCAGAATCAGAAAATCAAGTCCAAAAAGCAATTTTCCAACAGAGATATTGGTGTATTTATTAAGGATACGAGCGATGATATCAGTACCACCAGTTGTTCCACCCGCGTTGAAAATAACACCGAGTCCAACACCTAGGAGGACACCAGCTACTAAAGCAACCACAACGAGATCTCCTTCAAGGTTAAACTGGAGAGGAATTTTTTCAAAGATAGCTAACCAGACGGAAACGGCAATGGTTCCAAGTAGACTGGAGTATAGTGATCTTAGTCCAAATATTTTCCAAGCTAGTAGGAAGAGAGGGATATTAATTAAGATATTCATCAGCGAAATAGGGATATTAAAGAGATAGTAGGTAATCAAGGTTATCCCTGTTGCTCCACCTTCGAACAAGTGATGTGGAACAACAAAATAAGTAAGTCCGAAGGCGAAGATAGCAGCTCCGAATATAATAGTTATAGTTGGTTTAATATGCCGTAGCATTGAGCTCCCCTCCTATTTTTGTGTAAAAGTGAAGTAATAATATTATTAAAATAAGACTGATATTACAACTTCATGGATTCAATTTTCTCGGAATCAGGTGTAACACGAAGAGTTTTTTGACCGGTATAGGTAACAAAACCAGGTTTTCCACCAGTCGGTTTATTGAGTTTTTTAACCTCAATCATATCAACTTGAACGAGATTAGAAAGACGTCCTTTCGAATAGTAGGCTGCGAGTTCTGCAGCATCCGTCTTGACTTCGTCAGAAGGATTGAGGTTTCCTGAGATGACCACGTGGCTTCCTGGGATATCCTTAGCATGGAACCAAAGTTCCTCTTTGCGTGCAATCTTAAAGGTTAATTCCTCATTTTGAAGATTGTTTCGTCCAACGAGAATAATGGTTTTACCATCGCTAGCCAGATATTTCTCTGGCTTTTTACGCTTTTGAATTTTTTCGCGTTGGCGTCTTCTAATAAAACCAGTTTGAATTAATTCTTCACGAATTTCAGCAATTTCATCTAGCCCAGCTTGGTTGAGGACTGTTTCGACGCTTTCCAGATAGAGTATAGTAGCCTTTGTTTCTTCGATTAATTCAGTCAGATATTTAACAGCCTCTTTTAACTTCTGATAACGTTTGAAGTATTTTTGAGCATTTTGATTTGGTGTTAAAGCTTTATCGAGAGAAATCGTGATAGGCTGATTGGTGTAATAATTGTCTAAGACGACTTGGTCTTGGTCATTTGGAACTTGATGAAGAAAAGTCGTTAGTAACTCGCCTTTTTGACGAAATTCCTCAGCGTTTTCAGTAGCCTGAAGTTCTTTTTCTTGTTTCTTCAGTTTTTGACGATTTTTTTGTAGTTCATTTTCAACACGACGAATGAGTTCACTAGCCTGTTGTTTGACGCGATCACGTTCTGCCTTATCTTTGTAAAAAACATCAAGAAGTTGAGATAAGCTTGAAAAATGTCCTTCAATTTTAGTTGAAAAAGGGACACAAGAAAAAGATTTATCAGTTAAGCATGGGTTGGTTTCTTGCTTAAAAAAGTCACGAAAATTGGAAAGTCTATCATCAGTTAATAAATTCCCTAATTCAATTGCCGTATCACGGCCTAAACCTTGAAAGAGACTTTGAAGGTTTTTAGCTGTCAATTCCTGTGTTTGTAGGATTTCAAAAAGTTTTTCATCCTTAATGGTAAAAGGATTGAGGGCCTCAGTACTTGGTGGGGCTATGTAAGTTGCACCGGGTAGGAGTGTACGGTAACTATTTTGAGAGAAACCAATGTGCTTGATAACCTCAAGAACTTTGTTGCTAGACTTATCTACGAGGAGGATATTACTATGTTTACCCATAATCTCAATGATGAGGGTGGCTTGAATATCGTCCCCAATCTCATTCTTATTAGAAACAGTGATTTCAACGATTCGATCGTTTTCAATCTGCTCGATAGACTCGATAACAGCACCCTGTAAATATTTCCTTAAAACCATGATAAAGGTAGAAGGTTGAGCAGGGTTTTCAAAGGTCGTTTCTGTCAACTGGATGCGTCCAAAAACAGGATGAGCAGAAAGGAGCAGACGATGACTTTGGCGATTGCTACGGATTTGTAAGACCAATTCTTGATCAAAGGGTTGATTAATTTTTTGAATGCGACCGTTTAGTAGTTCAGCTCGCAATTCCTCAACCATGTGGTGTAAAAAAAATCCATCAAATGACATGGTTCTCTCCTTATGAATGTATTCCATAGTATTATATCAAAAAGGTAGAATAAAATCATAGAAATATGGTATAATAAAGCCAAGTAAAGAGAATCGAGAAACACATGTATATTGAAATGGTAGATGAAACTGGTCAGGTTTCTAAAGAAATTCTACAACAAACTCAAGAAATTTTAGAGTTTGCTGCCAAAAAGTTAGGAAAAGAAGACAAGGAGATGGCAGTCACTTTTGTGACCAATGAACGCAGTCATGAACTCAATTTAGAGTTTCGTGCTACTGACCGTCCAACAGATGTTATTAGCCTTGAATACAAACCTGAATTAGAGATTACCTTTGACGAAGAGGATTTGGCAGAAGATCCTGACCTAGCAGAAATGATGTCAGAATTTGATTCTTATATTGGCGAGTTATTCATTTCAATTGATAAAGCGCATGAGCAAGCTGAAGAGTACGGTCATAGTTTCGAACGTGAAATGGGCTTTTTAGCTGTGCACGGTTTTTTACACATAAACGGTTATGATCACTACACTCCGGAAGAAGAAGCGGAGATGTTCGGTTTACAAGAAGAAATTTTAACAGCCTATGGACTCACAAGACAATAAACGAAAATGGAAAAATCGTGACTTGCTCTCAAGTTTAGATTTTGCCCTGACAGGTATTTTTACTGCCATAAAAGAAGAGCGTAATATGAGAAAGCATGCAGTGACTTCTCTCTTGGTTCTACTTGCAGGCATTGTTTTTCAAGTTTCCAGAATTGAATGGCTCTTTCTCCTATTAAGCATTTTTTTAGTAATTGCTTTTGAGATTTTAAATTCTGCTATTGAGAATGTAGTGGATTTGGCTAGCCATTATCACTTCGATATGCTTGCAAAGAAGGCTAAGGACATGGCTGCAGGTGCAGTTCTTGTTGTGTCTTTATTTGCTGCAGTGACTGGACTTATCATTTTCATCCCTAGGATTTGGGATTTGCTATTTTAAACATTATAGAGGTAACTATGACATTTAAATCAGGCTTCGTAGCTATTTTAGGACGTCCCAACGTTGGGAAGTCAACTTTTTTGAATCATGTCATGGGGCAAAAAATTGCCATCATGAGTGATAAGGCGCAGACGACGCGCAACAAGATTATGGGAATCTACACCACGGATAAGGAACAAATCGTCTTTATCGATACCCCAGGGATTCACAAACCAAAGACAGCCCTTGGAGACTTCATGGTGGAGTCTGCTTACAGTACCCTTCGAGAAGTCGATACGGTTCTCTTTATGGTCCCAGCCGACGAGCCACGAGGCAAGGGTGACGATATGATCATCGAGCGTCTCAAGGCTGCTAAAGTACCAGTCATTCTCGTGGTAAACAAGATTGACAAGGTGCACCCAGACCAACTTTTGGCTCAAATCGATGATTTCCGTAATCAGATGGACTTTAAGGAAATTGTACCGATTTCAGCTCTACAAGGAAATAATGTTTCGCGTTTGATTGATATTTTGAGCGATAACTTAGAAGAAGGTTTCCAATATTTCCCGTCAGATCAAATCACCGATCACCCAGAACGTTTCCTAGTATCAGAGATGATTCGTGAAAAAGTGTTACACTTAACGCGTGAGGAAATTCCACACTCAGTTGCAGTAGTGGTTGATTCTATGAAACGAGATGAAGAGACTGACAAGGTTCATATTCGAGCAACCATTATGGTCGAGCGTGACAGCCAAAAAGGGATTATCATCGGTAAAGGCGGTGCTATGCTCAAGAAAATTGGAACCATGGCTCGTAAAGATATCGAACTCATGCTAGGAGACAAGGTCTTCCTAGAAACATGGGTTAAGGTTAAGAAAAATTGGCGCGATAAGAAATTAGATCTTGCCGATTTTGGTTACAACGAAAAAGAATATTAAGAAGAGGTGGGCAGGAGCCTGCTTCTTGTTTTTAAAGAAGGAGGAGCTATGCCTGAATTACCAGAAGTTGAGACTGTCCGACGTGGTCTGGAAAAATTGATCCTAGGGAAGAAAATTTCAAATATTGGGATTCACTATCCTAAGATGATTAAGACAGATTTAGAGCAATTTCAGAAGGAAATGCCTGGTCAAGTCATTCAAACAATGGGACGTCGTGGCAAGTATCTACTTTTCTATTTATCCGACAAAGTTTTAATCTCTCACTTGAGAATGGAAGGCAAGTATTTTTATTACCCAGACCGAGTTCCAGAACGCAAACATGCTCATGTGTTGATTCATTTTGAGGATGGCGGAACTTTAGTCTATGAGGATGTCCGTAAATTTGGTACCTTGGAACTGTTAGCACCCGAACTCTTGGATTCTTACTTTATTTCAAAAAAACTTGGTCCGGAACCGACTGAGAAGGATTTTGATTTAGGGAGTTTTAAACTTGCCTTGAAAAAATCTAAAAAACCAATCAAATCGCATCTTCTCGACCAGACTTTGGTTGCAGGGTTGGGAAATATCTATGTTGATGAAGTTCTTTGGAGAGCGAAAGTCCATCCTTCTAGAACCTCTAATAGTTTAACAGCACAAGAGGCTAGAAAAGTCCATGATGAAACGATCAATGTTTTAGGTCAGGCGGTTGAAAAGGGTGGTTCAACAATTCGCACTTATACCAATGCATTTGGAGAAGATGGCACCATGCAGGAATTCCATCAAGTATACGACAAGGCAGGTCAAGCTTGTTCGCGTTGTGAAACCATCATCGAAAAAATTCAACTAGGTGGTCGTGGAACTCACTTTTGTCCAAAATGTCAAAGGAGAAAGTGATGGGAAAAATAATCGGAATCACCGGTGGTATTGCGTCAGGTAAGTCCACTGTTACAGAATTTTTAAGACAAAAAGGGTTTCAAGTTGTAGATGCGGATGTAGTCGTTCACCAACTACAAAAACCAGATGGACGACTCTATCAGGTTTTAGTGGAGCATTTTGGGGAGAAAATCCTTATTGAAAATGGTGAACTGAATCGCCCCTTGCTTGCTAGCCTCATTTTTTCAAATCCTGAAGAGCAAGAATGGTCTAAGAGAACCCAAGGTGAGATTATTCGTGAGGAGTTAGATGCATTACGAAATCAGTTAGCTCAGACAGAAGCTCTCTTTTTCATGGATATCCCCCTACTTTTTGAGCAAGACTATGCTTCATGGTTTGACGAAACTTGGCTAGTCTATGTAAATCGTGATGTTCAATTGGAGCGATTAATGAAACGGGACCAAATTTCAAAAGAAGCAGCTGAATCCCGTTTAAACTCTCAATGGCCTTTAGAAAGAAAAATTAGTCTGTCTAGTCACAGTCTAGATAATAATGGAAATCAGGAACAGTTGATAGCTCAAGTAGTTCAGTTGCTTGATGAAATGTGTCTATAAATTAACATTGTTAGGAAGGAGAATTTTGGTATTGTTTGTTCAAATTATCTTAGATTGAAATAGTATCAAATACAAAAAATCTAGTGCGTGTAAAAATTAATCTAAAATGCTCCTCTTGTGGCAGCATGAATTATCTAACCAGTAAGAACTCCAAAACACATCCAGATAAAATTGAAGTCTTAAAGTATTGTCCCAAAGAAAGAAAAGTGACTCTACATCTTGAATCTAAGTAGAAATTATGGTAGAATAATAGGGATTTTAAGGAGTTTGATATGTATAACCTATTATTAACCATTTTATTAGTATTATCTGTTGTGATTGTGATTGCAATTTTTATGCAACCAACTAAAAATCAATCTAGCAATGTATTTGATGCCAGCTCAGGTGATTTGTTTGAACGTAGCAAAGCGCGTGGTTTTGAAGCCGTAATGCAACGTTTGACAGGAATCTTAGTCTTTTTCTGGCTAGCCATTGCCTTAGCATTGACGGTATTATCAAGTAGATAAGAAAATAATGGGCGAGACTAGGTCTTTGCCTATTTTTATTTTTGAAAGAAATAAGGTTTTACACCAAAAAAATTTAACAATCTAGAAAGAAAACATGAAAGATAGAATAAAAGAATATTTAAAAGAAAAGGGACGAGTCACTGTAAATGACTTGGCCCAAGCTCTTGGAAAGGATGGTTCCAAGGACTTTCGAGAGCTCATTAAAACCTTGTCCCTGATGGAGAGAAAGCACCAAATTCGCTTTGAAGAAGATGGTAGTCTCACCTTGGACCAAAAGAAGAAACACGAGATTACTCTTAAAGGAACTTTTCATGCCCATAAAAATGGCTTCGGCTTTGTTAGTCTCGAAGGTGAGGAAGACGATCTTTTTGTAGGAAAAAATGATGTGAACTATGCCATTGATGGCGATACTGTTGAAATTGTAATCAAGAAGGTTGCGGATCGCCAAAGAGGAACTGCAGCTGAAGCAAAGATTATCGATATTTTAGAACACAGTTTGACGACGGTTGTTGGTCAAATCATTCTTGATGAGGAAAAACCCAAGTATGCAGGTTACATCCGTTCAAAAAATCAAAAGATTAGTCAACCAATCTACGTTAAGAAGCCAGCTATTCAATTAGACGGTACAGAAGTTCTCAAGGTCTTTATCGATAAGTACCCAAGTAAGAAACACGATTTTTTTGTCGCTAGTGTGCTAGATGTGGTTGGACATTCTACAGATGCAGGGATTGATGTTCTTGAGGTCTTGGAATCAATGGACATTGTATCTGAGTTTCCAGAGACTGTTCTCAAAGAGGCAGAAAATGTGCCAGACGCTCCATCAGAGAAAGATCTGGAAGGTCGTCTAGACTTAAGAGATGAAATTACCTTTACCATTGATGGGGCTGATGCCAAGGACTTGGACGACGCTGTTCACATCAAACCATTGAAAAATGGAAATATCGAACTAGGTGTTCACATTGCCGATGTCTCCTACTATGTGACCGAGGGTTCTGCTCTTGACAAGGAAGCCCTCAATCGTGCGACCTCTGTCTATGTGACAGACCGTGTAGTTCCAATGCTTCCAGAACGCCTCTCAAACGGAATCTGTTCTCTTAACCCTCAAGTGGACCGCTTGACTCAATCTGCTATTATGGAGATTGATAAAAATGGTCGTGTTCGTAATTATACGATTACTCAGACTGTTATCAAGACAAGTTTTCGTATGACTTATAGTGATGTGAACGACATTTTAGCTGGTGACGAGGAGAAGAGACAAGACTATAAGAAAATTGTTCCTAGTATCGAACTTATGGCCAAACTCCATGAGACTTTGGAAAGTATGCGAATCAAGCGTGGTGCTTTAAATTTTAATACCAATGAAGCTAAGATTTTAGTCGATAAAAAAGGCAAGCCAGTTGATATTGTCCTTCGTCATCGTGGTGTTGCTGAACGTATGATTGAGTCCTTTATGTTGATTGCTAACGAAACAGTTGCCGAGCACTTCAGCAAGCTGGACCTACCTTTTATCTATCGTATCCACGAGGAACCTAAAGCTGAAAAAGTTCAGAAATTTATTGATTACGCTTCAAGTTTTGGATTACGAATCTATGGGACTGCCAGTGAGATAAGTCAGGAAGCCCTCCAAGATATCATGCGTGCTGTTGAAGGAGAGCCATATGCGGATGTATTGTCCATGATGCTTCTGCGTTCGATGCAGCAGGCACGTTATTCTGAGCATAATCACGGTCACTATGGATTAGCTGCAAACTACTACACTCACTTTACCAGCCCAATTCGTCGTTATCCTGACCTTCTTGTTCACCGGATGATTCGTGACTATGGACGTTCTAAGGATGTAGCAGATCATTTTGAACAAGTCATTCCAGAGATTGCTACCCAGTCTTCCAACCGTGAGCGCCGTGCTATCGAGGCAGAGCGTGAAGTCGAAGCTATGAAAAAAGCTGAGTACATGGAAGAGTATGTTGGTGAAGAGTATGATGCAGTTGTTTCAAGTATCGTTAAATTTGGTCTTTTTGTTGAATTACCAAATACAGTTGAAGGCTTGATTCACATTACCAATCTACCTGAATTTTACCATTTTAATGAACGCGATTTAACCCTCCGTGGGGAGAAATCAGGAACAACCTTCCGTGTAGGACAACAGATTCGTATTCGTGTCGAAAGAGCCGATAAGATGACTGGTGAGATCGATTTCTCCTTTATTCCAAGTGAATTTGATGTGATTGAAAAAGGTTTGAAAGGCTCTGGTCGTAAGGATAGAGGGCGTCGTTCAGATAAGAAAGAAGACAAGAGAAAATCTGGTCGCTTAGGTGATAAGCGCAAGCATTCTCCAAAAGACAAAAAGAAAAAAAGCAAGAAACCTTTTTATAAGGAAGTAGCAAAGAAAGGAGCCAAGCATGGCAAAGGGCGAGGGAAAGGTCGTCGCGCAAAATAAAAAGGCGCACCACGACTATACAATCGTAGATACGCTAGAAGCAGGAATGGTCCTGACAGGAACTGAAATCAAGAGTGTTCGAGCAGCCCGCATCAATCTGAAAGATGGGTTTGCCCAGGTTAAGAATGGGGAAGTTTGGCTGAGTAATGTCCATATCGCTCCTTATGAAGAGGGTAATATCTGGAACCAGGAGCCAGAACGCCGTCGTAAACTTCTCCTTCATAAAAAACAAATCCAGAAATTAGAGCAAGAAACCAAAGGGACAGGGATGACCTTGGTTCCTCTTAAAGTTTACATCAAAGATGGTTACGCCAAGCTTCTTTTAGGACTTGCAAAAGGGAAACACGACTATGACAAACGTGAGTCTATCAAACGTCGCGAGCAAGATCGTGATATTGCGCGTGTGATGAAAGCTGTTAACCACCGATAGAAAGAGTGAAGAATATGGAAAAACTAGTTGCCTACAAACGCATGCCTGTCTGGAATAAAGACACCATGCCAGAGGCTGTTCAAAGAAAACACAATACTAAGGTCGGAACCTGGGGCAAGATTACCGTATTAAAAGGGACTCTTAAGTTTATTGAGTTGACTGAAGACGGGGAAGTTATAGCCGAGCACTTTTTTGAAGCCGGTGCTGATAATCCTATGGCGCAACCTCAAGCCTGGCACAGAGTAGAAGCAACCACAGATGATGTGGAATGGTACTTGGAATTCTACTGTAAACTGGAGGATTACTTCCCTAAGAAATACAATAGCAACCCAGTTCATTCGGAAGTTTTAGAAGCTATGGATACAGTAAAACCATGTAAGGCACTAGACCTAGGATGTGGTCAAGGAAGAAATGCACTCTTTCTAGTTCAACATGGCTTTGATGTCACAGCTGTAGATCAAAATGAGCTATCTCTTGAAATCTTGCAAAGCATTGTGGAGCAAGAAGACTTAGAAATGCCTGTAGGTCTCTACGATATCAATTCAGCTAGCATTGGACAAACTTACGATTTTATCGTATCAACGGTTGTTCTTATGTTTTTACAAGCAGATCGCATTCCAGCTATTATTCAAAACATGCAAGAACAAACCTCAATTGGAGGTTACAATTTGATTGTGTGTGCTATGAATACAGAGGATTATCCTTGCTCAGTCAACTTCCCATTTACGTTCAAAGAGGGTGAGTTGGCAAATTACTACCAGGACTGGGAATTGATCAAGTACAATGAAAATCCAGGTCATTTGCACCGTCGTGATGAGAATGGCAATCGTATCCAACTACGTTTTGCGACCATGTTGGCTAAAAAAGTAAAATAAATGAATAAAAGGGATAGAGAGCAGTCGTTTTCTATTCCTTATTTGTTACCTTAATAAGAAAGGAAAATCTCAATTTATGCTATACTAGAAGTAGGAGAAGTCGATGAAATTAAACAGAATTGTGATAATTTTAAAACGATTCTGATCGACCACTATTCTTTCAGACTTTTTTGTCTAGGAGGTCTTAAGATGACTAGTCTTTTAATTGAACTATACGACCGTCAAACCATTGAGAAAAATGTCTACCAAGCTTTTGTCAGTGATTGTGATGAGATTTTATACCTTTCTACAAGAAAAATTGCTGAGGAAGAAAAGCTATCCTTGAAGCATTTTCTAATGGAACAAGTTCCACACTTAAAACAAGTACATTTTCGACAATTTCACCTAGAAAAAATCTGCCAGGAATTAGACGTGTTTACCAATGATTTTGAGACAGTGACCATCGATGTTTTTGGTGGAGATAATCTATTAGCGATAGTTCTATATCAGTATGGTTTGGAGAAAGGTATTCCCATTATTGCTCTGGATGTTGAACAAGGAAAGCAGTATGCCTGGGAAAGGGATAAGATTTATGATAAACAGTTAGAGATTCCTAGTTTATCCATTGAACAATTGATAGCTTTACGTGGTGGAAAAGTCCTTAAATCAAGAAGGCCTCAGCATTCTAATAAGCAAGTGCTAGCTATTAAAAAATTGGCCAAATATGCTATCGAAAATCCTGAAAAATGGTATCAGATTACCCAATTCTTTGCTCTGGCAAAAACAAATGATTTTCACGCTGAAACAGCAAAAGTTTTGAAGAGTAATGGAAAAATTTATTCATACCCCAGTAGCTTGATTCCTTTGTTCACAAAAGCTAATTTATTGAAAGTAGAAGAGGAAACAACGGATACTGCCACTTATACATTCCCAACACCAGAAGCACATCTGTTATGTCGAACTAAAGGGCATATTTTAGAATTGTATATCTATTTACTAGCTCTCGAGTCGGAGTATTTTGATGAATGTATGATTGGTACTGAAATTGACTGGAATGGGATTTTTCCTGAGGCTGACAATGTTCAAAATGAGATTGATGTTATTCTTCGTAAAGGTCACTCTGTAGTTTTCATTTCTTGTAAAATGACGGATCTAGCAGTTGAAGCTATTAACGAACTTGAAGTATATGCCAATCATTTTGCGGGTGATAATTGTTTGAAAATGATTGTTTGCTCTGGAAAAATCAATCCTGTTTATAGTCATCGTTGTCAGGAATATGGTGTAATGGTGATAAAGCAGGATCAAATACAGAATCTTATTCCCATGTTACGGAAATATATTCGAAAACATCTGAAATAGCTTAGAATTAAATGTGAAAAAGGTTGAGTTGGTCAGCCTTTTTCTGCTTTTTCTTTTCGAATGAATTAGAAAAGGAGAGTTTATGTTTTTAGCTAGAGATAAAAAAGGTCATTTAATCAACGCGTTAGAGAATGAAGTAAAGAAACAAGCTTATTATTGTCCAGCTTGCGGAACGAGTGTTCGCTTGAAAATAGGAAAAAATGTAAGAACTCATTTTGCGCATGAAAGTTTAAAAAGTTGTGATTTTTATCATGAGAATGAAGGTCCAGAACATTTAGATAATAAGGTGGCACTTTTTAATTGGGCTAAGAAAGATGCTGAAGTAGAAATGGAATATCCGATTCCTGAACTTAAGCAAATCGCAGATATCTTTATCAATAAGCAATTAGCGCTGGAAGTTCAGTGTAGTCCTATTTCTTGCGAACTTTTACGGGAGAGAAGCAATGGTTATCGAAGTTTGGGAATTCAAGTTCTTTGGCTATTGGGAGAAAAGCTCTGGCTAAAAGAGCGACTAACTAAACTTCAAAGAGATTTTCTTTATTTTAGTCATAATATGGGATTCTATCTTTGGGAGTTAGACCATAAAAGACAAGTTTTGAGGCTCAAGTACCTCCTTCACCAAGATTTAAAAGGGAAACTCCATTATCAGCTCAAGGAATTTTCTTATGGCAAAGGAAATCTCCTAGAAATTTTACGTAGTCCTTACCAGCAGCAAGAGCTAACTGTTTTTTCAGTCGAACAGGACAAGAATATTTGTCATTACATTCAAAAACAACTCTATTATCAAAACCCCTATTGGATGAAACAACAAGCCCAAGCTTACTTAAGAGGAGAAAATCTTTTAAATCTAAAAAAACAGGACTGGTATCCCCAAGTAAGGCCGATAGAACATGGTCATTTTTGTCAGATAAGTCAAAATCTATATGATTATTACCGCAACTTTCAGGCTTATTATGAACTGAATCCACAAAATCAGCAACAAAAGCTCTATCCACCTGCCTTTTATCAGCAGTATTTCTCGAAAAATATGGTAAAATAGAAAGGATGGAGGAAATTTATGGTATTACAACGAAATGAAATCAATGAAAAAGATACATGGGATCTATCAACGATCTTTGAAACAGACCAAAAATGGGAAGAAGAATTAGCCTTATTAACAGAGGACACAAAAGAAGCAGCTAGTCTTGAAGGGCATCTTTTGGATAGCGCAGAAAGCCTTCTTAATATTACAGAGCGTTATTTGGATTTGAGTCGTCGTCTTGAAAAACTCTATGTCTACGCTCATATGAAAAACGACCAGGATACACGAGTTGCTAAATATCAAGAATACTATGCAAAGGCAATGACTCTATACAGTCAACTAGATCAGGTATTCTCTTTCTATGAGCCAGAATTTATGGCAATTACTGAAGAGCAGTATCAAAACTTTTTAGCAGAAGAACCAAAACTTCAGCCTTATAAACACTTCTTTGATAAACTTTTGCAAAATAAGGAACATGTCCTTTCACAACGTGAAGAAGAGTTGCTTGCAGGTGCTGGTGAAATCTTCGGGGCTGCTAGTGAAACCTTTGCTATCTTAGATAATGCAGATATCGTCTTTCCATTTGTTAAAGATGAAGATGGTAACGAGGTACAGTTGTCGCACGGTGTCTATATGCGCTTAGTAGAATCTAAGAACCGTGACGTTCGTCGTGGTGCATATGAAGCACTATACTCTACCTATGAGCAATATCAACACACTTACGCTAAAACTTTGCAGACAAATGTAAAAGTACAAAACTACCGTGCAAAAGTTCGGAACTACAAGAGTGCGCGTGAAGCAGCCCTTGCGGCCAACTTTGTTCCAGAAAGTGTCTATGACAACTTAGTATCTGCTGTTCGTAAGCATTTGCCATTATTGCATCGTTATCTTGCACTTCGTTCAAAAATCTTGGGTATTCCAGACCTTAAAATGTACGATGTCTATACACCACTGTCTTCAGTAGAATACAGCTTTACTTATGAGGAAGCCTTGAAGAAGGCAGAGGAAGCTTTGGCTGTTCTTGGTGAGGATTACTTGAGTCGTGTTAAACGCGCCTTTAGCGAACGTTGGATTGATGTGTATGAAAATCAAGGCAAGCGTTCAGGTGCATACTCTGGTGGTTCCTACGATACTAACGCCTTCATGCTCCTTAACTGGCAAGATAACTTAGACAATCTCTTTACTCTTGTACATGAGACAGGTCATAGTATGCATTCAAGCTACACGCGTGAAACCCAACCTTATGTATACGGAGATTATTCAATCTTCTTGGCAGAAATTGCTTCAACAACCAATGAAAATATCTTAACTGAAAAATTATTACAAGAAGTTCAAGATGACGCAACACGCTTCGCTATTCTCAATAACTTCTTGGATGGTTTCCGTGGAACAGTGTTCCGCCAAACTCAATTTGCTGAATTTGAACATGCTATTCACCAAGCTGATCAAAATGGTGAAGTCTTGACAAGCGAGTTCTTAAACAATCTCTATGCTGACTTGAACCAAGAATATTATGGTTTGAGCAAGGAAGACAATCCTCAAATTCAGTACGAGTGGGCTCGTATCCCTCATTTTTACTATAATTACTATGTATATCAATATTCAACAGGCTTTGCAGCAGCTTCGGCCTTGGCTGAAAAGATTGTTCACGGTAGTCAAGATGATCGTGACCGTTATATTGATTACCTCAAGGCTGGGAAGTCAGACTATCCTCTAAATATCATGCGAAAAGCTGGTGTTGATATGGAAAAAGAAGACTATCTTAATGATGCCTTTGCAGTCTTTGAACGTCGTTTGGATGAGTTCGAAGCCCTTGTTGAGAAATTAGGATTAGCATAAAATGGTTGAGTCATACAGTAAAAATGCTAACCATAACATGCGACGGCCTGTTGTTAAGGATGAGATTGTGGAATTTATGCGCCACAGACAAGAGCAGGTGACTGGTTCTTTAAAAGAACTAGAAAACTTTGCTCGCAAGGAGAATATTCCTATCATTCCTCATGAAACAGTCGCTTATTTCCGTTTCCTAATAGAAACAATTCAACCAAAAAATATTTTAGAAATTGGAACGGCAATTGGATTTTCAGCTCTTTTAATGGCAAATCATGCTCCAAATGCAAAAATAACAACCATTGATCGGAATCCTGAAATGATTGGTTTTGCCAAGGAAAATTTCGCCAAGTTTGATGATCGCCAACAAATCACTCTTTTGGAAGGCGATGCGGTAGACGTTTTGTCAACATTGACAGAGACCTATGATTTTGTTTTTATGGATTCTGCAAAATCTAAATACATCGTTTTTTTGCCAGAAATCCTCAAACACCTTGAGGTTGGTGGAGTAGTTGTCTTGGATGATATTTTCCAAGGTGGAGACATTGCTAAGGATATTATGGAAGTCCGACGCGGGCAACGAACCATTTATCGTGGTTTGCAAAGACTATTTGACGCAACTCTAAACAATCCGGGATTAACAGCTAGTCTGGTTCCTCTTGGAGATGGAATTTTGATGCTAAGAAAGAATCAAGCAGAAATAGAACTGCCTGATGTTGATTAATTTCAGATATTTTTAAGACAATTTAGTAAAATAGATAAGGTAAACATTTATCTAGTGTATAAAAAGGAGTAAACATGAAGAAAAAATTATTGGCTGGTGCCATCACTTTGTTATCAGTAGCTACTTTGGCTGCTTGTTCAAATAGCTCTCAAGGAGCTGACCTCATCAGTATGAAGGGTGATGTCATCACTGAGCACCAATTTTATGAAGAAGTGAAAAACAACTCAACTGCTCAACAAATCTTGCTTAATATGACAATCCAAAAAGTTTTTGAAAAACAATATGGATCTGAAGTAAGTGACAAAGAAGTAGAAGATGCAGTAGCAGAAGAGCAAAAAAGATATGGTGATAGCTATCAAATCGTTCTTTCTCGTGCTGGTATGACAGCAGAAAGCCGTAAAGCTCAAATTCGTACAAGTAAACTAGTTGAATATGCTGTTAAGAAAGCTGCAGAAGCTGAATTGACAGATGAGAACTACAAAAAAGCTTACGATGAGTACACACCAGAAGTAACTGCTCAAGTTATTAAACTTGACAGTGAAGATAAGGCTAAGGAAGTACTTGCGAAAGCACAAGAATCTGGAGCTGACTTTGCACAATTGGCTAAGGATAATTCAACTGACGAAAAGACAAAAGCAAATGGTGGAGAAATCACTTTTGACTCTGCATCAACAGAATTGCCAGACGTTGTTAAAAAAGCAGCCTTTGCCCTTAATGTTGATGGAATCTCTGATGTGATCACAGCTCCAGGTACACAAGCTTATTCAAACAGTTTCTATATTGTGAAATTGACCAAGAAAACAGAAAAATCTTCTAACTGGGAAGATTATAAAGAAAAATTGAAGACAGTTATCCTGACTCAAAAACAAAATGATGCTACTTTTGTTCAAGGTGTAATTAGTAAAGAGTTGCAGGCAGCAAATATCAAGGTTAAAGACCAAGCCTTCCAAAATATCTTTACTCAGTACATTCAAAGTGATACAACAACTCAAACAACAACTACATCAGCAGCAACTGAAACGACAACAACTGCAGCTGAAACGACAACAACATCTTCAAACTAAAGATGAAAACTCTATCTTTCTACTCTTGAAAGGTAGAGTTTTTTGAAGTTTTCTTAGCTAAAAGTTAAAAATATAAATAAATGTTAGTGAATTCTAAAAGCTTAAATTCTAGGCTTTAACGGATAAGAGTTTTTTTCTAGTCTAAAAAGTGGTATAATAGCATGTAAAACTAGAATTAATAGAAAATTAAAAATTTAGTAGATGGTGAAATATGAAAATTAGTAAAAGGCACCTGTTGAATTACTCTATTTTAGTGCCCTATATTCTCTTATCCGTTCTGGGATTGATAGTGGTATATTCAACAACGAGTGCATCCTTGATTCAGGAGGGTAAGAGCGCTTTTCAATTGGTTCGAAATCAGGGCTTGTTTTGGATCGTTAGTTTGTTGCTTATTGCAGTAATCTATAAGCTGAAACTTGGTTTTCTTCGAAACGAACGTTTGTTATTTATCGTTATGTTTGCTGAGTTAGTGTTACTAGCTTTAGCTCGTTTGATTGGGATTCCCATCAATGGTGCTTACGGTTGGATCAAAGTAGGACCTATTACTGTTCAGCCTGCGGAATACTTGAAAATTATCATCATTTGGTACTTGGCTCAACGTTTTTCAAAACAACAAGAAGAAATTGCCGTTTATGATTTCCAAGTATTGACTCAAAATCAATGGCTTCCTAGATCGTTTAATGACTGGCGATTTGTACTTCTAGTCATGATTGGAAGTTTGGCTATTTTCCCAGACCTAGGAAATGCTACCATTCTCTTCTTAGTAGCATTGTTGATGTACTCAATTAGTGGGATAGCTCACCGATGGTTTGCAACTATTCTTGGAGTATTGACCAGTTTGTCCTTTGTTTCTCTAACAACCATTAAGCTTGTTGGTGTTGATAAGTTTTCTAAGATTCCAGTATTTGGATACGTAGCTAAACGATTCAGTGCTTTCTTTAATCCATTTGATGATGTCGCTGGTGCAGGACACCAGTTGGCAAATTCATACTATGCTATGGTAAATGGAGGATGGTTTGGGCTAGGATTAGGAAACTCTATCGAAAAACGAGGCTATCTACCTGAGGCACACACGGACTTTGTTTTCTCTATTGTAATTGAAGAGTTTGGATTTGTTGGTGCCAGTCTTATCTTAGCTCTATTATTCTTCCTAATTCTTCGTATTATTTTAGTGGGGGTACGAGCAAAAGATCCGTTCAACTCTATGGTAGCAATCGGTATTGGTGGAATGATTTTAATTCAGGTATTCGTTAATATCGGAGGGATTTCAGGATTGATTCCTTCAACAGGTGTAACCTTCCCATTCCTTTCACAAGGGGGGAATAGTCTCCTGGTTCTATCAGTAGCTATCGCCTTTGTGTTAAATATCGATGCTAGTGAAAAACGTGCAAAACTCTACAGCGAATATGAAGCACAGCTCTAAGAAAATGTGACAAGGAGAAAAATATGTCTCTTCAAAAACTAGAAAATAACAGAAACAAAACTGTAGTCCAAGAAGAAGTTCAAATCTTGACAGATTTACTTGAAGATATCACGAAAAATATGCTTCCTGCTGAGACTTTTGACAAGATTATGCAGTTGAAGAAACTATCATCAAATCTAGACTATCAAGGACTAGATAAGGTAGTGAGAAACCTTTCAAATGATGAAATGGTCTACATCTCTAGATATTTCTCTATTTTACCACTTTTGATTAACATCTCCGAAGACGTAGACTTAGCTTATGAGATTAACCATCTAAACAATATTGATCAAGATTATCTTGGTAAATTGTCAACAACCATTGAAATGGTTGCTGAAAAAGAAAATGCGGCTGAAATTCTTGAACATCTGAACGTGGTGCCTGTATTAACAGCCCATCCAACTCAGGTTCAACGTAAGAGTATGCTGGACTTGACTAATCATATCCATACTCTCTTGCGTAAATACCGTGACGTGAGAATGGGACTTATTAACAAAGAAAAATGGCACAATGATCTTCGTCGCTACATTGAAATTATCATGCAGACGGATATGATTCGTGAGAAGAAACTAAAAGTAACGAATGAAATCACAAACGTGATGGAATATTACAATAGTTCTTTCCTACAAGCTGTACCAAATCTAATGTTAGAGTATAAGCGTCTTGCTAAAGAGCAAGGAATTGACCTAAAACAAGCAAAACCTATCACCATGGGAATGTGGATTGGTGGAGACCGTGATGGCAATCCATTTGTAACTGCTGAGACACTCATGCGTTCTGCTACCATTCAAAGTGAAGTGATCTTCAACTACTATATCAGCAAGATTTCTAGTCTCTATCGCACATTCTCTCTTTCTACTAATCTATCCAAGACAAGCAAGGCTGTTGAAGAAATGGCTGCTCAATCTAGTGATACATCTGTCTTTCGTGAGAAAGAACCTTATCGTCGTGCTTTTCACTTTATTCAATCTAAATTGATTCAAACTCTCTTAAATTTGAAAGAGTGGGCTCTTGTCGGCTCATCGGCAGATGAACGCCATCATATTGAACGACTCTTTGGAACTCAAGGGCATCAACAAGGAGTGGTTACTGACTATATTAGTAATCGTCTCTCAGGAGCTATTCAAGAATTGGCTGAAGATCGTCCTCCTTACTACGAAACAATTGAAGAATTTAAACAAGACTTAGCTATCATTAAAGATTCATTGCTTGAAAATAAGGCAGAAGCCTTGCTTACTGGAGAGTTTGCCGAGCTTTTGGAAGCTGTTGAAGTCTTTGGCTTCTTCTTGGCATCTATCGATATGCGCCAAGACTCAAGTGTTCATGAAGCCTGTGTTGCTGAATTGTTAGCATCTGCTGGAATTAATGACCATTATAGCGATCTTTCAGAAGATGAGAAGTGCGAGTTGCTTTTACATGAACTATTAGAAGACCCTCGAATCTTGTCAGCTACTCATGCTGAAAAATCTGAACTTCTTGAAAAAGAATTAGCCATTTTCAAAACTGCACGTGAATTAAAAGATCGTTTGGGAGAAGACGTCATTCGTCAAACGATTATTTCTCATGCAACCAGCGTATCTGATATGTTAGAATTGGCGATTATGCTGAAAGAAGTCGGTCTTGTGGATGCTGAAAAAGCACGTGTTCAAATCGTGCCTCTCTTTGAAACAATTGAGGATTTGGATCATTCCGAAGAGACTATGAGAAAGTATTTCTCTTTACCGCTTGCTAAGAAGTGGATTGCTTCAAAAGATAATTATCAAGAAATTATGCTAGGTTACTCTGATAGTAACAAGGATGGTGGTTATCTATCATCTTGTTGGACTCTATACAAAGCTCAACAACAATTAACTGCTATCGGTGATGAATTTGGAGTCAAAGTAACCTTCTTCCACGGTCGTGGTGGTACTGTTGGTCGTGGTGGTGGCCCTACTTATGACGCCATTGCTTCTCAACCGCTCAAGTCAATTAAAGACCGTATTCGATTAACTGAACAAGGTGAAGTTATCGGAAATAAATACGGAAACAAGGATGCAGCTTACTATAACTTGGAAATGTTGGTATCAGCGGCTATCAACCGTATGATTACACAGAAGAAGAGTGATACTAATACATCAAATCGCTATGAGGCGATCATGGACCAAGTGGTCAGTCGTAGCTATGATATCTACCGTGAACTAGTATTTGGAAATGATCATTTCTACGATTATTTCTTTGAATCTAGTCCAATCAAGAATATTTCAAGCTTTAATATTGGTTCTCGTCCAGCAGCACGTAAAACAATCACTGAAATTGGTGGTCTACGTGCCATTCCTTGGGTATTCTCATGGTCACAAAGTCGTGTCATGTTCCCAGGTTGGTATGGTGTTGGTTCAAGCTTCAAGGAATTTATTGATCAAGATCCAAAAAATATTGAATACCTTCGTGACATGTATCAGAACTGGCCTTTCTTCCAGTCACTCCTATCTAACGTTGATATGGTTCTATCAAAATCAAATATGAATATTGCTTTTGAATATGCTAAACTTTGTGAAAGTGAAGAAGTACAAGCAATCTACTATACTATTTTGGATGAATGGCAATTGACTAAGAATGTTATCCTGGCTATCGAAGGCTATGATGAACTTTTGGCAGAAAATACTTACTTGAAAGACAGTCTAAATTACCGCATGCCTTATTTCAATGTTCTTAACTATATTCAGTTAGAGTTGATTAAGCGTCAACGTCGTGGTGAGCTTTCTTCAGATGAAGAAAGATTGATTCATACGACTATTAACGGAATTGCTACAGGATTACGTAATTCAGGTTAATAAAAGCAATATTTTCCAAAAACCGTAGGAATTTTCATAATTTTTTAAAATAATTCATGAAAATCCTTGACAAGTTTTAGTAAAATGATATAATTTAAGCATTCAGAAAGTAATCATCGAATTTTTTTAGCGAGTCTGTGGTTGGTGGAAACAGACAGAAGAAGATGATGAAATTGGGCTGGATGTTATTAAGAATTTGAAATCATAAGAATTCGGTGCGCACACCTTACAGTGCAACTCGTGAAGCGAGATTGAGAGATAGGGGATTCCCTATAATTGAGGTGGCACCGCGCATCGACGTCCTCACACAAGTTTTTTGTGTGAGGACTTTTTCTATGGGGAGGAAAAAATGATGGAAATCAAACGATGGCGACGCTTGGTAAAGTTATATTGAAAGTGACATGAACATTACGAAGTTTAAGTGAAATAAGGAGAAATAGATATGAATAAACGTTTAATTGGTATTATTGTAGCACTAGCACTTGTAGTTGGAGGAAGCTTGGTCTACTCTAACTTAACGAAACAAGATACTAAAACCGAGACAGCTAGCAAAACAGCTAAGGTTGGTGTTCTACAGTTCGTCAGTCACCCATCGCTTGACTTGATCTACCAAGGTATCCAAGATGGACTTGCTGAAGAAGGCTATAAAGGCGACCAAGTTAAAATCGACTTTATGAACTCAGAAGGTGACCAAAGTAAGGTTGCAACAATGAGTAAACAATTGGTGTCAAATGGAAATGATGTTGTTGTCGGAATTGCGACACCTGCAGCTCAGGGTCTAGCAAGTGCAACAAAAGACCTTCCTGTTATCATGGCAGCTATTACAGACCCAGTTGGAGCTAACCTTGTACAAAACTTGGAAAAACCAGGTGGGAACATCACTGGAGTTTCTGACCACAACCCTGCTGAGCAACAAGTTGAATTAATTAAAGCTTTGACACCTGACGTTAAAACAATCGGAGCTCTCTACTCAAGTAGTGAAGATAACTCAAAATCACAAGTCGAAGAATTCAAAGCTTACGCTGAAAAAGCTGGTTTGAAAGTAGAGACTTTTGCAGTTCCTTCAACTAACGAAATTGCTTCTACAGTAAACGTTATGACTGGTAAAGTAGATGCAATCTGGGTTCCAATTGACAACACAATCGCATCTGCGTTCTCAACTGTAGTATCAAGCAACCAAACAGCTAAAAAACCAATCTACCCAAGTGCGACTGCCATGGTAGAAGCAGGTGGTTTGGCATCAGTCGTTGTGGACCAACACGATCTTGGTGTTGCTACCGGTAAGATGATTGCCAAAGTCTTGAAGGGTGAAAAACCAGCTGATACTCCAGTTAATGTCTTCTCAACTGGTAAATCAGTTATCAATAAAAAAGTGGCTCAAGAACTTGGAATCACTATACCTGAATCAGTTCTTAAAGAAGCTGGTCAAGTAATCGAATAAGAATGAAGGAGGAGTTGGAGACATCTCCTCCAATTTTTAAAAGAAGGAAATGAATGTAACATGATAGTATCGATTATTTCACAAGGATTTGTCTGGGCTATTCTAGGTTTGGGAATCTTTATGACCTTTCGAATCCTCAACTTTCCAGATATGACAACCGAGGGTTCCTTCCCGCTTGGAGGAGCGGTAGCAGTAACTCTAATTACACAAGGTGTCAATCCTTTTCTTGCTACCTTAGTAGCTGTTGGAGCAGGCTGTCTTGCAGGTTTAGCGACTGGTCTTCTTTACACGAAAGGTAAGATTCCAACACTCTTGTCTGGTATTTTAGTGATGACTTCTTGCCATTCTATCATGCTCATGATTATGGGACGGGCAAACCTTGGGCTCTTAGGAACCAAACAAATCCAGGACGTTCTTCCTTTCTCATCTGAGGTTAATCAATTATTTACAGGTTTGATTTTTGTGACTTTGGTTATCCTTCTTATGCTTTTCTTCCTAGATACTAAATTGGGACAAGCTTATATCGCAACAGGAGATAATCCAGATATGGCTCGTAGTTTTGGTATCAATACTGGACGTATGGAGTTGATGGGCTTGGTCTTGTCAAATGGTGTGATCGCACTTGCTGGTGCTCTTATCGCTCAACAAGAAGGATATGCAGATGTTTCTCGTGGTATCGGGGTTATCGTAGTTGGTCTTGCAAGCTTAATTATCGGAGAAGTACTCTTTAAGAGTCTTACATTAGCAGAACGTCTGGTTACTATTGTTGTTGGTTCTATTAGCTACCAATTCTTGGTATGGGGAGTCATTGCTCTTGGCTTTAATACTAGCTACCTCCGTCTATACAGTGCTCTTATCCTAGCAACTTGTCTAGTCATTCCAACCCTTAAGGATAAATACTTGAAAGGAGTCAAGTTAAGCAAATGACAGCGATTGTTGAATTAAGAAATGCCACTAAAATTGTTAAAAATGGCTTTGACGAGGAAAAAATTATCCTAAACGATGTTTCTATTGATATTTATGAACACGACTTCATCACAATCTTAGGTGGAAATGGAGCAGGAAAGTCGACTCTCTTTAATAGTATAGCTGGAACGCTACCATTGACTAGTGGTAGTATCCGCATCATGGGTGAGGATGTGACTCATTTTAGTCCTGAAAAACGTGCCAAGTACCTTTCTCGTGTCTTTCAGGATCCTAAGATGGGAACTGCTCCTCGTATGACGGTTGCAGAAAATCTCTTGATTGCTAAGTTTCGTGGGGAAAAACGTGGACTTTTTCCGAGAAGACTCTCAGCTTACAAGGAAGAATTTCAAGAAACCATTGAGAAGGTTGGAAATGGCTTAGAAAAACACTTGGATACACCGATTGAATTCTTGTCAGGTGGACAAAGACAGGCCTTGAGCCTCTTGATGGCAACCTTGAAACGTCCTGAACTCCTTTTGTTGGATGAACATACGGCAGCCCTTGACCCTAAAACAAGTGTGGCCTTGATGGAATTGACAGATGACTTTGTCAGCAAGGACCATCTAACAGCATTGATGATTACCCACCATATGGAAGATGCTCTCAAGTATGGAAATCGTCTCATTGTTATGAAGGAAGGACGAATCATCCAAGATTTAAACAAGGATGAAAAAGCCAAGATGAAGATTTCAGATTACTATCAGTTATTTGAATAAGATTACTTGTTTACAAAAAACTTAGGGATAAAATTTTACCTCTAAGTTTTTTTGTTGAAGCAAATAGAGATTTTTTTATTTATATATTTTTTTCAATTTTAAGTAAATGTGTAATTTCCTAAAATTTTACTTTCGAAAATGCCTATTTTCTATGAAATAGAAGCATGTAAAAGGTGTGAAATGGTTTACTTTTTTTCAGAAATAAGCTATACTATATAAAGTAAACTGTGATAAAATGGAGGTATTGTCTATGGTTGACAAGAGAGTCATCGAAGAAATCAAAAACAATACCAATATTGTCGAAATCATAGGAGAAGTGATTTCTTTACAAAAATCTGGACGGAACTTTTTGGGGCTCTGTCCTTTTCATGGTGAAAAGACCCCTTCCTTTAACGTGGTCGAAGATAAGCAATTTTACCACTGTTTTGGTTGTGGTCGTTCTGGAGACGTCTTTAAGTTTATAGAAGAGTATCAACAAGTAACTTTTTCAGATGCGGTAAGGATTTTAGGTGAGCGTCTGGGGATGCACCTGGAAGCTCCTGTACATAACCCTGTCCCACACACGTCACCCCATCAAAATCTCTACGATATGCATGATAAGGCTGCACGCTTTTATCATGCAATCCTAATGACGACTAAAATGGGTGAGGAGGCGAGAAACTATCTCTATAAACGTGGCTTGACTGATGATGTCATTAAACACTTTATGATTGGTCTAGCTCCAGCAGAACGCTCTTATCTTTATCAGCGTTTAGCAGACGATTATAGTGAGAAGGACTTGCTGGATTCAGGTCTATTTTATCTATCTGAGAGTAACCAATTTTTTGATACTTTCCATAACCGGATTATATTTCCACTCTCAAACGACCAAGGAAAGGTAATTGCTTTCTCTGGACGGATTTGGCAAGAGACAGATTCTCAAAGTGCCAAGTATAAAAATAGTCGAGCAACGGCGATTTTTAACAAGAGTTACGAATTATATCATTTGGATAGAGTAAAAAAAGGCTCAGGTAAAGCTCCTGAAATTTATCTGATGGAAGGCTTTATGGATGTTATTGCAGCCTACCGTGCTGGTATTGAAAATGCAGTAGCTTCCATGGGAACGGCCTTGACTGCTGAACACGTCGAACATCTCAAACGCTTTACGAAAAAAGTGATTATCACTTATGACGGTGATAAGGCAGGACAAGCTGCAACTGCTAAAGCTTTGGACGAGCTTAAAGATCTACCTGTACAAGTAGTCCAGATTCCTGATGCAATGGATCCTGATGAGTATTTACAAAAGAATTCTCCAGAGGATTTGGCTTATCTTTTATCCAATACGCGAATCAGTCCGATTGAGTTTTATATCCATCATTACAAACCTAGTAATAGTGAAAATCTCCAAGCACAGATTGAGTTCATTGAGAAAATTGCACCTCTTATCGTCAAAGAACCTTCTATCACAGCCCAGAACACCTATATTCATTTGTTGACGGATCATTTACCATCTTTTGATTATCAACAAGTTGAGCACATTATCAACGAAAGTCGTGTCAGACAAAGACAAGAAAAAGTGAAGCAGGTTGTTAATCCGACACCAATTACTATGTCGGTTTCTAAACAATTGACGGCAGTCATGAGAGCTGAAGCACATATTATTTATCGTATGATGGAGCACCCCCTTGTGTTGAATGATTATCGTTTGAGAGATGATTTTGTATTTGAAACTCCAGAGTTTCAGACCTTGTATGGACTCTTGATTGATAATGGTTCGATTTCTTCTGAAGACTTGGCAAATCAGACTAGAGAAGTGGAAAATGCTTGGTACCAGGTGTTAGCTTTGGATCTACCTTCTGAGATGTCTCCAGAAGAACTAAAGGAAGTGGAAGAGTCTCGTAATCGTGCTCTTTTGAGTCAACAAAACTTGCAAATTAAAAAGAAAGTTCAGGAAGCTAGTCATGTAGGCGACACAGATACTGCTTTAGAAGAGCTTGAACGCTTAATTGCCCAAAAAAGAAGAATGGAGTAAGAATGGCAAAAAAACAAAAAGAAGTAACAACTTTTGATGTCCAAGTTGCAGAATTTATTCGTAACCATAAGAAAACTGGTACTGCGACAGATGATGAAATTAACAATGTCCTTGTAATTCCTTTTGCTCTTGATGTAGAAGGCATTGAGAACCTTTTGCAACGGATTCAAGATGCAGGTATTGCAATCACTGATAACGAAGGAAATCCGAGTGAACGTGTCTTAAGTACAGAGGAAGAACCAGAACTTAGCGATGAAGACTTAATTGGTTCAACATCTGCCAAAGTCAATGACCCTGTTCGTATGTATTTGAAGGAAATCGGTGTCGTACCTCTTCTTACTAACGAAGAAGAAAAAGAATTAGCTCTTGCTGTTGAAGCAGGAGATGTTGAAGCGAAACAACGTCTAGCAGAGGCTAATCTTCGTTTGGTAGTTTCTATCGCGAAACGCTATGTTGGACGCGGTATGCAATTCCTTGACTTGATTCAAGAAGGAAATATGGGATTGATGAAGGCCGTTGATAAATTTGACTATTCAAAAGGATTCAAATTCTCAACTTATGCAACTTGGTGGATTCGTCAGGCCATTACGCGTGCCATTGCTGACCAAGCTCGTACCATTCGTATTCCAGTTCACATGGTAGAAACAATCAACAAGCTTGTTCGCGAGCAACGTAACCTTCTTCAAGAATTGGGACAAGATCCTACTCCTGAGCAAATCGCTGAACGTATGGATATGACACCTGACAAGGTTCGTGAAATCTTGAAAATTGCGCAAGAACCAGTTTCTCTTGAAACACCTATTGGTGAAGAGGACGATAGTCATCTTGGTGACTTTATCGAGGATGAAGTGATTGAAAATCCAGTTGACTATACAACTCGTATCGTCTTGCGTGAGCAGTTGGATGAAGTTCTTGACACCTTGACTGACCGTGAAGAAAATGTATTGCGTCTTCGTTTTGGTCTAGATGACGGTAAAATGCGTACTCTAGAAGATGTGGGTAAAGTCTTCAACGTTACTCGTGAGCGTATTCGTCAGATTGAGGCAAAAGCATTGAGAAAACTTCGCCAGCCAAGTAGAAGCAAACCGCTTCGTGACTTTATCGAGGATTAAGATAGAGGAGACTGAATATGGCTTACACAGAAGAGCAAATTGAAAACATCAAAACGCGGATTTTGACAGCGCTAGAAGAAGTTATCGACCCAGAATTAGGAATCGATATCGTCAACCTAGGTCTGATTTATGAGATTCGATTTGATGGTGATACCGGTGATACTGAGATTGATATGACCTTAACGACTATGGGTTGTCCATTAGCAGACCTCTTGACCGATCAAATTTATGATGCAATGACAGATGTACCAGAGGTTACTAACGTTGAAGTAAAATTAGTTTGGTATCCAGCTTGGACGGTTGAAAAAATGAGTCGCTATGCACGTATCGCTTTAGGTATTAAATAGAATGATATAAAAAAAGAAATAGTATAAGTGTTAGGAAATTCCCTAGCTTTTATGCTATCTCTTTTTTAATTTGCTGATTTTCTTTCAATAAAATGATATAATGGATAGTATGGAAAAAGAGAAATTACGCATCAACATGCTAAGTTCGAGTGAAAAGGTAGCAGGACAAGGTGTTTCTGGAGCTTACCGTGAACTTGTGCAACTTTTGAAACGTGATGCGAAAGACCAACTAATTGTAACGGAGAATCTTCCTGTAGAAGCTGATGTTACTCATTTTCATACAATCGACCTTCCTTATTATCTGTCAACTTTTCAAAAGAAGCGTTCAGGTCGTAGGATTGGTTATGTTCACTTCTTGCCTGACACCTTAGAAGGTAGTTTGAAGATTCCATTCTTTTTAAAAGGGATTGTTAAGCGCTATGTGTTTTCTTTTTATGACCGTATGGAACACTTGGTTGTGGTTAATCCTACTTTTATCGAAGACTTGGTTGCAGCTGGTATTCCTCGTGAAAAAGTGACCTATATCCCTAACTTTGTTAACAAAGAAAAATGGCACCCACTTTCTGCAGAAAAAGTAAGTCAACTTCGACAAGATATGGGGTTGAGTGAAAATCAATTTGTAGTAGTAGGAGCTGGGCAGGTTCAGAAGCGTAAGGGGATCGATGATTTCATCACTCTTGCTGAGGAACTACCGGACATCACCTTTATTTGGGCTGGAGGCTTCTCATTTGGTGGGATTACAGATGGTTATGAACGCTATAAAAAAATAATGGATAATCCTCCAGAGAATCTGATTTTCCCTGGAATTGTTGAGCCAGAAAGGATGAAAGAACTGTATGCTTTGGCAGATCTGTTCTTACTTCCTAGTTATAATGAGCTCTTTCCGATGACTATTCTAGAAGCTGCGAGTTGTGAAGCACCCATTATGCTTCGTGATCTAGATCTTTACAAGGTTATTCTAGAAGGCAATTACAGACCAACCACCGATGTGGAAGAGATGAAACAAGCTATTATGGAATATAGAGAGCATCCAGAAGCTTTGAAAGAGTTAAAAGAAAAGGCCAAGGCTATTTCAAGAGAATACTCAGAGGAGCATCTCCTTGAAATATGGCTAAAATTCTATCGGGAGCAAGCGGCTTTAGGAAAAAAATGAGGTAGTATATGCGAATTGGATTATTTACAGATACTTATTTCCCACAGGTTTCGGGTGTTGCAACCAGTATTCGAACCTTAAAAACAGAGCTTGAAAAGCAAGGGCATGCAGTCTTTATCTTCACGACAACCGATAAGGATGTCAATCGTTATGAAGATTGGCAGATTATCCGTATTCCTAGTGTTCCTTTCTTTGCCTTTAAAGACCGTCGTTTCGCTTACCGTGGATTTACGAAAGCTCTTGAGATTGCAAAACAATACAAACTCGATATTATTCATACCCAAACTGAGTTTTCTCTTGGTTTATTGGGAATTTGGATTGCTCGAGAACTGAAAATTCCAGTCATTCATACATATCATACTCAGTACGAAGATTATGTTCACTATATTGCTAAGGGGATGTTGATTCGTCCAAGTATGGTCAAATATCTTGTTCGAGGTTTTTTGCATGACGTTGATGGAGTCATTTGTCCGAGTGAAATTGTACGCGATCTTTTATCTGACTATAAGGTAAAAGTTGAAAAGCGTGTTATTCCTACTGGAATTGAGCTTGCCAAATTTGAACGCCCTGAGATTGGTCCTGAACACATTAGTGACTTACGAGATAAACTAGGGATCCAACAAGATGAAAAAATGCTTCTAAGTCTTTCTCGAGTCTCTTACGAGAAGAATATTCAAGCAATTCTTAAAGCTTTACCAGATGTCGTAAAAGAAGAACCAAATGTTAAACTGGTTGTAGCTGGAGATGGACCTTATTTAGACAATCTTAAGGAGCAAGCAGAAGATTTAAAAATTCAAGATTCTGTTATCTTTACAGGTATGATTCCGCCAAATGAGACGGCACTCTATTATAAGGCAGCTGATTTCTTCATATCGGCTTCTACAAGTGAGACTCAGGGATTGACTTATCTGGAAAGTTTAGCTAGTAAGACACCTGTTATTGCCCATGGTAATCCTTATTTGGATAATCTCATCAATGATAAAATGTTCGGAACCCTTTATTATGAGGAAAGGGACTTGGCAGGAGCTATTCTTGAGGCTTTACTTGCTACACCGTCAATGGATGAAAAACACTTGGCTGAAAAATTATATGAAATTTCTGCTGAGAATTTTGGTAGAAGAGTCCATGAATTTTATCTAGACGTCATTATTTCAAATAATTTTGCCAAAGAAACAGGAGCTGACGAACCTGTTACAAAACGTATTTTAAAGACAGTCTTCTATATTCCGCAACAGGCTGTTACGATGCCAGTTAAAGGTTCGAAGCGTATGCTTAAGGCATCTAGAAAACAATTAAGAAATTTAAGAAAATATTTGAATGATTAAATTCTTCCGATGAAAGGAAAAAAACTATGAATAAGAAATTGATGAGAAGTGGTAGAGATCAAAAAATTGGTGGTGTCTGCGCAGGAGTAGCACATTATTTTAATATTGACCCTACAATCGTACGTGTTATTTGGGGAGTTTTGGCTTTCTGTTATGGTGCAGGACTTATTGCTTACTTGATCTTGTGGGCAATCGCTCCTGTATCTGATGAGTATTAATATTAGAGTATTAGAGTAAAGGAGAAAACATGGCATTCGGTGATAATGGTAAACGTAAAAAAACATTCTTTGAAAAACTTACAATGTTTGTCGTATTAATCATGTTGTTTGTTACTTTAGCCGGTATTTTTGCGACTGCAATTGGTGTATTTAGTAGATTCTAAATTGCTAGTTGTAGGATTTATTTCAAATAGTTGGTGACTGGGATTTTCCCAGCCCTTTTTAAAGTGAGAAAAGAATATGAGTATGTTTTTAGATACAGCCAAGATTAAAGTAAAGGCTGGTAATGGTGGCGATGGCATGGTTGCCTTTCGTCGTGAAAAATATGTCCCTAACGGAGGACCTTGGGGCGGTGATGGAGGACGTGGTGGTAACGTTGTTTTTGTTGTAGACGAAGGTTTACGTACCCTTATGGACTTCCGTTACAATCGTCATTTCAAGGCCCAATCAGGTGAAAAAGGGATGACAAAAGGAATGCATGGCCGAGGGGCAGAAGACTTGATTGTCCGTGTACCTCAAGGGACAACCGTGCGTGATGCGGAGACTGGGAAAGTTCTCACTGATTTGATAGAGAACGGACAAGAGTTCATCGTGGCTCACGGTGGTCGTGGTGGTCGCGGAAATATCCGTTTTGCAACACCTAAAAATCCTGCGCCAGAAATTTCAGAAAATGGAGAACCTGGTCAAGAGCGTGAATTACAGTTAGAACTTAAAATCCTTGCGGATGTTGGTTTGGTTGGATTCCCTTCAGTTGGAAAATCAACTCTGCTCAGCGTCATTACCTCTGCTAAGCCAAAAATTGGGGCCTACCACTTTACGACTATTGTACCAAATCTTGGTATGGTTCGTACCCAGTCCGGTGAATCCTTTGCCGTTGCAGACCTTCCTGGATTGATTGAAGGTGCTAGCCAAGGTGTTGGCTTGGGGACCCAGTTCCTTCGCCATATCGAGCGTACTCGCGTTATTCTTCATATCATTGACATGTCAGCTAGTGAAGGACGTGATCCTTATGAGGACTATTTAGCAATCAATAAGGAACTTGAATCTTATAACCTTCGTCTTATGGAGCGTCCACAGATTATTGTTGCCAATAAAATGGATATGCCTGAGAGTCAGGAAAACCTTGAAGAGTTCAAGAAAAAATTGGCTGCTAATTATGATGAATTTGAAGAATTACCGCCAATCTTCCCAATTTCAGGTTTGACTAAGCAAGGTCTTGCACCTTTATTAGATGCAACAGCTGAGCTTCTTGATAAAACGCCAGAATTCCTTCTTTATGATGAGTCAGATATGGAAGAAGAGGTTTATTATGGCTTCGATGAGGAAGAAAAACCATTTGAGATTGGTCGTGACGACGATGCAACTTGGGTTCTTTCAGGAGAAAAACTAATGAAACTCTTTAACATGACTAACTTTGACCGTGATGAGTCTGTCATGAAATTTGCTCGTCAGTTGCGTGGTATGGGAGTTGATGAAGCTCTTCGTGCTCGTGGTGCTAAGGACGGCGACCTTGTCCGTATTGGAAAATTTGAGTTTGAATTTGTAGACTAGGAGATAGCTATGGGTGATAAACCAATATCTTTCCGAGATGCTGATGGAAATTTTGTTTCTGCTGCAGACGTCTGGAATGAAAAGAAATTAGAAGAACTTTTTAATCGCCTCAATCCCAATCGTTCATTGAGACTTGCGAGAATGAAGAAACAAGCTGAAGAAAAAAAATAAGAATAAAAGAACCCGTGATATTTGTATCACGGGTTTTCTGTTTTACTAACTATTTTTGATATGGGATTTTCAGACTAGATTGCGCAAGGTCTACTGTTAATTGATAATCAGTATTGTCACGAACAGTAATTTCAAAGTCAGTAGTATAAAGAACGAGTCGGATTGTATCGCCTTTTCTTAGTTTGTAAATTGTTGGTTGGAGTTCAAATTGGAATTCCATCCATTCATCTGGTTTAACTTCTTCAATTTTTAATAAATCATGACGATTTTGAAGGTTGAGGTAGCCTTTGGTAATAACACGTTGGGCATTTGGGCTAAATGGTAGCTCGCAAAGGTTTTCCAGCATATGGTAACGACCATTATCAATAGTACGAGCAGCCAAGACTCCAGGATAAGGTTGAAGGTATTTCTTTTGACCAAGTTCGAGAAGTTGAGCAGAGAGAAGACCTTTATTGGTACTTGACTTGAGACGAAGGTTTAGTTTAACACGACCATTGATATGAAGATCTTCAGTCACTGGAATATCAATGGTAATCTGATTCACCTTACCTTGATAAAGTTCATTGTTAAAGGTTTGGTAGGTCTTTCCAAATCGTTCGAAGTCAGAATCTTGGTAATGATTTTCAATGACAGCTTCCTCAGTACCTAAAGAGAAAGTTTTATGGTCAGTTTGATTTCCAAAATCTTCAAGTGACAGCCAAGTTTGAGGAGCAGTATTATCTTGCCAAACGACTTTTGGAAGTTGGTAGTTAGTGCTTTGACCTAATAATTTCTGCGTCAAAAGGGCATTCATGGATTCACGGAAATCAATAGACTGCCAGTTGTTCATATAAACGTGGGCGCCATTATGATAAAAGAGATGCTTCTTAATATTGCTTGGAAGAGCATTGAACATTTGATAGACATGAAGAGGTTTTACATTCCAGTCTTGTGAACCGTGGGTAAAGACAACTTCAGCTTTAACCTTTTTAGTATTAAGAAGGTAGTTTCTGTCATGCCAAAATTGATTATAATCTCCAGTTTTACGGTCTAGATTCTTCTTGAGTTCTTCTATGGATGCTTTATGAGCCTCGTTTCCACGAATAAAGTCACCAGCTAAGAGATTACGAGAATAAGTTAATTCATCTAATGAATCGAAGTCCTCTCCAGGATAGCCGCCTGGGCTTGTCACAAGACCATTTTCACGGTAGTAGTTGTACCAAGAAGAAATACCAGCTTCTGCAATAATAACCTCTAAACCATCGACTCCTGTGCTAGCAAGACCATTAGACATTGTTCCTAGGTAAGAAAGACCTGTAGTTGCCACTTTACCGTTTGACCAATCAGCTTTTACATGACGTTTACGACTATGATCCGTAAAGGCACGACAACGACCATTTAGCCAATCGATAACATTCTTATAAGCTTCAACTTGACGGTAATCTCCATTGGTCATTAAACCTTGTGAATCTTTGGTACCAAGACCTGATACGTAGATATTGGCAAATCCTCTTGGAAGGAAGTAGTCGTTAAGTGTGTAGCTGCTATTGATATGAGTGAGTTTTTCTTCAGCTTCAGAAACAAGTTCAGCATCCCCAACGGGTTCAACCAAGTCCAGGGTTGGATTTTCTAACGTAATTTCATGTGGTTCCTTGACTTCTAGTTCGGCTTCCATCTTATAGAGAGCCTTGTCGCTTGCTTTGTCATTGGTTCCTTGATGGTATGGACTTGCTGTCATGACAGCTGGAATCTTTCCGTTGTATGCTGGACGAATGATATTTACCTTGATGAGATCAGGAAGTCCATCTTTATCAGAATCAATACGGCTTTCTACATAAAAAACCTCACGAATGACATTGTTTGTAGAAAAGGTTGCCAAACTCTTACCATTGAAGTAGTGGTAATGATTGTCTTCAGGAATAAGACCATCACTAACTAACTGATCGATAAGGGTGTTCCCTTTTTTAGTGCGTGTATTTAAAAGCTGGTAGAGATTGTCGATTAAATTTCCGTAAAAGATCGGAAACGCTGTTTCTTTGTGAAAAGCAAGACCATCTTCAAAGTCTACTAAGTAACTGAATCCAAGTAGTTGAAAGGCAACAGTATAGAAAATTTCTGCTGTCAATTCACGGTCTGAATTGAAGAAAGTGAGTAAATCTGTTTCTTTATCAACTGCTAAAGTAGTGAGGGGATAATCCGTATTTTTAAAATTGAAAAAACAAGTTCTAACAAAAGCTTCAAACTGTTCTTTATGTGAAGCTGAAAGATCAAGCTTGAATCCAAGCTCAGATAATTCTTGTAAAGCTTGTTGAGGTGTAACGGGATAATAACTAAATTGATTAAAACGCATGGATATCTCCTTTTAAAGATTCATTTAAAAGTCATTATATCAAAAAATCATAGAAAATAACAGAAAGAGTAGAGTATGTCTGATAGTCAGGCATGATAAGAGAGTCGATACTAAAACAAGGACAATTTTCATTTTTTGAGTATCCTATAAGGATATGCTATACTAGATATATGTTAGATTTGGAGAAATACGGCGTGACCATGTGGGAAGATGAGAAAATTCTCTCTTTCCGAAAAAAGTTATTAGCCTGGTATGATGAAAATAAGCGGGACTTACCTTGGAGAAGAAGTAAAAATCCATATCATATCTGGGTGTCTGAAATCATGTTGCAGCAGACCAGAGTTGATACAGTTATTCCCTATTATGAACGGTTTCTAGAATGGTTTCCGACTGTAGAGACTTTAGCTAATGCACCTGAAGAACGCTTATTAAAGGTTTGGGAAGGTCTTGGATATTATTCGCGTGTTCGTAATATGCAAGCAGCCGCTCAACAGATTATGAATGATTTTAATGGAGAATTTCCTTCAACTTACGAAGGTATTTCAAGCTTGAAAGGGATTGGTCCCTATACAGCTGGAGCTATTTCAAGTATTGCCTTTAATCTAGCACAACCAGCAGTTGATGGGAATGTCATGCGTGTTTTGGCTCGTTTATTTGAAGTCAATCACGACATTGGTAGTCCAAGTAATCGCAAGATATTTCAAGCTATGATGGAAATTTTGATTGATCCAGAACGTCCAGGTGATTTCAATCAAGCCTTGATGGATTTGGGTTCAGATATTGAGGCACCCGTTAATCCGAGGCCAGAAGATAGTCCAGTTAAAGATTTTAGTGCTGCCTATCAAAATGGAACAATGGATCGCTATCCCATTAAAGCGGCAAAGAAAAAGCCAGTTCCCGTCTATCTTAATGCTTTAGTTGTTCAAAATGCTAAAGGACAGTTTTTACTAGAAAAGAATGAAAGTGAAAAGTTACTAGCTGGATTTTGGCATTTTCCCTTGATTGAGGTTGATGAATTTTCAAAAGATGAGGAATTCAATCTCTTTAATCAGGTAGCTGAACCATCTATTCAACTTGGGCCATCACCACAAGAAAGTTTTGAGCAGGATTATGATTTAGAAGTTGCGTGGCAGGATAGTCATTTCGAAGAAGTCAAACATATCTTTAGCCATCGAAAGTGGCATGTACGAATCCTATCCGGGCAAGTAGTTGATAGCAAAGAATATTTTGATAAAGAGGTAGTTTGGTTAACTCCTGAAGAGTTTGACCTCTATCCACTAGCAAAACCTCAACAAAAAATTTGGCAAGCATATTTAAAAAGATAGGATAATACCAGTCTTTCGTGTCTTCTTTGCATTTTTTTGGTATAATTGATATAAGGAAAAAGGTGACTATATGAAAAAAATATTGATTGTAGATGATGAAAAACCAATCTCAGATATTATTAAATTTAATATGACCAAGGAAGGTTATGAGGTTGTTACAGCCTTTAATGGACGCGAAGCCATCGATTTGTTTGAAGCTGAGAAACCAGATATTATTATCTTGGATTTGATGCTTCCAGAAATTGATGGTCTTGAAGTGGCTAAAACAATTCGCAAGACAAGTAGTGTTCCAATTATCATGCTTTCGGCAAAAGATAGTGAGTTTGACAAGGTTATTGGTCTTGAACTTGGTGCGGATGATTATGTGACCAAGCCATTTTCAAACCGTGAGCTACAAGCGCGTGTGAAGGCTCTTCTTCGTCGTACGGAGTTAGTAGCAGTAGATAACCAAGAGGAAGATACTAAATTGCAAAGTCTTCAAATTAGGGATTTAGAGATTCTTCCAGATGCTTATGTAGCCAAAAAATATGGAGAAGAATTGGATTTAACTCACAGAGAGTTTGAGTTATTGCATCACTTAGCTTCTCATCTTGGTCAAGTTATTACCCGTGAACATCTCCTTGAGACTGTTTGGGGTTATGATTATTTTGGTGATGTTCGTACTGTCGATGTTACCATTAGACGTCTACGTGAGAAGATTGAAGACACACCAAGTAGACCTGAATATATCTTAACTCGTCGTGGTGTGGGTTATTATATGAGAAATAATGATTGATATAATTAAACAAACAATTTTAACCAGAGATTTCGTCTTTGTACTCATATTAATTGGTTTTATTATGCTTGTCAGTTTTCTCTTGCTTGAAGGCCGTAGAGATAATATTCGACTCAAACAGTTAAATCAAAAGATTAAAGATTTAATTGCTGGTGATTATTCTCAGGTATTAGATATGCAGGGGAATACTGAAATCACTAACATTACGAATAACTTAAATGATTTGTCTGAAGTTATTCGTCTAACTCAAGAAAACCTTGAGCAGGAAAGTAAAAGATTGCATAGTATCCTATCATACATGACTGATGGGGTTCTTGCAACCAATCGTCGTGGTCAAATCACTATGATTAATGATATGGCTAAAAGACAACTTGGGGTTGAAAGTGATGACGCGTTAAATCAAAACATTCTTGAGTTGCTCAAGATTGAAGATGAGTACGAGCTTAGAGACTTAATTACGCAAAGTCCTGAAATGATGATTTATTCCCAAAATGTAAATGGGGAGTATATTAGTTTGCGTGTGCGTTTTGCCTTGATTCGTAGAGAGTCTGGCTTTATCTCTGGTTTAGTAGCAGTTCTACATGATACGACTGAACAAGAGAAGGAAGAACGCGAGAGAAGACTATTCGTTTCAAACGTTAGTCATGAATTGCGAACTCCATTGACCAGTGTCAAATCTTACCTAGAGGCCTTGGATGAGGGTGCATTATATGAACCTGTTGCTCCTGATTTTATCAAAGTATCTCTAAATGAGACTAACCGCATGATGCGAATGGTAACGGACCTCTTACATCTTTCGCGTATTGATAATGCAACCAGTCATCTAGATGTTGAGTTGATTAACTTTACAGCATTTATCACTTTTATTCTCAATCGTTTTGATAAGATGAGAAGCCAAGATGAGGACAAGAAGTATGAATTAGTCAGAGACTACCCTATTAATTCTGTCTGGATTGAAATTGATACAGACAAGATGACTCAGGTAATCGATAACATTCTAAATAATGCTATCAAATATTCTCCTGACGGTGGTAAGATTACGGTTAGTATGAAAACCACTGATGACCAGATGATTTTATCTATTTCGGATCAAGGACTTGGGATTCCTAAAGAAGACTTACCGAAGATTTTTGACCGTTTTTATAGGGTTGATAAGGCTAGAAGCCGTGCACAAGGTGGTACTGGTTTAGGTCTTGCGATAGCAAAAGAAATCATTAAACAACACAATGGATTTATCTGGGCTAAGAGTGAATACGGTAAGGGTTCTACCTTTACCATTGTTCTTCCTTATGATAAGGATGCTGTAAAAGACGAGATTTGGGAGGATGAAGTAGAAGACTAGAATGAGTGAAACAGGCTTTAAATATAGTATTTTAGCATCGGGTTCTAGTGGTAATTCCTTCTATCTAGAAACCCCTAAGAAAAAGATTTTAGTAGACGCAGGATTATCTGGTAAAAAAATTACAAGCTTATTGGGTGAAATCAATCGTAAACCAGAAGATTTGGATGCTATTTTGATTACGCATGAGCATGCTGACCATATACATGGTGTTGGAGTTTTAGCTCGTAAGTATGGCATGGATCTTTACGCCAATGAAAAGACCTGGCAAGCTATGGAAAATAGTAAGTATCTAGGTAAAGTTGACTCTTCACAAAAGCATATCTTTGAAATGGGGAAAACTAAAACATTTGGAGATATCGACATTGAGAGTTTTGGTGTTAGCCATGATGCAGTTGCTCCCCAATTCTATCGTTTTATGAAAGATGACAAGAGTTTTGTTATGCTGACGGATACAGGTTATGTTAGTGACCGTATGGCTGGCATTGTCGAGAATGCAGATGGTTACTTGATTGAGTCTAATCATGATGTTGAAATCCTGCGAGCAGGATCTTACGCATGGCGACTCAAACAACGAATCCTGTCTGACCTTGGTCACCTCTCAAATGAAGATGGAGCAGACGCTATGATTCGCACACTAGGAAATCGTACCAAGAAGATTTACCTAGGACATCTATCTAAAGAGAATAATATCAAGGAGCTAGCCCACATGACCATGGTCAATCAGTTAGCTCAAGCAGATCTAGGAGTAGGAGTGGATTTTCAAGTTTACGATACGTCTTCAGACACTGCAACACCACTAACAGACATATAAAAAAAGAAGGCAGACGCCTTCTTTTTTATATATTTTTACAATCCAGCAAATTCTTTGATTTCTTGAGCTGACATAGAAGAATCACAACGGACCTTAATCTCTCCATTTTCAACATGAACAAAACCTGGTACAGTTGGGATTTCGTAACGTGAACGGAAATCTTGTAAAGCTTCAAGTTGACTTGGTTCTTCACTATTGATGAAATAGATGTGTGCTTTGGTTTCAGCTACCACACCAGCCAATGTGCCAGCAAATTTACGGCAGTAAGGGCAAGTTTTGCGACCGATAAAGAATGTAGCAGTTTCTTTTTTATCAAGAGCTTCTTGGGCACGCGCAACAGTTGTCACTTCAAGATCTTTAATGTTTTCTAAAAATTGTTCCATGAGTTTTCCTCGCTTTCTTTTAAATCTAGTATGCCATAAAGTTTTTAAAAATGCTTAGATTTGATACGAAAAAAGATGAGATTGGTTGATCTCATCTTTTAATTGTTTATTTTACAAAGGCATTGATTTCAGCTTCGATATTAGCAATCTTAGCTTGTGAATCTTCGTTGCTTTCTCCAACAACTGCAATGTAGAACTTGATTTTTGGTTCAGTACCGGAAGGACGAACTGCAATCCATGAACCATCAGCAAGTGTGTATTTCAAGACATCACTTGGAGGGGTAGTCAAGGCTGTTACAGTACCATCAGCGGCAGTAGAAGTTTGTGCTTTGAAGTCTTCTACGACTGTGATTTCTGTTGCGTTCCATTCTTTTGGAGCATTGTTGCGGAATTTAGCCATAATCGCTTTGATTTGCTCAGCACCATCGACACCTGAGAGAGTTACAGAGATTGTTTTTTCTGCGTAGTAGCCGTATTCTTTGTAAATTTCTTCGATACCGTCAGCAAGTGTCAAACCGCGTGAACGGTAGTAGGCAGCAAGTTCAGCAACTACAAGGACTGCTTGGATGGCATCTTTATCACGTACGAATGGCTTAATCAAGTAACCGAAGCTTTCTTCAAATCCCATCATGTAAGTGTGATTGTGTTTTTCTTCGAATTCTTGGATTTTTTCAGCGATAAATTTGAAACCAGTCAAGACGTTAAACATAGTTGCGCCGTAGCTTTCAGCAATCTTCGTTACCAAGTCTGTTGATACGATAGATTTACATAGGGCTGCATTTTCTGGAAGAGTTCCAGCGTTTTTGTGGGCTTCCAAGATGTACTTAGCCATGATGGCACCGATTTGGTTACCTGAAAGGTTAAGGTAGCTACCATCTTTTTGAAGAACTTCAACACCAACACGGTCAGCGTCTGGGTCAGTTGCGACAAGCACATCAGCCCCTACTTGACGACCAAGTTCTTCTGCAAGTGCAAAGGCTGCTTGGCTCTCTGGGTTTGGAGATTTAACAGTTGAGAAGTCTGGGTCTGGAGTTGCTTGAGCTTCAACGACTTGAACAGAGTCAAATCCTGCTTGAGCAAGAGCACGACGAGCCAACATTTCACCAGTACCATGAAGTGGGGTGTAGACAATTTTCATGTCCTTACCAAATTCTTCAATTAAGGCAGGGTTGATGTTGACATCTTTTACTTCTTTGAGGTATTCAGCATCAATAGCTTCACCGATAACTTCAATCAAACCAGATGCTTTTTCAGCTTCAACATCAGCAACTTCAACTGCAAATGGATTGTCGATAGCACGGATGTAGGTTGTCAAAGCATCCGCATCGTGTGGAGGCATTTGTCCACCATCTTCACCGTAAACCTTGTATCCGTTAAACGGAGCAGGGTTGTGGCTAGCTGTAATCATGATCCCTGCAAAACAGTTGAGGTGACGAACAGCAAATGAAAGTTCTGGAGTTGGACGGAGACTTTCAAAGACATAGGATTTAATACCGTGTTTTGCAAGAACGGCTGCTGATTCAAAGGCGAATTCTGGAGAGAAGTGACGGCTATCGTAGGCGATGGCTACACCACGTTCTTTTTCATTTCCACCTTTAGATTCAATCAAACGAGCCAAACCTTCAGTTGCTTGGCGAACCACATAAATGTTAATGCGATTGGTACCTGCACCAATCAATCCACGCATACCAGCAGTACCGAATTCAAGGTTTGTGTAAAAGGCATCTTCTTTTGTTTTTTCATCCATGCTTTCCAAATCACGACGAAGGTAATCTGGTAGATCAGCAAAATCAGCCCATTTTTGGAAGTTTTCTTGATAAGTCATTGAAATTCTCCTTATTTGTTATTAGTATTAACCGTTTACATTATAGCATTTTTTAAAGTTTTAGTAAAACGTTAGCATGACCTATATATATGAATTTTAAAAATTTAATCAAACAAATGTAATAGATGAAAATTCTCCTTATTATAAAAATTTACAATATTTTTAAAGCGATTTCCTGTTTCTAGTTTGAAATTTTTTAAGTGTATGGTACAATAAAATAAATAATAAAAGGAGTTTTCTATTATGAAAAAAGTTCTTAAGCACTCAGCTTTAGTTTTAACTGCTTTAGCATTGGTAGCTTGTGGAAATAGTAAAAAAGCAAGTGACAATGGTACTGCATCTAATTCAAACTTTGAAGTTTCTGTTAAAGACGGTATGTATGTTCTTCCTAAAGATGAAGATTCAAATTCACACTACCTTGCTCTTCAAGTAGAAATTAAAAATAATCGTGATAAACAGTTTAGCTTTACTAGCCATGATATCACGCTTTATAACGAAAAAGACGAAAAAGTTGAACCAATTAATATTTATGAGTCAGACAGTAAAACTAAATTTATGTCATACGGAGATAGCATCTCTAAAGGCAAGAGTGTTGCTGGTTATGTAGTTTATGAAGTTGATAAAGATGCAAAATATGAACTTCACTTTGCCCCAAGCTTTTACGATGATGTAAAAGAAAATCAAAAAGGTAAAAATGACGTAGCTATCAAGGTTGATCCAAGTCAATACGAAGACACTATTGATGAAGCCAAAGAAGCTATGAAAAAATATGTTGATGCTGTTTACCTAGATGGAGAAAACACTGGTGGTGCATCAAACGTAAGCTTTACTAATGATAAAACTCAAATCGTCGCACTTGAAGATAAAAAATCAGACAACAAGAAATCAGACGATAAGAAATCTGAAGAAAAGAAAGATGATAAAAAGTCTGAAGACAAAAAATCAGATGACAAAAAATCTTCAAACGATTCTGATGTGATCACAAATGACGTGAAGGCTGATAGAGAAGAATTTATCAAGAAATTCATCGAGTCATTCGGTAAAGGATTCTACAATTACAAACCATCTGATTCTGAACTTCGTACATTTGCAGAAGCATATATCAAAGCAAATGCTAAACGAGCAAAAGTTGATTACAAAGTAAAAACTTACTTGCCAGACTATGCAGTTATCTATGTAAGACCTGAAACAATCGACTTGGATAACTTAAATGTCTATGAATTGAGCCGTAAATTCTACGACGAAAACAAAGGTAAATACAGCAGCTACTCAGAAGCTATGAAAGCTGGTGAGAAGTACATTTTAGAAAACGCACCAAGCCAATTTGATTCAACTCCTCTTGATACTAGTGACAATATGCAAAAAGAAGGTTACGAAATCAAGATGACTAAGAAAGACGGTAAATGGACAATCGACACATCTTCTAAGAACTATAACTTAAAAGATATGGCACGTACATTCCGTGGTGGTATCGGTTATTAATCTCTAAAAGTTCGAGTTTAAAGCTCGAACTTTTTTATTTGAATTGTTAAAAACAGAAAAAGATAGTAAAATAGTTACATGATTATTTTACAAGCTAATAAAATCGAACGTTCTTTTGCAGGCGATGTTCTATTTGAAAATATTAATCTACAAGTAGATGAAAGAGATCGTATTGCTCTCGTTGGGAAAAATGGAGCAGGTAAGTCGACGCTATTAAAGATATTAGTCGGGGAAGAAGAGCCAACTTCAGGTGAGATTAATAAGAAAAAAGATATTTCCCTTTCTTACTTAGCACAGGATAGTCGATTTGAATCCCAAAATACTATCTATGACGAGATGCTCCACGTCTTTGACGACTTACGTACTACTGAAAGACAACTTCGCCAAATGGAGCTAGAGATGGGGGAAAAGACAGGAGCAGATCTCGATAAGCTTATGTCAGACTACGATCGTCTATCTGAAGAATTCCGTCAGGCTGGAGGTTTTACCTACGAAGCTGATGTTCGCGCCATTTTAAATGGTTTTAAGTTTGATGAGTCTATGTGGCAGATGAAAATTGCCGAGCTTTCTGGAGGTCAAAATACAAGATTAGCCCTAGCCAAAATGCTCCTTGAAAAGCCAAATCTCTTGGTTTTGGATGAGCCGACCAACCACCTGGATATTGAAACCATTGCATGGTTAGAAAACTATTTGGTTAATTACAGTGGTGCCTTGATACTTGTTAGTCACGACCGTTATTTCCTCGATAAGGTAGCAACCATAACGCTCGACTTAACCAAACATTCTTTAGATAGATACGTAGGGAACTACTCAAGCTTTGTGGAGCAGAAGGAGCAGAAGTTACTGACTGAAGCTAAGAACTACGAAAAGCAACAGAAGGAAATTGCCGCTTTAGAAGACTTTGTTAACCGAAATCTCGTTCGAGCATCGACAACCAAACGTGCTCAATCTAGACGCAAACAACTGGAAAAGATGGAGCGTTTAGATAAGTCTGAAGCTGGGAATAAAACAGCCACTATGACCTTTCACTCTGAGAAAACATCTGGTAATATTGTGCTGACAGTTGAGAATGCTGCTATTGGATATGATGGAGAAATATTATCAGAGCCTATCAACCTCGACCTTCGTAAGATGAATGCCGTAGCAGTTGTAGGTCCGAATGGGATTGGAAAGACAACCTTTATCAAGTCTATTGTTGATCAGATTCCTTTTATAAAGGGAGAGAAGCGTTTCGGTGCAAATGTTGAAGTTGGCTACTATGACCAAACTCAAAGTAAGTTGACACCAAGCAATACAGTTTTAGATGAACTTTGGAATGATTTTAGATTGACGCCAGAAGTGGAAATCCGAAATCGTTTAGGTGCCTTTCTATTCTCAGGTGATGATGTTAAGAAATCAGTTGGCATGCTTTCAGGTGGAGAGAAAGCTCGCTTGTTACTGGCTAAACTATCAATGGAAAATAATAACTTCCTGATTCTTGACGAGCCGACCAACCATTTGGATATTGATAGTAAGGAAGTTCTGGAAAATGCACTGATTGACTTTGATGGGACTCTTCTATTTGTCAGCCATGACCGTTATTTTATCAATCGTGTAGCTACACATGTTCTGGAATTGTCCGAAAATGGTTCGACCGTCTATTTGGGTGATTATGACTATTATGTTGACAAAAAAGCAGAGCTAGCAGTTAGCCAAGTGGAAGAAGCGGCAGCATATAACCAAGAAAAAGAGGCTTCTCCAGTTAATGACTACCAAACTCAAAAGGAGAGTCAAAAAGAACTGCGTAAATTGATGAGACAAATCGAAAGTCTAGAGGCAGAAATCGAAGAATTAGAAAATCAAGCCCAAGCTATTTCTGAACAAATGCATACAACCAATGATGCAGATGAACTAATGCAATTGCAAGCTGAACTAGATAAGATTAGTCAGCGCCAGGAAGAAGCGATGCTAGAGTGGGAAGAATTATCGGAAAAAGTTTAATAACAAAAAAGCAACGGCACCGTTGCTTTTTCGTTTATATCTATCCACCCTGAGGGAATCGAACCCCCATCTCAAGAACCGGAATCTTACGTGATATCCATTACACTAAGGGTGGAAACTTTCATCATTATATCAAAAATAGGAGTTTTACTCAAGACTAAAACCAATATAAAAAGAGGAAGAAAAAAGGATTTAGACAATATCTAAATCCTTTTACATGTTTATTTTTTTTCAAGAAGTGCTTTGATTTCTTGAAGAACTTCCAATTCAGTTGGTGCTGCTGGAGCTTCTTCAACAACTTCTTCTTTCTTACGAAGGTTTTGAGCTTTTTCAATAGCTTTAATCATGAAGAAGAGAACAGTACCAATTACAACGAAGTTGATAACAGCGCTCAAGAATTTACCATATGTAACACCATTCCAAGCAAGCTCAGCAATGTTTTGTACATTCGCAGCTTCCAAGGCTGGGTTCAATAGAAGTGGAGTGATGATATCATTTACAAATGAATTGATGATAGCACCAAAAGCAGTGGCGATGATCACACCGACAGCAAGGTCAACGACGTTACCACGGAGCAAGAAATCTTTAAGATCCTTTAACATAATATTTTCCTTTCAAAATTTTATCAAATTTTTACAGACAACATTATATCGTAAATTTATGTTGAATGCAAGAAAAGCGCTTATTTATTTTTAAAAACAAAAAGCTTGCTAAAAAGGTAATTTAAGACAACAATTGTAACTTGAGCAAACCCTATTTCAACCGTATTAATTATATTAATATCATCACCTACAAATTGACCAATTATATGAGGAAACTTGGTGACAAAAATAAAGGTTAGTGCCATATCAAGTAAGAAGGTAAAAAATCTAGCTCCAGAGAATTTAATGAGACGTCCAAACCAATTTTCTCGTTTTTGTTTAAAAACAATAGTGTCATTCGTGAAGAAAGCAAATAGAATACCTGTTATATTACCTAGAGCAGTAGCTGTTAATTCTTGCCGAGTCAAGTAAAAAATAATCATTCGAGTCCCTACAGAAACAACAGTAGTAGCAACGCCGAAAAATAAATAAGATAAAATTTCGTTATCGAAGAATTTTTTAATGTATCTTTTCATAAGATTAGTATAGCATAAAGCCTCTAAATGTGCTATACTAACAAAGTTGACTTGTTCAACCCTTGGTGCTTAACTTCTTTCACCAAGCATATTAAACGCGGTGGAGCCGCTAAAGGAGAAAACATGAAAAAACTTACTGTCCGCGATTTGGCTGACATTGCCATTGTCGCAGCAATTTATGTGGTTTTGACTATTACACCACCACTCAATGCCATTAGCTACGGAGCTTACCAATTCCGTATTTCTGAAATGATGAATTTTCTAGCTTTTTACAATCCTAAGTACATTATTGGTGTTACTCTTGGATGTATGATTGCTAATTTTTTCAGTTTTGGACTCATTGATGTCGCTGTAGGTGGAGGATCAACTCTTGTCTTCCTAAGCTTAGGAGTTTGGTTGTTCAGTAAATATAGTAAAGACTATCTTTTTAATGGATTAATTCGAAAAGATCATTTCTTCTTTTCAATTCTATTTTCAATTTCAATGATCACCATTGCTGCTGAATTGAACATTGTAGCAGAAGCACCATTCTTCTTTACATGGTTCACTACTGGTATCGGAGAATTCGCTTCACTAATTGTTGGTGCAATTATCATTGGTAAAATTGGTCAACGTATTGATTTGACTAGATGAAGATATCTTATCAACCATTCGTAAAAAGGGCTGAACTTTGTTCAGTCTTTTTCTTTTTCTTTGTCCATGAACCTAGAAGCTCAACAAAAGTGGTATAATAAGGTAGAAAAAGGGGTTTAATTATGATAGATTATTTTTTGATTGGGATAAAATTGATGATGAAAAGCTCGGTTTTGACTTTTGCTATTTCCTTTGTATCCTTCCTTCTTTTACTGATTCTATGGCGTCGTTATGTCATTGTGCGTCAAAGTGGTGGAAACTTTTTTGCCCCGTTTCATATTGCAAAGGGAAGATTTTATATCCATAATGCTTATGTTTTTAGAAAGCGCATTATACCACTGAATAATATTAAAAAGATTGAGGTCCATTTTATTCCAAGTGTTAAATTGAATGGTGCTAGATATTTTTTGACTATCGAACAAAAGAGCGGAAAAGCTCTAGCCTTTTTCTTTGGAAAATCAAAAGAGAATGACCAACTAGTCAATAACTTAAAGAATGAAACAAAAAAATACAATATCAAGATCCGTATCTTAGAATCATAGATTTTAATTTTTTTAAAATTTCAGAAAGCCTTTCCATAAAGTTGATTTTATGTTATAATATTCACAAATAAAAGTTTTAGGAGTTTATATGGTCTCATCAGAATTTATTTCAAAAATTGAATTTGCTTGTAAAAAGAAAGAAAGTCTTTATTCAAATAGCAAATTCAAGTATGCTATCCGTTCAATGTTTGCAGGTGCATTCCTTACCTTTAGTACAGCTGCTGGAGCTGTTGGTGCTGACTTGATCAATAAAATCGCTCCTGGTAGTGGACGCTTCCTCTTCCCGTTTGTTTTCGCTTGGGGACTAGCTTATGTTGTCTTCTTGAATGCTGAGTTGGTAACTTCAAACATGATGTTCCTTACAGCTGGTAGCTTTTTGAAAAAAATTAGCTGGAGAAAAACAGCTGAAATTCTTTTGTATTGTACTTTCTTTAACTTAATTGGTGCGCTTATCGCTGGTTGGGGATTTGCTCATTCAGCAGCATATGCAAATCTAACGCACGATAGCTTTATTTCTGGAGTTGTAGAAATGAAGTTGGGACGCTCTAATGAACTAGTTTTACTTGAAGGTATCCTAGCGAATATCTTTGTAAACATCGCCATTCTTTCATTTGTTTTAGTTAAGGATGGTGGAGCAAAACTTTGGTTGGTTCTATCAGCCATTTACATGTTTGTATTCTTAACAAATGAGCACATCGCCGCAAACTTTGCATCCTTTGCTATTGTGAAGTTCAGTGTTGCTGCTGATTCAATCGCGAACTTCGGTATTGGAAATATTCTTCGTCACTGGGGTGTAACCTTTATTGGTAACTTTATCGGCGGTGGTCTACTGATTGGATTGCCTTATGCCTTCTTAAACAAGAACGAAGATACATACGTAGACTAAAAGTTGGATTGATTCCAACTTTTTCTTTTTGTTTTTCCATGCTATAATGAATGTAGTAATGTTAAATACAGAGGAAAATCATGAACGAAATTAAATGTCCAAATTGTGGGGAAGTTTTTACAGTTAATGAAAGCCAATATGCAGAGCTAATTTCTCAAGTTCGAACTGTAGAGTTTGATAAGGAATTGCATGAACGCATGAAGCAAGAGCTGGCCTTGGCTGAGCAAAAAGCCATGAATGAACAGCAGACAAAACTTGCGCAAAAAGACCAAGAAATTGCCCAGCTACAAAGTCAAATTCAGAACTTTGATACCGAAAAAGAATTAGCCAAAAAAGAAGTAGAGCAAAGTGCTAGTCAAAGTCTGCTAGAGAAGGAAAAAGAAGTTCAAGCACTGGAGAATCAGCTGGCTACCTTACGCTTGGAGCATGAGAATCAGCTGCAAAAGACACTGTCTAATCTAGAGAAAGAAAGAGACCAGGTCAAAAATCAGCTCCTTCTACAAGAAAAAGAAAACGAGCTTTCTCTGACTTCAGTTAAGCAAAACTATGAAGCTCAGCTTAAGGCAGCTAATGAGCAGGTTGAGTTTTACAAGAATTTCAAGGCCCAACAATCAACCAAGGCTATTGGAGAAAGTCTTGAGCAGTATGCGGAAAGTGAGTTTAACAAGGTTCGTAGCTTTGCCTTTCCAAACGCTTATTTCGAAAAGGACAACAAGGTTTCAGCACGTGGTTCTAAGGGCGATTTTATCTTCCGTGACTTTGATGAAAATGGGCTAGAATTCATTTCCATCATGTTTGAGATGAAAAATGAAGCGGACGGAACAGAGAAGAAGCATAAGAATGCAGACTTCTACAAGGAGTTGGATAAGGATCGACGTGAGAAGAACTGTGAGTATGCCGTATTAGTGACTATGCTTGAGGCTGATAATGACTACTTCAACACAGGGATTGTGGATGTCAGCCACGAGTATGAGAAGATGTATGTGGTCCGTCCTCAGTTCTTTATTCAGTTGATTGGTCTTTTGCGCAATGCAGCTCTTAACTCTCTTAAATACAAGCAAGAATTAGCACTTATCCGAGAACAAAATATTGATATTACCCATTTCGAGGAAGACCTAGATGCTTTCAAAGTGGCCTTTGCCAAGAACTACAATTCAGCATCTGTTAACTTCGGTAAGGCTATTGACGAAATCGACAAGGCCATCAAACGCATGGAAGAGGTCAAGAAATTCTTGACCACATCAGAAAACCAACTCCGCCTCGCAAACAATAAGTTGGATGATGTTTCTGTTAAAAAATTGACTCGTAAAAATCCGACCATGAAGGCTAAGTTTGATGCTTTGAAGGGAGAATGAGAAAGCAAAACATGAACGGTATTATCAACTTAAAAAAAGAAGCAGGGATGACCTCGCATGATGCGGTTTTTAAACTGCGTAAGATTTTGGGGACTAAGAAGATTGGCCATGGTGGTACCTTGGATCCGGATGTAGTGGGCGTTTTACCCATTGCTGTGGGAAAGGCGACTCGCATGGTAGAGTTCATGCAGGATGAGGGTAAGGTCTACGAGGGGGAAATCACTCTGGGATATTCAACAACGACCGAGGATGCTAGTGGGGAAGTTGTCGCAGAGACTCCTGTTTTGTCTCCACTGGATGAAAAACTTGTCGATGAAGCCATTGCTAGTCTGACAGGGCCTATCACCCAGATTCCACCAATGTACTCAGCTGTCAAGGTCAATGGTCGCAAGCTCTATGAGTATGCGCGTGCTGGTCAGGAAGTCGAGCGTCCAGAACGTCAGGTGACCATTTATAGTTTTGAAAGAACCAGTCCCATTTCCTACGAGGATAAACTTGCGCGTTTTACCTTCCGAGTAAAATGTAGCAAGGGAACCTATATCCGTACCTTATCGGTTGACTTGGGAGAGAAGCTTGGTTATGCAGCTCATATGTCTCATCTTACACGGACTAGTGCAGCTGGTTTACAGTTAGAAGATTCCTTGACCTTAGAAGAAATTGCCCAAAAAGTAGAGGCTGGAAAACTAGATTTTCTTTATCCTCTTGAGATTGGTACAGGGGATTTAGTAAAAGTAAACTTGACTCCTGAGCAGGCAGATGAAGTCCGTTATGGTCGTTTTATTGAGTTAGAGTATAGCGAGAAGGAAGTTGCCGCTTTCGAAGGCGAGAAGCTACTTGCTATTATGGAGAAACGTGATCATCTCTACAAACCAAGAAAGGTTTTCTCTTAAAATTTTATTGATTAAACGATTTTTATCTACTAGTCTAAAGATCAGATGCTCTCATCTTTTTAAAATATTAGCCGATAAATAGTTTTTACATTTTATGTTTTAAAAAACCATTGAAAATACAGTGTTATTTGACAGTTTTGCTTACTTATGATAAGATTTAATTTAAGAAAAGCTAGAGAAAAATAGAGGATATTATGAGTATTGAAATGACTGTCAGTGAGATTGCTGAGGTCTTGGGACTATCCCGACAAGCAATCAATAATCGTGTCAAAGAATTACCAGAAGAAGATATTACAAAAAACGACAAGGGTGTTACTGTTGTTACTCGCAGTGGATTGATCAAACTTGAAGAAATCTACAAAAAGACTATCTTTGAAGATGAACCGGTTAGTGATGAAGTTAAGCAACGAGAACTCATGGAAATTCTTGTTGATGAAAAGAACGCTGAAATCATTCGTCTTTATGAGCAATTGAAGGCTAAAGATAAGCAACTGGCTGAAAAAGATGAACAGATGCGTGTCAAAGACCGCCAAATCGCTGAAAAAGATAAGCAATTGGATCAACAACAACAGTTAACCCTTCAAGCTATGAAGGATCAAGAAACACTTCAGTTGGAGTTGGATCAAGCTAAGCAAGAAGTTCAGGCATCGAAGAAAGGCTTCTTTGCTCGCATATTTGGCAAATAAGAAAAAACTGCTTGGTTTCTAGGACTAGACCAGGTGGTTTCTTTTTACAAATCAATAAGGATTGATAAGATGGAAACATTAAGAGAATATATTTCATTTGATTTAGAATTCAATAAACACCAGGATAAGACTCATTTGATTCAAGTATCAGCAGTGCATTTTAAAGAAGGTAAAGAAGTAGGAGCATTTGACTCTTATGTCTATACTGATGTTCCTTTGAAGAGTTTTATTAATGATTTGACGGGGATTACTTTAGAGACATTGAAAGGCGCACCAAAGGTAGAAGAAGTCCTGCAAAAATTTCAAGTTTTTGTTGGTAACTTGCCTCTTATTGGTTATAATGCAGCAAAAAGTGATTTACCAATTCTACTAGAGCATGGATTTGACTATAGTCATCAATATCTAGTTGATGTCTATAATGAAGCACTGGATCGACGTAGTTCTGATCTTCATGGAATTGCTAATCTAAAATTACAAACTGTGGCTAATTTTCTGGGTTTTAAAGGGCAATCTCATAATAGTCTAGAGGATGCTCGTATGACTGCTCGAGTGTATGAAGCTTTTCTGGAGTCAGATGAGAGTAGACTGTTACTCAATTCTCAAAGTAGTCTTAATTCGAATCCATTTGGTGCTTTGGATTTATCACAACTTTTTGATTAGGAGTTTTTATGAAACCTGAAAAACCAAAAAAATTGGGTTTTAAAAAGATTTACCTTAATCTAGATAAAATCCTATTTCTATTCTTTCTAATTTTTATGTTGGTCGACTATATCTGGTTGCCACTAAACTCAGTGATAGCTGGATTTTTACTAAGCCAGACTGGATATTTGTTTATTTCCTACAACAATATTTTTGAGATTATAAAAAACGCACCCATAGTCAGTCTTGGCTTTGTAATCTTAATAGCCATCAATCTACTTGTAGCCTATTTTCAACTTAGTATCCTCTTTATTGGAGCTCGCCACCTCCTATATCACGAAAAAAGGACTCTTATAGAATATAGTCGAAAAGTATTTCGTGAAAGCCTTGCTTTTATGAAGAAGATGACTATTTCAAAAGCTTTGTTTATCTTTTTATTTGTAGCAATGCTATTTCCTTTTATCAGGAAGATATTTAAGATTTATTATTTCAATAAAATCGTAATACCAGAGTTTATTCAAACCTACATGGAAGATAAGTACTGGATGTGGTGGATAGCCATTATTATCTTATCAGTCTTATTCTTCTATGTTTCTGTTCGCTTGATGTTCACTCTACCTAAGGTCTTTTATGAAAAGATGACGGTCAAGGAAGCGATCATTTATAGTTTGGATAAAACTAGAAATTATTTTTGGTTTTATGCCTGGCATTTATTCTTAATTATTGTAAAAACCAATCTATTCTTCTATCTTCCTCTCATCCCTTTACTATCAACCCAGTATATAGTGGATAGCCTTACTCAGAGAGAATCTTTACTCCTTGCTATTTGCAACTTCGTTCTTATCAAGAATTTCCACTATATGGCACTGACCTATTTCCTTGTGAAATTTACGTCCTTCTTAACGGGAGAAGAGCTTGACATTATGCCAAGGCGAGAGAAGGACCATATCATGAGATGGGGGGTCATGGTTTGTGCAAGTATTTTCTTTGCGATTGAAGGCTATAATTATCTGGAAGCTCCTGTAGTCAATCCACCGCTTGTGATTTCACACCGTGGTGTATCGAATGGAAATGGTGTCCAAAATACAGTAGAATCCTTAGAAAAGACTGCGCAGTTAAAACCAGATTTAATCGAGATGGATATCCAGGAAACTAAAGATGGTCAATTTGTTATGATGCATGATGCTAATCTTAAAGGCTTAGCTGGTATTAATAAAACACCACAGGATTTGACCTTAGAAGAGTTAAAGCAGATTGATATTCATGAGAATGGTTATGAGACAAAGATTTCAAGTTTTGATGATTATCTGAATCGTGCAAATGAACTGCATCAGAAACTTCTCATTGAGATTAAGACCAGCCACAAAGATAGCCCGCAGATGATGGAACATTTTCTAGACAAATACGGTGCAAAAATTAAGGTTTATGGTCATCAAATACAATCCTTGGATTATAAGGTTGTTGAAAAAGTGATAGAGTATGACACAGATATTCCTGTATACTTTATTCTTCCCTATAATTCTGTATTTCCTAGAACGGTTGCTACAGGCTACACAATGGAGTATTCTACTTTAGATGAATACTTTGTGACGAAACTATGGAATACTGATCAAAAACTCTATGTATGGACAATCAATAGTTCGGAATCATTTAATAAGTCTTTTCACCTAGGAGTTGACGGAATGATTACGGATGACTTGGAAAGAACAAAAGAAGAACTAGTAACGGCTCAGGAAGACCCTGAATATAGTGACTTATTGCTAAATAAAGCAACTGAGTTCTTTGCTTATTAACATAAATTAAAAGAGGCTGTAAACCAGCCTCTTTTTGAGAATATAATTAAAATGGTAACTTACCAGCAAATGCTCCAAGTTTCTTTTTAGTAGTTTCATCAATTTGTTCAAGAGCAGCATTGAGCGCTTGAACAGTCATATCTGAAAGTGTTTCAATATCTTCAGCATCCACAACTGCAGGATCAAAATCAATTTTTACGACTTTTTTATCACCAGTCAAGGTAGCAGTTACAAGGTTTTGAGCAGAAGTCCCAACAAATTCTGTAGCAGCCAATTCAGCTTGGCTTTGCTCCATTTGTTTTTGAAGTTTTTGAGCTTGACGCATCATGTTTTGCATATTCATCATGGCGGTAGATAGTTTCCTTTTCTTTTATTTTCCATTTTATTTTAACAATTTTAATTGGAAAAGTCTAATTAAAATTTCAGGTTCTCTATACATATCAACCAATGATTTAAGGTTTCTTTAAGCTTTCTATATTATTCTGAAGAACTCTATTTTAATCGAGAAATAAGAATGCAAGGATTCATTTCTTAAATGCTCTAAGCATAAAGTGCTCGCATCATTAGTTTCTAACTAGAGAAAACTAGTATTTGCTTCATGATAGTGCAAGATTATGGTATAATGGTAGAGAATGAGTTTTTAGAATAAACCAAAGGAGTATCAAAATGATTTACGCTGGAATTTTAGCAGGTGGAACCGGCACGCGCATGGGTATTAGTAACCTACCCAAACAATTTCTTGAGTTGGGAGACCGCCCAATCTTGATTCATACAATTGAAAAATTTGTCTTAGAGCCAAGTATCGAAAAGATTGTGGTTGGAGTTCACGGAGACTGGGTGACACACGCAGAAGATTTAGTTGAAAAATTCCTTCCACTCCACAAGGACCGTATCATCATCACAAAAGGTGGGGCGGATCGTAATTCTAGTATTGAAAAGATTATTGAAGCTATCGATGCTTATCGTCCAATCACAGAAGATGATATCGTGGTCACACATGACTCAGTTCGTCCTTTTATCACACTTCGAATGATTCAAGATAACATTGCTCTCGCACAAAATCATGACGCTGTTGATACTGTAGTTGAAGCCGTAGATACCATTGTTGAAAGTACAAACGGTCAGTTTATCACAGATATTCCAAATCGCGCTCATCTATACCAAGGACAGACTCCACAAACCTTCCGTTGTAAAGACTTTATTGATTTGTATGGTTCTTTATCAGCAGAAGAAAAAGAAATTTTAACAGATGCATGTAAAATCTTTGTCATTAAGGGTAAAGATGTAGCCTTAGCAAAAGGTGAATATTCAAACCTTAAAATTACGACAGTTACAGACTTGAAGATTGCTAAAAGCATGATTGAGAAAGACTAAAGACATGATTAATCAAATTTATCAACTGACAAAACCAAAGTTTATTAATATTAAATATCAGGAAGAAGAAATTGATCAAGAGAATCATATCCTCATCCGACCAAATTACATGGCGGTTTGTCACGCGGATCAACGTTATTACCAAGGTAAACGCGATCCAAAAATTTTAGCGAAAAAACTACCAATGGCTATGATTCACGAGTCTTGTGGTACAGTCATTTCTGATCCAACGGGTACTTACAAAGTTGGTCAGAAGGTTGTTATGATTCCAAATCAACCACCTATGCAAAGTGATGAGGAATTCTACGAAAATTACATGACTGGAACATATTTCCTTTCAAGTGGTTATGATGGGTTTATGCGAGAATTCGTTTCTCTACCTAAGGATCGTGTGGTAGCTTACGAAGATATCGAAGATACAGTTGCTGCCATTACAGAGTTTGTCAGTGTTGGCATGCATGCTATGAATCGTTTCATGACGGTATCTCACAGCAGACGTCAACGCATCGCTGTCATTGGTGATGGAAGTTTAGCTTTTGTCATGGCCAATATTATCAACTACACCTTGCCTGAAGCTGAGATTATTGTTATCGGACGTCACTGGGAGAAATTAGAATTATTCTCATTTGCAAAAGAGCTCTACATTACTGATAGCATTCCAGAGGATCTTAGTTTTGACCATGGTTTCGAATGCTGTGGTGGTGATGGATGTGGACCTGCTATTAATGACTTGATTCGCTACATTAAACCACAAGGTACCATTTTGATGATGGGAGTTAGTGAGTATAAAGTTAATATCAATACTCGTGATTCATTGGAAAAAGGCTTGTTATTAGTTGGATCTTCTCGTTCTGGAAGAGTTGACTTTGAAAATGCCATCCAAATGATGGAGATTAAGAAGTTTGCCAATCGTTTGAAGAATATCATTTATCTAGAAGAACCAGTAAGAGAGATTAAGGATATTCATCGAGTTTTTGCAACAGACCTTAATACTGCCTTCAAGACAGTATTTAAGTGGGAAGTCTAATGGAGGATAATTGTGAAGGACATCGTTAAAGAAAAGATTGCTTCTTTATTATCTGGTGACGAAGAAATTCAGAGCGTTGAACAGTTGGGTGGAATGACCAATCAAAACTATTTGATTAAAACATCCTCAAACCAGTACATCGTTAAGTTTTTCGGTAAAGGTACGGATAAATTAATCGACCGCCAGAATGAAAAGTTCAATCTTGAATTGTTGAAAGATTTGAAATTAGATGTAGAGAATTATCTTTTTGATATTGAAGCTGGTATCAAAGTCAATCAATACATTGAAAATGCAGAAACATTAGATTCAAATACCATAAAAACTAAATTTGAAAAAATTGCTCCAATTCTACAAACGATCCATGCTTCTGGTAAAGAATTAAAAGGAGAGTTTGCTCCTTTTGAGGAAATCAAAAAATATGAATCATTGATTCAAGGGGAGATTTCTTATCCAAACTATGAAACTGTCAGAAAATCAGTTCTTTCTTTAAAAAATGAGCTTGAGAAAATTGGAGTTGATAAGAAATCTTGTCATATTGATTTGGTTCCAGAAAACTTTATTGAAGGACCAGACGGACATCTTTATCTGATTGATTGGGAATATTCTTCCATGAACGATCCGATGTGGGACCTTGCAGCACTCTTTCTAGAATCTGAATTTACACCGGAAGAAGAGGCAGACTTTCTAGCTTATTACGAGGGTGACAAGACTCCTGTTTCGAGAGAGAAAATTCGTATCTATAAGATTTTACAAGACATTATTTGGAGTCTTTGGACTATTTACAAAGAAGAAAATGGTGCAGATTTTGGAGATTATGGAATCACTCGTTATAATAGAGCTGTAAAAGAATTGCAGTCTCAGGGAGGTATTGATGAAGACTAAAAATGGAGTTTCCTTTGGACTTATCTCAGGGATTTTTTGGGGATTAGGGCTAACCATTAGTGCTTATATCTTTTCTATATTTACTGACTTGTCACCTTTTGTAGTAGCAGCAGCGCACGACTTTCTTAGTATTTTTATCTTGCTAGGATATCTTCTAGTTAAAGAAGGAAAGGTACGTTTTTCAATCTTCTTGAACATTCGAAATGTCAGTGTTATTATCGGAGCACTATTGGCTGGGCCAATTGGGATGCAAGCCAATCTCTATGCGGTCAAATATATCGGTAGTTCATTAGCATCCTCAGTTTCAGCTATTTATCCTGCAGTATCTGTCATTCTCGCTTTCTTTTTCTTAAAGCATAAGATTTCGAAGAATACAGTATTTGGAATTTTATTAATCATTGCAGGAATTATTGCTCAGACCTACAAGGTTGAACAGGTCAATTCCTTTTATATCGGAATCCTTTGCGCATTAATTTGTGCGCTTGCTTGGGGAAGTGAAAGTGTTCTAAGCTCTTTTGCAATGGAAAGTGAACTCAGCGAACTCGAAGCCCTCTTGATAAGACAAGTCACATCTTTCTTGTCCTATCTTGTTATTGTTCTCTTCTCGCATCATTCATTTGCAGAAGTGGCAAATGGACAATTGTTTGGTCTATTAATTGTCTTTGCGGCATTTAATATGATCTCTTATCTTGCCTACTATATGGCTATCAATCGATTGCAGCCAGCAAAAGCTACTGGTCTAAATGTGAGTTATGTAGTATGGACTGTTTTGTTTGCAGCGATTTTCTTGGGCTCGCCCCTTAATTTACTGACCATTATTACTTCCCTTATCGTAATGGCTGGTGTTTATATTATTATTAAAGAATAAAGGAGAAAACGCGTGAAAGCGATTATCTTAGCAGCGGGATTGGGAACTCGTTTGAGACCCATGACAGAAAATACTCCCAAAGCCTTGGTTAAAGTCAATCAAAAACCATTGGTTGAATATCAAATCGAATTTTTGAAAGAACGTGGAATTGATGACATTATAATCGTTGTCGGTTATTTAAAAGAACAATTCGACTATCTTAAAGAAAAGTACGGGGTTCGTTTGGTCTTCAACGATAAGTATGCTGATTACAATAACTTTTACTCTCTTTACTTGGTAAAAGAAGAATTGGCTAACAGCTACGTTATCGATGCGGATAACTATCTTTTCAAGAATATGTTCCGTAATGATATCGAATGTTCAACTTATTTCAGTGTTTATCGTGAAGATTGTGATAATGAGTGGTTCCTCGTTTACGGAGATGATTACAAAGTTCAAGATATTATTGTCGATAGCAAAAATGGACGCATCTTGAGTGGTGTATCATTTTGGGATGCTCCAACAGCTGAAAAAATCGTTGGATTTATCGATGAAGCCTATGCAAGCGGTGAATTTGTAGATCTCTACTGGGACAACATGGTCAAAGATAATATCAAAGAACTAGATGTATATGTAGAAGAGTTGGAAGAAAACTCTATCTATGAAATTGACAGTGTTAAAGATTATCAAAAATTAGAAAAGATTCTTTCTTCACAAAAATAAGCAACTTTTATGAGCTGATACCTTACCTATTTTTACTTGACTTTTTAGGTTTGATACAGTATACTAGTCAAAATTTAACCTTTAAGGGCAGTCCAGAGAGACTCACAAGGTGTCAGAGAAAAGAAGCTACAATGGAAACAAGTAAGCAAGTGCTTATTTGCTACTTTTGTGTCAATATCTTACCTGAAACCTTGCAATTGCAAGGTTTTTCTTTATCTGATCCCCTTAAAATTTAAGGAGGAAAAGTTATGAATCCAAATTGTAAAAAACGAATGGGTGCCATTCGCTTGGAAGTTATGAGAGTAGTTTCCCAGAAGGAAATCGCGCCAGCAATCTTTGAACTAGTTCTCGAAGGAGAAATGGTTGAAGCTATGAAAGCTGGACAATTTCTTCATTTGCGTGTACCTGATGATGTCCATCTCTTACGTCGTCCAATTTCGATTTCATCAATTGATAAGGTGACTAAGCAATGCAGACTTATCTATCGAGTTGAAGGAGCAGGGACAGCAATCTTTTCAAGCTTAAAAACAGGTGATAGCATAGATGTTATGGGCCCTCAAGGAAATGGCTTTGATTTATCTGATTTAGACAAGCAGAATCATGTTCTTATAGTTGGTGGTGGAATCGGAGTGCCGCCCTTACTCGAAGTAGCTAAACAACTGAATGAGCGTGGTGTTGAAATAACAACTGTTTTAGGATTCGCTACTAAAGAAGCTGTTATTTTGGAAGATGAATTATCCAGATTTAGTCAGGTCTTTGTAACGACTGATGATGGATCTTATGGTATTAAAGGAAATGTTTCTGTAGTGATTAACGAATTTTACACTGAATTTGATGCAATCTACTCTTGCGGTGCACCTGGTATGATGAAATATATCAATCAAACCTTCCATGACCATCCCAGAGCTTACCTATCCCTAGAATCTCGTATGGCTTGTGGCATGGGGGCTTGCTACGCTTGCGTATTGAAAGTACCAGATAGTGAAACAGTCAGTCAACGTGTGTGTGAAGATGGGCCTGTATTTAAAACAGGAACTGTTGTTTTATAAGGAGAGTGTCATGACTACAAATCGATTACAAGTCTCTCTACCAGGCTTAGAATTAAAGAATCCTATCATTCCTGCTTCAGGCTGTTTTGGATTCGGTCAAGAATATGCCAAATACTATGATTTGGACCTCTTGGGCTCTATCATGATTAAGGCTACTACCCTTGAACCACGTTTTGGAAATCCTACTCCACGAGTGGCAGAAACACCTGCTGGTATGCTGAATGCCATTGGTCTACAAAATCCTGGTTTAGATGTCGTACTCTCTGAAAAGTTACCTTGGTTGCAAAGAGAGTATCCGAATCTTCCAATCATTGCCAATGTCGCTGGATTTTCAAAGCAAGAATACGCAGCAGTTTCTAGTGGTATTTCCAAGGCACCTAACGTGAAAGCTATTGAGCTCAATATTTCTTGTCCAAACGTCGATCATGGGAATCACGGACTTTTGATTGGGCAAGACCCAGATTTAGCTTATGATGTGGTAAAAGCAGCCGTAGAGGCTTCATCAGTTCCTGTCTACGTAAAATTAACGCCTAGTGTAACTGATATTGTGACCATCGCAAAAGCAGTAGAGGATGCGGGTGCTAGTGGTCTCACTATGATTAATACCCTTGTTGGTATGCGTTTTGACCTTAAAACTAGAAAGCCAATCATTGCAAATGGAACAGGTGGGATGTCAGGTCCAGCAGTCTTCCCGGTTGCTCTCAAATTGATCCGTCAAGTAGCACAAACTACTAATCTTCCAATTATCGGTATGGGGGGAGTCGATTCAGCTGAAGCCGCTCTAGAAATGTACTTAGCTGGTGCGTCAGCTATTGGTGTTGGAACAGCAAACTTCACCAATCCATATGCCTGCCCTGATATCATTGATAACCTACCGAAAGTTATGGACAAGTATCAAATCGAAAGTTTGGAACAACTGAGAAAAGAAGTGAAGAGTAGCCTGTAATCTTTTTAAATTCGTAATGTTTTGAATGCCTTCTTCTTTTTGGTATAATATGACTATGATTGTAACAATACCTATTAAAACTGAAAAAGACATTGCAACTCCGGGACCGACTGTCCTAGTATTAGGATATTTTGATGGGATTCACCTTGGTCATCAAAAATTATTTAGCATTGCTGGTGAAATTGCTGCTAAGAAGAGATTAAGCGTTGCTCTAATTACCTTTCATGAATCACCGAAGTTAACCTTAAAACCCTATACACCAGAAAATTTACTTCATATCCTAAATGCAGAAGAACGTGAACGAAAGTTTAAACGAGCTGGAGTCGAAAATCTTTATTTAATGGATTTTTCAAGTCGTATTGCCAATATGACCGCTCAAGAGTTTGTAGATACCTTTGTCAAAGAAGTCAAAGCAGATACCATTGTGGTAGGATTTGATTATAGTCTTGGTTCTGATAGAAAATCAGCAGAGGATTTAAAAGAAATCTTCGACGGAGAAGTAGTTGTAGTACCACCTGTAGAAGATGAAAAAGGAAAGATTAGCTCTACTCGTATTCGTCAAGCCATCCTAGAAGGGGATGTGAAAGAAGCTGGGCAATTACTAGGAAGCCCTCTTCCGACAAAAGGAATTGTGGTACATGGTAATGCTCGTGGCCGTACAATTGGATATCCTACTGCAAATCTCGTGCTTTTGGACCGCACTTATATGCCAGCAGATGGTGTCTATACTGTTGATATTGAAATCAAACGAAAACTCTATAGAGGAATGGCCAGTGTCGGAAAGAACGTGACCTTCGATGGAGAGGAAGAGCGTTTTGAAGTGAATATCTTTGATTTTGATGAAGATATTTATGGCGAAATAGTAACCGTCTATTGGTTAGATCGTATCCGAGATATGGTGAAATTTGACGGCATTGAACAACTGGTAAAACAGCTCGAAGAAGATGAAAAAGCTGCAAGAAAATAAAAATGAAGTTCGAATGAAAATTCGAGCTTTTTATTTTGTTAAAATCTTAGAAAAACTAGGATTAGAGATGAGATATGAAATAAAGTCTGATATAATTTCATTAAGGGACTAAAGGAGATTTTAATGTTTAAAGAAAAAAGAAATAAAAGCTTTACCGCAGTTCTTTTGATTTCAATCGTATTCTTCGCACTCGCTACTATATCTGGATTCTTAGGTCAAATGCACAAGAAGCCTACAGAGAGCTTTGCAGATACGACTGATACTGGAAAAGAAGTTACTATGTCAGTCTACGGTATCTATCCTGAACCTGTTGGTGAAGTTGACGGTGGAACAGTTGTTTATATTGTGCAATATAGTAACGAAGGTGAAGGAAAATTTGCTGTAGTTGAATCTAAAGTGAAAGATGAGTCAATCAATAAACTTCTTGAGAATGCAGATAGTCTTGCTGATAATCCTGGAACACTGACAGGTATTCAGTTAGAACCCCTCACTAATACCAATTTTATCAATACTTCAAAGAACACTAAGATTATAAATCTTGACGAATTTATTAGCTCTATTCTTCCTGCTAAATCAGTTGTTGCTCGTAATATGAATACAAGAATCTATCTCAGTCTCAGTGAATATTCTCGAGACAGCCTGAGCTATATTTTTGGTGTTGTGATTTTCTCTGGTATGGGATTAATGACCTTAGTCGCAGCCTTTATCATACGAAAGAAAACAATTGATTCGTTCAAAGAACTTTATCGTTTGTATCCTGAATTAGAAGGAAATCTTGAGATGCTTGATACTCTAGCCGAGTTCTACAACCAAGACTTGAAAGTTATTTTGTATAAAAATCATCTCATTACTTATTATAAAGGGACACAAGCCATCGATCTCAGAGATGTTTGGAGAATCTATTTAGTAGGTACAAGTTATAGCCGTTTTACAAAAGTTTATCAGTTTGTATATACCCGAAAGGATAGTTCTAAGAAGTATAGCCTAACTATTCGAAACACTAATAGAGTAGAAGAACAATTAGAAGAATTCTGGAATCTTCTTCCAAAAAAATTTCCTGAGATTAACATTGGTAGTTTATAAGAAAGCATCTTTTTGGGTGCTTTTCCTTTTGGGTAAAATTTTGGAAAAAAGTGAATTTATAACTTGACATCTTAAATGTTAAGGAGTAGAATATTTACTGGTTAATTAAATGGTTAAGTTTATGAATCCAATATATTTGGCTAAACAATACTAGAAACCTATAAAAAGGATTAGAACATTTTAATTGTTTTTTTAAATATTTCTACCTATAAACTTAACTGGTTAATGACATAGAACTTATAGTGTTGCCTAAATCTTATATTTAGTAGCGAAAATAGAAAGTGTGTTTAGATGAAAATCAATAAAAAGTATGTTCTTGGTTCAGTAGCTCTTATGGTAATAAGTCTTTCAAGTTATGAATTGGGTCGTTATCAATCAAGGCAGACTGACAAAGTGTCTAATCGTGTAGCTTATATAGATGGAAATCAGGCTAGTACTAAGACTGAAAATTTGACGCCAGATGAGGTGAGTCAGCGAGAAGGAATTAATGCGGAACAGATAGTCGTTAAGATTACCGATCAAGGCTACGTAACTTCACATGGAGACCATTATCATTACTTTAATGGTAAGGTTCCTTATGACGCTATTATTAGTGAAGAACTCTTGATGAAAGATTCGAATTATCAACTTCGAAATGAGGATATTGTCAACGAAATCAAGGGTGGCTATGTCATTAAGGTTGATGGTCACTATTATGTATACCTCAAAGATGCTTCTCATTCCGAGAATATTCGTAGTAAGGATGAGATCAATCGTCAGAAGCAGGAACATGGACATGGTGGCGGAGTAAAGGTTAGTAATGAAGTCGCTGTAGCAAGAACTCAGGGACGTTATACGACTGATGATGGTTATATTTTTAATGCTAGTGATATTATTGAGGACACGGGTGATGCCTACATCGTTCCACATGGCAATCATTTCCACTATATTCCTAAGAGTGACTTGTCTGCCAGTGAATTAGCTGCTGCTCAAGCCTTCTTATCCGCTAAAGGTGGTCAAACAAGCTCAGTTGGGTATCGACCGTCAACAAATTCTTCTAGCAGCTCATCAGATGCTTCGGATAGTAGTACATATAGACAAACGAATCAAAGCAATGTTGAGGCAAATACTAGAAGATGGACCCCAAGTGTTAGCCCACAAGTGGATAATAGTTATCAAGCAAGTCCAAGTGAAGATGTATCTGGTCTTTTGAAACAACTTTATGCCTTGCCACTCAGCCAACGTCATGTGGAATCCGATGGTTTGCTCTTTGACCCTGCTCAAATCATGAAAAGAACAGCAAATGGGGTAGCAGTACCTCATGGGGACCACTATCATTTTATCCCTTATAGTCAAATGTCAGCTTTGGAAGAAAAGATTGCACGGATTATTCCAGTAAAAGGACAAAATAATGGAAACAACAAGCCAGTAAATGCCCAAAAGCCAACAAACAGTACAGTTGAGCATACGTTTTTAGGAAATTCAATTAAAGCTTATGGTAAGGGGCTGGATGGCAAACCATACGATACTAGTGATGGATATGTATTCAGTAAAGATTCTATCTATTCAGTTGATAAATCAGGCATTATAGCGAGACATGGAAATCATTTCCATTATGTGGGATTTGGAGAGTTAGAACAATTTGAATTAGATGAAGTTAGCAAGTGGATGAAGGAAAAAGGTCAAGCTAATGATAGTGTTATTCCTTCAGAGAAAATGAATAACGAAGATAAACCAAAATTTAATTCAAGAAAAGTGACTAGCAAAGTTACCAAAGATGGTAAAGTTGGTTATGTTCTTAAAGAAGACGGGAAAGAATACTTCTATTCTCGAGACGAACTTGATCTTACTCAAATTGCTTTTTCTGAACAAGAACTCATGCTTAAGGATCGAAATCATTATCGTTATGATATAGTAGACACAGGGATTAAACCAAGATTAGCTGTAGATGTCTCAAGTTTGCCGATGCATGCAGCAAATACTACTTATGATACTGGAAGTTCATTCATTATTCCACACATTGATCATATTCACGTTGTGCCTTACTCATGGTTAGAGCCTGATCAAATTGCGACTATTAAATATGTCATGCAACACCCTGAGGTTCGTCCTGAAGTTTGGTCTAAGCCGGGTCACGAGGACTCAGGTTCCGTTATTGCTAATGTGACTCCTCTTGAAAAACGCGCTGGAATGCAGAATTGGCAAATTATCCATTCTGCTGAAGAAGTTCAGAAAGCTCTTGCAGAAGGTCGTTTTGCAACTCCAGATGGTTATATTTTTGATCCGAAAGATGTATTGGCAAAAGAAACTTTTGTATGGGAAGACAAATCATTTAGTATTCCAAGAGCGGGAGGTGGTTCATTGAGAAGTATCACTAAATCCGACTTGTCAGAAGTAGAATGGAAACAAGCACAAAACTTAATAGCAAAAAGAATAAAAGAAAAAGAATCCAAAACTGAAACGTCTACACATCCTAATAAAGAATTAAAACCTGATTCAAACAATACTGAAAATAGTGATAAAAATAAGACTGGTGTAGATAAAACTGAGGAACAACCGAAGATTAATATAGGCGTCAATGAGACTGGTACAACCGATAAAATTCCTTCAGAAAACAAGGTTGAAGATAAAGAAAACTCCAAAGAAGAAAGTGACGATGATTTACCAGACTACGGATTGGATAAAGTAACTTTAAATGAACATATAGAAAAGTTATCAAAAATTGCTCAAATCGATCCTAAGTTTCTAATTTTTCAGCCGGAAGGTGTTCAGTTTTACAATAAAAATGGTGAATTAGTAACGTATGACATTAAGACACTAAAACAAGTAAAGCCTTAAAATATTTTTATTAATTATAATCTACTCGAAAGGATATTGTTCGATTTTTGATTGAATAATGTCCTTTTATTTGTTAAAAAACTGAAATTTGCTGTCTTAAAAAATGAATCAAGGAGTTCTAAAACAATGATTTTATTTTTGATGACAAAAAAACTTGACTTAATAAATAAAAAAAGATAAACTATTTACTAGTTAATTAAATGGTTAAATACTAGTTAAGGAGTTGTTATGAAAAAAAGAAGCATTCTATGGGTCATGATTACCTTCTTTGTTCTCATTTTAGGGGCATGTGGACAAAAGGCTAGTCAAGACAATCGCAATGAAACTAAGGGAATGAAGATTGTGACTAGTTTTTACCCGATCTATGCTATGGTCAAAGAAATTTCTGGTGACCTTAATGACGTTCGGATGATTCAGTCAAGTTCAGGTATCCATTCATTTGAACCTTCTGCGAATGACATTGCGGCCATCTATGATGCTGATGTCTTCGTCTATCATTCCCATACCTTGGAATCATGGGCGGGAAGTTTGGATCCAAGCCTGCAAAAGTCTAAGGTAAAGGTCTTAGAAGCATCAGAAGGTATGACCTTGGAGCGCGTGCCTGGATTAGAAGATATGAAAGCAGGAGAAGGGATTGATGAGAAGACCTTGTATGATCCTCATACTTGGCTTGATCCTGAAAAGGTTGCTGAAGAAGCTCAGATTATCGCTGATAAGTTATCCGAACTAGACAGCGCTAACAAGGAAACTTACCAGAAAAACGCACAAAGTTTTAGTGCTAAAGCTCATGATTTGACCAAGAAATACCAACCCATTTTTGAAAAAGTCAATCAAAGAAATTTTGTAACTCAACACACAGCTTTTTCATATTTAGCGAAACGCTTTGGATTAAATCAACTTGGAATAGCTGGTATTTCACCAGACCAAGAACCAAGCCCGAGACAGTTAACCGAAATTCAAGAATTTGTAAAAAATTATAAGGTCAAAACTATCTTTACAGAGAGTAATGCTTCGTCTAAAGTTGCTGATACACTTGTCAAATCAACAGGAGTGACTCTTAAAACACTCAATCCTTTAGAGGCCGATCCACAAAATGATAAGTCCTACTTGGAAAATTTAGAAGACAATATAGCTATTTTAGCTGAAGAATTGAAATGAGGAGTTTATGAAAATTAATAAAAAATATCTAGCAGGATCTGCAGTGGTCCTTGCCTTAAGTGTCTGCGCTTACGCTTTAAATCAACACCAAGCGCCTGAGAACAAAGAAAATAACCGTGTATCCTATGTTGATGGGAAAGAGTCTGATGCAAAAAAGAATGAAAATCTGACACCTGATCAAGTTAACAAAAAAGAAGGAATAGAAGCTGAACAGATTGTTACTAAGATTACAGATCAAGGCTATGTGACTTCCCACGGTGACCATTTCCATTACTATAATGGTAAAGTTCCTTTCGATGCGATTTTTAGTGAAGAACTAGTCATGAAAGATCCAAGTTATCAATTGCGTGATGAACACATCGTTAACGAAATTAAAGGTGGTTACATCATCAAAGTTGATGGAAAATATTATGTCTACCTAAAAAATGCTAGTCAAGCTGAAAATATTCGTACCAAAGAACAAATTGAAAAACAAAAACAAGAGCATACATCTGACCAAAAAAATGATTCTAAGGAAGTTGTGGCAGCTAGAGCTCAAGGACGTTATACAACCGATGATGGTTACGTCTTTAATGCTTCAGATATCATTAAAGATACAGGTGATGGTTATATCGTACCACATGGTGGTCACTATCATTTCATTCCTAAGAGTGACTTGTCGGCAGGTGAATTAGCAGCCGCAAAAGCATATTTATCAGGGAATACTACAGCTCTCAGTCAACCCTTGTCACTGACACCGAATAATGGTGTTTCTGCAGCAGATGATGGTTATGTCTTTAACCCTAATGATATTGTCAGAGATACTGGCGATGCTTATATCGTACGACATGGGGACCATTATCACTATATCCCTAAATCATCTCTTAACAATCATCAAGCACAATCTAACACTCCAAGCTTAGAAAGTCCTTCTAATTCTACACCAAATAATCCGTTACCACATGTTCACCATGAAGAAGAGGAACACGATCATGGTTTTGATGCAAATAGAATTATAAGTGAAGATTCAGAAGGTTTTGTCATGAGTCATGGAGATCACAATCATTACTTCTTTAAGAAAGATTTGACACCTGAGCAAATCAAGGCAGCACAAGATCATTTGAAAGCTAAGTCACCAGTGACACCAAGTCCAAGTCATGAGGACCATGATGAAGATGAGCATGACCACCATCATGGTGAAGACCATGATCACGGCTTTGATGCGGATAGAGTCATCAGCGAAGATGCAGCTGGCTTTATCATGAGTCATGGTGATCACAATCATTACTTCTTTAAAAAAGATTTATCCCCTGCTCAAATTAAGGCTGCCCAAGATCACTTGTACGGCAATAAACATTCAGAAACTAGCCCAGATAACCACAGTAGTAAACCAGAAGAACACCATCATGATAACCATGGAAACCATCATGAAGAAGAACATGATCATGGCTTTGCAGTTGATCGAGTGATCAGTGAAGATGAAAAAGGATTTGTTGTTTCTCATGGAGATCATAATCACTATTTCTTTAAAAAAGATTTGACGCAAGATCAGATTAAAGCTGCTCAAGAACATTTGCATAGACACCATCAGGCAGAGCCTGTAAAACCTCTTGCCAAGACTGTTGAAAGTTTCTCTCGAGATGCTAGCGATGAAGAAAAGATGGCTTATATCTCTAAAACCTATGGTGTTCCGCTTGAAGCGATCCGAATTTCAAATGGATTCTTTGTATTCGGAAATCCAGACCAGGCTTATGACCCAACTCACATTCACCCTTATGCGGTTCGAAAGGAACACGTTCGAATTCCGCTTCAAACAGGTGATGCAGAGCTTGATTTCCTAAACGAACTCTATACTACTGCTCTACGTGATGGTGTTTCTCCTTATAGCTTGCAGGTTGAAAATGGTAGCTTTGTTATCCCTCATGGTGACCATAACCACTACATCAAGGTTCAAACTAAAGGTTATGAAGTCGCTTTGAAAAACAAAATTCCTGCATTACAGTCAACTTACCAACCTGGTGCATTTGATGAAACGACTGTTCAAAACAAGGTTGATCAACTTCTAGCAGAAAGTCGTGAAGTTTACAAGGATAAACCTATTTTACAAAGACAAATTGAGCTTGCCTTGGGACAATTTTCTGAAAATATGAAGAAGCTCTCAACCAACTCTACTGCAGGTTATTTGGCAACTTTGGATTTGTTTGATAAACAGTATATTCACATTGACTCAAGTGTCAAACCAACAGAAATCAGTCCTTTAGACAAGAAATATCAAGCTTTAGTAGATAAGATTAATACTTTAGACACAGATGCTTATGGACTTCCTAAGAAGGATTTATTGACTCAGCTTCAAGAAAATAAACTGGCTCAAGATGAAGCAGGTTTAGATGCAGTTGAAGCTAAGTTACAAGCTTTGCAAGATTTTAATGACCGTACTGGAGTTACAACAGTAGAATACATCAAGTATTTCTACCAACATCTATCTGACGGTCGCTTAAATGACACTCTTAGAAATAAAGTTGCCAACCTAACGTGGACACTTTATCAGTCACAATCCTTCCTTAAGGCAACTGACTTGAACAAACTCTTCCCAGAAATCTATCAAACAAAACTGGAAGTAGAGGAAGCACTGAAAAATGAGCCAGTTGCAAGCAAGGCTTCTGAAACAATCTTAGATACAGAAAAAGTGGATGGCCATAGTGCTAAAACTGCAGTCTATGAGTTCTTGAAAGGTTTGTATGATGATCTCAAGCCTGAGGAACAAAGTAACCATGTCTTAAAAGGGCAAGTAGAAGAGTTACTAACAAAAGCTAAAGAATTAGTGAATCAAGTCAATGAGGAGGGGGTTAAAGCTTCACTCTCTGACGAAGTGAAAAATCTGAAGGTTGCTTTGGAGAAAGAAGACGCAGACCTTGATGAATTAAATACACAGGTTCAAGATCTTTTGAAACGTATTTCACTAACAATCCAAAATGAACGTGATAATTCGAAACAAGACCCAGAGGTTTTAGTTCTTTACCAAAAACTCTATAACGGTGTCATTGCTCTCCATACTTATTTGGAAATGAATAATGGTTCAGATGCTGACTTTGAAAAAGTAGATGCTCTATTTGATAAACTAGCAGCAGCAAGTAAAGATAAGCAGGCTCTTCTAGCAGTTACCCAAGAAATAGTCTTGTTAAATCAAGAGCTTAGATCTAAAGCAACGCCAAGTCAAGAAACACCTGTTGAAGCAAAACAAGAAACACCAGGTCAAGCAAGCACTGATAAGCAAGTAGAACCAAGCTCAGTGCAGACAACAACAGAGAAAACTTCTGAAACAACAACTGAACTAAATCCTGAATCAACAGAAAAAGTCGCAGAATAAAAAAAGACGAAGTAGCTAAGCTACCTCGTCTTTTTTAGTCTTTATAAGATACAATTCCAATGATTGTATCAACTGCACGCTCCATAGTTTGGAGACTGACATATTCGAAACGACCGTGCATATTTTCGCCACCAGCGAAGATATTTGGAGTAGGAATTCCCATGAAGGAAATCTTAGAACCGTCTGTTCCACCACGGATAGGCTCGATAATTGGTGTAATATCAAGACTTTCCATCACTGCTTTAGCAATAGTGATTGGAGTCATATCCTTTTCGATAACTTCTTTCATGTTGTAGTATTGGTCGGTAAGAGTTAAGGTAACACGATCACTTCCAAGCTCTTGGTTCATCTTATCAGCAATAGCTTGCATTGCAGCTTTACGCGCTTCGAAGCTTTCTTTTTCAAAGTCGCGAATGATGTAGCTAGCACGCGCTTCCTCGACAGTACCTGTTACATCCATAAGATGGAAGAAACCTTGGTAACCCTCAGTCAACTCAGGTCGATCACCAGCTGGAAGTTGATTGTGGAAGTCGATGGCTAACTGGAGAGCATTGACCATTTGTCCCTTAGCAGTACCTGGGTGTACATTACGTCCTTGGAAGTGAAGTTCAGCACCTGCAGCAGAAAAGGTTTCGTATTGCAATTCTCCAAGAGGGCCGCCATCAACTGTATAAGCGAAGTCAACATTGAAGTCTTCTGCATCAAATTTGTTGGCACCAACACCGATTTCTTCATCTGGTCCGAATCCAACTCGAATTTCACAGTGTTTTATTTCAGGATGAGCGTTCAAGTATTCGATAGCTGTCATGATTTCGGCGATACCAGATTTGTCATCAGCACCGAGAAGCGTAGTTCCATCTGTAGTAATCAAAGTTTGGCCGGGATATTTCTCTAAACTCTTAAAATCAGCTGGATCAAGTTTGAAACCAGAATTCCCAAGTTCGATAACTCCACCGTCGTAGTTTTCAATAACCTGAGGATTAACGCCTTCAGCATTAAAATCAGCCGTATCCATGTGAGAGATAAAACCAATCTTGCGAGTTAAACTTGGATTGTTAGCTGGAAGAGTACCGATAGCAAAACCGTTTGGCAAATAATAGACATTTTGCAAACCGACACGTTTCATTTCTGGGATGAGGACATTAGTCGCAAAGTCTACTTGACTTTGAGTACTTGGTGTAGTAGTAGAATTTTCGTCTGAACGTGTGTTAACCTTAACATAAGTTAAAAAACGCTCTAGTAATGTTGGATATTTCATCATAACTCCTTTTTATAATTTTTTATTTACCTAAACAGAATTGGCTGAACAATTGAGTAATAAGTTCATCTGGCGCTGCATCACCTGTAATTTCTCCGAGGATTTCCCAGGTTCGAGTTAAATCAACTTGAAGCAGATCAACTGGCATGCCCAGTTCAAGACCTTCGTTAACTGCTTGTAAGCTTTCAACAGCCTTTTCGATTAATGAAATATGACGGGCGTTGGATAGATAGGTAGCATCTTGTTCGACCAAGCCAGCATTTTCAAAGAAGAGGTTATTGATGCGTTCTTCAATCTTATCAATGTTTTGATTTTTAAGGACTGAAATACGAATGACATCATCTGGAAGCTCAGCAGTTTCAATCGCTTCTGGCAGGTCAGTTTTATTAAGTAGGATGATTCGATTAGTATCTTGGCTAATTTCAAGAAGTTGTCGGTCTTGAGCAGTTAGAGGTTCACTAGCATTTAGGACTAGTAGAACTAAGTCAGCTTCCTTAAGGGCTTTTTTGGAGCGTTCAACCCCGATCTGTTCCACGACATCATCTGTTTCACGAATGCCAGCAGTATCAATCAACTTCAGTGGAACACCGTTGATATTGACGTATTCTTCAATGACATCTCGAGTAGTCCCTGCAATATCTGTTACAATGGCTTTATCTTCGCGCAGGAGGTTATTAAGTAGACTTGACTTCCCTACGTTGGGACGACCAATGATGGCCGTTGCAATTCCTTCGCGGAGGATTTTCCCACGACGTGCAGTTTTTAGGAGATTGGTCAAGAGTTGTTCAAACTCCATAGTTTTTTCGCGGACAACAGCAGTAGTGGCTTCTTCCACATCGTCATACTCAGGGTAATCGATATTAACCTCAACCTGAGCCAAAGTATTGAGAATTTCCTGACGAGTATTGTTAATGAGGTCAGATAGGGATCCATCAAGTTGTTTGACTGCTATATTCATAGCCTTGTCAGTCTTAGCACGGATGATATCCATTACAGCTTCAGCCTGAGTCAAGTCTACACGACCGTTTAGGAAGGCACGTTTGGTAAACTCACCAGGTTCTGCCATGCGAGCCCCTTCACGGATAGCCAATTGCAGGATTTCATTGGTCACAGCAATCCCACCGTGGGTATTAATCTCTATAATATCCTCACGAGTAAAGGTCTTCGGAGACTTCATAGCCCCAACCATGACCTCGTCCATAACCTTACCAGTCAAAGGGTCAACAATGTGGCCGTAATTAAGGCTGTGGCTAGCAACCTTGCTCAAGTCTTTGCCTTTAAAAATTTTTTGTGCAATAGCAAAGCTATCCGTTCCGCTTAGGCGAACAATCCCAATCGCCCCTTCACCAAGCGGAGTCGAGATTGCAGCAATGGTATCAAATTCACGTGTAATCATTTCATTTCCTTTTAACAATTTATATACAAATATCTCTTAAAATTGTAACAAAATAAAGTTTTTTATTCAACGAATGCCACTTATAAAGAAAAGCCTAAGCATATCGCTTAAGCTTTACTTAGTGCGCATTTCCCCTTGCGGGAAGTAAGTTCCTTCAGGCATATCGTTGATGATGACATGAACAGCAGATTGTGGTGCACCAGTGTTACGAACCACAGCTTCGGTTACTTCCTTTGCTAGGACTTTCTTTTGCTCGAGCGTGCGACCTTCAAATAAATCGATGCGTACAAATGGCATAATAGCTTCCTCCACTAGTTTTTGATTTCTTCTATTTTACCACATTTTGCCGTTTAAAGCTTTTGGAAAATATGATATACTAGAATGTAGCAGAAAATTAGAAATGGACGTGAAATAGAAACATGGCACAGTTGTATTATCGTTATGGGACCATGAATTCAGGAAAGACCATCGAGATTCTCAAGGTAGCCTATAACTATGAGGAGCAAGGAAAGGGAGTTGTTATCATGACTTCGGCTCTGGATACAAGAGACGGTATAGGCTATGTGTCGAGTCGGATTGGCATGAAGCGACCAGCAGTTGCTATCGATGATACTACGGATATTTTTGGTTTTATTCGAGACTTACCTGAAAAACCCTACTGTGTTTTGGTCGATGAAGCCCAATTTCTGAAGCGTCACCATGTTTACGATTTAGCTCGTGTCGTCGATGAGTTAGACATACCTGTTATGGCCTTTGGTTTAAAGAACGACTTTCGCAATGAGCTGTTCGAAGGATCTAAACATCTATTGTTATTAGCAGATAAAATTGATGAGATCAAAACCATCTGTCAGTATTGTAAGAAAAAGGCGACCATGGTGTTGCGTACGCAGGACGGACTGCCTGTTTATGATGGTGAACAAATCCAGATAGGTGGGAATGAAACCTATATCTCGGTTTGCCGTAAACATTATTTTGCCCCACTGATAACATCTAAAAAGGAACAAGACTATGTCAATTGAACTAAGAGATGTTACAATGAAAAATTATTTTGATGTTCTGAATTTGGATGTTAAGGAATATCAAAAACAATTTATTGCTACCAACGCAATTAGTTTAGCTGAAGCATATGTCTACACAAAAAATGGAGATTTTGTAGCTCCATTGGCAGTTTACGATAATGATGCAATCATAGGTTTTGTGATGTTAGCTTATGATAAAAAAATCGGAATTAGTAATGGAAATTATTTACTATTTCGTTTCATGATTGATAAGCATTTTCAAGATCAAGGTTATTTTAAACTAATTATGGATAAGGTGCTAGACTATGTTCGGAAAGCGCCAGCAGGTTTATCCAATAAACTTTGGTTGTCTTATGAACCAGAAAATGAACATGCAAGATCTTGTTACCTCAGTTATGGATTTAAAGAAACTGGGGAAATATTTGAGAACGAAGTAGTAGCAATATACGATTTAACAATTGAGAAATAAGGAGAAAAAATGAACATCTATGATCAACTACAAGCTGTAGAAGACCGTTATGAAGAATTAGGAGAATTGCTGAGCGACCCTGATGTGGTCTCTGATACCAAGCGTTTCATGGAGCTTTCAAAAGAAGAAGCTTCAACTCGTGATACCGTAACAGCCTACCGTGAATACAAACAAGTCCTTCAAAACATCGTTGATGCTGAAGAAATGATTAAAGAATCAGGCGGAGATGCTGACTTGGAAGAAATGGCGAAACAAGAACTCAAGGATGCTAAGGCAGAAAAAGAAGAGTACGAAGAAAAATTGAAAATCTTGCTTCTTCCAAAGGATCCAAACGATGATAAGAACATCATCCTTGAAATCCGTGGGGCAGCTGGTGGAGACGAAGCAGCACTTTTTGCTGGTGACCTTCTAACAATGTACCAAAAGTATGCTGAAGCCCAAGGCTGGCGCTTTGAAGTTATGGAAGCGTCTATGAACGGTGTCGGCGGTTTCAAAGAAGTGATTGCCATGGTTTCTGGTCAGTCAGTTTATTCTAAACTCAAGTATGAATCAGGTGCCCATCGTGTGCAACGTGTCCCTGTGACAGAAAGCCAAGGACGTGTCCATACTTCGACAGCAACTGTCCTTGTCATGCCTGAGGTAGAAGAAGTAGAGTACGATATTGATCCAAAAGACCTTCGTGTGGATATCTACCACGCATCTGGTGCTGGTGGACAGAACGTCAATAAGGTTGCGACTGCCGTTCGTATCGTCCACTTACCAACCAATATCAAGGTGGAGATGCAGGAAGAACGTACCCAGCAGAAAAACCGTGAGAAGGCCATGAAGATCATCCGTGCGCGTGTGGCTGACCACTTTGCTCAGATTGCCCAAGATGAGCAAGATGCTGAACGTAAGTCTACTATCGGTACTGGTGATCGTTCAGAGCGTATCCGTACTTATAACTTCCCACAAAACCGTGTAACAGACCATCGTATCGGCTTGACTCTACAAAAACTTGATACAATTCTAGCTGGTAAATTGGATGAAGTTGTAGATGCCTTGGTTCTTTATGACCAAACACAAAAATTGGAAGAATTAAACAAATAATGAAATTAGCTCAAATTTTTAAAGATTTTGAGGAAAAGTTAATAGCACAAGGAGAGGAAGCAGAAAGCCTCTCCTTTGTCTATCGTAGCCTAAAAAATCTATCTTTTACAGACTTCGTCTTTGCCCTCCAGCAAGAAGTAACAGAGGAAGAAAAAGAGTTTGTAGAGGAAATTTACACGAAACTGGCAAATCATATACCTGCCCAGTACATTATCGGTCATGCAGAATTTTTTGGGATGCAGTTAAAGGTTGATGAGCGAGTCTTGATTCCTCGCCCAGAGACAGAAGAGTTGGTGGAGCTCATCCTAGCCGAGAATCTAAAGGACAATCTCAAAGTACTAGATATCGGAACAGGAAGCGGTGCAATAGCCCTTGCTTTAGCTAAAAATAGACCAGATTGGTCGGTCACAGCTGCGGATATTTCACAGGATGCTTTAGACTTATCGTTGGAGAATGCTAACGCTCAAAATCTAAATCTCTCTTTTATCAAATCTGACTGTTTCTCCGAAATTTCTTCAAAATATGATATAATTGTATCCAATCCACCATACATATCTCGTGAAGATCAAGAAGAAGTTGGCTTGAATGTTTTGCATTCAGAACCTCATTTGGCACTTTTTGCTGACGAGGATGGCCTAGCTATCTACCGTAGAATCGCGGAAGACTCCAAGGACTATCTAAATGATGGTGGTAAGATTTATCTCGAAATTGGCTACAAACAAGGTCAAAGTGTGCCCGCTCTCTTTATGGAAAATCTTCCTGAGAAGCGAGTTCGAACGCTCAAAGACCAATTTGGCCAAGATAGGATGGTAGTCATTGATGATGGAGAAAATTAAGCAAAAGTTGGAAAAGGGTGGAGCTGTAGTTTTGCCGACCGAAACAGTTTATGGACTTTTTGCAAAAGCGCTAGATAAAAAAGCTGTTGATTATGTCTACCAGCTTAAACGTCGTCCAAGAGACAAGGCACTTAATCTCAATGTCGCTCATCTAGACGATATCTTGAACTTTTCAAATAATCAGCCACCTTATTTACAAAAACTTGTTGATAGTTTTCTTCCTGGGCCTTTGACCATTATCTTAGAAGCTAATGACAAGGTCCCTTACTGGGTCAATTCAGACTTAACGACAGTTGGTTTTCGGATGCCCAGTCATCCCGTCACTCTAGACTTGATTCGTGCGTTTGGTCCCTTAATCGGCCCGTCTGCAAATATTTCAGGGCATACAAGCGGTGTTAGCTTTGAAGAAATTTTAAAAGAATTTGGACAAGAGGTTTTGGGAATAGAAGATGATGCTTTTTTAACAGGTCAAGATTCGACTATTTTAGATTTGACTGCTTCTAAGGCAAGAATTCTACGCCAAGGTTCGATAACTCGAGAAGATATCCTTGCCAAGATACCTGAAATTCCTTTTGAGGAGGTATGATATGCTACGTGCTTTGAAAGCAACAGATGTTGCATCGATTCATGAGATTAACAAAGATGCTTTAGGTTATGATTTTAGCCTTGAGGAAACGGCTAGTCAACTAGATAAGTTGTCTCAAGACTCACATCATTTCCTACTGGGGTTTGAGGAACCGACCAGCCATGACTTACTTGGGTATGTACATGCTGAGGTTTATGAATCCCTTTATTCTAATGCCGGTTTTAATATTTTGGCTTTAGCAGTGGTACCCCAGATGCAAGGTAAGGGCATCGGGAAAATTTTGCTCCATGGATTAGAACAAGAAGCAAAAAGACGGGGTTATGAGTTTATTCGATTAAACTCTGCAGACCATCGTCTTGGTGCGCATGCATTTTATGAAAGAGTGGGTTATACTTGTGATAAAATGCAGAAACGATTTATTAAGTTAATTAAAGGAGAAGACATATGATTTTTGACAAAGATGATTTTAAAGCATATGATGCTGATCTTTGGAATGCCATTGCCAAAGAAGAGGAACGTCAACAAAACAATATTGAGTTGATTGCTTCAGAGAACGTTGTATCTAAGGCTGTAATGGCAGCGCAAGGTTCTATCTTGACTAATAAATACGCTGAAGGTTATCCAGGACGTCGTTACTATGGTGGTACTGATGTAGTGGATGTTATCGAAAGTCTAGCTATTGAACGTGCGAAAGAAATCTTTGGTGCTAAATTTGCCAATGTCCAACCTCACTCAGGAAGTCAAGCTAACTGTGCAGCATACATGGCTTTGATTGAGCCAGGTGATACTGTTATGGGGATGGATTTAGCTGCGGGTGGGCACTTGACTCACGGAGCTCCTGTAAGTTTCTCAGGTCAAACCTATAACTTTGTTTCATATAGCGTTGATCCGGAGACAGAGCTATTGGACTTTGACGCCATCTTGAAACAAGCTCAAGAAGTTCAACCAAAACTTATCGTTGCTGGTGCCTCAGCCTATTCTCACATCATTGATTTCTCAAAATTCCGTGAAATTGCGGATGCTGTAGGCGCAAAACTCATGGTCGACATGGCCCACATTGCTGGCTTGGTTGCAGCTGGTCTTCATCCAAATCCAGTTCCATACGCACATATCACAACGACAACGACCCACAAAACTCTTCGTGGACCACGTGGTGGATTGATTTTGACGAACGATGAAGACCTTGCTAAAAAAATCAATTCCGCTATTTTCCCAGGTATCCAAGGTGGTCCTTTAGAGCATGTTGTTGCTGCTAAGGCTGTAGCCTTTAAAGAAGTATTGGATCCAGCCTTTAAAGAATATGCTGCTAATGTTATCAAGAACAGCAAGGCTATGGCAGATGTCTTCTTGCAAGATTCTGATTTCCGTATTATCTCTGGTGGTACTGAAAACCACCTCTTCTTAGTGGATGTCACAAAGGTTGTAGAAAGTGGAAAAGTAGCCCAAAACTTATTGGATGAGGTCAACATTACCCTTAATAAAAACTCAATCCCTTACGAAACATTGTCACCATTCAAGACAAGTGGTATTCGTATCGGAGCGGCAGCAATTACTGCTCGTGGTTTTGGTGAAAAAGAAAGCCGTCAAGTTGCTGAACTTATTATTAAAGCCCTTAAGAATGCAGAAAACGAAGCTGTCTTAGAAGAAGTGAGAAGTGCAGTCAAATCCTTGACAGATGCCTTCCCATTATATGAGGACTAATATTTTATGGATATTTATATTAAGAAAGCCATTATCCATCAGTTCAGCCCAGATGACACAGAGTTGTTCTTGGCGGATAAGTTTCTCAATATCACTCCTAAAATTGAGGAATACTTGCGTAAAAAAGTGGAGCGTGTGTATTCGGATGATGCCAAAACTGGTATTTTTGAAGAGGATAATCCTTTTTTCAATCACATCACAGAAGATTTAATGGAAACATCTGTTACAATTGCTAATCTCTGGAAAGAGGAATTCTCTGTATCTGAAAACCAAAAGACTAATGACTTGGTTTTTGTCCAGTTTTCAAAAGAGGGAGTAGACCACTTTGCCTTTCTACGAATTGCATTGCGTGAAACCTTGACACACTTGGGTGGCGAGGTTGACAATCCAATCAAACTGACTCAAAATAACTTACCTGGGTTTGGAACTGGAGCAGATGAAGCACTAGTTGTTAATCTTCAAAGTCGCAAGTATCACTTGATTGAAAAACGCATCAAGTATAATGGAGCCTTTTTAAACTATTTTTCTGAGAATCTTATTCAAGCACAACCAAAGATTTCACCAAAGAAATCCATTAAGGAACTAGAAAAAACGGCTCAAAAGATTGCCGAAACCTTTAACACAGATGATTTTCAATTCCAATCTAAAGTTAAATCAGCAATTTTCAATAATCTTGAAGAGAATAATGAGCTCTCTCCAGAAAAATTAGCCAATGATCTTTTTGACAATAATCTTACTGCTCGACTTAGCTTCATTGACCAGGTTAAAGAAGCAGTACCAGAGCCAGTACAGTTTGATGAGATTGATGCCAGTCGTCAGTTAAAGAGATTTGAGAATCAGAAACTTTCCTTGTCAAACGGGATTGAACTCATCGTACCAAACAATGTCTATCAAGATGCGGAATCGGTTGAGTTCATTCAAAACGATAATGGAACCTATTCTATCTTAATCAAAAACATCGAGGATATACAAAATAAATAATGTTTAAATTTATACGAAGAATGCTGGTACTAGCAGTCTTCCTTTTCGCTGGATATAAAGCTTATCTGATTCGTCAGGATGTCAAACAAGTCATGACCTACCAACCCATGGTTCGCGAAATCTTGAATGAAAGAGATACCCCAGCAAACGAAGAGCTTGTGCTCGCCATGATTTATACAGAAACTAAGGGTAAAGAAGGAGACGTGATGCAGTCAAGTGAATCTGCTAGTGGCTCTACTGATACCATAAACGATAATGCAAGTAGTATTCGGCAAGGGGTTCAAACCTTGACAGAAAATCTCTATCTAGCTCAAGAAAAAGGAGTGGATGTCTGGACAGCCATTCAAGCTTATAACTTTGGGCCTGCTTATATTGATTTTATCGCCCAAAATGGCAAGAAAAATACGATTGCACTGGCTAAGCAATACTCAAGAGATACAGTTGCACCGACATTAGGAAATACAACAGGGAAAACCTATCGCTACATTAATCCCATTTCTATTTTTCAAGGTGGAGAACTTTATGTGGATGGTGGGAACTATTATTACTCTAGACAGGTTCAGCTAAATCTCTATATTATGAAAATTTTTAATCTATTTTAAGCATCTAGAATTTCTAGGTGCTTTTATAAGTTTTCTTTAAGGATACTTTAATATGCTAGAGTGGAAAAGGAGGAACGTCTCATGCGAAAGAAATTCTTTCTGACTAGCGCTGCAGTACTTTTAGCAGTTGTAACACTGCAAAGCGCCCAGGCAGCTACTGATGTTCAAAAAGTAATTGATGAAACCTATGTTCAACCTGAGTACGTCTTGGGTTCTTCATTAACAGAAGATCAAAAAAATCAAACACTTAAAAAACTTGGCTATGATGCCTCTAAAGATACTAAAGACTTGAAGACCATGACACCCGATGTCTACTCAAAAATTATGAATGTCGCAAACGATTCAAGTCTTCAACTTTATTCATCAGCAAAAATTCAAAAATTAGGAGAAAAATCTCCCCTTGAGGTCAAGATTGAGACACCTGAAAATATCACTAAAGTAACGCAAGATATGTACCGTAATGCGGCTGTTACCTTGGGTGTGGAGCACGCGCGTATCACCGTTGCGGCACCAATTCCAGTTACTGGTGAAAGTGCCTTAGCAGGTATTTACTATTCCCTTGAGTCTAATGGTGTTCAGTTACCTCAGGAAAATAAAGACTTGGCTCAGGAAGAGCTCAAGGCCTTGTCAGACATTAACGATGAAAACAAGGACAAATCAGGCTTTGATGCCAATAAACTGAACGTAGCCCTTGCTGATATCAAGGCTGCAGTCGCTAAGGCTAAAGAGTCTAAGGGTGAACTTACAGAAGATGATGTTCGTAAGATTGTTGAAGATACTTTGAAGAACTATAAACTGGATCAAGTTGTTACAGGCAACCAAGTCAATGTCATCATCAACTTTGCCTTCAATCTTTCAAAGAGCGATATACTTAATAACGAAGACTTTACTAAGACTCTAAAAGATTTGAAACAAAGCATTGTTGCGCAAGCAGGTGATAGTTTCAGCAATATCGACCTAAACTTTGATGCCAATAAAGCTATTCAAGACGGTGGAAACATCCTTAGCTCAATTTGGCAAGCTATCCTTGATTTCTTCAAGAGTTTTGGTGCTTAGGTCAATTCATGGTATAATAGATGGTAACAGGATTGTTGCCGTCTTTTTTTGTCGGCTTATAGAAAGTGAAAATTATGTTAAAGAAAAATGATATTGCAGAAGTTGAGATTGTCGATTTGACCCATGAAGGAGCAGGTGTTGCCAAGGTAGATGGCTTGGTCTTTTTTGTAGAGAATGCTCTTCCAACTGAAAAAATCCTTATGCGTGTCCTTAAAGTCAACAAGAAGATTGGCTTTGGTAAGGTTGAGGAATACCTTACACAGTCTGCACATCGTAACCAAGACTTAGATTTGGCTTACCTACGTTCAGGCATTGCCGACTTAGGACATCTTGCTTATCCAGAGCAACTAAAATTTAAAACCAAGCAAGTAAAAGATAGCCTATATAAGATTGCTGGAATCATGGATATAGAGGTCGCAGATACTCTTGGAATGGAGAATCCTGTCAAGTATCGTAACAAGGCTCAGGTTCCTGTTCGTCGCGTTAATGGTGTTCTGGAGACTGGTTTCTTCCGTAAGAATTCTCATGATCTGATGCCACTAGAAGATTTTTATATCCAAGATCCAGTGATTGACCAAGTTATTGTGGCTTTACGAGATTTGCTCCGTCGTTATGACTTAAAACCCTATGATGAGAAGGAACAGTCTGGCTTGATTCGTAATCTTGTTGTTCGTCGTGGCCATCATTCAGGTCAGATTATGGTTATTTTGGTGACAACTCGTCCTAAAATTTTCCGTGTGGAACAGTTGATTGAACAAGTCATCAAGCAGTTCCCAGAGATTGTGTCTGTCATGCAAAATATCAATGACCAGAATACTAATGCCATTTTTGGGAAAGAATGGCGGGTTCTCTATGGTCAAGATTACATTACGGACCAAATGTTGGGAAATGATTTCCAAATCTCAGGTCCCGCCTTTTATCAGGTCAATACAGAAATGGCAGAGAAGCTTTATCAGACAGCTATTGATTTTGCGGAGTTAAGAGAAGACGATGTGGTGATCGATGCCTACTCAGGAATCGGAACTATTGGATTGTCTGTCGCTAAGCATGTTAAGGAAGTTTATGGTGTCGAAGTCATCCCCGAAGCAGTAGAAAATAGCCAGAAGAACGCTAGCATAAATGGCATCACCAATGCCCACTATGTCTGTGACACAGCTGAAAATGCCATGAAAAATTGGCTCAAGGAGGGGATCCAACCAACCGCCATCCTAGTCGACCCACCACGCAAGGGCTTGACCGAAAGCTTCATCAAAGCAAGTGCCCAAACAGGAGCTGATCGCATCGCCTATATCTCCTGTAATGTCGCAACAATGGCGCGTGATATCAAACTCTATCAAGAGTTGGGCTATGAATTGAAGAAAGTCCAGCCGGTGGATTTGTTTCCGCAGACGCATCATGTTGAGGCGGTATCACTGCTTGTACGAGCTGAGGCATCAGCGTAGTAGAAGGAGATGTTCCGCCCATGCGATAGCTGTCGTAGAGTAAGGAGTTTACGACGAAACGATACTGCAACAGCGAACCGCTGAGTGTGTAGGTCTGCTCACTCGCGTGGAACGTTGATATAATAAGGTTTTGAGCAACTTAGGGTAATTCCTAGGTTGCTCTTTTTTAGTCTAAAATGACGATTTAGGGGTTAACCGTAGACTTGATAGAAATGCTTTCAAGCCTTGAGTTGACATGTTTTACACCGTAGAGTTGATAGCTTAGATGATTTTGATGACGGTTACGTGATATAATATATTATCGAACTTTCAAGGGAGACATGATCATGAAGCAGATTTTTATTTTTTCGGATACACAGAAAGACAGTATTTCATATTTTGAACGTAGCCTGCAATTTTGGTTTCGATGAGTCGAAGTGACCTTCCATATTCAAAAGAACAGGATTTCGCAAATTATCCAGCTGTTTACGTTTTGATAGGTGGGAATAAACGATATGTTGGACAGGCTGCCGGACAATCAATCTCGCTTCGGCTATCGCAGCATTTCCTCAAAGAAGACAAAGCTAAGGTCACCATTTTTGAAAAGAACATTGTTGTTGATTTCAAAAGTGGGGTGAGAGTGACTGTTGAAATTTAATTTGAATAGATATAACTAGACGTTAATGTGGGTAGCCATATTAACGTCTTTATTGATTGGATTTCATAAAATGATTTATGATATAATATATTATGTAAAAAATAGGCTGGAGGCGAGGTTCTGTGAGCAAATGGAATACGATTGATGAATTAAGGGATATTTTTATTCGTAAATATACGGATTCTGAGTTGAATAATGAACTTGAAAAGGCCTGTAGCGAAGAATATGAATTGATGCGTGATTATAATGGGCGTCAGATTTTAGAGTTATTACAGAATGTAGACGATGCCTATGGAGATATAAAATCAGAAAACGACTCCAGTAATGATGAAGTGAAAGTTCGGATAACCTATAAAAATAATATTTTGGAAGTTGGAAATACAGGTACGTCATTTTCAAAAGATACAATTGAAAGACTGTGCTTAGGAAGAGCAAGCAACAAATCTTCACAAAATATTGGAAATAAAGGGACTGGTTTCCGTTCTTTGCTAAACGATGCTGAGTGGGTTGAATTGTATTCGGGAGAATTTGCTATTCGATTTAGTGAAGAATTCACGAAACGTCTGTTTGAACAATATGTATCTAGAGAGTCAGACAAATTCAGTGAACTAATTTTTGAACAGCAGAAAAATTGGAAAAAAGAAGATTACGATCTATGTTTTCCGATAATGAACTGTCCTCAACCAATAAACAAAGTTGATTCTGATTTTGATACGTTAATCAGAGTAAAGCTAAAAGAAACTAATTTAAGTAAAGGCACGAGTGTCGCTAAACAACTTCAGCAACCATTTTATAAGTCTTTGTTATTTTTACCCAATATAACAAAAATAGTTATTGAGACATCTGATGATGAAAAAATATCAGAGAAAATTGTCGATGGGCATGACGTGCTGATAGAAAAAAGTGATGTCACAGGTCAAGCACAGTCTGAAGAATATTTTGTTTTCGATAAAGAATCTAGGATAGGGGATAAAGTTGCTAAAATTGCAGTAGCCGTTTCTAAAGATTCTGATTACGATTACTCCAAAGAAAAACTATATTGCTACTTTCCAATACGTAACTTTGGTACTCCAATTCATGCACTTATAAATGCACCGTTTATAACTAATAATTCACGTGACGATGTCCCGGATGATAGCGAACAAATAAATAAGAAAATATTTATTGAAGTGTTCAAATTTATATCTGAAGTAGCTGAAGAATTATCTAAGCCTGAATATGAAGATATAGCATTAAAAATGGTAACTCCTTTTAAAGAGAATAAACTATGGGACATAGATGTATTTGACTTAAAGAACGAATTCCTGGGTAATTTATCTAATGCCCAAATACTACCGACTGTAAATTGGCAATATATTTCTATCAAAGATAATCCCAAGCTTTTCCTTCAAGAATTCCCAGAGGAGCTAACAGGTGAGACATTTTCCACCTTGTTGCAATTATTAGAAACAAACGAAAATAACCAACTAGTACAAGAACTTGCTAATTATAATGAATACACTGGCCTGTCGTTTGATGTAGATGAACTATTTGATAAAATCAACATTCTTTCATCTTCTTGGGAAAATAGAATAAGGACAAAAGTGTTCTTATGGTGGAGTGAGCAATATAAAAGTTCTCCGATTGTCCCTAAGCTATTAAAGGACAATAGTGACAATTGGTTGATGAAATCAGATAAGGTATTCTTACCGACCGATACAGGTGTTACTGTGCTTCCAAAAGAGCTGTCTTCTTGGGTTAGTTTAAGCATTTTGAATCAAACATATGTTGATGAGTTAATTTATCAGATTAAGACTTCATCAAGTTGGCAAAATAAATGGGAAGAAACAGCTAATGCATACAAAGCTGAACGTACAGGAGATAAACGTATTCTAGATGCATTCAGTGAAAAGTATCTTGCAATTGAATTCACTGAGCAAAGCAGTTCAGATTTGATCATTGGAACGATTAATCGACAAATTGACACTGTTGAAAAATCTATCAGTTTCATTAATTGGTTTTATGATAACTACAATGAAAAACTATCAGCTGGAAGTGAGCTGTCTAAAGTTCCGTTTAATCTTCCAAACGTTGCTGGAGACGTTCAACCTTCCAATAAAATGTATATTGGAAAAGAGTATGGCAATGAATTAGGAGATAAGCTTTTTCAAGATACAGATTACACGGCATTGAAAAAAATAGATTGCTCTAGTTTTGCTGAGGAGAGAGATTTTCTGTCATTTATTCTTCGATGTGGTGTTTCCAAATATCCTAAGATTTATGATAACGATTCTTTAAAAAATGATGTTGGATTTAAAAATTTTATTTCTAACAAATATAAGAATGAAATAAAATTTACGAATATTAATTATTTAACGTCTAAGGACATCAGTAATTTTGAAGAATTAATAGACAAATTAGATACGAAAGACATTGTCAATTGGCTCAATCAAGACGAAGAATTGACAGATTTATTATCTTCGGTAAAAAAAGAATCAAGTGCAAGTCAGCAATCAAACTGGAACGGATTTTACTTTTATTCAAATGAGTATGTGAAATACATTTTGAATAAAACACCATGGATTGAAATTGACGGAGAGAAATATAGTCCCAGACAAATTGTGCTATATGAAAAGCTTAAGGCACACGTTCCGGGATTGTATGGAGTTTCTGAACAAAGCTTAATGGAACTCTTAGGGCAACGCATTGTTGAACAGTTGGATTTCAAAAAAAATATGGCGATGTTTTCGGATAATGAGATAAAATCTATATTAGTCGAATTACCAAAATTCGATAAAGGTGAAATTAGCCGTAGATTGTATAATGAACTTATCAGAAATAAAAAGGGAATGAGACCTACTTATTCTACCGAAGGCTTATCAGTCTTAGCCAAAGATGGATTATTTTATCCAAATAAAGAATTAAGGTATGCTGATAAGCGACTGCCTAAATCAATAGAAAAACAAATGCGTTTTATTTACGTGCCTGAAAAAGCTAGTACTACTACGATATATGAATGGCTTGGGGTTGAACGCTTCAAAACAAATTTAAAATTGAAAGCATTTGATCTATTGGAGGATTATTCTGAGGATTTCAAAAAAGAGATTGATGATATTAAAACCGCGGTATTATCTACGATAGATGACAATAGTAAAAATGTTAGTTCATTAAAACGTATTCAGATTATTCCATGCAGTAAAATAACTGCTAAAGATGAGGAAGATGGTCAGTCAATCTTTTTGGAAGATTATTATTTTGTGGAAAGTGAAGAAACATTCTACTTAAAATTACCTGCTAACCATATTGAAATTAGTCAATTACGTTTAATTGATACATTTTCTTCAGCAATCGTAGACATATTCAAGCAGGTGTTAAATCTAAGCTTAGATTTGAATTTGATTGAACTGTTAATTTCCCGAGATACGGAACATAAACAAAGAAAAATAACTGAAGAATTCGGTGTAGATAGGTGGAATGAATCGTTTGAGCTATTGTTTAGCAAAAATGCTTTAAGTAAAAAAGTTAATGAATTTTTGTTATTAAATGGACTAAACGAAGAGGAATATCCTGGTATTTTTGAAATTGACTATTCATATGCATTAAAAGAAGAAGAGTATCAATTGTTAGCGATAGCACTAGAAAGCATTTCAAAAGATATTGAGGATTTGAACGGATTGTCAGAATTGATTCATTTGGATATTCGTAAATTTTGGAAACTGAAATTAAGATCTTATCTAGATAAGAAAGCGGAACATTACCGCCAGAGTTTATTTAGCGACGCAAATAAGAACAATGATGAAAAACTTAAAGAAACATTCCTAGAAAAAATTGTTAGATACAATGATTATCAATTTGAGATTTCTGAAATTCCAAATTCAGTTCATGTTGACATTGAGAAAGAAAGCGAGAAGAGCTTTCCAGAGCTAAGTGTGTCAATTAATGATAAGATTGACATTGATGGCTTGTATGATAATAATGTCGAAGAGTTAGTCACGGAGGCAGGCATCACAAAAGATGATTTTGATTATTATATTAGAGGTCATCAAAAAGTTTCTTCCTTACTGTATTTTGGTATTCCGTCCAATTTAAGAGAAGATATACTGAAATTCTTTACTAAAGAAAATGAAGTTGATTTGAACGGAGAAAAATCTGGCATCTCTATTGAAGGAACATCAACTGTTCAAACCATTCTTGAACCATCGAATAGTGTTAGTAGGAAAGGTAAGAACACACGAAATGGAGAAAGAAGTAAACGAGATTATGATAATAGAAACTCCGCAAATGATGATGCTGGTGAAACAGCAGAACAAATTGCTTACGCTGAATTGACTCAGAATCAAAAACTTAATGTAATTTGGAATTCGAAATATTCTAGTAAATCTTCAGATCGTAATAAGCAGCCACCAAACGGAATTGTTTGTGATATGTGGGTTCATGACCCAGAGAATGGGAATATGTACTTTGAGGTAAAATCATCAATTACAGAATTTGAAATGTCGATTAATGAATATAATTCTATGTCAGATAACCGTGACTCTTACGAGGTCGTTTTAGTCAATCGTGATACCAAAGAAATAAGTCGTCATAAATTTGATGAACTTGATGGATTGAAACAGGCAAGTAGCTATCTTTTCAAATTTAAGCAAAAGAGAAGTGACGGTTGAGTGATTTGTTCTCACAAACCTATTCAATCTATCAACTCAAAAATAATAAACAACCATTATTATAGTAGGAAGATACAAAGTGTACTCTCAACGCACGTTGAGTGCGTGAGCTTGTTGGTAAAAGCCTAGAAAGCTTGGTACGAATCAATAATGAAAAGCCTTGATTGTAAGGCTTTTTTTGTGTTTTTGTGATAGAATATAGGTAGTTATAATCGAGAGCAACTAAGAAGCAGTAAAAATGTTATTCATAAAATAATCAAGATAAGGGCGATAAAATGACAGAAATTGACAAAAAGAATTTTAAAAATTATCTTTGTTTTACATTTGGAATTACTTATATAGCTTGGGGGATTCTTGCCATCTTTACTCAATCTCATATTTTGGGATTAGAAACATTTATAGGGAGAATGTTACATATAGTAGGTGCACTTGGTCCAGCTATTGCAAGTGGCTTTTATTTGAAAAGGAATAATATAAAATTTCAACATTTTCTATTTAGTAAGAAAGAAAATAGTAGTATTTATTTCATTATTCATTTGTTAGCAATTTTGATACTATTTTCTGTATCTTCCTTAGAATTAAATGAAGTATCAATTTATCTGATGCCATTATTCTTTATACAACTAATTTTTTTTGGTGGTGGACATGAAGAATTAGGATGGAGAGGAATATTACAGCCGTTACTTGATAAAAAATATACCTATTGGCAATCTAATTTGATTGTAGGTTCAATCTGGGGAATTTGGCATCTGCCTTTATGGTTTATAGTTGGAGAAAGTCATCAAGGATTTCCTTTTATTTTATTTTTTATATATACATTATTTTTAAGTTTTGTTTTAGGGCTTCTTTATCGTCAAACGAAATCTGTGGGATACTGTATATTATTTCATGCGTTTGCAAATTTGTTAAATCTCTACTTTGTGTTAAAAATTAATGTTATTTTTATTATCATTTTTATTGGTTATTTGATTTATACTATATTGGCGAGTAATAGAATTAGTAATGAAAAGCAGGTGGAAAATTTGTAAAAGAGCCACAGGGACTTTTCTGGGGTGGATATCACGCATATTTTTCGGATTTATATGGATATTATTGGGAAGTTTCTTGGGGAACCAATTTTCAATTTGATGAAAATGGACTATTGAAATTTTAGTAATTAAGGGAGATAGCAAAAATGGCTTCAAGCAAAGAATATTTAGATTTCATTTTAGAACAATTGTCCGAGTTGGAAGAAATATCATATAGAGCAATGATGGGTGAGTATATAATTTATTACCGTGGGAAAATCATAGGTGGAATTTATGATGATAGATTTTTAGTGAAGCCTGTCAAATCTGCAATAGCGTATATGCCGAATGTAGAATACGAATTGCCGTATGAAGGTGCAAAGGAAATGCTATTGGTAGATGATGTTGAAACAAAGAATATTTGACCGGCTTATTTAATTCAATGTATGATGAGTTACCTGCACCAAAACCAAAGAAAAAGAAATAATAAAATCTCAGTTTCTCTAGGTAATACCATTTAACGATAACCTTATGCTATCGTTAAAAAGTTTATAGAACAGACAAGACTACCTGGCATAATTAGTGTTCACTCGTTTCATGCTGAGACCGTACCACTGCTTGTCCGATCTGAGACATCGAAAAGTAGAAGGGGATGGTATTGGTATCAATCAATGAGTAACAAAGTAACAGCATGATTCGAAATATTTGCATGTAATTTGCGGAGGAACATCAATATGGATGGAATAACAAAAGATTCTATAAAAACGGCTAAACTAATGAAACAATTATGGCCCCAATTGACCGATAAAGAAGCTATTGATGAAGTGAAAAAATATACGAATGGCAAAAATACTGCAATCTTTACTGAAGTTGAAGGTGACACAATTGTAGGTCTAGCACTATGTTCACTCAGATTTGATTATGTTGAAGGTTGTAAATATAGTCCTGTTGGATTCTTAGAAGGGATTATTGTCGACGAGGAATATCGTTTAAAGGATATTGCTAAAAATCTCTGTACAAAATGTGAGGAATGGGCGAAAAATAAAGGATGCAAGGAATTTGCAAGTGACTGTACTTTAACGAATACGGATTCTATAAGATTTCATCTCAATATTGGATTTCAGGAGGCAAATAGAATTATTCATTTTAAGAAGAAATTATAATTTCAGAACGTGGTCAAAATTTATGTACCTTTAGAAAGTGTGAAAGATTGGACGAACAAATTTTTTTGATGGGTGGAAATCCGCCGATAAAGAACCATACGATTGTTAATAAAATTGTTTCATCAAGGAAGATTGAAAGAATTGTCATTTTTACAGTTTATCGAGAAAATTGGGAACCGTATATGAAAAAGTACACGGAAGTTTTCCAAAGTCAATTTCCTAATCTAAACACTGATTACTTACTTTTGGACACTGAGCAGATTGATTTTGATAGCTATTTAGATGCTGATCTAATTATTATCGGTGGTGGAAATACGGAAAAGTATTTAGCTACTTACGTCAATCAGCAGTTCAAAAATTATATCGATCATATGATTAATAAAGGTGCGAAAGTTATAGGTTTTTCTGCAGGAGCCCTATTATTAGGAGAAAAAGTTTATGTCTCACCTAATGATAATTCAGATCATCAGATAAAGATAAAAAATGGATTAGGAGTCTTTAGTCAGTTTTTAATTAGTGTCCATTATGATTCATGGAATGATAAAGCTAATAAGGATAGAGCTGAAGAACTTGTTGATGTTCCCATAATTCCACTAAATGATCATTCATGTCTTGTATTGGATAAATTTGGAAATATCATAGAGAAAATTGACTAGTTTACATTATCTAATTCTTGATTTAGGTAACTAAACTGTAAACGAACATTTATATGAAAGGCTTAGAGTAAACATGAGTCTCTTATTTGAAGAATTTAAGATCATTTGTTTCCATTTAAATCGAGTCGGAATTACACCGACACTGATGGGGTCTTTGGGATTGGAATTTAGAACGAAAGAAAATTGGGGGCCGTCTGACATTGACATTCATGTACCTGGTGACCCTAGAGGTTGGGAAGCACCTGACCATCTCAGAATTTATGACTGGGAAAAGATAATGAAAGTGATGAAAGACTTAGGCTACGTCTTAATAGATATTCATGAGCATGAATTCCAAAAGGATCGAGTGAGTGTTGAATTTGGAAGTATCGATTCCTTACCTGATTTTGCAGGAGTTTCGAAAACGGATATAGAGCTTATTCACATTGAAGACATCACTTTTCGTCTTCCAAGTCTGGAGCAGTATCTAAGTATTTACAAAGCTTCTTCTCAAGACTCCTATCGAAATGAACAAAATAACAATAAGGATTTTAAAAAGATCGAGTGGCTGGAAAAACATTTGTAAATTATCATATGAAAAGTAGTAAGTTGTAAGACTGGCTGCTATGTTATTTTTATTGGTTATTTAATTTATACGATATTGGCTAGTAATAGAATTAGTAAGGAAACAACATTTTAAATTTTAGAAAAGGAAGTATTATCATGGGAATATTCGATAATTTTGAGTACAAAGAAAACTACCAAAATGAAGAAAAAGTAATTGAAGTACTTAAAAAGATTTTAAGAGCAATTCATCTAAATAGCTATAGTGAGATTATGGATTGTGTTGATGGTTCAGAAGTTGATGATGTAAGAGAGTTACTAGAATATATTTACGATTCGTTACAATTAAATGATTTTGATAAAATTGATGAATATGGTGTAGAATGTAATTTCCATCCGAATTATGAGTATTCTCAACTACAAGTTTATAAATTTAATGATCAAACTGGTTTTGCTGTTGAATATCAGATGACCTCTAATTCTGAATTAGTAGATTTAACCCTACAATTAGAGTTTTTATACAATGAGGATGGTTACAAATTAACTTCCATAAATGTAGATCCTGGATAAACTACAGTTAAATATCTTCGTTATGAAATATATGTGTATACTAAGGATAGATAATTAGGTTGTAAGTCGCTTAAATATCGGTTGGTTTTTCAAATATTGGAAGGATTAATGATGTATCTATTAGAATTGTACCAAAACAATTATTCAAAGGATTTAGCCGTATTTGAGGCTTTAGAAGAAGGACGAGAATTTGTAGCTCAAATCCCTGGATATACTCTAGAAAATGAAGATGGTTTTGAAGTAGAGTATGTTAATCCTAAACACTTGCCGGATTATATGGAAATTGTCTTCAATGGAAATATTGTTCCTTTATCTAGATTTTCGTTTGACCCTGAAGAAAATGTGGATATTATTTGGAAAGAAATTTCGAATCTGTCCCTTAAAAACGATAAAGTAATCGAAGGCGCTACAAAAGTAGATGCCTATGTCGTGAATAACGATGAAGTAAAAGCTTATGTCGAAGCCAGAGAATCCAAGTATCGTCAGGCAAAATCTTTCTTAGAAAGCAAAGAATACGAAGTCGATAGAAGCTTTTTTGGAAGTGAAGACGGCGAAGCAATTGTCTACAGAAAACGCAACACTGAAGATTGGCACTTCTTATGTCACCTAGACCCGCTATTTGTAGAGATTGAAGATGTCGAAGGATATGTGAAAGAAGCGATGGAAGATATTCAATAGTCAACAAAAGTTCCTTGTGACTATATATCTTTGAAGATAAAGCGCATCTAAATATTTCACTTTTACATTTCTAGGCTAGACGCTTCAAAGCTCCATTAGAGCCTTGAACTCTGCAAACAAATTTTATTAAAGAATGCTAAGAAAAATATAAAGAGTAAAATGGATTAAATCTGAAACTTTTTCATTGGTAACATCATCTAAAATAACAATGGTAACATAGGTACAAATATAACTGATCTTAAGAAGAAAGTTGCTATTAGTTCAACATCAGTAGTAAGGCGAGATAAAACTATAGATGTTAAAATAGATTTACTTATGAGTGATCTTTACTTTTTGATTTGAGATAACTAAATATCATTGGTTATTCAAGATTTTTATTAGACGACAACGCAGATAATTGATAAAAAGTTATCTATAAGAATGATTGATAAAGGGATTAAAAATGAGAACAAAAAATTTACCACCCTATGCCCCTACTTTAATAGAGTCAACTAGAGCAATTGGATATTCACTTGAGACAGCAGTGGCTGATATTATTGATAACAGTATTGCAGCAAATGCAAAAGATGTTATTATTAATTTTTTTCCAATAGATGATGCATATATTACAATTCTTGATAATGGCAAGGGAATGACAGAAGAAGAAATTGATGTTGCTATGCAATATGGGAGTAAGAATCCAATAGAAGAGAGAGGTGAAAAGGATTTAGGTCGTTTTGGTTTAGGGTTAAAAACAGCATCTTTATCACAATGTAGATGTCTTACTGTTATTTCTAAGCAAGGGAGGCATATAGTTGGACGTCAATGGGATATAGATCATGTTTCCGAAGTCGGTGATTGGTCTTTAAATGTTTTGGAAGAAGAAGATATTTGTGGTATACCTCAAATTGACAAATTGAAAAATAACAAATCCGGTACATTGGTTGTATGGCAAAAATTAGATCGTTTGAAGGCTGGAGAGTTTAATTTCGAACTATCTTTAGGTCGAAATATTGACCGTGTCAGAGATCATCTTTCTCTTGTCTACCACCGTTACTTAGCAGGTGAATCAGGTATCACAAAACTTAAAATTTCAATTAATGGCGAAAATATCAAAGGAATAGACCCATTTTTATCTGAGAAAAGTGTTCAAGTTATGGATGATGAAACTTTAGTTATTCATGGAAATAAGATATTAATTCGACCTTATGTTCTTCCTCACATATCTAATCTGTCATCTGCAGAAATAAAATTACTCGGGGGTAAAGATGGACTACGGAAACAACAGGGGTTTTATATATATAGAAACAAAAGATTGTTAGTTTGGGGTACTTGGTTTAGAATGATGCGGCAAGGAGATTTATCAAAACTTGCCAGAATTCGTGTTGATATTCCAAACACGTTAGATCATCTGTGGACTTTAGACATAAAGAAATCATCCGCATCACCTCCAGCAGAAGTTAAAAAGAACTTGGAGGTAATAATTAATCAAATTGCTGAGAGGAGTAAAAGAACTTGGACCTTTAGAGGAAAAAAAGAGGTAAGTGATACCGAAACTCATGTGTGGAATCGCATGAAAAATAGACATGGCGGATTTTATTATGAAGTTAATCGTAAACATCCGATTGTGCAACAAATGATAAAAGCAAATCCTAATATAGAAGTTTCTCTAAATGCTTTGTTACAACAAATTGAGAAGGGTTTACCGCTTAATCAATTATATGTGGATCTGAATAATGATGAGCAAATAACTAACGATAATGAACAGTCAGATGTAGAAATAGTAAAATCACTACAGGAAATAATTACGATGTGTGTTGACAAACAAGAAAAATGTAATCTACTTGATACTATTACTTGTATTGAACCATATTCGGCACATCATGGTATAGTAGAAAAAATCAAAGAGGATATTTTGAAGAATGATTAATCCAAATGTTAAACCATTACAAGATTTAATTTTGACAGATGTTTACAATAATTATAAGGAAGAGACACCTACTGAGGAAAAATTTTTAGAGGAAGTCACTTCGATAAGAAATTATATGGCGCCTAAGTACCCGGTTTCTGATGATGAATTTGAAAAGATAATTTCTAGAATCAAGGAAAAATTAGTAATTCGGATGGATATTGGTGTATATATTGACGATCGTAACAATGGACATCAATCATGGTTACCTTCAAAGAGAGCTGACTTCGACTTCTTCTTTTGGAATAGGTATAAGGTATATCTGGAAAAATTTAAACATTGGAATCCGAGACTTACAACAAATCTTGGAAAAGTTTCTGATGAAATATTAGATTTATGTGGTGATCCGTCAGAAGATCATTTTGCAATAAAAGGTCTGGTGATCGGAGATGTGCAGTCAGGGAAAACTGCTAACTACACAGCCATTTGTAATAAAGCAGCGGATACGGGTTATCGAATTATTATTGTTTTAGCTGGTATGCAGGAGAATTTGCGTAAGCAAACACAAGAAAGATTGGATGCCGAATGTACTGGAAGAATGAGCGAATATTTTCTGGATCCTAAAGCCGAACAGGGTATAAAGAATCAGGGAGTCGGTGTAGGTAGAATTGAAAATGATAAAAAAATTGTTGCATTTACTTCCGTGACCAAAGATTTTGATAGCGGTATTCTTAGAAATAATAATTTGGGCATCGAAAACGTTAATTGTCCTGTTATTTTAGTGGTGAAGAAGAATAAAAGAATTTTAAATAATTTGATCAAGTGGCTATCAGATAATAACACCCAAAATGCTGCCGGAAAGATTGATCTTCCTCTCATGCTAATTGATGATGAGGCTGATAATGCATCAGTTAATACAAAAGATGAAGATTCTAAGCCTGCAGCAATTAATGACTGTATTAGACGTTTATTGAATCTATTCAGTAAAACTACTTATCTAGGTATTACTGCGACTCCTTTTGCAAATATATTTATCGATCCGGAAAAAGATGCTGATCTCTTTCCAGCTGATTTTATCTATGCACTGTCTGCTCCAACTAATTATATTGGGGCTGATAGCATATTTGGAGAAAATTCTGATAATGATGACATGGTTCAGGAGATTGATATAGAGGAGTTAGAAGCGTACTTTCCTTCAAAACATAAAAAAGACTTTGAGGTAGAAGGTTTACCTGAGGATTTATATGAAGCTACATATTATTTCTTGTTATTAAATGCAATTCGTGACTATAGAGGTGACCTTACAGAACATAGGTCTATGATGGTACATATAAGCCTTTATACAAATGTTCAAAATCAGATACAAGAATTGTTGAATGTTTGGTTAGATCAGGTGAAATCGGATGTTCGAAATTACGCTAAACTATCACTTTCTGAAAGTGAGAAAATAAAAAATATAAAAGCGATGCATGTTGTTTGGGACAAATATCATTTGAGTGGGAAAGTTGGAATAGAATGGGAAGACTTGCTAAAAAATTATTTGCACAAGGCGATTTCTCCTATTGAAGTTCGTGCAGTGAATATGAAAACTGGTGCAGCAAGTTTAGATTATTTTAATCATAAGAATGATGGTTTGCGTGTAATTGCTGTAGGTGGAAATAGTTTGTCAAGAGGTTTGACCTTAGAGGGCCTTGGCGTAACATATTTTCATCGCAATACAAAGATGTACGATACTTTGTTACAGATGGGACGTTGGTTTGGATATAGAACAAATTATGAAGATGTTGCAAAGGTATGGATGACACCAGAGGCTATCGATTGGTATGGACAAATTACTAGAGCTACAGCTGAACTTAAGGAAGAAATTTCAAAAATGAGAAATGCAAATCAAACTCCTAGAGATTTCGGTCTGAAAGTTCGACAAGATCCTGGTTCATTAATTGTGACTGCGCGAAACAAGATGCGTGAAGCAAATGATTTGCGATTTCCTATTACAGTGTCTGGGAATTTACTTGAGACACCTAGATTAAAATCATCAAAAGAAATATTGGATTCAAATGAGATTGCATTCAAGAATTTTGTGAATTCGTTGAATAGTATTGGGGACAGATTTTTTGATGAAGAACGTACGAAGGGCCATTATTATTGGAATAATGTTCCTGGTGATAATGTAGCTCAATTGTTACGGGAATTCGAGACAAATCCATGGCATTTGAGTTTTAATGGTAGAGCACTTGCGGAATTTATAGAGAGCCATGATTGGTGCAATGGATGGGATGTAGTTTTAATAAAAACAGGATCAGGTATTCCGTTCAATGAACCGTTGCAGTGTGGTGATGAAATGCTAGAGATTGAAGGAACAGAAAAAAGAAAAATTTTAGCTGATAAAAAAATGATTAGTGTAAGTGGCACTAAGTTGCGTGTTGGAGCTGGTGGGTGTACACGAATTGGATTATCCAAAGAAGAGATTCAAGATGCAGAAAAAGCATATAGATCTATACCTGGAAATGAGAATAAGAAAAATATTCCGGACAAAGCGTATCTGATCGCCGATAGAAATCCAATTTTAATGCTACATATAATACAAGCTGATTATTCAAAGTCCGAGAATAAAGATTTGCCTGAATTTTTATTTGCGTTAGGAGTTGGTTTTCCTAAAACTAATGGCTCCACTGAAACTGCAAATTATAAAGTTAATAAAATTGAGTTGAGAAATTGGGTGGACGTTTATGACAATTATGATGACGAGGAGGATATGGAATGAGTGAGAAAGAAAACGAATTAAGAGAAAAATGGAATACTATTAATTACTATTCTGGTGGAGCATTGAAATTGTCTGTAGAGCATCCTCTTGAATGGTATGTTCGATATGCAACGCCAGAGCATAAATCTGTTGTGATAGTGAGCAAAAAAGCTATTAAAAAAATAGATTCGTCAAAATGTATCGATGCTACATGCAACCAGAGGAAGGACGGCAAATATGCGATTTCCTTTACGCTGATGGATAAAAAACAGGAAGATGTTTTCATAACAATGGCAGGAGATATTATAGAATATTCCAATGTGGAAAATGACGATGTAGCTTTGCTGAAAGTATTGAGTAGATATAATGCGTGGTTAAGGTTATTGGATCATAAAAGTAACGCGATTCTAGGCAGTAACAGACAAAAAGGTCTCATTGGAGAGTTACTATTCTTAAAAGAAAAAATAGAGAATGGAATGTTACCATCGGATGCTTTAGCAGGATGGGTTGGTCCAGAAGGAGCAGATCAAGATTTTGTTTATGCAGATTGTTGGTATGAGATTAAATCTACCGGAGCTTCTTCTTCTGAAATATCAATTTCTTCTGTTGAACAATTAGACAGAGCTGACAAAGGGGAATTAGTTATTTATCGCATTGATAAATGTGCACCGGATCAGTCAGGATCATTCACCTTGTATGGATTGGTTCAGGAAGTGATAGAGTTTATTTCACGACATGGTGAAAATCCTGATGAGCTTATCTTGAAACTCGGCGCCGGTGGTTATATTGATATGAAAGAATATGATAAACAGCATTTTAGTATGTCTTCAACACAAACATATACTATAAATGAATCATTTCCGAGGATACGAAGAGTTGATATTCCAATAGAAATAACAAATACTATCTATCAAATAGCTATACCTAGCATAGATAGCTGGAAGAAGTAACAAAAATAGAAGGTTATTAGCATGGATTCTACGGAATTTAAAAAAGAGTTTTTAGAAAGTGTAAAAACCGCAGCATCTGTTACTGGAGAAGGGTCATGTGCATCCTTTGTAGATAACATGGCACAGTATTTAATTGATGCAGAGGTATTATCCGATTTTACACCTTCTTTTTTTAAAGGAAAAAGCGGTCGTAGTAATTATAGGATAGATGGATATGTATATGACGAGTTCGATAGTACAATGAATCTAATTGTCGCGAATTTTGATGGTAATGAATTGGAACGTCGACTTACCGGATCAGCTGCAGAAAAGGATTTTGGCCTACTCATGAAATTTCTTGATGTAGCTTTGACGACTAATCTATACCGAGAAATAGAGATGAGTACGCCATGTGCAGATTTAGTTGATCTATTAAGATGTAACAAAGAGATAATTCGTAAATATCGTTTTATTGTATTTACTGATGCAGATATGAGTACTGCAATAAAAGAAGTAAAAATTGATGATTATAACTCAATTCCTGTAGAAGGTCAGATTTGGGATATCGATCGTTTATTCAGAGTCTGCTGTTCAGAACAAAGCCGTCAAATTATTGAGATTGACTTTAAGGAGTATTGTGGAGAAGGTATTCCATGTATAGAGGCTAGTTCTGCGTCTACAGAACAGTACAGTAGCTATCTGGGAGTAATTCCTGGAACTGTTTTGGCTGATATATACGATAAGTATGGTAGTAAACTTTTAGAGGGAAATGTCAGGTCATTCTTATCTACTAAAGTAGCAGTCAATAAGAAAATAAGAGGAACTATCCTGAATAATCCAAAGATGTTTTTTGCATTTAATAATGGAATTTCAGTAACTGCAATGAACGTTGAGATAGAAGATACTAACCACGGTAGATTTATCACCTTTGTTAGAGACTTTCAGATTATTAATGGTGGACAGACAACGGCGTCGATTTCAAATGCAAGATATAAAGATAAAGCAGATTTGTCATCTATTTTCGTGCAAATGAAATTGACTTCAATTGATGAATCAACACCAGAAGAATCAGACGAGTTGATCAAGAATATTTCTAGATCTTCGAACAGTCAGAATAAGGTTAGTGATGCAGACTTTTTTGCATCTCATCCATTTCATCGTCGCATGGAGCAAATATCAAGACACTTATTTGCTCCGGCATCTGAAGGCAAACAGTATGAAACAAAATGGTTTTATGAAAGAGCAAGAGGACAATATCTGCAAGAACAGATGCGATTGACACCTGCAAAGAAAAAACAATTTGAGTTTCAACACCCTAAAAATAAGGTGATTAAGAAAACAGATCTTGCGAAGGTCCAAAATACATGGAGAGGATTTCCTCAGATTGTGAGTAAAGGTGCGCAGACCAATTTTAATTCGTTTGCAGAGTACATTGATGAGCAATGGAATGCAAATGAGGAACAGTTTAATGAGAGATATTTCCAAACTACTGCAGCCTTGATTCTTTTGTTCCAATATTTAGAGAAGACTATACCAAAACAGCCTTGGTACGAGGGTGGATACCGTGCAAATATCATATATTACACATTGGCACAATTTAGAAGATTGTTACATAGCCAATATCAAGGACAAGAACTTGATTTGATGTTGATATGGAATAGGCAGAGTGTGCCTGAACAAGTGGGTACAGTTTTAATAGCATTGGCAGAGTTGGTCCTTCTACGAATAACTGATTCGTCAAGAAAAGTCGCAAACGTTACTCAGTGGTGTAAGAGAAATGATTGTTGGGAAGATGTGAAGAAGATACATATAGATATTCCTGCAGGTATTGAGAATTGTTTAATTACTATCGATGAACAGAAAGCGGCACAGAAATCTGCTAAGAAGGAGCAGAAGTTTGTAAATGAAATCCAAGCACAGTCAGAGGTGGTTAATTATCCTGTAGAAATGTGGATGCGACTATCAGAGTTTGTTGTTAGAAATCATATGGTCACACCGACAGATGTATCTGCATTAGCTACGGCATGTAAAATGCCTGTAAAAATACCAAATACATATCAAAGCAAGCGATTACTTGAATTGCTACACAAAGCCTCCGAAGAAGGCTTTAATATTGAAGCGTAAGAAGGAGGAACGATGTTTAAAACAATAGATTTGTTTGCGGGTGCCGGTGGATTGAGCCTGGGATTTATGCAAACAAAGAAATTTGATATAAAAGTTGCATATGAATTTAATCCTGCAATGCAGGAAACATATAAGAAAAATCATCCGGGAGTAGCTGTATTTGGCGATGTTAGAGATGCTAATTATAAAGAAATAAAAGAAAAATATGGCGATATTGATGTTGTGATCGGAGGACCACCTTGTCAGGGGTTTTCTAATGCAAATAGGCAAAAAAATCATGCAATTAGCCAGAATAATTCCCTGGTGAAACAGTATATTAGAGCAATCTTAGAACTAAAACCTAAGGCATTTGTAATGGAAAATGTGAGTATGCTTAGGTCGGATGTTCATAGATTTTACCTATGTGAGGATGACATAGAATTAGTAGAAAGCAATGTGATTGAAACTGCTAATACGGAATTGGCCTTACTAGATGCTGAGTTTATGTTTAATGGAGCGATTAATATTGTGCAGTCTGAACAAGAAATTGCTCAATATAAATGGGATGATTTTGATTACCTCGAATTGAACATTATTTATAAAGCATCTAAGAATGTAACAAAATTTAAAGGTGTATTGGATAAGCATAAACATCGTTTGATAAAAATATCAGAGAAGCACAACAAACGAAATGAAAATGATTTCATTCTCAACGCTGATATGATTGCGTTTAATGCAATACTAGATTATTACGCCGGGAAAATAGAAGAATCTCAAATCAAGGAATTAATAGAGCCAGCAATTATGTACCAAAGGATGATAAGTAAGGCACAGGAGATATATGAAAACGATATTGTGGTCGATAGCTATACCGACAATAAAGGACTGATAGCTAATATACGTTCATATGCAGTTTTTGATTATTTAAAGGCAAAGCTAAAGGGGACCAATGATGACGACGGATATGCAATTTCGGCAGATGTTCTTTCTGCAACTCAATTTGGAGCTCCGCAAAAAAGAATGCGTTTTGTTGTAATGGGTATCCGTAAAGATATTGCAAATGAGGTTAAATTTCCAGAAGGAAAATATAAAGACGGTCCATATAGGACGGTTGCAGACGCTATCCAAGATTTAGAAGATGTTGAGCCAATCTATAATGTATCCGATGATAATAATGGCATAAAGCTACAAGATAAAACGGATTTAAGTGATTTGGCTCAGACTCTTCGAGATTCTAAGATATTGTATAATCATATTATAACGAAAACAACACCAACAGCTATGGAGCGTTTTAAAGCGTTAGAACAAGGACAAAATTTTCATTCTTTATCCGAAGAAATGAAAACAAACACCTATACGGATGTTACGAGAACACAGAACACGATCTACCTTCGTTTAAAATATGATGAGCCGTCCGGTACAGTTGTTAATGTACGTAAATCAATGTGGGTGCATCCTACTAAAGACAGAGCAGTGAGTATAAGAGAAGCAGCTCGTTTACAGACTTTTCCGGATAGTTTCGTTTTTTGTGGATCAAAAGATAAACAATATCAGCAGGTAGGAAATGCGGTGCCGCCGATAATGGCAAAAGCAATAGCAGAAAAATTAGCCTACCAGCTTAATAAAATATTATCAAAGGACTAAGGAGATACTTATGAGTCGAAGAGCATACTATTATAATTCTATAACAAACTTTATATTAGAGGATGATGAGTCTGTTCTCGGCCAATTATTGATTAATGATGAGTTTGAGACTACAGATCTCCAAAAGATGGCTTGGAGATCTGAGATTCAGATTCTGAAGGAACAATTAGTTAATTTTTCTCAGGGTGAGATTATTTTCGAATATACTATACCAAGAATGGGACATAGAGTAGATGTGATATGTTTAATAGAGGGAATTATTTTTCTGTTAGAGTTTAAGGTAGGTGATAAAGAGTATAAGAAATCTACTACAGATCAGGTTATGGATTATTCGTTGGATTTGAAATATTTTCATGATAAAAGTAGGACTCGATATCTTGTCCCGATTAATGTTTCTACGAAGGCGACGGAAAAGCAGAATGATTATTTTTATATGGCAGATAATATTCTTAACACACTTTTTTGTAATGAAGACAATATTGGAAGTACTATTCGAGAAACCATTTCGAGAATTAATGACACACCATTATCTGCAATGGAGTGGATGAATTCTAGATATTCCCCAACACCAACTATAATTGAAGCTGCGCAGGCATTGTATAGAAAACATGGTGTTGAAGATATTTCTAGGAATGATGCTGGTGCAAAGAATTTATCTATCACAACAGAAGCAATTTCTAATGTAATCGATCGATGTAAGAAGAACAATGAAAAAGCTATATGTTTTGTTACAGGAGTCCCTGGTGCTGGGAAAACACTTGCTGGCTTGAATATAGCAAACGAACGTCATCATTTTAATAAAGATGAACATGCTGTTTTTCTTTCAGGAAATGGTCCACTGGTTGATGTTTTGCAAAATGCACTTGCATTAGATCGTTCGAAGAGAGAAGGCGTAACTAAGAAAAGTGCCCTTCGAGAAACGAAAACCTTTATTCAAATTATTCATAAATTCAGAGATGAGGCTTTGACTACAAAAATGGCACCAGTAGAAAAGGTAGCAATTTTTGATGAGGCTCAAAGAGCATGGAATAAAGAATCACTCACTGATTTTATGAAGCGAAAAAAAGGAATACCCGATTTTAATCAGTCAGAACCTGATTTTTTGATTAGTATTATGGATCGACATAGAGATTGGACTGTTATAGTTTGTCTTGTGGGTGGGGGACAAGAAATTTATAACGGAGAAGCAGGAATTAAAGAATGGTTTGAAACTTTGGCTGATAATTATCCAGACTGGAAGATATATTTGTCGGATAAGATTACAGATACAGAATACGTTGGAAATTCAGATATCCTGACATTATTGCATGGACGAGAGTATCATAGCATTTCAGATTTACATTTAGGGATTTCGTTACGCTCATTTAGAAGCGAAAAATTAGCGCTTTTTGTGAAATTGTTGTTAGATGAAAAAGTAGAAGAAGCTCGAAGTGTTTATTGTGAACTTAAAAAATCATATTCGATTTTTCTCACACGTAATTTTGAATTAGCGAAAAAATGGGTGAAAGACCAGGCTCGTGGAACAGAAAGATATGGACTTTTAGCAAGCTCAGAAGGAAAAAGATTGCGAGCTGAAGGTATATGGGTTCCATCAGATATAAATCATGTAGGGTGGTTTTTGAATAGAAAAGAGAGTGTTGACTCTTCATATTATTTAGAGGTGGCGGCGTCTGAATTTAAAGTGCAAGGTTTAGAGCTTGATTATGCAATACTAGCATGGGATGCTGATTTTAGATATACAACTGAAGCTTTTGATTATTTTAAGTTTAGAGGCACGAAGTGGAATCATGTTAATCAGGAACAAAGACAGAGATACATGAAAAATGCTTATCGAGTTTTGTTAACCAGAGCAAGACAGGGATTGGTTATATATGTTCCTGAAGGTTCAGAAGAAGATTTATCAAGAAACAGGGATTATTATGATAAAACTTTTCAATATTTGAAGAGTTGTGGAATAGAAGAGTTACAAAATGATAATTAAAAGGATACTATATAAAATTTGAATTACTGGTACAACTTGAAATGATTATCGGATAAGTTATAAAAAAATAATTAATTTATAAAAACTTTATCTATGATTCAAAAATTTCGATATTCTTATTTTAGTTTTTTTGAGCATTCATTTTGAACTATATCGATAAATGATTTTAAATTAAACCTAAGATTTTGTCATTATAAATTTAAATTCTGCTTTTTAAAAAAACAGGTGAAAAAATTAATATGTTCTATAAGTGTAGATATAATAATGTTGTTCCTCTAAATATTGAAACGGGAAAGTTTGAGTAAAGAAACAATTTAAAAAAGAAAAAGGGTTTAATCAATAAGAAAAGGATTTTATGAAATCAAAAAAATTATTACTCATAAACGGAATCAGTGCCATAACTGGGTTTTATGTGATAGTTTATGCCTCTTCTGATAGAGAGGGAGGAAAAATTTTCTATTTAATCTCTCGGTTTGTTGAAGTTCCTGATTTGAGAAATATGGTCTATTTCACTTGTTTTATATTACTAATTTTGGCTTTTCTGGCATTTTTTCTCCATGATGAGAACTCAAAAGTCAATAATAAAAACTATCAGTTTCTGTTTACTGCATCCATTCTAGGATTTATTCCTTTTTTTCCTATTTTTCTAGTATATTAGCTTTAGTCTCAGGCGTTTTGTACCTGACAGACTATGTGACTTTATCTAAGAAAGATGTGTAGGAGTTAAACTATTGTCGCTTCAATCTTTTTAATGAGTTATTGAATGTGACCCTGCAAGCTTATAGATGGAGTTTCAATATCATAAATGATATAGTCAGTTACTAGAAATTTTGCAATATCTTTAAAGAGAATGATATATGAATAAAATAATGGTGATTATTAATCCAACATCTGGTGGTGAAAAAAACTTGGATTATGATGTGAGCATTCCACCTTCAGAGGTGCTTGCCTATGCTAAAGAACAGGAATACCAAACGGTCAAGATTTATCTGGAAGAAACTTAAGAAAAGGTAGTAGTATGTTTAATTTATTTAAGAAAGCAACACACAAAAAACTTGAAATCAATCTCCACAACAATTCAATGATTATTAACGGAACTAGCTTGTCTTTTCCTTTGTCATTGAAAGATATTGAAACTGTTTTGGGGAAGCCTAATCAGGTTGTCAAAAGAGAAAATAAGTTTATTAAATACATTTATGACAATATTGGTATTGTATTTGAACATTCTTTCTCGATTAAAAATCATTTAAAAAAATCTAAAACATACATTGATGAGGAACATTTGATTTCTAGTGTTTTCCTCTACTATGGCGATGTTGTAAAATCTATGACTGGAGAGAAAGAATTGCCAAAGCAACCATGTCAAGCTGTGATATTATCAGATGCAAAATCGCCTTATTTCTTTTCTGATAGGCATAGAGTAGGGGATTTTAACCTTATTTTATGGACTCCTTATGGAACTAATTTTAAAGGAATTGCAGAGACAATCACAGATACACTTTCTATTTCCTTCTTTCCAGAGATAAAACGTGAACGGGAAATTTACAAGTTAAAAGAAACTGATGAAGAAGTGCTTTCCTTTGAAAATATAAATTTTAAACTAGTCATTATCCAGGTTTTAATGTATGATTTAGAGGTTTTGAATCCTATTTTTAATATTTTTGATTTTGCAGAGGAAGCCAGTGAGTTGAACATTGACACAGAAAGTATGGAGATTATTCAGCCAGCACTTGATTATATGATAAATCTTCCTATACCTAAGAAATATGCTGAACAAGTTCAAGAAATCGATATGGATGGAGGTAACGAGATCTATATGAATCTGATACCTCAGTGGGACGGTGAAGATGATAGTTTCGATCTAAATGAAGTTAGTCTTAAAGAACTGCAACAGTTTCCAAATCTGAAGAAAGCGACAATTATGACTAGTAATTTTGAACAAGTTGAGGATATATTTAAGAGTCAAGGAATAAAAGTAGAACGACTATAAACGTCCTTTTTAACTAGATTTAATAAGTTCTCTCAAGACGGAGTGTCAAAGGATACCATTAGCAAGCATTCTATTTTAGATGATTTTTAACATTGAAAACTTAAGAACTTTAAGAATTAATATTAAGGCAATAAAAGGCAAGAGATCAATCTATTTAAATTCAGGACATCCAATTTTTAATTTTAAAAATTTAGTTATATAATGGCATAGTATTAAAAAAGCTATATTGAACTTAATTTTTTATAGTTAGGTTGTAAGGAGAATTATAAATGAAAAAAATTATGGTAATCATCAATCCAACATCTGGTGGCGAAAAAGCCTTGGATTATAAGGTGAAACTGGAGAATAAAGCTAGAGACTATTTTGAAGATGTGGAAATTAAAATTACGGAGAAAGCGCAAGATGCCACAAACTTTGCAGAAGTAGCTTCTCGTGAGCGATATGATGCTGTTCTTGTTTTTGGTGGAGATGGGACTGTCAATGAAGTAATCTCTGGTATCGCTGAAAAAGACTACATTCCTAAACTTGCGATTATCCCAGGAGGAACTGGAAATCTCATTACGAAACTATTAGAAATCACTCAAGATATTGATGGTGCCATTGACGAACTCGATTTTAATTCTACGAATAAGATTGATATCGGAAAATCAAATGGAAATTATTTTGGTTATATCTTTAGTATTGGTTCACTACCAGAGGCCATCCACAACGTTGGGATAGAAGATAAAACGAAGTTTGGCATGCTCGCCTATGCGATTAATACTATGAAGTCTGTTGTTACAGATCAAGCATTTAACATTACTGTTGAGACTGAAAAAGGAAATTACATCGGCCCTGCCAGTCATGTCTTGGTTCTCCTTACCAATTATTTCGCTGACAAGAAGATTTTTGAAGAAGACAAGGATGGTTATGCCAATATTTTGATTTTAAAAGATGCGTCAATCCTTACTAAATTGTCAGTTATCCCTGATTTATTAAAAGGGGATGTCGTCGTAAATGATAATATCGAGTATATAAAAGCTCGTCACATCAAAATCTCTTCAGATAGTGAATTAGAAACGGATGTTGATGGTGACAAATCTGATGACCTACCAGTAGAAATCAAGGTGCTAGGTCAGCATATCGAGGTCTATTCTCAACCGAAAGAATAAGATTTTTAAACTTTGACAATTCTTTTTAACGATATTTTTTAATAAAGGAATGCCTATGAAATTTGAAAGATTAGCGACTATTGGTCTTTGCTCAACACTTCTTTTGACATTAGTAGCTTGTAGTCAAACTCAAAAGACTTCTGATAGTACTGCTGAAACTTCAGTGACTCAATCACAGTCGAATCAAGTTTCCTGGAAAGCAACTTATAGCAATTTGAACAATCAACCGAGCGAAGAAGAAGTTCGGAAAGCCTTGGCTGCACATTTGGATAAAGATAGTGTCGATGCATTTTTCAACCTTGTAAATGATTATAACGCGACTGTCGGTTCAGTAGGCTTAACTGGAGATTTTTCTACATTTACCAAAACAGACTATGATGTTGAAAAGATAAGCAATCTTTGGGTACCTAAAAAGGGTGATTTTGTTGGTACCAACTGTCGTATTAACAGTTATTGTTTATTGAAAAATTCTATCGAAATTCCTAAATTAGAGAAAGATGATTCTCTCTTGTTTGTCGATAATGATGCCATTGACAAAGGCAAGGTCTTTGGTGCAGAAGACAAGGATGCTTTTGATATTTTATTTTCAAGAGTCAAGACCGAAGCAACGACAGATGTTAAGGTGCATGCTGCAAAGATGGAAAAATTCCTTTCTCAATTCAAGTTTAATGAAAATGCAAGAATGCTCTCTGTAGTAGTCCATGATGACTTGGATGGTCAATCGCTCTTTATTGGCCATGTCGGGATACTTGTACCAAGCGAGGATGGCTATCTCTTTGTCGAAAAGCTGACCTTTGAAGAGCCTTATCAAGCCATCAAATTTGCGACCAAGGAAGATTGTTACAAATATCTAGATACAAAATACGAAAACTATACTGGTGAAGGTCTAGCTAAACCGTTTATTATGGATAATGATAAGTGGGTTCAATTTTAAGGGAGTAGACATTATGGATGTATTGTTTGGAATGATAGTCTTATTCCTAATTGGGGTATGGGCTGTTTGGGTTATCAAAGGAAACCAGCAGAGACCAAGAAAAAATGAAAGGTTAATTGGTTATATCAATCGATACGATGAAGATGGAGAACCTTACCAAGCAGAGATTTGGGAAGTGACAGAAGATGAGGAGTAGACATATGGAATTACAAGATTTTACAGAAAAAGAACAAGAGATGATAAAAAAGGGACTGACTTTTTCTAAACTAAGTGATAAAGAAACTGCTGACAAAATTATCGCTTTAATTCCTCAAGATATGATTAAACGGATTCCATTTTTTGTTAGAAAACATGCGATTACTCGTACTGTCAAGAGAATTTCTCTTGAATATCCGGAATTGTACGCTGTTGCTGAACAAGAAGGCCAACTTCCCGAAAAGGAAGCTCAAGAATTGCGACAAATTCTTACAGATATTTTCCAAGAGAAAATGAATAAGCATAAAATCAAGTAGGAGCGCGTAAACGCTCATCTATTTGATTTTATGCTTACTAATGACTAAAGCTAACACTCCATCATTCCCACATGCTATGCTGGGCTCTGACTCCATAGCTATCAATCGAACCATCTGAATTGAACTTGGATTCAATACGGTATCTTTTCCATAGGTCGTAATCTGCTGTTTGGATGGTTAGGATAAAGTTGGTATCTTTATCAGAGATGTTATAATCAGCTGGATTGACTTCAAAGATATCGATTAATTTTCGTGTTTGAAAATCTTGGAGCTTGAGATTTGCTAGCTTGACATGATTGATTGAAATTTTTTCTAGTTGATTGTTATCCTTAGGTGTTCTGTAATAGGTGATGACGCAGTTTTTGAGCTGATCAGTATCTTTACCTGTGGGAGTGAGGCTCATAAAGCCAAAGGTTTGATTATCCCGCTTGACTTCGAGAAGCTGACCGTAGTAGAAGTGGTCGTTTTTGGGATTGGTGATGGAACTCTCTGGATTTTTATCTTCGAAGCTAAAGCCTTGGTCCAAAAGCTCGGAAGCCTTGCTCTCACCGATAATGACAGTAGTATCTTGAATGGTTACTGGAACAGGTTGAGCTGGAAGACCACTCATCATGATGCAAAACATAAATACATAACTCGTTAAAAAAGCTGTCCCGATAAAAGCGTTGGTTGATGCATAGACATGACTGTTTTGAAAGTTTTTTCTTATAGCCAGTACAACAAATTTGCCAATACTTTTTAAAACCATACTAACAAGTACGATAAAAAATTGTTTTTTCAAACATTCATAAATGGCTTGAGGAAAGCTATTACCATGATAGTAGAAGACAGCCAATACGAGTAGATTTACGATTAAATAGATTAGCAAGAACCAATGAATCTCTTTAAGGGCATTAGCATCAGTGATTTCTTCATAGTCAACGTGAATTCTTCCTTGAATAGCATGGCCAAGTTTATAAATCCATTTGGGAATGTCTTTGCCTTTTTTAACCGCAACTACAAGTCTAATATAGAGATAGATAGTAAAGCACAAGGATAGAAAGAAAAGAGTATAAAATCCTAAAACAATAGTGGTGAGCATGACTACTTCCCCCGTTTTTCAATTGCTAGAGAACATTTTTGTTAGCTCCATTATAGCACTTTCTAGGGAAATAGAGCTAGAAATATCAGCAGTTTCCTTAAAGATAAAAAGATGAGAATCATTGCCATTTAAGCTTTACCGATTGTACTGATAGAAGGCGGCCCCTTCTTCTTGCTAGTTTTATTAGTTGGGAATTGGGAATTAAAGAGAAAGATAAGATTTGAGAGAGAACATAAAGGAGTAGAGAACCATGGATAAAACGGTGATTATAGATACTTTAATAGTTTTTGCAATCTTTAATCTGCTACTCGGTCTGAGCTTTTATCTCTTTCTAAAAAAGAGGAAAGAGAATGGACAATCATTGTACGAAACTCCTGTAAATCAACAAACTCGAACAGAAAAACTGGGTCTAGGAGAGATTTTGGTCTACCTGTCCCTGATTGCAATAGCAGGGATATTTGCTTTTCAGACCTTAAATAGAGGTGGTGTGGGGAATTCTATTTTAGCAAAAATGATCCTCCTCCCAGCTATAATGGCTCTTTTCAATGCAAGAAAAAGGACTGGAAAGTCTTTACTTGCCCTCCTTATAACCTTTATGGTCTTTCTAGTAGGAGTCATGTTTCATCTCACGATTGGACTCCCACCTCAAGCACCGATTTTTCAAATTAATGAAAGTAAAATCACGTTAGTGGAAACCAAAGCAAGCGATCTGATGGAAGCTGGATTTGATATCTATGTAAGACAAGGTGATGGTGCTAGCGACTATGAAGACCTCCTGACAGATGGCAATTTCCAAAAGTATTCAGGAGATAAATCAGTCACTATCGAAAAAGGCTTCAGACTTGATAGCAATGCTGTTCCCTACGCTCCTTATCTAATAGCAAAAAATGGTATAGTGCTGGGCAGTATTTCTTTTTACGGTGCTGAGGACCAGGATGTGGCTTTAGAAGATTCTAAGGTTATTCAGGTTCGATTTAATAAGGACAGTATTGAAGAAGCCAAGAAACATTCTATCACTTTGAAATTGGATGAACTCGACTTGACTACTAGACTTGATATCCCGCTTGTTCAAGGAACTTTTAGAAAGCATCTATGGTCAATTCCCTCATCAAATACAAGTGATGTCACTCAATTGTGGTATGGATTACAGTGGTCAAGTAACAGTGACTCTCTATTTTGGAATGAGTATTATAGTCTTATACGTCTAGATGAAAATTATTTGATGACTGATTTTGAACTAGCTGCCAAAGTAGCGCGTGAAGAATAATACGATTTTGAATAGTTGAATTTGCTTATGCCTATCTAAAGGAATTAATCTATTTAGTTCCTTTTTTGTTTTTGATTTAAATGTAAAACGATTTCTATTTATTGGTTGAATAAATTACACGAACTAAACACTAAATTATTTAAAAAAAGTTCTAAAAATACTTTACAAGATTGTGAAATCATGGTATAGTAATGAAGCTTAGAAAATGAGATGATGTTTTCTAGCAAATATAAACCCGAGTAAAAAATGCCTACGGACAGGCAGGGTTGAATGCCGAAGCGTGGTTGAAAAGCCACATTATTGATAGGGTTAAAAGCCTACTTTTATAAGTTGATGTTAGGACACTTGTCCTAATTCGTATAGATTTGTTAGTGTGGTGAAAGCACACGTCATCTTGTGAAACGATCAATAAAGTACGTAATATTTGCTACTAGAGAGTTAGGAAACATCAGGAACAGACATACTCAAAAGAAACAAACATAAACACGTCAGTAGATTGTAGAGCAGGTGCCAACCTGCTCTTTTTTTCATAAGTATCCTTTAGAGCCTTAAATAAGGTGAAAATAACTATGATAAAGGAGTATGTCTCTATAATGTTAAATCAAAACCAAGCTCCAATTTATGAGGGATTGGTCAAGTTACGAAAAAAAAGAATTGTACCTTTCGATGTACCAGGTCATAAGCGTGGTCGTGGTAACCCAGAATTAGTGGAACTTTTAGGGGAAAAATGCGTTGGTATTGATGTCAATTCTATGAAGCCCTTGGACAATCTAGGACATCCTATTTCGATTATTAGAGAAGCGGAAGAGCTAGCAGCAGAGGCTTTTGGTGCTGCTCATGCCTTTTTAATGATTGGCGGGACAACCTCATCCGTGCAAACCATGATTCTTTCCACCTGTAAATCCGGTGATAAAATCATCCTTCCACGAAATGTCCATAAATCAGCTATCAACGCTCTCGTTTTATGCGGAGCTATTCCTATCTATATCGAGATGAGTGTAGATCCAAAAATCGGTATTGCTTTGGGGCTTGAAAATGAGCGTGTAGCACAAGCAATTAAGGACCATCCTGATGCCAAGGCTATCCTAATTAACAATCCAACTTACTATGGGATTTGTTCAGATCTTAAGGGTTTAACAGAGATGGCACACGCTGCGGGAATGAAAGTCTTAGTAGACGAGGCGCACGGTGCTCATCTGCACTTTACAGATAAACTTCCTCTGTCTGCTATGGACGCAGGAGCAGATATGTCAGCTGTATCCATGCATAAGTCCGGTGGCAGTTTGACTCAAAGCTCGCTCCTTCTCGTTGGTAATCAGATGAATCCTGAATATGTCCGTCAGATCATTAATCTGACACAGTCAACATCAGCATCCTACTTGCTAATGGCTAGTCTCGATGTTTCTCGTAGAAACCTAGCCCTTCGTGGTAAGGAGTCCTTTGAGAAAGTTATTGAGCTATCTGAGTACGCACGTCGTGAAATCAATGCCATCGGTGGCTACTATGCCTATTCAAAAGAACTAGTAGATGGTGTCTCAGTATGTGATTTTGATGTAACCAAGCTGTCAGTTTACACTCAGGGGATTGGTCTAACAGGTATCGAGGTTTATGATCTCTTACGAGATGAATATGACATTCAAATTGAGTTTGGTGATATCGGCAATATCTTAGCCTACATTTCGATTGGTGACCGTATCCAAGATATTGAGCGCTTGGTAGGTGCTTTGGCTGATATCAAGAGACTATACTCACGAGATGGGAAGGACTTGATTGCTGGAGAATATATCCAGCCTGAGTTGGTGCTATCTCCTCAGGAAGCCTTCTATGCAGAGAGAAGAAGCTTAACATTAGACGAGTCCGTTGGCCAGGTCTGTGGGGAATTTGTCATGTGCTATCCTCCAGGTATTCCTATCCTGGCGCCAGGTGAACGGATTACACGAGAAATTGTCGATTATATCCAATTTGCCAAGGAACGTGGTTGTTCACTCCAAGGAACGGAAGATCCAGAGGTCAATCACATCAATGTTATTGAGAGAAAGGAGAACTAGATGGATTTATGGTTTTCTGAAGTTCATACTCCAGACGTGAAACTATCCCTGAGAACTGCCAAGCAACTCTACGCTGGAAAAAGCGAATGGCAGGATATTGAAGTATTAGATACACCAGCTTTTGGGAAGATATTGATTTTAAATGGGCATGTCTTATTCTCAGATGCAGATGACTTTGTCTACAACGAAATGACTGTTCACGTTCCTATGGCTGTCCATCCCAATCCAAAGAAAGTCTTGGTTATTGGGGGTGGTGACGGTGGTGTTGCCCAAGTATTAACTCTCTATCCAGAATTGGAACAAATCGATATTGTAGAACCTGATGAAATGTTGGTAGAGGTTTGTCGTGAGTATTTTCCAGATTTTGCTGCAGGACTTGATGACCCTCGCGTCACCATTTACTACCAAAATGGACTGAGATTTTTGAGAAACTGTGAAGATGATTACGACATCATCATCAACGATGCGACAGATCCATTTGGCCATACGGAAGGGCTCTTTACCAAGGAATTTTACGGTAATAGCTATAGAGCCTTGAAAGAAGACGGTATCATGATCTATCAGCATGGTAGTCCTTTCTTTGATGAAGATGAGTCAGCATGCCGAAGTATGCACCGCAAGGTCAATCAAGCCTTTCCAATTAGCCGGGTTTACCAGGCCCATATCCCTACCAGTCCTGCTGGCTATTGGTTATTTGGATTTGCATCGAAAAAATACCACCCTGTCAAAGATTTTGACAAGGAAGGCTGGAAAAAACGCCAGCTTTTCACAGAATACTACACTGCAAACTTACATGTGGGTGCTTTTATGTTGCCTAAGTATGTAGAAGACATTTTAGAAGAAGAGGAAGGAAAAAAATGAGTCGTTTATTAGTTATTGGATGTGGGGGCGTTGCCCAAGTTGCTATTTCAAAGATTTGCCAAGATAGCGAAACTTTTAAAGAAATTATGATTGCTAGCCGTACAAAGTCAAAATGTGATGACTTGAAGGTTAAATTAGAAGGTAAAACAAATACTAAGATTGAGACAGCTGCTCTTGATGCTGACAAGGTAGAAGAAGTGATTGCCTTGATCGAAAGCTACAAGCCAGAAGCTGTTTTGAACGTAGCGCTACCATATCAAGATTTAACAATTATGGATGCTTGTTTGGCGACAGGTGTCCACTATATTGACACAGCCAACTATGAGGCTGAGGATACAGAAGACCCAGAATGGCGTGCCATCTATGAGAAACGTTGCAAGGAGCTTGGTTTTACAGCTTACTTCGATTACTCATGGCAGTGGGCTTATCAAGAGAAATTCAAGGAAGCAGGTTTGACCGCTCTTCTAGGTTCTGGTTTTGACCCAGGGGTAACCAGCGTCTTTTCAGCTTATGCACTCAAACATTACTTTGACGAAATCCACTATATCGATATTTTAGACTGTAATGGTGGAGACCACGGTTATCTATTTGCAACAAACTTCAACCCAGAAATCAATCTACGTGAGGTTTCTGCACCAGGTTCTTACTGGGAAGATGGAAAATGGGTAGAAGTTGAAGCTATGTCTATCAAACGTGAGTATGATTTCCCTCAAGTTGGTCAAAAAGACATGTATCTCCTCCACCATGAAGAAATCGAATCATTAGCAAAGAACATCCCAGGTGTTAAACGCATTCGCTTCTTTATGACTTTTGGCCAATCTTATCTAACGCATATGAAATGCTTGGAAAACGTTGGGCTCCTTCGTACAGATGCTATTAATTTTAACGGACAAGAAATCGTACCAATCCAATTCTTGAAAGCCTTGCTTCCAGATCCTGCAAGCCTTGGCCCACGTACTGTTGGTAAAACTAATATTGGATGTATCTTTACAGGTGTCAAAGATGGTGTTGAAAAGACCATCTATATCTATAATGTTTGCGACCATCAGGAATGTTATGCAGAGGTTGGTTCACAAGCCATTTCTTATACAACAGGTGTTCCTGCCATGATTGGGACAAAATTAGTGATGGATGGTACATGGAAACAGCCTGGAGTTTATAACCTTGAAGAGTTGGATCCAGACCCATTCATGGAAGCTTTGAATAAATACGGCTTGCCATGGGTTGTGGTAGAAAACCCACAAATGGTGGACTAATGAAGTTAGAACAAGTACCAACGCCTTCTTATATCATTGACTTAGGAAAATTAGAAGAGAATTGCCGCATTCTACAAGAGGTTCAGGAAAAGGCAGGTTGTAAAGTTTTGCTAGCTCAAAAGGCTTATTCTCTCTATAAAACCTATCCTTTGATTAGCCAGTATCTATCTGGTACGACAGCTAGTGGACTCTATGAAGCGAAGTTGGCTAGAGAAGAGTTTCCGGGGGAAGTCCATGTATTTGCGCCTGCTTTCAAGGAATCAGATATGGAAGAGCTACTGCAAATATCTGATCATATTATTTTTAACTCAGAGAGACAACTTCGAAAGTATGGTCAACGTTGTCGTGAGGCTGGTATCAGTGTGGGTCTTCGTATCAATCCTCAATGTTCAACGCAAGGTGACCACGCGCTTTATGATCCTTGTGCTCCTGGCTCTCGTTTTGGAGTGACTTCAGACAAGATACCAAGTGATTTATTGGAGTTGGTTGACGGACTTCATTTTCATACCCTCTGTGAGCAAGGGGCAGATGATTTACAAACGACTTTGAAAGCAGTAGAAGACCATTTTGGTGCCTATTTACACCAAGTTAAATGGCTCAATATGGGCGGTGGTCATCATATTACGAGAGATGACTATGATGTGGACTTACTGATTTCTGAGATTAAACGCATTCGAGAAACCTATAACCTTGACGTTTATATTGAACCAGGAGAAGCCATTGCACTTAATGCGGGATATTTAGCTACTGAAGTCTTAGATATCGTGGAAAATGGGATTGAGACCTTGGTGTTAGATGCTTCAGCAAGTTGCCATATGCCAGATGTTCTTGAAATGCCTTATCGTCCCCCATTGAGAGATGGTTTTGAAGCGCAAGAAAAGGCATATACCTATAGACTTTCTTCCAATACCTGTCTAACAGGGGATATCATTGGGGATTACAGCTTTGAAAAACAGATTGAAATCGGCGATCGCCTCTATTTTGAAGACATGGCAATTTATTCCTTTGTTAAAAATAATACCTTTAACGGTATTGGACTTCCAAGTTTGTATCTCATGGATAAAGAGGGTGAATGCAGTCTAGTCAAAGCATTTGGATACCAAGACTTTAAGGAGAGATTATCATGATGGACAGTCCAAAGAAATTAGGCTATCGTATGCCAGCAGAATATGAACCCCATCATGGAACTCTCATGATATGGCCGACTCGACCCGGATCTTGGCCTTTTCAAGGAAAGGCTGCAAAAAAAGCTTTTAGCCAGATTATCAAAACTATTGCTCAGGGGGAAACAGTCTACCTTTTGGTTGAGGAGGACTATCTATCTGAAGCGCAATCCTATCTAGGAGACAAGGTTATTTATTTAGATATTCCGACAAATGATGCCTGGGCTCGTGATACTGGACCGACCATTCTCCTCAATGATCAAAGGGAAAAGTTGGCAGTTGATTGGTCTTTCAATGCCTGGGGTGGTTCTGTCGACGGTCTCTACCAAGACTATGAAGCAGATGACCAAGTAGCTAGTCGCTTTGCTGAAGTCTTAGAAATTCCTGTCTACGATGCCAAACCTTTTGTACTGGAAGGTGGAGCTATACACAGTGACGGTCAAGGAACCATTCTTGTCACAGAAAGCTGCTTGCTCAGTCCGGGTCGTAATCCTCATCTGACTAAAGAGGAGATTGAAGAGACCTTACTAGAGAGCCTTGGTGCCGAAAAAGTTATCTGGTTGCCTTATGGTATTTATCAAGACGAGACAAATGAACACGTCGACAATGTTGCTGCCTTTGTTGGTCCTGCTGAGGTTGTTTTAGCGTGGACGGATGACCAAGATGATCCTCAGTATGCCATGTCTGCAGCAGATCTAGCTCTTTTAGAGAAGGAAACTGATGCAAAAGGCCGGAGTTTCACTATTCATAAACTCCCAATCCCAGCTATTCATCAAGTAGTTACAGAGGAGGATTTGCCGGGCTATACTTATGAAGAAGGCGAAGAGGAGCGTTATGCAGGTGAAAGACTAGCAGCTTCCTATGTGAATTTTTATATCGCCAATAAATCTGTCTTGGTGCCGCAATTTCAAGATGTAAACGACCTAGTGGCCTTGGATATTCTCAGCCAGTGTTTCCCAGACCGTGAAGTTGTCGGAATTTCTGCAAGAGATATTCTTTTAGGTGGTGGAAATATCCACTGTATTACCCAACAAATCCCAGAATAGGAGAAAAAGATGAGAAATGTAACGGTTGCAGCCATTCAGATGCAATGCGCTAAGGATGTGGAAACGAATATCCAAACAGCTGAACGTTTAGTCCGTCAAGCTGCTGAGCAGGGAGCCCAAATTATTCTCTTGCCTGAATTATTTGAACGTCCCTATTTCTGTCAGGAGCGTCAGTATGACTACTACCAGTATGCCCAGTCGGTATCAGAAAATACGGCTATTCAGCATTTTAAAGGAATTGCCAAGGAGCTAAAGGTGGTTTTACCAATCAGTTTCTATGAAAAAGATGGTAATGTCTTATACAATTCCATTGCTGTCATTGATGCGGATGGAGAAGTACTAGGAGTTTATCGTAAAACTCATATACCAGATGACCATTATTATCAGGAGAAATTCTTCTTTACTCCTGGAAACACAGGCTTCAAGGTCTGGGACACTCGCTATGCCAAGATTGGTATTGGCATCTGTTGGGATCAATGGTTCCCTGAAACAGCCCGTTGCCTTGCTCTAAATGGCGCAGAATTACTCTTTTATCCAACAGCTATTGGTTCAGAGCCTATTTTGGATACAGATAGTTGTGGTCATTGGCAACGTACCATGCAGGGACATGCAGCAGCAAACATTGTGCCAGTTATTGCAGCCAATCGTTATGGTTTGGAGGAAGTCACTCCTTGCGAGGAAAATGGAGGACAAAGTTCTAGTCTTAACTTCTACGGTTCATCCTTTATGACCGATGAAACAGGAGCTATTTTAAGTCAAGCTGAACGACAAGATGAAGCAATCCTCTTAACCACTTATGACCTTGACAAGGGGGCAAATGAGCGACTGAACTGGGGTCTCTTTAGAGATAGAAGACCGGACATGTATAAAGATATTGTCAGATGAGAAAAGGCCTACTATAGGCTTTTTTCTATATATACTATAATAATTTTTGATAATGTCCTAGGATTCTGATAAAATGGGATATAAGAAGCTTAAAAATTTTGTATGTCAGATTTTTAAAATTGAAACATTTTGAGAGGTAAAATATGATTACAGGCGAATTAAAGAATAAGATTGATCAGCTATGGGAAATGTTATGGACAGAGGGAAATGCGAATCCTTTGACCAACATTGAGCAATTGACTTATCTTTTATTTATGAAGGATTTGGACAGAGTTGAACTTGGACGAGAAAATGATGCTGAATTTCTAGGTATTCCCTATGAGGGAATTTTCCCAAAAGATAAACCCGAATATCGTTGGTCAACCTTTAAGAACTTAGGAGATGCGCAAGAAGTTTATCGACTAATGTCACAAGAAATATTTCCATTTATCAAAAATTTAAAAGGTGATACAGATGATACAGCCTTTTCACGTTATATGCGTGAAGCCATCTTTCAAATCAATAAACCAGCTACCTTACAAAAGGCTATAGCTGCTCTGGATGAGTTACCTATGGATATAAAAGATATCGGAGACATTTATGAGTATCTATTATCAAAATTATCTCAGGCAGGGGCAAATGGACAATTTCGTACGCCTCGTCATATCATTGATATGATGGTTGAACTCATGCAACCAACAATTAAGGATATTATTTCAGATCCTGCCATGGGGTCTGCAGGATTTTTGGTTTCAGCTAGTCGCTATTTAGACCGTAGAAAAGAAGAGTGGCAGACAAATATTGACAGTGTAAAGCATTTCCACAATACCATGTTTCATGGGAATGATACGGACACGACAATGTTGAGACTTGGGGCTATGAACATGATGCTCCATGGGGTTGAAAATCCACAAATTAGCTACCTAGACTCGCTTTCTCAAGATAACGAAGAAGCTGATAAATATACTCTAGTTTTAGCCAATCCACCTTTCAAAGGATCTCTTGATTATGATTCAACCTCTGGAGATTTGTTGGCTACGATTAAGACTAAAAAGACAGAGTTGCTTTTCCTTGCCCTTTTCTTACGCACTTTGAAGCCAGGTGGACGTGCAGCTGTTATTGTACCGGACGGTGTCCTATTTGGTTCCTCTAAAGCTCATAAAGGGATTCGTCAGGAAATCGTTGAGCATCATAAACTAGATGCAGTTATTTCGATGCCGAGTGGTGTTTTTAAGCCTTATGCTGGAGTTTCAACCGCTATCCTTATCTTCACTAAGACTGGAAATGGTGGGACGGATAAGGTTTGGTTTTACGATATGAAAGCAGACGGTTTGAGCTTAGATGATAAACGCCAGCCTATCAACGAAAATGATATTCCAGATATTATCCAACGATTCCATCAATTAGAGAAAGAAGCAGAGCGCAAGAGAACAGACCTGTCCTTCTTTGTTCCAGTTGATGAGATTAAGGAAAATGATTTTGATTTGTCCATCAATAAATACAAAGAAATCGAGTATGAAAAAGTTGAGTATGAACCAACTGAAGTCATCTTAAAGAAAATCAATGATCTAGAAAAAGAAATTCAAGCTGGCTTAGCAGAGTTAGAAGAATTACTAAAGTAGGGAGATGAACGTATGAAAAAAGTGAAGTTGGGGGAAGTTTGTGAGATAGTTACAGGTTCAACTCCAAAAAGTACTAATCCAGATTATTGGAATGGAGAATACAAATGGATTACTCCAGCAGAAATTTCTGATGATGATTTTATCATAGTTGACACACAACGTAAAATTAGTAAGTTAGGAATTGAAAAAACTGGCTTAAAATCATTTCCTATAGGTACAGTTTTATTATCGTCTCGTGCTCCGATTGGGAAAGTTGCTATTGCTGGATGTGAAATGTATTGTAATCAAGGTTTTAAAAATTTTATCTGCTCAAATGAGATAAATAATGAGTATTTGTATTATTTTTTTAAATCAAGGAAGAATTTTTTGAATAATATAGGACGTGGAGCAACATTCAAGGAAATTTCTAAAAGTATAATTTCGAATATTGAGATCATTCTACCATCCTATGATGTACAATGTACACAAACTCAAAATCTCAAGAAGATTGATAATCTTATTTATCTTAGAAAAAAAGTAATAAAAGAATATCAATTTCTCGTCAAATCCCGATTTAACGAGATGTTTGGGGATTTTTATACTACATTATTCCCCAAATATAAAATAGGTGAAAAATTTGAACTTTCTAGTGGAAGTACACCATCAAGAGATAATAAATTATATTGGGATAGCGGAACGATTAATTGGGTAAAAACAACTGAGGTAATAAATAAAGAAATTACGGAAACTGAGGAAAAAATCACAGAATTTGCTTTAGAAAATACATCTCTTAAACTTTTTCCAGTTAATACAATATTAATTGCTATGTATGGTCAAGGACAAACAAGAGGAAGAAGTGCAATCCTCAAAGTTGAATCTACTAGCAACCAAGCATGTGGTGCTATATTTCCAAATAAAATAGACAATCCAGTTTTTATTTGGCATCAATTAATGCTGAGGTATAGCGAATTACGAGAACTTGGACGAGGAGGAAATCAACCTAATTTAAACGGTCAACTGATTAAAAATTTTGAACTGATTTTCCCCCCTCTTTCCCTTCAAAACGAGTTCGCAGACTTTGTGGCTCAGGTAGACAAATCACAATTGGCAATTCAAAAATCACTAGAAGAACTGGAAACCTTGAAAAAATCTCTCATGCAAGAGTATTTTGGCTGATATTCTATCATTGTAATTACGGTAATTATTTGTTATAATACTTCAAAGGAGGAAATCAGATGGTAGTAAAAACAAGAAAACAAGGAAATTCAATCACCATCACCATTCCAAGTGAATTCAATATTCCAAGTGGTGTTAAATACGAAGCAAAATTGTTACCAAGTGGTGAAATTATCTTTATTCCCGAAGAGTCTGGGCATCAGATTTCTTATGCATCTGATGATGCCTTTGACTTAGATTTGGACAAAATCTTTGACGAATACGATGATGTTTTTAAAGCTTTGGTGGAAAAATGACAGTCTATCTAACAGAAAGGCAAATCGAGAAAATCAATGCTTTAGCAATTCAACGTTATTCGCCAAATGAAAAAATTCAGACGGTTAGTCCTTCTGCCTTAAATATGATTGTCAATTTACCAGAACAATTTGTTTTTGGCAAACCTCTTTATCCAACAATCTTTGATAAGGCAACGATACTATTTGTCCAATTGATCAAGAAGCATGTTTTTGCCAATGCTAATAAAAGAACTGCTTTCTTCGTTTTGGTGAAATTTCTACAGTTAAATGGTTATCGTTTTTCTGTAACAGTTGAAGAAGCGGTCGATATGTGTGTAACTATCGCAGTAGAATCCTTAACAGATGAAAGGTTATCTAGCTACACCAAATGGATCTCTGAACATTCATTTAGAGCTAATAGCCAAATTTAAGCTTGGATATTTAAATCCTATAAGTAAAAAATAGATAAACAGACAGTATTAGAATTCTGTAATTCAGAAAACTAATATTGTCTCTTTTTATTGAAATAATGAAAGTGAGAAAAAATGGAAACAAAAGTGACAATCATCATTCAAGAAATGCTACCCCTTTTAAACAATGCACAATTACTAGCATTACGGGAGAGTTTAGAGCGCCATTTAGTGAATGGTGTAAATCAACAGAAGTATACGAATAATTCCTTGTTAGCCTTGTTCATTACTGCTAAACAGGTGGAGGGGTGTAGTGCAAAAACCATTCGTTATTATCAAAGGACCATTGAAAATTTATTTACAGGTATTAAGCAGTCTGTAACACAACTGACAACAGATGATCTGAGAAGTTATCTAGCACAGTATCAGTCAGAAAAAGATTGTAGTAAAGCAAACTTGGACAATATCCGACGCATCCTATCTTCATTTTTTGCATGGTTAGAGCAAGAGGAGTACATTATAAAAAATCCGATTCGACGGATTAAAAAAATAAAGACAGAACAAACTGTAAAGGAAACTTATACGGATGAACATCTTGAAATCATGCGAGATAATTGTGAGAACCTAAGAGATTTGGCAATGATCGATCTACTAGCTTCAACAGGAATGCGCGTGGGAGAACTTGTGCAGCTGAATCGCTCAGATATTGACTTTGAGAATCGTGAATGTGTAGTATTTGGGAAAGGTAAAAAGGAAAGACCTGTATATTTTGATGCTCGTACGAAAATCCATTTAAAGAACTATATCAATAGTAGAGAGGATAATCATCCAGCTCTTTTTGTTAGCTTGCTCGGAAAAGCCCAAAGACTCGGAATAGCTGGTGTTGAGATTCGATTACGAAAATTAGGTCAAAAACTTGGAATTCAAAAGGTTCACCCTCATAAATTTAGAAGAACACTAGCGACAAAGGCAATTGATAAAGGAATGCCTATCGAACAAGTTCAAAAGCTTCTTGGACATAGTAAAATTGATACAACTTTAGCCTATGCTATGGTCAACCAAAGTAATGTCAAACATTCCCATCAGAAATTCATTTCTTAAGTGCAAATCCCGATATTTCGAGGAGGTGGTTGCATGACAATCCATTTTTTACAAAATATATTTGAAAAATCTATAAATGGTGAATGGGGTAATGAGGATAGTGGCAAAGGAGAGTCAACAGCAGTAATTAGAACCTCAAATTTTCTAAATTCTGGAAGACTAAATCTAGATAATATTGTATGTCGTGATATTGATAAAATTAAATACAGTGATAAAATTCTAAGAACCGGTGATATTATAATTGAAAAATCTGGAGGTAGTCCAAATCAACCGGTTGGACGTGTTGTATATTTCGATGTTACAGATCAAGATTATTTCACAAATAACTTTACTAGTATTTTAAGAGTTAAACCAGGATATAATTCTAAATATATATTTTATTTAATGAAATATTTCTATGACACAAAAAAGGTGTTAAAATTTCAAAATCAAACAACTGGCATTATTAATTTAAAGTTAGCTGACTATTTAAATAAAACTAAAGTTAATATTGAAACTATAGAAAATCAAAATACAATTGTAGATATATTGGATATGTTAGAGTATCAAATAATAAATAGAAATAAGCAACTTAGTGAACTTTCTAACCTTGTAAAATCCCGATTTAACGAGATGTTTGGGGATATTTTTGATAATCCACAGTCTAAATTAGAAGATCATATTGAGTTAAATCCTAATAAGAAAGAACTGCTAAATTTTAATGGCAATGTTTCGTTTTTGCCAATGTCAAACGTTAGTGAAAATGGGAAAATTGATTTATCTATAAATCGAAATATCGATGATGTTCGTAAGGGATTTACTTTTTTTAAGGATAATGATGTAATTGTCGCAAAAATTACGCCTTGCTTTGAAAATGGGAAAGGTGCTCCAGTATTTGGACTATTGAACGGTGTGGGATTTGGTTCAACTGAATTTCATGTTCTTAGACCCAAGAATACAGTAAATACAGTCTGGTTATACCATGTAACAATGCTTTCGAAATTTAGACTTGAAGGTGAGAGAAAGATGACAGGAAGTGGAGGCCAGAGAAGAATTACCAAGGATTTCATTTATAATTTTAAGCTAAATATACCTCCTCTAGCTCTTCAAAACGAGTTCGCAGACTTTGTGGCACAGGTTGACAAATCACAATTTGCTTGTCAGATGGCTATAAAACTGTGGAGAAATAGCTTAAAATCTAGTATAATATACGTATCTATATATTCAAAGTGAGAGAAAAATGGGAAATTTTGATTTTCTTTTAAATAACAAGGAGTATGAATCTTTTTCAAAACCCTGTATAGAAGCTGAAAATATGATTGGGACATCTACTGTAGCGACAGCATTCATGGCTCGTCGTGCCTTGGAGCAAGCTGTTCATTGGATTTATAGTCATGATTCCTATTTGGAAGCCCCCTATCGTGCTACCTTGTCTTCATTGGTGTGGGATGATGACTTTAGAGAAATCGTAGATCCAGAGCTTCATAGTCAGATGGTTCTCTTGATACGTTGGGGCAATCATGCTGCTCATGGTGGGGAGATCAAGGAACGCGAAGCGATTTTAGCCTTACATCATTTGTACCAGTTCGTAAACTTTATTGATTACTGCTATAGCAATGAATTTGTGGAACGTTTTTTTGACGAGAAATTATTGCCACTTTCAGAGAATGTCAAGAAAAGAGAAACACCACAAGCCATGGTGGAACTGCAAGACAGTTTACCTGTTATGCCTGACTTTCATGAACAAATGGCTGTACAGTCCTTGGAAGTTCAAGAGAATTATACAGAAAAACGTGAAACTGCTGCACAACGACAAGAGGTTCCTTTCCACATCGATCAGTTATCTGAGGCTGAGACAAGAAAACTCTTTATTGACATTGATTTACGTCTAGCAGGTTGGACATTTGAAGAAAATTGTCGGGTAGAAGTCGCTATTAATGGACTGAAACACGGATCGGGAACAGGTTATTGTGATTACGTTCTTTATGGTAAAAATGGAAAGATTTTAGCAATTATTGAAGCTAAAAAGGCTGCAGTGAATCCAGAAGTTGGTGAGGTACAAGTCAAGGAATATGCTGAAGCGCTAGAGGAACAAATAGGTTATCAACCGATTTGTTTTATTACAAATGGCCTCAAGCACTACATTCTTGATGGTGTAAATCGTCGCCAGGTTGCAGGATTCTATTCTCAAGAAGAATTGCAATTATTGATGGACAGACGGCATTTGCAAAAACCACTGGAGGATATTTCTAGTAAAATCAGAGACGATATTTCTGGTCGTTATTACCAGAAACATGCGATTGCAAGTGTTTGTGAGGCTTTTTCCAACAATCGTAGACAAGCTCTTTTGGTCATGGCAACTGGTTCTGGGAAAACTCGAACAGCGGTCTCTCTGGTTGATATCCTATCACGTCACAATTGGGTCAAAAATGTTCTCTTTCTAGCTGACCGAACATCTCTCGTAAAGCAAGCCTATGATTCATTTAGGAAATTACTTCCAGATCTTACAGTTTGTAACTTTTTAGAGGATAAAGCCGGGGCAAGATCAAGTCGAATGGTATTTTCTACTTATCCGACCATGATCGGAGCAATTAGTGATCAGGAAGAAGTCATTCAACGTCCTTTCACTGTTGGCCACTTTGATCTTATTATTATTGATGAGTCTCACCGCTCTATTTATCAAAAGTACAAGGCCATTTTTGATTATTTTGATGCTAGAATCTTAGGCCTAACGGCCACACCTCGTCAGGATCTCGATAAAAACACTTATGGATTTTTCAACTTAGAAAATGGTGTTCCTACCTATGCTTATGATCTTGAGAAGGCTGTTGAGGACGGCTACTTGGTATCCTATCATTCAATTGAAACCAGATTAGAATTACCTACAGACGGCCTTCATTATGATGATCTATCCCAGGAAGATAAAGAATATTTTGATAGCCAATTTGAAGATGATAGTCTAGAAAAAGACATTGATGCTGGAGCTTTTAATTCCTTTATTTTTAATAAAGCTACAGTTGAGATTGTTCTAGATGAATTAATGACGAGAGGAATTCAGACAGCTTCAGGGGATGAGATTGGAAAAACGATTATCTTTGCCAAGAATCATCATCATGCAGAATATATTAGAGAGATTTTTAATAAACGTTATCCTGAAAAGGGGAGCGACTATGCTCAGGTGATTGATTACAGTATTAAACATTATCAAACCTTGATTGATGATTTTAAAATTAAGGAGAAATATCCTCAAATTGCAATTTCAGTTGACATGTTGGATACAGGTATTGATGTTCCAGAGGTTGTCAATTTAGTATTTTTCAAGAAAGTACGCTCAAAAACAAAATTTTGGCAAATGATTGGTCGTGGAACCCGTCTCTGTAAAGATTTGTTTGGACCTGATCAAGATAAAGAAAATTTCTTGGTATTTGATTATGGTGACAACTTTGAATATTTCAAAGCAGATCCGAGAGAAGGTAGTGGAAGACATATTGTTCCATTGACACAGCGTTTGTTTAATATCAAGGTGGACTTGATTCGTGAACTACAGGACCTTCACTATCAAGATGATCCATTTGCAAGAGAGTATCGTCAGCAACTTGTCTCAGACCTTCATAGACAAGTAGAAGACTTGAATGAGTTAGACTTTAGGGTACGTATGGTCTTAGATACGGTTTATACCTATAAGAAATTAGAAAATTGGCAAAATCTTACAACGATTTCATGCGAGCAACTTCATAGTCATATCTCCCCTCTCATGTTTGATGATGATAAAGAAAATGAAATGGCGAGACGATTTGATTTATGGATGTTAGAAATTCAAGTCGGACAACTAACCTCTAAGCCATCAAGGATCCATATATCTCAAGTCATGAAAACTGCTCAGGCTCTTGCTTCTGTTGGCAATATCCCTCAGGTCTTTGCACAGGCAGAAATTATCAGGAAAGTACAAGAACCTGAATTTTGGGAGGAAGTAAGCTTGTCTGAACTTGAAAAAATACGCCTGTCTCTAAGAGATTTATTGCAATTCTTAGATAAAACGAACCGAAAGGTATATTATGTCAATTTTGAAGATCGAATTCTTTCTACTGTATATGAAAGCACTCCTTATTTGCAGGTAAATGATCTTCGATCCTATAACGAAAAAGTTGAGCATTATTTGAAAGCTCATTTGGATGAAGAAGCAATTTCTAAATTGTACTATAACAAGAAGTTGACTGCACAAGATTTATTAGCATTAGAAACTTTATTATGGGAAAAATTAGGAAGTAAAACTGACTATCAGCAGCACTATGAAAATAAGGCTATTCCTAGATTGGTGCGAGAGATTATTGGTTTGAATAGAGAGGCCGCTAATCAAGTGTTTTCTAAGTTCTTGTCAGATGAAAGCCTTAATGCTAAGCAAATTTCTTTTGTGAAATTGATTGTCGATTATGTCGTTGAAAATGGGTATATGGATAAGTCGATGCTGACACAAGAACCGTTTAAATCTTATGGTTCCGTACAAGTACTATTTCAACATCAAATACCAATATTGAGGAATATTGTCCAAACAATTGACTTAATCAATAATCGTGCCGAAGAAGTAGCTTGAATATAGAAAGAGAAGCATGATGCAAACACAAGAAGCAATGAATATTATGGTACCTGAAAAACTAGCGGAAATTGAACGTGATTATGATGTTACCGTATTGTGGGCAATTGAGTCTGGTAGTCGCGCTTGGGGCTTTGAGTCTCCGGATAGTGATTTTGATGTGCGTTTCATTTACAAGCATAAGCAAGATTTTTATCTTAGTTTGAACGATCATCGCGATGTTATCGAACTACCAATTGACGATACCTGGGATGTGAGTGGCTGGGATTTGGACAAGTCTTTAAAGTTGCTTTATAAGTCAAACCCAACCCTCTTTGAGTGGTTACAGTCGCCAATCGTTTACCAGCAAGACGAAGGCTTTATTGACCGTATCCGTCCGCTTGTTAGTCAGTATTTTTCCGATAAAAAGATGCTCCACCATTACTTGAATACTGCTAGAACTCAAATGAATAAGTATCTTTCTGGAGACAAGGTCAAACCTAAAAAGTACTTCTATGCTCTGCGTCCAATTTTAGCCTGTCGTTGGATAGAAAAATATCATTCTGTTCCACCGATTTTATTTGATGATTTAGTGAAAGAATTGCTTCCTGATGAAATGAAAGAGCATGTATCTAGTTTGCTTGATATCAAGATAAATGGGCCTGAAGGTATGGAAATTGAGCCCATTAAGCCCATCCAGGACTACATCACCAAAAATATCAAAGAACTAGACGATTACATCCAAAGTGTTACCGAGGAGAAGAAAGACTGGGAAGCTCTTAATCAATTTTTCCTTGAAGAATTAAGTCGCGACTGAGGTTAGATATGGGAAAATGGACATGTAGATGTGGTCAAGCAATGAACGACCACCAAGCGCCTGATCCAAATGCTTATTCGGTTTATTCGGATGAGTTGCTTGAGGATATTTTTAACAATACTGACGAACATGATAGAATTTCCTATAAAGACATTTCGGAGGCTTCCTTTTATATGTGGAAGTGCCCAAATTGTGGTAGTTTTATGGTCTTTGACGAAGAGGATAATCCAGGTTGTTTCACTTTTTATGAGCGCCAGACCAGTGAAAAAGTTGAACCACTTTTCGATCCTGATCAGGAGTTGAATCTCGTTGTCGTTGAGTTTCAAGAAGGTGGAAATGGATATACTTATATCTGTGATGATCCAAGTATTCATATTGGGCATGGTGTGATTGTACCAACTGGAAAGGAAAATATTGAAAAAATAGCTCTGGTAGTCCAGAAATATCATGCTTACTCAAGAGATATCACTTATCCCGTTGAAAAGTTAAAAAGGGTCATCCGTAGGTATTCTATTTTTAATTCTGAGACTTCAAAAATAGTTTGTAAAAATATACTTGAGCATGGAAGAGTTCTAAATGCTTGCTCGAAAAAAGTAAAAATAGAGTCTAAACAAATTTACCATGCAATCAAAACTCCTCTAGGCTATTTTTGGTTGGAGTTAAATAGAGTTCCAATTCCGATGAAAATCACACAAATTCAAGTACAAGATAAAAAGTATCAGGTTGATGGAGCCTTTTATATAAAGCCTGCCAAGGTAAACTACAGAAAATTGTTAGAACTTGAATTATGTGCAGATTTTGATATTGACGGCTCTCGCTGGATTGACGTTCTATCAGACGAAAATGTTTGGGGAAACACCTGGGAAATGAATGGCCTTCAATTTGGAATTACTGCAGGAGAGTCCCCAGAATTTGAAGATGAAGTAGTTGCAAGAAAATTTAGCCGTATCCCACTTTATTATGACTGGCATCCAGAATTTGAAGACTATTATGGCTTCAGTATAGCCTGGAAAAAATACGAGTCTGATAGTGATTTGTCGATTGATTTCTATACAACATAAGCTAGAGGAGAATAAGCATGAATCAAGCCTGGGAATTATTGTTTGAGGGGAAGATTGAAGAGGCCAAGAAATTAGTCTCAGAAACTTTCTCGTTAGAAACTTGCAAGGATTACAGCCTTCTCAATTTATGGGGCATATCAAGCTCTTTAAAAAGCTGGCGATCAGATCGGAGCACGAGAAGTTAAAAACTTATTAAACAAGAAAAAGTAGCCCCCTCAGGCTACTTTTTTAAAACTCTTTATAAACATAAGTGTTTTCGGGTTTATCCACTTTGATGAAGGACTGGGCTTCAAGGGTTGGGAGGACTTGGTTTAGTTCTTTGTGATAGTGATTGCTAATCTTACCTTTAACTTTCACCCAAGTGTTATTTTCATAATGATTGGTGTTTCCTGTAGTCAAAAGTCCAAAAACGCCTGAATCAGCGATACAGTGCATAATACCAAAGCGAAAAACAAATTGACTATTGGTATGATTTGGATCGTTGTAGACAAAGCCAATAAACTCGATTTCCTTGCCTTCAAATTCATTTGGATAATCATAGATAGCTTCCATGACCTCCAGGTAATTTTCATCATTGATAACTATCCTAGATTGGGCTAAGTATTTATCAGCACTCTTCCGAATAATATTTTCATGAGCTGTTTGTGAATAAAAGCGACTGGTATCCGGTTTAAGATACTGACTGCTCGTTCCTTCACTTGCTTGGATTGCTTTGTCAGTTCCTTCCGACAAAGGGAAATAATATCCTTTTGCCGATACTGTTTGTGAATCCAGAGTGACAGTTGGAAAGGTAAATCCAACTAACAAGGGTAAACTTAAGAGGGCAAAACTAGCAAGCTTGGCTGAAAAACTATGTAAGTGACTATGTTCTTTCAAACGCTTGAAGCAAATATAGGCTTGAACAATGGTTAGTAACAATGATAAAAACATAGTGATATAAGCCAGATATGAGTAGTGGAGGTTTATATACTGATTGAGCTTACCTGATAGGTGCAGATAAAGGGTTAAGATAAAATAGCCAAATAAGACAAAAAATCGAATCATAGCATCACCCCGACTAGATAAGAATAGACAAGAACAACAAGAGTTACAATTGTCATGAATTGCCAAATAAAGCGAATTTTGAGATAATTCTTCATCATGAGGAGGTTCTTGACATCAAGCATGGGACCTATAACCAGAAAGGCAAGCACTGGAGCAAAGCCAAAACTTGATAGAAGAGAAGATCCGATAAAGGCATCCGCTTCACTACAGAGTGATAGAAGAAAGGACAAGACCATCAAGAGAACAATAGCAAGCAGTGGTGTCGCAGTGATGGATGTCAGGATACCAGTTGGTACATAGACCTGGACTATGCTGGCAAAAAGACAGCCAAAGACCAAGTAACGCCCCATATCAAAGAATTCATCAATAGCTTGGATAAAGACATGAAGGATTTTTTGACTTTTAGTCAAGTGAGAAAAATCATGCTCATGGCAAGCCAATCTATTTTCCTTTTGGATAGGTCCCTCCCAGACAAAACCAAGAAATATACCCAATATAGTAGCAACTAGAATCGCGCCCAAAGCTCTTAGGAAAACCATTTGAATTGAATGACCAAAGGCTGAATAAGTCGCAAAAAGTACGATAGGATTGATGATAGGAGCCGTTACTAGAAAAGGTACCGCTGTATAGCTAGGAACCTTCTTTTCTAAAAAACGGTTGATGATAGGAACGATTCCACATTCGCAAGAAGGGAAGAGGAAACCGATGAAGCTACCAAAAAAGATTCTCCCCAAGCGATTTTTAGGGAGAAATTTATAAACCTTCTCAGGTGTGACATAGACTTCAATGGCACCAGAGATGAAGCTACCAATTAAGACAAAGGGTAAAGCTTCAATGATAATTGAAAGAAAAATGGCGCCAGCTTGTAGCACACTAGAAGGTAAACTTTGAAAGAGTGTCATCTATTTCTTCTTTTCTGCCTTATCTTTCTTTTCTTTGTCATCTGGAAATGTTACTTGCTTCAAGTCAGGTAGTTTAGCGAATTCTTCGAACATCTTATCTAAGTCATCAGTTTTTGTAAATTTAACAGCCATAAGGCATACCTCGATTCTTTTAGTTAACACTATTATACTATTATTTCTAAGAAATAGTTGAATTTTAAAATAAACATGGCTTTTATCTTTATAAAGTTGAATGAAAGCAACAAATTAATGAAAACAAGCTTTCTTCCTTATGGTATAATAGTTTCATGGATAAAAAATATGAAAAAATTTCCCAAGATTTGGGTGTAACTTTAAAGCAGATTGATACTGTCTTGTCTTTGACAGCAGAAGGCGCAACTATCCCCTTTATCGCCCGTTATCGGAAAGATATGACCGGAAGTCTAGATGAGGTAGCCATTAAAGCTATTATCGACCTCGATAAGAGTTTAACTGCTCTAAATGATCGTAAGGAAGCCGTCTTAGCAAAAATCAAAGAGCAAGGCAAGCTAACTAAGGAATTGGAAGAAGCAATTCTAGCAGCTGAAAAACTCGCAGATGTAGAAGAACTCTATCTTCCCTATAAGGAGAAACGTCGCACCAAGGCAACGATTGCGCGTGAGGCAGGACTTTTTCCACTTGCTCGCTTGATTTTACAAAATGTTTCTAACCTAGAAAAAGAAGCAGAAGCATTTGTCTGTGAAGGTTTCGAAACTCCTCAAGAAGTTTTGGCTGGGGCTGTAGACATCTTGGTTGAAGCACTATCTGAGGATGTTCATTTACGTTCAATGACCTATCAAGAGGTACTTAGACGCTCTAAGATTACTTCTCAAGTCAAAGATGAGAGTCTTGATGAAAAACAAGTCTTTCAGATTTATTACGATTTCTCAGAAACAGTTGCAAACATGCAAGGTTACCGTACGCTTGCCCTTAATCGTGGTGAGAAGCTAGGCATTTTGAAAATTGGCTTTGAGCATGCGACTGATCGGATTCTATCTTTCTTTAGTGTTCGTTTTAAGGTTAAGAATGCTTATATTGAGGAAGTTATTCAGCAATCTGTCAAGAAAAAAGTATTACCAGCTATTGAGCGTCGTATTCGTACAGAATTAACAGAGAAGGCAGAAGAAGGAGCTATTCAACTCTTCTCAGAAAACCTTCGAAATCTTCTCCTTGTCGCACCTCTTAAAGGGCGCGTGGTCCTTGGATTTGACCCTGCCTTTCGTACAGGTGCCAAGCTTGCAGTCGTGGATGCGACTGGGAAGATGCTAACAACGCAAGTCATTTATCCCGTCAAACCAGCCTCTGCCCGTCAGATTGAAGAAGCAAAGAGAGATTTGGCAGATTTAATTGGCCAATATGGTGTGGAAATCATTGCTATCGGTAATGGTACTGCTAGTCGTGAGAGCGAAGCCTTTGTCGCTGAAGTACTTAAAGATTTTCCTGAGGTCAGCTATGTCATTGTCAATGAGAGCGGGGCATCTGTCTACTCAGCTAGTGAACTTGCTCGTCAAGAGTTTCCAGAGTTAACTGTTGAAAAACGTTCTGCTATTTCTATTGCTCGTCGCTTGCAAGACCCACTTGCTGAATTGGTTAAAATTGATCCCAAATCCATCGGTGTCGGTCAGTATCAGCACGATGTTAGTCAGAAAAAACTGTCTGAAAGTCTGGACTTTGTTGTTGATACAGTAGTTAACCAAGTCGGTGTCAATGTCAATACAGCTAGTCCAGCCTTACTTTCGCACGTAGCTGGTCTTAACAAAACAATCTCTGAAAATATCGTGAAGTATCGTGAAGAAGAAGGTAAAATCACTTCACGCGCCCAAATCAAGAAAGTTCCTCGTTTAGGAGCAAAAGCCTTTGAACAGGCTGCAGGTTTCCTCCGTATCCCTGAAAGTAGCAATATCCTTGATAACACAGGTGTTCACCCAGAAAACTATGCTGCTGTTAAGGAACTCTTCAAACGTTTGGACATTAAAGAGCTAAATGAAGAAGCACAAGTCAAACTCAAATCTATTTCAATCAATGAAATGGCCCAAGAATTAGACCTCGGTCAAGAAACTCTTAAAGATATTATTGCAGATCTTTTAAAACCAGGTCGAGATTTCCGTGATTCTTTTGATGCTCCAGTACTTCGTCAGGATGTCTTGGATATTAAAGACTTGAAAGTTGGCCAAAAGCTTGAGGGCGTTGTCCGTAACGTCGTTGACTTCGGTGCCTTTGTTGACATTGGTATTCACGAGGATGGCCTGATTCATATCTCTCACATGAGCAAGAAATTCATCAAACATCCGAGTCAAGTCGTTTCAGTTGGTGATTTGGTAACCGTTTGGGTGAAGAAGATTGATGTCCAACGCGAAAAAGTAAATCTGTCGCTCCTTGCTCCAGATGAATCTAACTAATTACGTTAAACAAGTTTCTTTAGAAGACTTTGGGAAACCTTTTAAACACCAAGCTCAATGGAATTCTCGTCTACGGTCGACAGGTGGGCGATTCTTTCCAAAGGATGGGCATTTGGATTTTAATCCAAAAATCTATCAAGAACTTGGTTTAGAGGTTTTTCGGAAAATTGTCCGTCACGAACTCTGTCATTATCATCTATACTATGAGGGCAAGGGGTATAAACATAAAGATTTAGCCTTTAAGAAACTTTTAAAAGAAGTAGACGGGCTCCGCTTTGTTCCACCCTTATCAAGTGTCAGTCAAACACCAGTTCTAGTCTATACTTGTCAGACTTGTGGCCAAACCTATCAACGAAAGCGACGAATTGATACCAAACGTTATCGTTGTGGTCTCTGTCGTGGCAAACTCATTTTGCAAAATCCGCCTAAGGACTGATGCAGGATGTTTTAGTTCATGTTATACTTATTTCAAGAATACCGAAAGAGGTACAAATCATGAATAGAAAATTTTATAAAATGAGACGGAATCGTATGATATCAGGAGTACTTGCTGGACTCTCTGATAAATGGGACCTTGATGTTACTCTTGTGCGCTTCATTTTTGCTATCTTTACAATCGCAAACTTCGGACTTGGAATCATCATCTACATCATCCTAGCCTCTATCTTGCCAACAAAAGAAGATATCGAAGCTGATATGTACGGAACTGGTCCACGTAAGATTAAAGAAGCTGAGCCAATCGATGATGATGAAGGTTGGTTTTGGTAGTTTTACTTAATCGTTTATGTTTGGATAATAAAAAAGATACCTCGAGGTATCTTTTTTAAATACTAAACAACTGACCCAATAGATAGGTCACTCCCATGGTCAAAAGACCGATACAAAGATTACGAATCATAGCTGTTTTAGTTGGGGCTTTCCCGAGTTTGGCACTGGTGTAACCTGTAATCAATAGAGAAATCGCAACGATAAAAACAGTAGCAGGGATTCGATAGTCACTTGGAAAGATGGTAATGGAAAGCATTGGTGGTAGACTACCAAGAACAAAAGCAATGAAGCTAGATGCTGCAGCATGCCAAGGATTGGTAAACTCTTCATACTCGATTCCGTATTTTTCTTCAACTAAAGCTTTAAGTGGATTTTTAAGAAAAGCTTTATTGACTAAAAGTTGAGCTGAAGTTTCACACTCACCATTTTGAAGATAAGCAGCATATAGAGATTTCTTTGCAGCCTCGATATCCTTATCCAAAAGTAATTGCTCACGAGCTACTGCGGCTTCTTCGGTGTCTTTTTGAGTAGATACTGAAACATATTCACCTCCAGCCATAGAGAAGGCACCCGCTAAGATGGCAGCCAAACCTGAAAGAAAGATTATCCAAATATTACTGGTTGCACTGGCAACGCCGATAACAACTCCAGCGATGGAAATGATCCCGTCATTGGCTCCGAGCACACCAGCACGTAAAATGTTTAAACGACCAGCGAAGTTTGAATCAATTTCATGTGTAATTTCTGACATAGTCTTCTCCTTTTTATCCATTATAAAGTATAGGAGAAGTAAAAACAAACTTTTTAAACTTTCTGAAAAAAGTTCTACAATTTTAATAATAGCCATAGCTATTACTTATGCCAATATATAACAAAGTTGTATTTGTAACTGACTGCCATAGATGATACAATTAAACTAATGAAATCTTTGGAGGTCTGATTATGACTCGTGAATTTAAATTTGAAACTCTTCAATTGCATGCAGGACAAGTGGTAGACGCTACTACCAAGTCCCGTGCTGTACCAATTTACCAAACAACATCTTTTGTATTTGAAGATACACAGGAGGGTGCAGACCTTTTTGCCCTTCAAAAAGCTGGAAATATCTATACTCGTATTACCAATCCAACAACTTCAGCCTTTGAAGAGCGTATTGCAGCACTAGAAGGCGGAGTAGGTGCACTTGCCACAGCTTCTGGGATGGCAGCTCTTACTTATACTATCCTTGGACTTGCTCATGCTGGTGATCATGTGGTTGCAGCTTCAACTATCTACGGTGGGACCTTTAACCTTTTGAAAGAAACCCTTCCTCGTTACGGAATCACCACAACTTTTGTTGATATTGATAATCTAGAAGAAGTAGAGGCAGCGATTAAAGATAATACAAAACTTGTTTTGATTGAAACTTTGGGTAATCCAGTTATCAACATTCCTGATATTGAAAAAATAGCTGAAATTGCTCATAAACATCAGATTCCTTTGGTTTCAGACAATACCTTTGCAACGCCTTATCTTATCAATGTCTTTTCACACGGTGTAGATATCTCGGTTCACTCGGCGACTAAATTTATCGGTGGACACGGTACAACTATTGGCGGTGTCATTGTTGATAGCGGTAAGTTTGACTGGGCTGCTTCAGGGAAATTCCCTCAATTAGTCGATGAAGATCCAAGCTACCACAATATCAGCTATACTCGCGATGTTGGTGCTGCAGCATTTATCGTTGCTGCTCGTGTTCAATTGCTTCGCGATATGGGAGCTGCCCTTTCACCATTTAACTCATTCTTGCTCCTACAAGGTCTTGAAACACTATCTCTCCGTGTTGAACGTCATGTGCAAAACGCTGAGAAAATCGTTGATTTCCTTGTGAACCATCCAAAAGTTGAAAAAGTCAATTATCCAAAATTAGCTGATAGCCCTTACCATGCCTTGGCGGAGAAATATTTACCAAAAGGTGTTGGTTCAATCTTTACCTTCCATGTTAAAGGTGGAGAAGCAGAAGCTCGTAAGGTGATTGATAGCTTAGAAATCTTTTCAAACCTTGCAAACGTAGCAGATGCCAAATCATTAGTCGTTCATCCGGCAACTACAACTCATGCTCAATTGTCTGACTCTGATCTAGAAGCAGCAGGAGTAACTAAAAATCAAATCCGACTTTCAATCGGTCTTGAAAATGTCGATGATTTGATTGAAGATTTACGACTAGCACTTGAAAAAATCTAAAAATAACTAGTTTTTATCGAATTAAGCATCCTTCTCACGAATAATAAAGTGAGGAGGATTTTTATGTATAGTATTTCATTTCAAGAAGATTCACTTTTACCAAGAGAGAGACTAGTCAGAGAAGGAGTAGAAGCACTCAGCAACCAAGAATTACTGGCAATATTACTAAGGACAGGCACAAAACAGGCCAATGTTTTTGAAATAGCACAGAAGGTCTTAAATCAGCTGACATGTTTAACTGACCTAAAAAAAATGAGTCTACAGGAATTGCAGACTCTATCGGGTATTGGACGTGTAAAGGCTATCGAATTACAAGCCGTTATTGAATTAGGCTATCGTATCCATAAAAGGGAAACAGTGGAAATGGAGAGTATTCTTAGCAGTCGTAAATTAGCTAAAAAGATGCAGTCTGAGCTTGGAGATAAAAAACAAGAGCACCTAGTGGCGCTCTATCTGAATACTCAAAATCAAATCATTCACCAGCAGACTATTTTTATCGGGTCTGCCACGAGAAGCATTGCTGAACCGAGAGAAATTCTCCACTACGCTTTGAAGCATATGGCAACATCTGTGATTCTGGTTCATAATCATCCATCAGGAGCAGTAGTTCCTAGCCCCAATGATGACCATGTTACGAAGCTTGTTAAAGAAGCCTGCGAATTAATGGGATTGGTCTTATTGGACCATTTAATTGTCTCTCATTCTGATTATTTTAGTTACCGCGAGAAGACGGACCTGATATAGGATTATTTTTTGAAGTTTAGGAGACCCTGCTCAATCGCTTGTAAAGCATAGGACTCAACTTCGTTCATAACAATTTTAGGAAGAGGATCAATTGTAGGGACCAGCAACTTTTCTTGCACGATAAAGTCAATAATAGAATTGAAGTCTTCAATTTTATAATACTTTTTTGAGTGGATCAAGATATCTCTGTAAAAAACAAGCGAAGAACGAAATCTGCCTTTAAATTTAGCATCTGCCTTTTTACAAAATTGTTTTGCCTTTTTAGACATTTCTTTCAGTTCTTTTTGTTTGTCCTTTAGTAAGAGTTTGTCGAGATACTCTTTATTCTTAGAAAATGTTTGGTAACTTTCTGCCGTTAAAAGACTATATAGATTAGAAAGTTGAAAATAAACTTCTATTTTCTTTTCCTTATAGGTTGAGAAATGGTCAATTTCCTTGCTCTTAACAGATGAGAAAACATTAACATCTAAATCTCTCAAAAGCTCATGAGTAGAAGGTGGGTTAAGTTCATTCATAATTAATTAACTAATTTATCGAAATTATAATTCATTGACGACATAGTCGAAAAGTGTTTTATCTTTGGGGCGATTTTCAAAGAGAAATTCAGGATGCCATTGAACCCCAAGATAAGGGAAGCCGTCTGTAGTTGTAACAGCTTCGATAATACCATCTTTAGGATCTTGTGCTACAACCTTAAGATTAGGAGCTAAATCTTTGATACTCTGATGGTGGAAAGAATTGATATGAGAGATTTCTCCATAGATTTCTCTTAGAATAGTATCTGGTTCGGTGATAAGTCGCTGAGTGGTGTATTCAGCGGAAGTATCTTGCCAATGATCTTCGATATCTTGATAAAGTGTTCCACCCATAGCAACGTTAAAGAGCTGAGTACCACGACAAACAGAAAAAATAGGTTTCTTTTGCTTGATTGCTTCTTTAATGAGGGCTAACTCAAAAATATCACGTTGAAGGTGGTAATCGTCGCTATCAATAGCTTTTGGCTCACCATAGTATTTAGGGTCAACGTTTTGTCCACCAGTTAGAATAAGCTTATCAATTAAACTAATGTAGTAACTGGCCATTTCTTCATCGCCAATCGGTAGGATAATGGGTATACCTCCAGCTTCATTAACTCCTTCAACAAAGCCTTTGGCAGCATAACTCATCATAAGATCATCATCTGGATGCGGGGTTTCATTTCCTGTAATCCCAATAACTGGTTTTTTCATAAATCAATTCGCTTTCTAATCCTCTTTTCGCATGAAATAGAGGAGGGTTTGAAGTTCGCTAGTAAGATCGACATACTGAACAACTACGTCTTTAGGAAGATGTAGGTGAACAGGAGAAAAACTGAGGATACCTTTGATACCAGCATCAACCAAAAGTTCAGCAACTTCTTGAGATTTAACACTAGGAACAGTAAGAATAGCAGTTTTAACATCACTATCCTTAATTTTATCCTTTATTTGAGAGATTCCATAGATTGGAACACCGTCGGGTGTCTTGGTACCAACCTCAGGATGATCATCTAGGTCAAAAGCCATGATGATTTTCATCTTGTTACGCTCATGAAAGCGGTAGTGGAGGAGGGCATGTCCCATATTTCCAATACCTACCAGCATAACATTAGTAATAGAATTATCATTTAAAAGATCAGCGAAAAAGTTCATGAGCTTTTTGACATCATAGCCAAATCCACGACGTCCAAGTTCGCCAAAGTAAGAGAAGTCACGACGAACAGTGGCAGAATCAATTCCAATCGCTTCTGCAATTTGTTTGGAATTAGCTCTTTCAATTTTCTCGGCATTAAATCTTTTAAAAATACGGTAATAGAGAGAAAGTCTCTTTGCTGTTGCTTTAGGAATAGCAGACTGTTTTTCTTTCACAAAATCACAACCTTTCTATCTACTATTTTATAGAAAGCTTGTGAAAATTGCAACAATAACGAAAAAAAACTAAGAAAAAATCTTAGTTTATCTTCGTTTCGTGGTAAGTTCTTAAAAAGCGGTAGAGGTTACCTAGAAGCCCTTGATAGATTTCAACTCCATCATGTGTTAATGAAGTAATATGAGTAGTATCGGGAAGAGTTACACAACCCGATAGAGAGAGCATAAGAGCTTCATAGTCTTCATATTCTTGCACACGCTCTACTTGATAGGAGTCCTTGTAAGTTAATCGAAACATAATGACCTTCTATCTTTCGCTTTTTGTAAATACGCCACGTTCAACCAGGCTATCCATCAAAAAGTAAAATTTCTCTTGGTGGATATGAGTTTCTTCTGATTTGAAGATATCAACTAAACGTAGACCAAATTTATCAGTGATATTGATTTTTACACCAGTTAAGTCTTTGTTGATGATAATCTTAAGTTGGAATCCTTCTCCGCTATTTGGAACTTTTTCAAGTAGACGCGTTAATTCATAGTTCCCAACTTTAGTTTCAAAAAAAGTATTATCTTTAAGCGTAAATTTTTTAACAGTTGGACTAAGTGTGTATTCGTAACGACAATTTTTAAGTTTAATCGTTTGCTCAAATGCCATTAAGTTTATCCTCCGATGATATTTTTAAGAGTTTTAGCAAGAGTTATCATTTCTTGTTCCGTATTTTGAGGTGAAATGCTGACGCGTACAGACTCGTGTAAGCGAGGAGATTCTTCTCCGTAGAAGGCTTGAAGAACATGACTGACCTGAACAACACCAGCTGTACAAGCAGAACCTGTTGAAATAGAAATACCTTCAAGGTCTAAACGAAGTAGTAGTAGATCGTTGCGTTGTCCCGGAAATCCAATATTTAGGACATAAGGGAGTTGATCTTTACCTTGATTGAGGTAATAGGTTGATCCAGCCATCTCAGTTAGAAAAACTTTCTGTAGTTTTTGAACTTTGTTAAAGTTAGTCTCTAGATGATCTATATCGTCCTTAAGAGCTGCAACCATACCTATAATTGCGGGAAGGTTTTCTGTCCCTGCTCTTTTTTTCTGTTCTTGATCTCCACCATGTAGATAAGGATCAAAATCTGTAGAAGCAGCGTATAGGAAACCGATACCCTTTGGACCGTGAAATTTATGAGCAGAGGCACTGAGGAAATCTATTCCTAGTTCTTCAGGAAGAATCTCTAGCTTCCCAACAGCTTGAACAGCATCTACATGATAAGCTGCTGAATGGACTTTTAAAATCTGACCAATTTCAGCGATTGGTAAAAGAGTACCTGTTTCATTGTTAACATACATAGTTGAAACGAGAATAGTATCTTCACGCAGTGCATTTTTGACTTGATCTGCAGTGATTTCTTGATTGTCGTCGGGTTTTAAAATAGTCACTTCAAACCCAAAATTTTCCACCAAATATTCAATTGGCTCAAGCACAGCGTGATGCTCGATAGCAGTAGTAATAATGTGTTTTCCGCGATTTTGATGACGAAGACAGTAGCCGATAATAGCTGTATTATTACTTTCTGTACCACCAGAAGTGAAGAAAATGTGTTGGGGCTTTGTACCTAGTAAACCTGCTAACTCTTGACGAGCTTCACGTAATAATTTTCCTGCTTTACGCCCATGACCATGAATACTAGAAGGATTGCCATAAGTCTCCTGCATGACTTGAGTCATTGCTGAGATAGCTGCAGATGACATGGGTGTCGTAGCAGCGTTATCTAAATAAATCAAAAACTCACCTAATTTCTATTTAAATTTAAATAGTGGACTAACTGGTTTTCTTTCATGAATACGAACCATGGCATCACCAATTAGTTCGCTTGCGGTAATATATTGTACATTCTTAGGTTTTTTACTTTCTGTCAATACAGAATCTGTAACCAAGACTTCCTTGATATTAGCTGCATCCAACAACTCTGCAGCACCGTTGACGAACAATCCATGGCTTGATACCGCGTAGATTTCAGTAGCACCTTCGCGTTCCAAAATTTTAGCAGCTTCAGAGAAAGTACGGCCTGTATTAAGAATGTCATCGATTAAGATTGCTTTCTTACCTTCAACCTCTCCGATGATGTAACCTTGGCTACGTTCAGAATCATCTTGGGCATAGTCAATGATAGCAATCGGAGCATCAAGGTATTCAGCAAGGCTACGAGCACGTTTTACACCTGAGTTTTTAGGGCTGACAACAACTACATCTGGACCAGTTAAACCTTTATCAATGTAGTGTTTTGCAAATAGCGGAATTGTATAGAGGTTATCTACAGGAATATCAAAGAAACCTTGTACCTGAACAGCATGAAGGTCCAGTGTCAATACACGGCTAACCCCAGCTTTTACTAACATATTTGCAACAAGTTTAGCTGTAAGAGGTTCTCGAGAAGAAGCAATACGGTCTTGACGAGCATAACCAAAGTATGGAAGCACAACGTTAATGGTATTTGCACTAGCACGAACACAGGCGTCAACCATGATTAATAGTTCCATCAAGTGGTTATTTACAGGGTAGCTGGTTGATTGGATGATATAAACATCATATCCACGAACACTTTCTTCGATATTAACCTGGATTTCACCATCGGAGAATTGACGTGATGACAACTTTCCAAGTGGAACACCTGCTGCATCTGCAATTTTTTGAGCTATTTCATGATTGGATGAAAGGGAAAAAAGCTTCATATTTTTTGTATCTGACATTGATAAACCGTCCTCTATAAACTAAGTAAATCGGTGAAAAAACATTTTTAAAAGAAAGTGTTTTCTTTCACAGATTCTATTATTTTTTATCTCTTCTATTTTATCAAAAAAAGAAGATTATTTCAGTTATTTTTCATATTTTCTATAAATCGTACTAATTTAGAAGGAGCTTTCTTGTAATGGATCTCATTTACTTGTAAAAACTCCTGAAAATCAAGACTTCCTTGGTCACCATTCTCAACTTCTAGCTCTAGTTCATAATCTACAATATCGAAGTAGCGGCTTTGATCAAGCGCCATGAGTCCAATAGCTGTTTCCTTTTCGTAACGAACAGTAGTTAGGCAACCTAAAACCACCCAACCACTTGTTGAAAGTCCACTGCTAGTTAGTTCTTCTAGAATCATCCCCTGAGGGAGTTTACAATTTTCAAGACAATATTTTGCTTCCTCAAGAGTGAGGTCTTGGTTGTATTCCATATTTCCGACTTCTTGAGGAATCTTAATAGTCAGTTCGGCGCTTGTATCGAACGTACGAATGCGCATAGCGATTTTATGTTGACGAAGGTAAAAACCAGGCGTATCTAGGTAGTAATTTTTTTGTGTAATAGGAGTGACTTCTGAAAATTGAGCTAGCAATCGATTATATTCTTCTTCACTGAGAAGTGTTTTCATTTCTATTTCTAAATGTTTCATTTTTACAACCTTTTCTTTATATTTGAAAGCGATTTATGGTATAATAAGCATTGTATTTATTGTATATGATTTTTATGAGAAAATCAAAAACTAGATAAATTAAACTGCATAGAGAATTGGACGTAAGAGTTATATGATTACAGAATGGGAAGAATTTTTAGATCCTTACATTCAAGCTGTCGGAGAATTAAAAATAAAACTCCGAGGAATCCGAAAACAATACAGAAAACAAAACCGACACTCTCCAATCGAGTTTGTCACGGGTCGGGTTAAACCGATTGAAAGTATCAAAGAGAAAATGGCACGCCGGGGTATTGGCTATGACACACTTGAACAGGATTTGCAAGATATTGCAGGTTTACGTGTCATGGTTCAATTTGTAGACGACGTAAACGAGGTTGTTTCTATCCTTCGTAAAAGACAGGATATGAGAGTTGTTCAAGAACGTGATTACATTACTCATCGAAAGGCTTCAGGTTATCGTTCTTACCATGTGATTATTGAGTATATGGTTGATACGATTTACGGTGCAAAAACCATTCTAGTTGAGATTCAAATTCGTACCTTGGCTATGAACTTTTGGGCTACAATCGAGCATTCTCTCAATTATAAATATCAAGGAGATTTCCCAGAGGAAATCAAGGAACGACTCGAGATTACAGCCAGAATTTCACATCAGTTAGACGAAGAAATGAGTAAAATACGTGCTGATATCCAGGAAGCACAAGCGCTCTTTGATCCTTTGCACAGAAAGTTAAATGACGGGGTAGGAAACAGTGACGATACCGATGAAGAATACAGGTAAACGAATTGACCTAATTGCCAACCGTAAGCCTCAGAGTCAGAAAGTTCTATTCGAGTTAAAAGAACGATTAAAGAAGAATAATTTTATCCTGAATGATAAAAATCCAGATATCGTCGTCTCTATTGGTGGAGATGGGATGTTGTTGTCTGCTTTTCATAAGTATGAAAACCAACTGGATAAGGTTCGTTTTGTTGGGGTTCATACAGGACATTTAGGTTTTTATACGGATTATCGTGATTTTGAGTTGGACCAATTGGTTACAAATTTACAGTTGGATAATGGTGCTCAAGTGTCTTATCCACTCTTAAGTGTCAAAATATTTCTTGAAAATGGTGAAGTCAAGTCTTTCCGAGCACTAAATGAAGCTAGCATTCGTCGAGCGGACCGAACTATGGTTGCTGATGTCATTATTAACCATGTTCCCTTCGAACGCTTTCGTGGTGACGGCCTAACAGTTTCAACGCCGACTGGAAGTACTGCTTATAATAAATCACTTGGTGGAGCAGTACTGCACCCGACCATAGAGGCCCTACAATTGGCTGAAATTGCTAGTTTGAACAACAGAATCTACCGCACACTTGGTTCATCAATTATTGTTCCTAAGAAAGATAAAATCGAACTAATACCAACTCGAAATGATTATCATACTATCTCTATTGATAATAGTATCTATTCTTTCCGAAATATTGAAAAAATAGAGTACCAAATCGACCATCATAAGATTCATTTCGTTGCTACTCCAAGCCACACCAGTTTTTGGAATCGAGTTAAGGATGCCTTTATTGGTGAGGTGGACGAATGAGGTTTCAGTTTATTGCCGACGAACATGTTAAGGTAAAAACCTTTCTAAAGAAACATGAAGTTTCCAAAGGTTTACTTGCCAAGATTAAGTTTCGAGGTGGCGATATCCGGGTGAATGGGCATCCACAGAACGCGACCTATCTCTTAGATATTGGGGATGAGGTTGTCATTGATATTCCTCCAGAGGAAGGATTCGAGACACTTGAAGCAATTGATTATCCTCTAGATATTCTATTTGAAGATGATCATTTCTTGATTATCAACAAACCCTTTGGAGTCGCTTCGATCCCTAGTGTCAATCATTCCAATACCATTGCCAACTTTATTAAGGGCTACTATGTAAAACAAAACTATGAGAATCAGCAGGTTCACATTGTGACACGGCTTGATAGAGATACCTCTGGATTGATGCTTTTTGCTAAACACGGCTATGCGCATGCCAGATTAGATAAACAGTTGCAAAAAAAGGCTATTGAAAAGCGTTATTACGCCCTAGTCAAGGGAGAAGGTCATCTGGAACCTCAGGGAGAAATCATCGCTCCAATAGCCCGAGATGAAGATTCTATCATCACTCGACGAGTAGCAAAGGGTGGAAAATACGCCCATACGTCCTATCAAATCGTGGCATCTTATGGGAATATTCACTTAGTTGATATTCGTCTCCACACTGGGAGAACCCACCAGATTCGGGTACATTTCTCGCATATTGGATTTCCATTACTCGGAGATGACCTTTATGGGGGAAGCTTAGAACATGGCATCGAGCGCCAAGCGCTTCATTGCCATTACTTATCGTTCTATCATCCTTTCTTAGAAGAGCAGTTAGAGCTAGAATGCCCACTGCCGGATGATTTCGACACACTTATTACACAGTTATCAAATAATAATTTATCTTAAAAGGAGTCAAAACTCATGGAAGTTTTTGAAAGTTTAAAAGCCAACCTAGTTGGTAAAAATGCTCGCATCGTTCTACCTGAAGGTGAAGAACCACGTATCCTACAAGCAACGAAGCGTTTGGTTAAAGAAACAGAAGTTATCCCTGTACTCCTAGGAAACCCTGACAAGATTAAAATCTATCTCGAAATCGAAGGAATTACAGAAGGTTACGAAGTCATCAATCCAGAACATTACCCACAATTCGAAGAAATGGTAGCTTCTCTTGTGGAACGTCGTAAAGGAAAAATGACAGAAGAAGAAGCGAGAGAAGTACTCATCAACGATGTTAACTACTTTGGTGTGATGTTAGTTTATATGGGCTTGGTTGATGGTATGGTTTCAGGAGCTATTCACTCAACAGCTTCGACCGTTCGTCCAGCTCTTCAAATCATCAAGACTCGTCCAAATGTGAGCCGTACATCAGGTGCCTTCCTTATGGTTCGTGGTACTGAACGTTACTTGTTCGGTGACTGTGCTATCAACATCAACCCAGATGCTGACGCTCTAGCTGAAATCGCGATTAACTCTGCTATCACTGCTAAAATGTTTGGTATCGAACCTAAGATTGCTATGCTTAGCTATTCAACTAAGGGGTCAGGTTTTGGTGAAAGTGTTGATAAGGTTGTTGAAGCAACTAAAATCGCTCACGACTTGCGTCCTGACCTTGAAATCGATGGGGAGTTGCAATTTGATGCTGCCTTTGTTCCTGAAACTGCAGCTCTTAAAGCTCCTGGAAGCAACGTAGCTGGACAAGCTAATGTCTTTATCTTCCCTGGTATTGAAGCAGGTAACATTGGTTACAAGATGGCAGAACGTCTAGGTGGATTTGCTGCAGTTGGACCAGTTTTGCAAGGTCTTAACAAACCAGTAAATGACCTTTCTCGCGGATGTAACTCTGACGATGTTTACAAACTAACTCTAATTACGGCAGCACAAGCTGTTCATCAATAAGAATGGTATCCCTCTTTTCCTCTTGGTAAAGGGGGATTTCCCTTTTTTTAAAGACATAATTCATCTGCAAAATTAGCCAAAATATGGTAAAATAGTCGTAATCATCTATGTTTTATAGAATAAGTTTGTATGAAGAAAAGGAAATAAAATGGCAACTATTCAATGGTTTCCTGGGCATATGTCCAAAGCAAGACGTCAGGTCCAGGAAAATTTAAAATTTGTTGATTTTGTGACAGTTTTAGTAGATGCACGTTTGCCCTTGTCTAGCCAAAATCCAATGCTGACTAAAATTATCGGGGACAAACCAAGGCTATTGATTCTAAACAAGGCAGACCTTGCAGACCCAACATTAACAAAAGAGTGGCGTCAGCACTTTGAATCACAAGGTATTCAGACACTTGCTATCAACTCTAAGGAACAAATAACAGTAAAAGTCGTAACGGATGCTGCCAAGAAACTCATGGCAGATAAGATTGCTCGTCAAAAAGAACGTGGAATTCAAATTGAGACCTTGCGTACCATGATTATCGGGATTCCAAACGCTGGTAAATCGACTCTGATGAACCGTTTAGCTGGTAAGAAAATTGCTGTAGTTGGTAATAAACCAGGTGTGACAAAAGGTCAACAATGGCTTAAAACCAATAAGGATTTAGAAATTTTGGATACTCCAGGGATTCTTTGGCCAAAATTTGAAGATGAAACTGTTGCACTTAAACTTGCCCTTACGGGAGCAATCAAGGATCAGTTACTTCCAATGGATGAGGTAACGATTTTCGGTCTCAATTACTTTAAAACGCATTATCCTGAAAAGCTTCAAGAACGTTTCAAACAAATGAATCTGGACGATGAGGCTCCCGAGATTATCATGGATATGACGCGTATCCTTGGTTTCCGTGATGATTACGACCGTTTTTACAATCTCTTTGTTAAAGAAGTTCGTGATGGAAAACTGGGTAATTATACATTAGATACATTGGAAGACCTCAATGGCAACGATTAAAGAAATAAAAGAAGAATTAGCAAAGATAACTGAACTTGAAAGTCCCTTTTTTAAGGAATTTGAAAAAGATTCTCGTTCAGGTGTCAAAAAGGAAATTGAAAAGCGTAAAAAGGCCATCCAAGCAGAAATGGATGAAAATCTTCGCTTAGAAGCCATGCTTAGCTATGAAAAAGAGCTTTACATTCAAGGGATTAACCTAATTGCAGGTGTAGATGAGGTTGGACGTGGTCCGCTAGCTGGTCCAGTGGTGGCTGCTGCAGTGATTTTACCTCAAAATTGTAAAATTAAAGGTTTAAATGACAGCAAAAAAATTCCTAAGAAAAAACACGAGGAGATTTTTCAGGCTGTCAAAGAGAATGCCCTAGCAATCGGTATCGGGATTATGGACAATCAAGTCATTGATCAAGTCAATATCTACGAAGCGACGAAACTAGCCATGAGGGAAGCTATCTCTCAACTTGAACCTCAGCCAGAACATCTTTTGATTGATGCTATGAAGTTGGATTTGCCAATTTCTCAGACATCCATCATCAAAGGAGATGCCAACTCCTTATCTATTGCAGCAGCATCGATTATAGCTAAAGTTACCAGAGATAAGATTATGGCAAACTATGACCAAGAATTTCCAGGCTATGATTTTGCTCAAAATGCTGGCTATGGAACTGCTAAGCATCTAGTAGGAATTGAAAAGCACGGTGTCACACCTATTCATCGCACCAGTTTTGAACCGATTAAAACGATCGTTTCAGAAACTAGTAAAAGATAATTAAAGGAGAGAATTATGGAGGAACAATCGGAAATACTTAGTTCCAAGAAAGAATTTGCCTTCGTGTCCAGTACGATCTTAGCTCAAGTAGGGCGAGGTATCATCGTTGGATTAGTCGTAGGACTTATTGTAGGTTCATTTCGATTTTTGATCGAAAAAGGCTTTCATATCGTTCAAGGACTATATCTAGACCAAGAAAATTTAATTCGGAATCTATTGATTATTTTATTGTTTTATATCCTCATTTGCTTACTTAGTGCCAAATTAACACGTTCAGAAAAAGATATCAAAGGTTCTGGTATTCCTCAAGTTGAAGCGGAGTTAAAAGGTCTCATGTCTCTCAATTGGTGGAGTATCCTCTGGAAGAAATACATTCTAGGTATTTTGGCCATTGCGAGTGGGCTTATGCTCGGTCGTGAAGGTCCCAGTATTCAGCTAGGTGCCGCTGGAGGAAAAGGAATTGCTAAATGGCTCAAGTCTAGCCCTGTTGAGGAGCGTTCTTTGATTGCTAGCGGAGCTGCTGCTGGACTTGCTGCAGCCTTTAATGCACCGATTGCGGGGTTATTATTTGTAGTGGAAGAAGTCTATCACCATTTTTCAAGATTCTTCTGGGTTTCTACCTTGGCTGCTAGTCTAGTAGCAAACTTCGTTTCCCTTCTCATCTTTGGCTTAACTCCTGTGCTTGATATGCCGGATGATATCCCTCTCATGAGTCTTAGTCAATATTGGATTTATCTGGTTATGGGGATTTTTCTTGGAGTTTCTGGATATCTATATGAGAAAGCCGTTCTGAATGTCGGCAAAGTTTATGATTGGATTGGGAAAAAGGTTCACATTGACAAAGCTTATCATCCAATTTTTGCTTTTATCCTGATTATTCCTGTGGGAATATTCCTACCTCAAATACTTGGTGGGGGAAATCAGGTTGTCTTATCATTAACAGAACAAGATTTTAGCTTCCAAATTCTCTTAATTTACTTCATCATTCGCTTTATCTGGAGCATGATCAGTTACGGAAGTGGACTTCCTGGTGGAATTTTCCTACCTATTTTAGCTTTAGGATCCTTACTTGGAGCTCTGGTCGGTGTTATTTGTGTCAATCTTGGCCTTGTTAGCCAGCAGCAATTCCCTATCTTTGTGATTCTTGGAATGAGTGGCTATTTTGGTGCTATCTCAAAAGCTCCTTTGACAGCTATGATTCTTGTGACTGAGATGGTCGGTGATATCCGAAATCTCATGCCATTAGGTATGGTGACCCTAGTTGCCTATATTGTTATGGATCTGCTCAAAGGGGCGCCCGTCTATGAAGCCATGCTAGAAAAAATGTTACCTGAAACAGCAACTAATGATGGAGAAATTACCCTAATTGAAATTCCAGTATCAGACAAAATAGCTGGTAAGCAAGTACATGAACTCAATTTACCACACAACGTACTCATCACAACCCAAGTACATAATGGTAAAAGTAAGACAGTTAATGGATCTACAAGGATGTATCTAGGTGATATGATTCATCTCGTGATTCCAAAAAGTGAAATTGGAAAAGTGAAAGATTTATTGTTGTAGAATTAGTTATTTACATAAATTATATTATGTCTTGTATATTAGTGGTCTAAGATTAGTAATTAAAATGATAGACCGAATCATATGAATCAAAACTCGATTCCTAAATAATGGTATCGAGTTTTTATATTGTATTCTAATAAACTTAAACTGTAGAAGCTTTAGAAATTTTTTAAGTCAATAAATTAATGATCAATTATTTACTTAGCGAATCTAGACGGTTTCTAGAATTGTTAGTCTTATTTGAACATTCCTAAATCTCCCCTATAACATCTTTCCGAAAAACTATAATTTTCTTGAAAAATATATCTAGCTATGCTATACTACTAGTATAGAAAGATTTGGAGAAAAATATGAAACGCGAGATCTTATTAGAACGTATCGATAAACTCAAACAAGTCATGCCCTGGTATGTTCTAGAATACTATCAATCGAAACTGGCTGTTCCATACAGTTTTACGACCTTATACGAATACTTAAAGGAATACGATCGATTTTTCACCTGGGTTTTGGAATCTGGTATATCGGATGCTGACACCATGGCAAATATTCCCTTAGACGTTCTGGAGCACATGACCAAGAAAGACATGGAATCTTTTATTCTTTACTTACGTGAACGTCCTCTGCTAAATTCCAATACGACGAAAAATGGGGTTTCTCAAACAACCATTAACCGTACCCTTTCTGCACTTTCTAGTCTTTATAAGTATTTGACTGAGGAAGTTGAAAACGAGCAAGGGGAACCTTATTTCTACCGTAATGTCATGAAAAAGGTTGCGACCAAGAAAAAGAAAGAAACCTTAGCTGCTCGAGCTGAAAATATCAAGCAAAAGCTCTTTTTAGGTGAAGAGACAGAAGGTTTCCTCAACTATATCGACCAGGAATACCCTCAAACACTTTCAAATCGTGCCTTATCTTCCTTTAATAAGAATAAAGAGCGAGATTTAGCCATTATCGCACTCCTTCTTGCCTCTGGTGTTCGTCTCTCTGAGGCAGTTAACCTGGATCTTCGTGATCTCAATCTTAAGATGATGGTGATTGACGTCACTCGAAAAGGTGGTAAACGAGACTCGGTTAATGTCGCTGCCTTTGCTAAGCCTTATTTAGAGCAATATCTTGCCATTCGAGACAAACGCTATAAGACAGAAAAAAAGGATACAGCCCTCTTTCTAACCCTTTATCGTGGTATTCCTAATCGAATTGATGCTTCTAGTGTTGAAAAGATGGTGGCCAAGTATTCAGAAGATTTCAAAGTCCGTGTAACTCCCCACAAACTTCGCCATACTCTTGCTACACGTCTCTATGATGCCACCAAATCCCAAGTTTTGGTCAGTCATCAGCTAGGACATGCTAGCACACAAGTTACGGACTTGTATACGCATATCGTTAATGACGAACAGAAAAATGCCTTGGATAGTTTATGAGATACATAACATAAATTATGTAATTTTTTAGTGGTAGAAAAAGAGCGTAGGATTTTTTATCGAATCTTACGCTCTTTTATTCTTTCTATAAAAATTCGATCCAATAATTACGGTGTGGCTCAATAATGACTGGTTTTCCCCAAAATGATTTTAGATAGGCTAAGTTTGCAGGGGTGACCGGTCTTTTTTCACCATTGAACTTCTCTGCACTCTCTTCCGTTAGAAAGCATTTAACTGCTTCATATGGTGTACCATCGCTCGCTATTCGATCAATTCCTAAATAAGCAATTTCATCACCGGATTTTGGAATATCTGTAAATAGTTTACCAATAAAATAAACCGTCTTATCTTTCATTAATTCGTAAGCCTTACTATTTTCCAGTCTGTTATTCGCAGCAGCGTACATAATACAAAAACTGTCCACAATATCTTTCAAAGGCATTAATTCTTCTTTGCTGACTATAATTTCGTCGGGAGCAAGTCCGCCAAGGATTAAGTTTTGATAATGAGGTTGCTGGATGACATTATCTAAAGCCATTCCTAATGGTAGTTGGACAGCTTGATAGCCTAATGGTTCTAGCTCTTGCTTTTTCTGGTCAAGGTGTTCTTGTGTAATACTGACATTCAAATCGTAAGGACTTGAAGATTGTTGCTTGCTAAAAAAAGCCACTACTATACGATCTAACTGTTCAAATAGACCAAGTTTTTCCACTGGTACTTTCATCATTGAATTTGATCCCTTTTTTTAGTTTAGATTTCCTCTTTATTCTACTCTCATTATTTTTGAATATCAAGTCTAAGATAAAAGATATCCATGTTAAATGGATATCTTTTACTTTATTCAACAACAGCCTCAGCAATTTCTTCTGCAGTAATTCCTGCGAAATAACGACCTAAGTTAATGGTTTGAAGTGCTTTGAGGACATCTTCACGTTCGTATTTAATGCCACGAAGGACATCTTCTACTGCTGCTACGTCTTCGATACCAAAGAAGTCACCGTAAATCTTGATGTCTTGAATTTTTGACTCAATAACATTAGCAAAGATTTCAACCTTACCACTTGGGAATTTAGTTCCTCGACGGACGTTATACTCTGGTGATTTACCATAGTTCCAGTCCCAAGTGCCAAACTTAGTTTCTTTGATGCGATTGATTTCAGCTAATTCTTCATCTGAGAATACATACTCAGTCATCTCAGGGTATTCTTTTTTCATGTATTCCAAGAGTAAATCACGGAATTCTTCAACAGTGATCTTTTCTGGCAATTCATCGATAATATTAGTTACTCGAGCACGGACTGACTTAACCCCTTTTGATTCAAACTTATCTTTAGACACTTTAAGTGCGTTAGCTAGGACTGACAAATCCACGTCAAAGAGAAGACAACCATGGTGCATGATACGGCCATTGATATAGGCTTGTGCATTTCCACAGAATTTCTTACCGTCTATTTCTAAGTCGTTACGGCCTGTAAATTCAGCTTTAACACCAAGTTCAGCCAAAGTATTGATAACTGGAGTAGAGAAGCTCTTGAAGTCAAAGGCCTTGTTTTCATCTTCTTTTGAAATGATGGTATAGTTTAGGTTGTTCAAATCATGGTAAACAGCTCCACCACCACTGATTCGTCTCACTACTTCAATTCCATTTTCACGAACATAGTCACGGTTAATTTCTTCAATCGTATTTTGGTGACGACCTACAATGATAGATGGTTTGTTGATCCAAAGAAGGAAGATTTGATCTTCATCAAGAAGATGTTTAAAAGCGTACTCCTCTAAAGCAATATTAAAAGCAGTGTCGTTTGAATGATTGATAATGTATTTCATAAGATACCTTCTAATACGATAGAGACTGGAAAATAATTCCAGTCTAGTCTATCTATTTTTATTTTTTCTTAGGTGAATGGATAGCCATTCCAAGAACATCAGCAAATGCTTCGTACATAACTTCAGAGTATGTTGGGTGACCGTGGATTGTCTTAAGCATTTCTTCTACAGTGATTTCCATTTCGATGATGCTTGACGCTTCGTTGATCAACTCTGCAGCAGCAGGACCAATGATATGAACACCAAGGATTTCACCATATTTCTTGTCTGCAATGACTTTAACAAATCCTTGAGCAGCATCTGATGCAATGGCACGTCCGTTTGCGGCAAAGTTGAATTTACCGATTTGGACATCATATTTCTCACGAGCTTGTTCTTCTGTCAAACCAACTGCTGCTACTTCTGGAAGTGTATAGATAGCTGCAGGAGTCAAGTTCAATTTAGCAACATGGTGATTTCCTTTAAGGGCATTTTCAGCAGCTACTTCACCCATACGGAAGGCAGCATGAGCCAACATCTTAGTACCGTTGATATCACCTGGTGCATAAATACCAGGAACAGAAGTTTCCATGTACTCGTTAACCTTGATACGACCACGATCTAACTCAAACTCAACTTCTCCGATACCTTCAAGGTCTGGAACACGACCGATTGAAAGAAGGGCTTTATTTGCAATGATATCATCTTTTCCTTCAACTTTGATACGGAGTTTACCATCTTCTTCAATGATTTCTTGAAGTTTAGTACCTGTTAAGATAGTCATACCTTTACGCTCAAGGATCAAGCGAAGGTTCTTAGATACTTCCGCATCCATTGCTGGTACAATACGGTCCATCATTTCGATAACAGTAACTTTTGAACCAAATGTCATGAAGGCCTGTCCGAGTTCGATACCGACAACTCCACCACCAATGATAACGAGGCTTTCTGGCACTTCATTCATTTCAAGGATATCGTCACTAGTCATAACAAGTGATGATTCCATTCCAGGAACGTTAATCTTGCTTACTTTTGAACCACCAGCAAGGATGATTTTCTTAGTTTCAAGCAATTCAGAACCATTTACCAAGACATTCTTATCTTTAGTAATAGTACCGATACCCTTATGAACATCAACTCCATAACTACGAAGGAGTCCTGCAACACCTCCAACAAGAGTATTAACAACTTTAGATTTAGTTTCTAAAAGTTTTTCCATATCAACTGTGAAATTAGGATTTTCAATCACGATTCCACGATTTGCAGCGTGACCAATATTCTCAATAATTTCAGCGTTGTGAAGGTAAGTCTTAGTTGGGATACATCCACGGTTCAAACAAGTTCCACCAAGTTCAGATTTCTCAACAAGAGCAACCTTACCACCTAATTGAGCTGCTTTAATGGCAGAAACATAACCAGCAGGTCCACCACCAATAACAACGATATCATAAGCATCATCGCTCTTACCATCATCGTTCGAAGCACTTGCTGCAGGTGCTGGGCTAGCTTCTGGTGCAGATGCTCCAGCTGTTGGGATATTTTCCCCTTCCTCACCAAGATATCCGATAACTTCAGTAACAGGAACAGTCTCGCCGTCCCCTTTCAGGATAGCGATCAAGTAACCGTCTTCTTCTGCTTCCAATTCCATGCTGACTTTGTCAGTCATGATTTCCAAAAGGATTTCTCCTTCTTTTACAAATTCTCCGACTTTTTTATTCCATTGGACGATTTGTCCTTCTGTCATATCCACGCCGGCTTTTGGCATAATTACTTCTAAGGCCATATCTTACTTCCTCTATCTATATTTCTAAAACAAATATTTTAAACCAACATTGAGATTGGGTTTTCAATTAAAGCTTTCAAGTCTTTCATAAACTTAGCACCAGCCATACCATCTACGACACGGTGGTCAATTGTTAAACCAAGACTCATAATTGGTCGAATCACGATTTCACCATTAACAACAACTGGTTTCTCAATTGTTGAGCTAACCCCAAGGATTGCTGAGTTCGGTTGGTTAATGATTGGACCGAATGATTGAACACCAAACATTCCCAAGTTACTGATGGTGAAGGTTGAATTTTGCAACTCGCTAGGAGCTAGTTTACCATCCAAAGTACGTCCGATAACATCTTTAAAGGCAACTACCAACTCAGACAAACTCAATTTTTCAGCATTATAAACAACTGGCGTCATCAAACCATTATCCATTCCTACAGCCATCGCAAGGTTGACATAGTTGTGAGTGATAATTGTCTTACCATCTTCAGTTAATGACGCATTGATGTATGGGTGTTTCATAAGAGTCTTAACAACCGCAAGTGAAAGCAAGTCTGTAACAGTAATTTTCTTACCAGTTGCTTCCATGATTGGATCAAGGACTTTCTTACGAAGGGCAAGCATTTCAGACATATCGACATCATAGTTAAGCGTGAAGGTTGGTGCAGTCAAGTAAGATTCAACCATACGTTGAGCAATAACCTTACGCATTGGTGTCATCGGAATACGCTCGATTTCCCCATAAGGAGTTACGTTATCTGGAATTTCTTCCACTTTTTCGATCTGAGAAGGTGACTTAATCGTATCGTTTTCAATATTTTCCGGAAGGAAAGCTAAAACATCCTTCTTCATAATCTTGCCACGATGACCAGTTCCTTGGATTTCCTGCCATGCAATGTTATGTTCAAGGGCAATTCGTTTTGCAAGTGGTGAAATGCGAACCACATTAGTGTCTTTAAATGTTTCCACGTCTTCTTTGTGGACACGACCGTTTGCGCCTGAGCCAGAAATATCGTAGAGATTAATTCCTAAATCATCCGCTAATTTTCTAGCTGCAGGAGTCGCTCTTAGCTTATCATCAGCCATGACCTCTCCTATTCTATTTATGATGCAAAGGGCGTTTAAAAGCGACCGAAAAATAGGAAATCAACGTAGACTTCGATGAAGTCAAGGAGATTTATCTTTTTTCCGAGCTTTTAGCCCGTGCTCTAATCTAAGATATCAAGTACGTAGAGAACTTTGCATCTATTAGATACAAAGCTTCTCGTCTGATTTATTTGTTTACATAATCTATTTTATGTATTATTGTTTGTTGTGAGTTTTACGGATTGCATCTTTGATGCTTTCAACTGTTGGAATCATTGCATTTTCAAGGTTTTGTGCGTAAGGCATCGGTACATCTTCCCCTGCACAGCGGCGAATAGGTGCATCTAAATAATCGAATGCTTCTGATTCTGAGATAATAGCTGAAATTTCACCGATAAAACCACTTGTCTTGTGGGCATCGTTGACAAGAACTACTTTTCCAGTCTTCTTAACTGAGTTAATGATGATGTCTTTATCAAGTGGAACCAAAGTACGTGGGTCTACTACTTCTACTGAGATGCCTTCTTCAGCCAATTCTTCAGCTGCTTGCATGACACGACGAAGCATTTTACCGTATGTTACTACTGTTACATCAGTTCCTACGCGTTTGATTTCTCCGACACCAAGTGGGATAGTATAGTCTGGATCTACAGGTACTTCCCCTTTTTGGTTAAATTCTGATTTGTATTCAAGAATGATAACAGGGTTGTTGTCACGGATAGAAGACTTAAGAAGTCCCTTCATATCAGCTGGTGTACCTGGAGCTACAACCTTCAATCCTGGGATATGAGTGAACCATGATTCCAATGATTGTGAGTGTTGTGCTGCAGAACCTACTCCGTTACCAGCGGCACAGCGGATTGTAATTGGTACTTGACCTTTACCACCAAACATGTAACGAGTTTTAGCTGCTTGGTTGACGATATTATCCATGGCAATAACAGAAAAGTCCATGAAAGTCATGTCAACGATTGGTCGAAGTCCAGTCATAGCAGCACCAGCAGCTGCTCCAGAAATAGCTGCTTCGGAAATCGGACAGTCACGAACACGTTCTGGTCCAAATTCTTCAAGCATACCTACAGATGTACCAAAGTCTCCACCAAAGACACCGACATCTTCACCCATCAAGAGTACATTTTCATCGCGACGCATTTCCTCAGACATTGCAAGGATAATGGTATCGCGGAAAGACATTAATTTTGTTTCCATATTTCTCTACTTCTCCTTAGTCTGCGTAAATATCTTCAAAAGCTGATTCTAGTGGAGGGAATGGACTTTCTTCTGCAAACTTAACAGATGCTTCCACTGCTTCCTTGACTTGCGCTTGAATATCTTCAAGTTCTTCTGCACTAGCAATTTTATTTTCAACAAGGTACTTGCGAAGGTTTTCGATTGGATCTTTTTCTTTCCACTCATCGACCTCTTCACGTGTACGATATTTACCAGGGTCTGATGATGAGTGACCAAGCCAACGATAGGTTACACTTTCGATCAAGACAGGACCTTTACCAGAACGAACATGGTCAACTGCTTTCTTAAATCCTTCGTAGACATCGATAACATTGTTACCGTCTTCGATAAACATTCCAGGAATGCCGTAGGCAGCACTACGCTCATGTATATGCTTGACATTTGTCATTTTCTTAATATCAGCAGATATTCCATAACCGTTATTGATACAATAGAAAATTACTGGAAGATTCCAAATTGAAGCCATATTAACAGCTTCGTGGAATACACCTTCATTCGTCGCTCCATCACCAAAGAAGCAGACAACGATTTTACCAGTATTTTTCATTTGTTGAGTAAGGGCTGCACCTACTGCGATTCCCATACCACCACCTACGATACCGTTAGCACCAAGGTTACCTGCATCTAGGTCAGCGATGTGCATTGATCCACCTTTACCTTTACAAGTTCCCGTATACTTACCAAGGATTTCAGCCATCATACCATTAAGGTCGATTCCTTTAGCAATAGCTTGTCCGTGACCACGGTGGTTCGATGTTATGAGGTCGTCTTCGTTTAGAGCTAACATAGCCCCAACGTTTGCAGCTTCCTCACCAACAGAAAAGTGCGTCATACCTGGCACTTTACCTTTTTTTACTAATTGAGCAATTTTTAAATCCATACGACGAATTTCTTCCATCTTACGGAACATCTCAAGCAAAAGATTTTTATCTAAAGTTGACATAATCTTGCCTTTCTAAGTTTAATTTCTTATAGTTCTATTCTAACTTATAGGTTAACTAGAGTCAAAGATTATGCTTGATATTTTTTCACAATATAAAAAAAGAAAAGTCAATGAAATCAAGACTTTTCTTTACGTAAAATGGCTATTTCACAAACTGATTTCCATGGATATTTTCAACAAATTATTTGAATCTTTTCATAATAACTTGTAAACGCCACTGATAAAGTAATCCGCTGACAACTAAACTTACGATAAGACCTATCCAATATGAATAAGCATCGAGATTTGTTGAATAATCTAGAAATAAACCAAGAGGTATAGCAACTCCCCAGTATCCAAGGAGACCAAGGTAGAAAGGTATGACAGTATCTTTGTAGCCTCGTAAAATCCCTTGTAATGGTGCCGCAAATGTATCAGCTAACTGGAAAAATAAGCTATAGGTCATAAAACTAGCAGTTAGTTGAATAAACTCTGGATCATGACCATAGAGACTGGCAACATTTTCTCTAAAAACATACAGAAAAGAAAGGGTTAAAATTGCGAATGCCATAGCTGATAGTCGTCCGATTTTTATGTATTTCTTAGCATCCTCTAGACGTTTAGCACCGACTTCGTAAGAAACAACAATAGCCATTGCTGTTGAAATGCTCATAGGAAAGGCGTACATGAGGGAAGAAAAATTCATGGCAGACTGATGACTAGCTATTATCAATGATGAAAACTTCGCCATAATCAAGCCGACAGCTGAAAAAATAGCAACTTCTGCAAATACAGTACCACCAATAGGTAACCCCAGTTTTATCGCTTCTTTTATTTTATTCCTGTCTAAAGGTAGTCGGTTTTCTAAATGTAGTTCTTTTAATTTTTCTTGTTTAAGAAGGACTAGTATAGATATACCCAACAAGGCCCAATAAGCCATAGAGGTCCCAAGTCCCGCTCCTGCTCCTCCCAACTCAGGAAAACCAAAGGCACCATAAATCAATAAATAGTTAAAACCACTATTGAGAGGGAGCAATAAAAGCATCAAATACATGGACAACCTTGTCAATCCAAGTGCATCCAGTAACGAACGAATTACACTAAAGAGTAAGAGAGGAATAATCCCTATTGCTAAAAACCATAGATAACGAACTGCTATATTTGCTACCGTTGCTTCTAATCCCATATTATTTAGAACTAGAGGAGCAACCAGAAAAACTAAAACAAATAGAAAAATGGATAAGCCAAGCGAAAGATAAAGAAACTGATAGAAATCAGAAGCCACTTCTTCTTTTTTCCCACGTCCTAAATGATGCCCAACTATAGGAACTAAGGCAGAAACAATACCTGTTAAAAAAGTAAAGAAAGGATTCCACAAGCTAGTAGCCATTGATACACCAGCTAAATCAATAGTATTATACTGACCGGTCATGGTTGTATCGACAAAGGAAGCCGAATAATTTGCGAATTGATAAACCAAAATAGGGAAGAAAATCTTAAGAAATAAAATGAACTTGTCTTTAAAATGATGGGTTGGATACATACAGACTCTCTCTAAATTTAAATTTTATAGAGCAGTATTTCATCTAGTATTTATAGACAATCTGTCCATTACAAATAGTGTATTTTACCTGCCCTTTTAAAGTTTCACCGATAAATGGTGAATTAGCTGCTTTAGAAGCAAAATGTGTGTCTACAATTCGGTCAGCTTTATCATCAAAAATGGTAATATCAGCTGGACCATTTTCAGCCAAATAACCTGCTTCAAAATGATACAATATTGCTGGATTTACTGTCATTTTTTCTAACAACTCCATCAAGCTTAGCTCACCAGCTTCGACTAAGTAAGTTAAACCAAGTGACAATGAAGTTTCCAGTCCTGTCATACCTGAAGGAGCTTTGGTGATATCCTCGACATTCTTTTCATCAGCATGGTGAGGCGCGTGATCTGTCGCAATTACTGAAATGACACCTGACTTGAGTCCTCCGATAACTGCACGGCGGTCAGACTCCAAGCGAAGTGGTGGATTCATCTTTGCGTTACTTCCCTTAGTCAAGAGAAGCGCTTCAGTTTTAGAGAAATGTTGCGGTGCTACTTCTGCAGTTACGTTTGCTCCCAAACCTTGAGCGAACTCCACAACCTTAACACTTTCTTCCTTGGATAAGTGCTGGATATGAACATGAGCCTTGGTTGCATAGGCGATCATGACATCACGTGCAATCATTGCATACTCTGCAACTCCTGTAGCGCCACAAATATGGAAGTGTTCTTTAGCAATGTTTTCATTGAAACCTAGCGTACCATTCAGACCGGGATCTTCCTCATGAAGACTAATAAAGGTATTAAGCTTTTTGGCTTCCTCCATGGCTTCCTTGACAACTTTACTGCTTTCAAGAGGAATACCGTCATCAGAAAAACCAACGGCTCCAGCTTCTAAAAGCGCCTTAAAGTCAGTCAAGTCTTGGCCATTAAAGTTCTTGGTAATTGTTGCTACAGACTTAACATTAATTTTTTCCTTTGCCGCAGATTGAAGTACTTCCTGCAAAGTCTCAACATCTGAGATGGTTGGATTGGTATTAGCCATCATAACTACAGTTGTAAATCCACCAGCAGCAGCTGCAAGGGCTCCTGTATGGATATCTTCCTTGTGAGTTTGACCAGGTTCACGGAAATGAACATGGATATCAACCAAGCCGGGTGCAACTACAAGACCAGTTGCATCAATGATCTCTGCATCTTTCTCACTAATTTGTGGTGCAATTTTGACAATTTTACCGTCTTCAACCAAGACATCACACACTTGATCCAAACCAGACTTAGGATCCATTACTCGACCATTTTTGATTAGTAACATCTGCTTTCTCCTTTATTCGTAGAAATCCACTTGGGTATCCAATAATTTATCACCATCATAGACAAACTTAGCTGAAAAGAAGGGTTTGTCCTCTAAAAGCCACTCTACGAAGGTGTGGTCTCCTTCCCAGGTTGGTTTGCTTAAAACCTCATCATAAGGAACCCATTCTAAAGTCCCTTCATTACAGTCAATCAACTCACCTTCGAACTCAGTTACTTTAAACACATAGGTGTACCAGTCTAAATCTGGTGTAAATTCAGGAAAGGTGATTACACCTTTAAGAACTGGCTTAGCCTTCAATCCTGTTTCTTCTAAAATTTCGCGGGCAGCACATTCTTGTGGAGTTTCTCCACGCTCTAACTTTCCACCGACACCGATCCATTTTCCTTCATGGACATCATTAGGCTTTTTATTGCGATGAAGCATGAGCAATTCTTTTCCATTATCAATGTAGCAAATCGTCGCTAACTGAGGCATATTCTCTCCTTATCTAAGCCAATCAATCGGCTCTTGTCCTGTCTCTGTTAAGAATGTATTAGCCTTGGAAAAAGGCTTGGAACCCCAAAATCCTCTGTAAACGGAAAGGGGACTCGGATGGGCTGATTCGATAATCAAATGCTTAGGATTGATCACCAATGATTTTTTCTTGCGTGCATAAGCACCCCAAAGGACAAATACTACTGGTCTATCTAAATTATTGACAACCTTAATCACGGCATCCGTGAAAGGCTCCCATATTTGACCAGCATGACCGTTTGCCTTCCCAGCAGGAACGGTCAAGCAAGCATTGAGAAGTAAAACTCCCTGCTCAGCCCAAGAGGTCAAGTCATGTGACGGTTTTACCCCAATATCATCAGCAAGTTCTTTTAAAATATTTTGCAAAGAAGGAGGTGCTGGAATAGCATTTTGAACAGAAAAACTCAAACCTTGAGCCTGACCAGGACCATGATAAGGATCTTGACCAAGAATCACCACTTTAACCTCTTCAAGAGGAGTTGTCAAAAGAGCCTGAAAAACCTTTTCTTTAGGAGGATATACAGTTCCTTGAGCATAAACCTGCTCCATAAAGTGATTGATTTTCCCAAAATAACCTTCCGGTAATTGCTCCTTAATCAAGGCGTGCCAAGATGAGTGTTCCATTGCTTTCTCCTTCGTTTTTACTGCCTCTATTATAGCAAAAAGTGGCTATGGAAACCACTTTTTACAGTTCTTATATATACTGTTATTGACCCTATTATTTGACATTAGTATTCACAGTATCAATCAGCCATTAAAAACTTTCCGATTGTATCAATAGCATAGGAAAGTTGATTATTTACAGACATCATCCGTTCAAGATTGGCGTCCATATAGTAGAGTTCAGATAAACCACCCCTAGGGAGAAAGAGTGAATAGTGGATATTCATCTTCTCTCTAGTGCTTAACTCTATATGATTGCTTATGATATACTTTAACTCTTTTAACGAATTTACTTGAGCAACCACACCTTTTAACTGATACTGCTCGATGAGATTTAGTAAGTTGTCAATCTCTTCAATGACTTTAATTTCCATATCAACACCTCTTAGGAAAATCACGACAATGCATCCAAACAATCTAGTAAAGCTTGATAAGAGTCAACTTCATAAGTCGGCAGAGCTTTCGTTTTATTTCCTAAATGATGTGAGTTGTACCAGATTGTATCAATCCCTGCATTATTGCCACCTTGGATATCGGCGGTTAGAGAATCTCCAATCATCAGCGTCTTTTCTTTACTAAATCCAGGAATCTGCTGACCGATTTTATCATAGAATAGTGCATCAGGTTTTTGAGTTTGCAACTGCTCTGAAATAAAGACTTGGTTGAAATAGGGAGCAAGACCTGATTGAGCCAGACGACCTGTCTGAATTGTAGTTATCCCGTTGGTGGCAGCGTAGAGTTCATAACCACGATCAATAAGGCTATCTAAGAGTTCCATAGCCCCAGAAAATACCTGCCCCTGTTGAGCTAAATAAAACTGATAACGTTCAGCTAAGTATACGCCATCCTTTTCAATTCCAAAATGCGAAAACAATTTTGAAAATCGTGTGTTGACTAGTTCTTGTTTTGTAATCTTTTTCTCTTCCAAATCTTTCCAGAGAGCTTTATTCATTGGTACATAATAATCCTTATATGCTCGGATATCTTCTACTCCTTCTTCTTTTAAGAGTTGCGTTAGAGCAATATCCTCAGCAGTATCGAAATCAAGCAGGGTATGATCAAGGTCGAAGAGTAAAAATTTGTAAGTCATCTAATTTTATTCCTTCATTTTATAGTTTTCACTTAGTTCAAAGTATAGCACAAACAAAACTATTAACCAAGTGTGGTAATTTTAAGTTGACAAAATTGAACTAAAAAATTAAATCTAAAAGCTCTAAAATTACTAGTTAAACTTAAAAAAAATATATTAAATTACTAAAATGTGACAGAAATAAAGGATATCATTTAAGCATAAATCTGATACTAATTTTCTCCTAATTTTATGAGAAATGCAACTGTTATTATATATTATTTGTCCGTTGAAAACATAACTTATATAATAATTCGAAAAACTTACATTTTCATAATAATTTGACACCTTAAACATTGATGTCCATGTTTTATTGTGATATAATTCACGTTATAGGGGAGTTTTAGTGTTAGACTAGGAGGAGGCTTGGTTAAGGTTTGTCTATAAAATTAACCTATATTATTAACTCGTCTTTCAGTTAATGATTGACACTACTTTATATTATATTTAGAAACTATCTTAAATTTATAAGAAGGATGTATATGATGAACAAAAAGAAAAAGTTTAGTATTTTCTCATTTTTGATCGTTGTATTGACGACTATTTTCGTATTTAGTTTGAATAAAACTTTTGCTGAAACTCCTGAGGTTTCAGTTTCTGGAAAATTTGTTGATACAATCCAAAATGTTAAAGTATCAAATAATGAAGGCGGAGATCTCAACTGGGACTTGCAACAGTGGGCAACCTTCCGAATCAACGCTGATTATAATTTGTCTGGAAAAAATGTTAAAGCAGGAGATTCAACTGTAGTTACTGTTCCAGATGCTTTGATGATTACTAATACTTCGTTCAAGATTCGTGATATCAATACAAATGAGATTATCGCAAATGCTGAAGTAAGCCCAGATAATAAATCCATTACAATTACCTATACGGATTATGTTGAAAAACACTCAGATACAAGCGGATCATTCTTCTTTTACGCTCGTATCGATTTCAAAAAACACCCACAAAAAGGTGAGGTTCCAGTAGAAATCACCATTAACAAAGAAACAAAAATTGCTGGTAAAGTTTCATTTACTGGTGTTGGCGATGGAAATCCTAGACTTTTAACAAAGACTAGTTGGGTAAACGCAGGGGACCAAAGGGAAATTCAATACACGATTTCTGTCAATCGTACAAAACAAAATATTAAGAATGTTACACTCGAAGATCACTTACAATTTACGAATGCTTCATACGTAAAAGATAGCATTAAAATTATTAAAGGTAAATTCTCTTATGATACTGGTGAGTGGGTATTCTCTGATAGAGTTGATGTAACAGACCAACATAAGATTACAATTAGCGAAGATGGTCAATCATTTGTTATCGATTTAGGTGATGTTACTGAAAATGACCAATATCGTATTGCTTATAATGTTCGTTTAAATTATGATCCAGCCGACGGAGAGGTCTTGAAAAATGAAGCAACTCTTAAAGGTCTAGGTATTGAAACCAAAAATGTAACGAATGCTGCTGCCGTTCAAATTGCTGGTGGTTCTGGTGTTGGTTATGTTTTCTCAATCAACATTCATAAAGTCGATGATGCTAACCAACCACTTAAAGGTGCTAAGTTTAGAGTCGTTCGTCAAGCTAATAATCAAGTCATTGGTGAGTTTGAATCAGATGAAAATGGTAATATTGCTGTTGGCAAACTGTTAAAAGATAAATATATCTTAACTGAAATTGAAGCCCCTTCAGGTCATATCATCAAAGAAGCCGATACTGTGGTTAATGTTGAAGATTTTGGAGCAGATCATTCGGTAACCAAAACGATTGTGAATCCGAAGGAAGAAACTACAACAACTACAACAACTACAACAACTACAACCACCACTACAACTACGACTGAAGAAACCACAACTACTACCACAACAACTGAAGAACCTAAGACTACTTCAACTACAACTACTGAAGAACCTAAGACTACTTCAACTACAACTACTGAAGAGCCTACAACTACTTCAACAACAACTACAACTGAAGAACCTAAGACTACTTCAACTACAACTACTGAAGAGCCTACAACTACTTCAACTACAACTACTGAAGAGCCTAAGACTACTTCAACTACAACTACTGAAGAACCTAAGACCACTTCAACTACAACAACTGAAGAGCCTAAGACTACTTCAACTACAACCACTGAAGAATCTAAGACTACTTCAACTACAACAAGCACTACTACCACAACAACTACTGGAGAAGAGCCTAAAACTACAGTAACTACAACAAATGATAAACCTGGACTTCCTAAAACTGGAGAAGGTAAAGGAACATTGGTTACTATCATTGGATTTGTAACTTTAATTTCATCCATTATTTTGGTAGCATTTCTACATAAATCAAAAAAAGACTAATTCTAAATTAGAGATTAGGTTTGATTAGAAGTTCAAAAAGGATTTACTTTTTAAAAGTAAATCCTTTTTTGTATGATTAAAGATAAAATTCGATAACTAGTTTTGTTTAGTTATCGATAATAAAGAATTTTAGTCCTTTTCACCAAGTTTGCTATTGATGGTCATCATGATACTAGCTATTTTTTCACCCCAGTATGGATCAGAAGCGTATAAAACGTTCATACCAGATGATTTATTACCTAGGTAGGTTCTGCCCTCGTCAAAATAATTATCTCGTATCCATTTAGCTGCCCCTAAGATTCCTTTGTCGACATTATCAAAACTCTTAGCTGAATGATACGGAGTAGTATCGTAGGCTGCAATACCAAAGAAGTTATTTTTATCGTTAGCAATTTGACTACGTCCCCACGAACTTTCTAAGGCACTGTGAGCCATTAGATAGAGTGCGTTAACCTGATAACGTTTCTCCGCTTCTTTAAAGACAGCTCCTTTACCTGCGAGACGACTTCCGTTAATATTCATTAGAGAATAAACTTTATCAAGTTCAGCTGCGGTATAATTTGTTGGCTTTCTTAAATCTCTATAGAGGAATGGATTATCCAATTTAAAGTTATCAAAGTTAATGCCATCTGCTGAATAGTATTTTGTACCAACAGCCATAGATGAACTATGAGGTGCAACACGAATACTTGTATAAGGCGATAACTCATGGTAAACGTAACGACCGTCAGTCGTATAATGAGGGATAAACTCGTCACTAGCATTTACAGATACAAGGTCACTCTTATTCATAAAGCCTGAAAGTCCAGAAATTTGGACTGGTAATCTATCACCTTGAGCTCCTGAGGCAGAAACAGCGACGATAGAACCTTGAGAAATATAGCTAAGTCTACTACCAGAGGCGCTATAAACATAGGCTATAATTGGTTTTACCTTATAGTAAGTTGATGCAGACGGATTAGAAATCCATTTTCCATTATCCTCGAAACTATAATCTTTACCTTTGATTTTAAGAGTTCCAGTAGCATATAGTCCATCTTCTTTCAGATAATACCAAGCATTGTGTGAATTATCAAAAATCCACTCACTTTTGGCCATATAGCCACCTGATTTAAGATAGTAGGACCCTTGCCATTGATTTTCAGCATAAATCCCATCTGGTTTTAAGTAGAACCAGCTATTGTACTGTTTGTCAAAAATCCATTCACTTTGTGCCATAGCACCACTATCTTTTAAATAGTATTTCTTTTTCCAGGTACTACTTTCCATTACACCTTCCGCATCAAAGTAATACCAACGGTCTTTAATTTTTTCCCATTTATTTCTAGTTATTTTACCGGATGCATCAGCATAATACCATTTATTAGTAATCTTAACCCATGAAGATTCGGCTAATGCACCGCTCTTATTAAAGAGATACTCTTTGTAAATCGTATCACTGAGCATGGTTCCGTCTTGGTTAAAGTAATACCAGATGTTCTTAATTTTTTCCCACTTATTACGAAGAATTTTCCCATCTTGATTACCATAGTACCATTTATCACCAATTTTAGTCCAAGTGTTAATTGCTAAAGCTCCACTACTATTGAACAAATAGTCTTCGTAAATGACATTACTAAGCATGATACCGTCTTGATTAAAACGATACCAATCTCCAGAAATACTAGCCCATTTATTTCGAGTTACTTTTCCTTCTTCAGTCGCATAATACCATTTATTTTCAAGTTTCACCCATGATGATTCCGCTAGGGCTCCACTCTTATTGAAAAGATAGTCGTTAAAGACAGTATTGCTAAGCATGGTACCATCCTGGTTAAAATAATACCAAACTCCAGCAATCTTCTTCCAATTTTTGACAGCCTTTTTATTTTCATAATAACGCCATTGGCCATTCTCTTTTTGCCAACCTTCTTTGTTGACCTCTTCAGTAATTTCTTCTGTTGAAGAGTTATCCTTGGTAAGGGCTGTTTCTTGTTTCTGTGTGGTTTGAGAAGAATCCTTTTCTGCCTTGTTTTGTGTTTCGTTCTGATTCTGCTTATCGTTCTGCTCTTGACCTTGAGCTTGCTTTATCTCTTTATTATCCTTACTAGTTCTATTTGCTACAGTTTTGTCAGAACTTTCTATTTTATTTGTAGCTTGGTTTTCTTCAGCCAATACTGTTGTTTTTGAAATACCTGCAATGGAAAGAACAACAGAACTTGCTAGTAATATCTTTTTCATTTTTAACCTTTCAATTTTATATTCCCTAAATTTTTTACTTCTTACTTATCGTTTTAAAGACAACATTTATCCACTTTATTATACAATATAATTTTAATTATAAAAGTAACGTCTTAAAGAAGAAAGAAAGTTGTAATATTGTTAAAACAATTTAGAAATAAAAGTCAACAAAAAGTAGTCGAACAATATGAGAACGACTACTTTTTTTGTATTATCAATAATTAACTCTCTATTACTCTACTACTTTTATTAGTTAGAAGTGGATGTATAAAAATGGATAGAATGGCTAAGATTGCAAAACTGATACCGACATACCAGTAAGGGGCATCAAGAGTAGTTGAACGACCAGAAAGATTGACAATACCTCGGAATAGTGTCCCTGTTGTAATAATAGCTACTGCCGAATTCCATAAATTAAGACTGATACGAGAGAAATGTGGAAGGACTTTGAGAAAGATTGCTAGTAGGATTCCTCCAATAAAAGGTACCGCAAATAAATAGTGCATGTGAACTGATGTCTCTCCAAAACTAAATGATTCATAAATTCTAGAAAAAGCAAAGAAGAAAATCGTAATTAATGTATAAGAAACAACTGTTTTTGTAAAGCGTCTTTTGTTAGGATTAATAACCAATGTAGACAATATCACTCACCGCCCTTTCTGAAATTTTGTTTCCTCCAGTCGTTGGTTTATTGATAACCTGACCGTTGAAGTAAAGTGTAGAGGATCCCCCACCATCAAGATTGTAGGCAGTTTTTGCACCATAGGATTTCATAACCTCAGCTAGCTGGTACAAAGAGAGACCTTCACTTTCAGATGTACGTCCGTCAGAAACTACAATAATGTAGTGGTTTTCGTCGATAATACCTATAGCTGTACGTGGATTCGAAGCCATAGCTTGTCCAACTTCTTGGTTTTTTCCTACCGCTATTTCACCATTTTCGACTAAAGCAGGACCAAAAGCTAAAAGATTAATAACTCCGTCTTTGACTAGTTGCTCAGCTGAAATCTGATCCTCGTAAATAATCTTGAAAGAACCATCTTTATAAATGGCTAAATCACCATTATTAGAATTTTCACGGACAGTATCACGATAGACAACTCCATTACGGATAACATAACCCGAAGAGTTGGCACCGTAATAGTCGCCGTTAACTGCTAGAATCGCATCATTATCTGCAGCAGTGACAGATGTTTTAGCTGTTACATTTGTTCCAAATGAGTTTTGAGCAAATGCTGTTTTTAAATAATCTGATGAACTTACTGTAACATCTGCAACATACACTTGGGTATGATTAACCGTCGTTTCAGTCAAATTGATAGAGATATTCTCGTCCTTATAACTTGAGTTAGTTACTGTTGCTGTTTTAGCAGCTTGACTAGCTTGAGCTGTATTGGAACTTGTATTAGTTGTTGCTACTGTCGAAATAGTTTCAGCGAGTACAAAAGTTTTCAACATTGAGTAACTAAAGGATCCTGTCAATAGTAAACCGAGAACCGAGGCATAAGCATATGGTTTCTTTATAAATTTCATAATACAGTTGATGTCCTTTCCTTAAAGATCAATTTCTTTTGCACTGTCCAAGAGACAGCGAAGAGAAGGATGCCGACGATAACTTTGGCAATCAGAAGGTTGATACCAAAGACTGTAAAGAAGAGACGAATCAGTAGCGTGTCTAAGACAAAGAGTCCGACTGCTAGACCAAAGTACCCCATCCCTGTTTTCACAAGGCTATCGTCGTCTTTAAAGACTAGTTTTTTATTTGTAGAGTAGTTAAAAACGGAGCTTGTCACACGAGCTAGTCCGTTAGCTAGGAAAATTCGGAAACTTGTTAGCGCTGTCGGTAAAAACAAGATTGCAATAGCGTAAACAAGGTAGTCTACAACAAAACTACTGAGAGATGACAAGGCAAATTTAAAAATATTTTTATAAATCATTAATCCATCTCTGATTGGACGGAAGTGTGAACCCTCATTATCATTGATATAAACTGTCTCAATAGGAACTTCTAAAATTTGATATTCTTTACTTGCTTCAAGAAGCATATTCATTTCATATTCGTAACGATTTCCCTCTATTTTCAACATAAAAGGAATGAGATTTGTTGTAAAAGCACGAAGACCTGTTTGTGTATCTGTTACTCCAACTCCTGTTTGTAATTTAAAGAGTGCTTTTGTTAAGCTATTTCCGAAACGACTACGAAGGGGTACTTTACCAGTGAAGGCCCGCACACCCAAGATTAGCTTATTAGGATTTTCAGAAGCTTTGTTAGCCGTACGGAGAATATCCCAAATCTTATGCTGACCATCTGCGTCTGCCGTTACAACCGTTCCATAGCTATTTTGTTGTTGGATATAAGTAAAGGCCGTTTTAAGCGCTTGGCCTTTACCTCGGTTCACTTGGTGACGGAGTACCGTAGCATATTGTTCTGCTTTATCAAAGATATTTTGACACTTTGATGAACTACCGTCGTCGATAACTAGAATACGAAAATCACTCTTTTCGTGGATTTTTTCGATGAGTTTGATAAGTTTATTATCAGGTTGATAAGCTGGAATTACTATATAGTTCATACCGGCACTCCTTTCTTAGTGATGGTATAACTATACAGACTAACGCTTAAAGATACCTTATATCAGTTTTCTTTAAGAAAAAGTTTAAGAAACTTTAAGACTGGAACTCATCCCCTTTAGAAATCAAAAACAATCAATATTAATAAATATACAAAAATCCTCAAATAGCAAATGAATTTGAGGATGGAATTTATTATAAAATAAACTTTTTATTCTATTTTATCTCTTAATTTCTCGACAAAGAGATAGGCCGCGGGACAGGTTAAAGTGTTTTTGATTGTCAGATTATTGATTTGATAAATCTTTTTACGGTCGGTATGTGGAAATTCTCTACAAGCCTTGGGACGGACATCATAGATGGAACAAAGATTGTCACCGCCGAGAAATGGACATGGCATTGACTTAAAGATCTTATCACCGTCTTCATCTACCTGTAGAAATTCATCTTCGAAGGCTGGTAATTTCATTTTAAAGTACTTGGCAATGCGTGTAATATCTGCTTCCTTAAAATCCGGTCCAAGGCTCTTGCAGCAGTTAGCACAGGCTGTACAATCAATTTCTTCAAAAACTTCCTGGTGAATCTCCAGCGCAATCTTATCTAGGTTTTTTGGTGCTTTCTTTTTCAGATTTCCAAGAAATTTACGATGCTCTTTTTGCTTTTGTAAAGCTAATTGGTGATAGTATTCGATATCGATTTCTTTTGACATAGATTCTTTAACATCCTTTTCTGAAACTAGTATACCATAACTGAAAATAAATAAAAACTACTGCCGTTAAGGCAATAGTTTTTACAAGATTAGTTAACTGCGACCACCTCAACCATATCTTTGCCAAGTAAGATTAAATATTTTTCAACTTGATCTATTTGGTAAGAACGAGACAAGGCTTCTGCATATAGAGATAATTGACCTCTATAACGTTCGATCAGTTGACTTGGATATTCATAATGATCTGTCTTGTAGTCAAATAGAACAATCTTATCATCGTAAAGGAGATAACCATCTAAAATTCCACGGACAACAAAGTATTCCTGACTCTTATCATCTCTTTTTAACATAGAGAAGGGTTGTTCTCGATACAGTTTGTCTTGATTTTTTAGAATCTCTTGACCAAGAGCTGTATCAAAGAAAGACAAGATTTTTTCTAGATTAACTTTATCTTTAACAGCTGAAGTTGCCTGAACTTGCTCCAAGGCTTCTGTCAAGGTTTCCAAAGTAGGTTTCTTAGCGAGATTGATTCGTTGCATGAGTTCATGGGTGGCACTACCAATTTCAGCTCCAGTGACTTTTTCTGTCTTGGAGAAGTCTGGAAGTTCAAACTGAATCAAATTATCTTTTACTTTACTTTGACCGGCTACTACTACACCTTCCATATCCATGACTGGTTCATAAAACTTCTTAATCTGACTTGGGGTCTGAACACTCGGAAGATTAATCGCTGCACGGTGGATTTCATTATACACTTCCACTTCTTTCAGCATTTCTAAAGCTTCCTTAATGGTATCAGACTGACGGTTGCTTGCCTGAGAAAGATCTTGGAGCTGGCTTTTATTTTCCAATTCTCCGATAGCTTCCTTGGTTAGGTCTTCTTCACCTTCAAAGCGCACACTAAAGTGTAAGTCCTCTTTAGAAAACGCCTGATAGATGGCCCAAATCCAGTCCTGGAAATTTTGAGCGTCAAGTCTTGTTTCACGAGTCAAAAGACCTTGCCCATTTGTCGGGTATTCTTTAGACTCTAACTTTTCCCTCGATCCCTTTCCGACTAGATAAAGTTTTTTCTCAGCACGAGTCATGGCTACATAGAGTAAACGCATTAACTCAGAATAGCTTGCTAATTGGAGCTCCTCTTCATTTTGACTATAAGTCAAGCTTGGAATCGATAACTTAATTGTAGATGGAAGATATTCCTCTTTTGCATTTGTAGCTACTCTAGCTACGTACTTAAGACCAAGGCCATTTTTACGACTTAGGATAACTTCAGACATGGAATCTTGCTTGTTAAATTGCTGATCAATATTGAGAATAAAGACATAAGGGAACTCAAGCCCCTTACTCTTATGAATACTCATAAGCTCCACAGCATCCTTAGGTGGAGCTACAGTGACACTGGCAAGGTCGTGCTTAGCTTCCAAGACTTGATCAATCATAGTTATGAAACGTGATAAGCCTTTAAAATTACTCTTTTCAAACTGGTCAGCTCGTAGTGCTAGGGCATAGAGGTTGGCCTGTCTTGCCTGACCATTTGGTAAAGCACCAACATAATCATAGTAAAAACGTTCGCTATAGATTTTCCAAATAAGTTCATAAAGCGAATGCGTTTTTGAGAACAAACGCCAAGCATTAACAGTTTCCATAAACAAGTCTAACTTTTTAAGTAATTCAGACTTGATTAAATCTTTATGGAGACTAGTTTTTGCTTGAGCATTGACTAGTTTCTCATAAAAGTTCTCTTGAACCTTATCCTCAGATTTCTGAAGGGCTAATCGAGCCAATTCATCCTCGTCAAAGCTAAACATAGGAGACTTCATTAGAGCTACTAAAGCAAAGTCTTGCAGAGGATTATGGATGACACGAAGAGTATCCAACATAACCTGCACTTCTAAAGATTGCAAATAATTGTTTAGAGCGCCATCAGTTTTAACTGGTATCCCATATTCCGACAAAGCAAGTAAAACCTGGTCATTCCGGCTTCTGCTGGCGGTCAAGAGAGCAATGTCATTGAAAGGAACCCCTTTATCATTATGAAGATGCAATATCTCCTTAATGACCATTCGCATTTCACCAGTTAGTTTGTTGGTCGAAAATTCTTCCTCTTCCTTAGAATCACCGTCAACATCCTTATCATACAAGAGGACTTCTGCCTTGTTTTCTGGATCTGGGTGTAAATCAGTATTTCCGAAAACAAGTTGATGCATCCCGTCATAAGAAATCTCTCCAACTTCCTCATCCATGAGATGCTTAAAGACGTCATTGGTAGCATTTAGTACTTCAGAACTACTACGGAAGTTTTCCTTGAGCAGTATTAACTGACCTTCTTTGCTATCCTGAGCAAAACTGTGGAATTTTTCATTGAAGATTTGGGGATCTGCCTGTCTAAAACGATAAATAGACTGCTTGATATCTCCCACCATAAAACGGTTATGCCCGTTAGAGAGAAGTTCTAACATTCTTTCCTGGATATGGTTGGTATCTTGGTACTCATCGACCATGACTTCGTGGAAGCGTTCCTGATACTCTTTTCGAACTTGAGGGAAGTTTTCCAGAATCTCAATAGTATAGTGACTAATATCCGCAAATTCGAAGGCATTTTCTTCACGCTTACGCTTTCGATAGGCATCAACAAAATCACTCATGAAAACTTGAAAAGTCATTGCCAAGTCCCAAGACTCTTGATGATAATCTTCTTGGAATTTCAATAAAGTAATTTGGTCATTTAGTGCAATTAGCTTTTCAAACTTGTCTTTTCTCTCTTGGTTGTATGCTTCTTTCAGTTCTAAGAGTTCAGCCTTGCGACTAGCATTTGTGAGAGCACGGCCACCCTTATCTTTGGAAATACTCACAACTCGCTCTAGAACTTCTTGATATTGATTAAAAGTAGATTCGTTGGTTAAAGCTCCAATTTCATCAAGAACTTGTTGGACAGCTTCTAAGTAGGCTGCTTTCCCAAATTCCTTGGCATCATTCTCTAGATGGTAACGGAAGAAACTTTCCAAATCCCAGAGTCTTTGCTGAATGTCTTGAGCCAGCTTTTCTTTAGCAACTGTAAAATCGGCCTTTTCGAATCCTTTTAAGAAAGATTCCTGTAGCCAAGCCTGAGGATTACTTGTAGATTGCAAAAAGTCATAAATCATATAGACCTGTTTACGCAATCCACGTGCATCCTTACTTTTACCCGCAAAGTTCTTGACCAACTGACTAAACTGTTCTTGTTCCTTACCTTGGTAGTGACTTTCGAAAACTTGTCGAAACACATCATTCTTTAAGAGGAGTTGCTCACTTTCATTCTCAAGAATGCGGAAGTTTGGGGCCAAATCAATGAGATAACCATGTTTAGCCAAGAATTTCTGGGTGAAGGAATCCATGGTTCCAATTGCAGCATTTGGTAAATCAGCTAATTGTCTTCCAAGATGCTTTTTTAGCTCCAAATCTTGAGTCTCTTGGATTTGTTGGCTGATTTTCTTTTCCAAGCGTTCTTTTAACTCGGTTGCTGCCTTTACCGTAAAGGTTGAGATAAAGAGTTGGCGAATTTCTACACCACGCGCTAGTTGATCAAGAATTCGTTCTGCCATGACAAAGGTTTTTCCGGAGCCAGCTGATGCTGAGACCAGAATGTTTTGACCAGAACTGTAGATAGCTTGAATTTGCTCAGCAGTTTTCTTGGGTTTCTTGTCAGAATGAGCTTCTTCTATTTGCAACTTTTCAATCTCTTCTTGGGATAAAAATTTCATCGCTCCAACTCCTCTCTAATTTTATTAAACCATGTTTCCTTATCATTGCTCTTAGCAACCTTATCTAATAACCTAGCTTGACCCAGATGGTAATTGGCTTCAAAACCTGTAATAGCTTGATATTGTTGAACATATGGGGCAATACTTCTGCCGTCTTCTGTGTAAGGATTGATAGCAAATCTACCAGATAAAATCTTCTCTGCAGCTTTCTTATAGATAAGGGCGTTATAGTCCAGCAATAACTGAAATTCCTCATCAGACAACTGATAGGTCTTGTTTTTATTATAAAGTTCCCCAAGGTTCTTTATCTCTTTTTCGAGAAATAGCCCTTGATATTTCATACTCTTAGTCGTTTCTGCTAAAGCCTTTGAAAGAGTTTTAACAGATTGTAAGGACTGAACTGGCTCAGCCATCTCTAAATACATAGCACCAAAGAAATCGTTATTTCCTTCTTTCTTAAGAGCAGCAAGATAGGTCGGTAACTGTGAATTAAGGCCGTTATAAAATAGAGGGAAGTTAAACTGAGTTAGAGAAGATTTGTAATCGACAATACCAATCGCATCACTGGTTTTTAAGCGGTCGATACGGTCTACTTTACCACGGACATAGACATTTCTGCCGTTTTCTAACTGAATAAAAGCTTGTTCCTTACCACCAAAGACTGCTTCTTCCTGAATTGTTTCAATTTCAGAATTGTGACGAAGAATGTGTCCAGTTGCACGCGCAACGTCTAAAAGAACTTCCTTGGTTAATTGGGCTTCCAAACTTTCTTGATAAATCGCTTGAAACTCACGTTCTTGACTGGTTTCAGAAATTGCTTGCTCTAAACGACGATCAAAAGGTGTATCAACAGGAAGTTTCATAGCTCGTTCAAAAATACGATGCAAGAAATTGCCATGACTTCGTGCATCAGGTCGCAAACGTAATTCTTCCTGCAAGCCTAAGACATAACGAAGGTAATAGCTGTATTCATTACGATAAAACTCTGTTAATCCCGAAGTTGATAGATAAAAATCTTGATCTTGAGGATACAAGGCTTCCAAAGTTTCAGTAGCTAAGGTCTTACTTTTTGGACTTGTAGGTAGGACAGGATTATCAAGACCTTGATCTTCTAATTTTCTCCCCATGACACGAGCTAGAACCTTAATAAAGGTTAAGTCCTTCTCACTTGTCTCTGTATCACCTTGCTGGTGATAAGCAACAAGACTAGACAAAAGACTGTGATAAGAACCAATATCATTCGTTGATAGGTTTCTTCGATCGATTCTCTTTTCAATCTTGCTAAAACCAAAATCCTGCAATTCTTTCAGATAAACTGACTCTTTACTCTCGTTTTCATTGAGCAGGCTTGGCGCCGATAAAACCAATTGCTTCTTGGCAGAATTTACCAAAGAAAGCATGGTATAGCGATTCTTCTTAAGATTTTCATGGCTAGCAATCAATAATTGAGAGCCTTCTTCAGTACCTCGGTTTAAAACTTCTCTTTCTTCATCACTCAAAAGACTAGTATTTTGGGTGATTTTAGGTAGATGATCCTGGGTTAAGCCGAGTGCATAGATGTAATCAGAAGTCAAAGGCGAAATCAAATCATAACTTTGCACCAGAACCGTATCTACCGTTGCTGGGATTGTACGATAATTTGATAAGGACATCCCTGAATGAAGAAGAGCCAAGAAATCATCTAAAGCAACCTGAGTCCCTTCAAATACAGTAGCAAATTGCTCCATTACGTGGCAAAATGCTTTCCAGACCTCTTCTTGTCTTTCTTGTTCTGCCGCATCCATCGTTTCAGATAAGGATTGTAATTGCTTGGTAACAGATGCATCCTTCAAAAAGTTGTTCCATTTTGTAAGGATATTTTCAGTCTTTTGCTTACGACTGGATAATAAAGTTTCTAGTGGATTTAGGACACGGACACGCAGCTCATCTAATTTTTCTAAATCAAATTTCCCATGATGGTTTTTTGTAAATTCTTGTTTAAAGCTAGAAAGTCCATCAATACCTAAATAGCGGATATATTGTTCAAAGCTATCGATTTCTTCTTGACTAAGGTCGGTATACAATCCAGTGCGTAGGAGATTAATCAAATCTTCTTGACGGAAATAGTACCGTTTGAGACGTCCCACAGATTCTACAAATTGAGTCAAAGGATGATGAGCCATAGACTCACTCTTACCTAGATAAAAAGGAATCTGATATTGATTAAAAATTATCTGCAAGGACAGTTTATAAGACTCTACGTCTCCTAGTAAGATACGAAAATTCTTATAGCTAAGTTCTGGCTCTTGGTGCAATTTTTGGCGAATGCTACGAGCAACGAGCTCCAGCTCTTCTTTTTGTGTCAGGCAAAACCAGATTTGCAAGTCTTCTCTATCCTTAGCATCCACTTCTAAGCTAATTTCAGAATAATCATAAGCACTTTCCAGTAATTTTGAGGCCTTGGCAAAAGTATCAAGATATTTATGTTCTTGACATGCATCTTCAGCCTTGGTCTGATATTTAAAAGCTAAATGACGTAGAAATTCAACACTGGCTTGATAGAGATTCCCTTCACTAAAAGGGCTAGTGTAGGCTTTCTTAGTCGCATATACACCAATAATAATCTCAACACCCTTACGATGAAGCAAATCCACTAGGTGTTCCTCTTCTGCAGAAAAACGAGTGAAACCATCAATGACTAGGGCAATCTTGCTAAAATCGCTACTTACCTTGTTTTCTTCGATAGCATCAATCAGATGAGATAATGGACTTCCTTGTGAAACTTGACCTTGATTTAAATACGCTGTTACCTTTTCAAAAATTAAGAGTAAATCAGAGCGTTTATCAGCATCTGTCAAACTTTCCAAGTCCAAAAAACTCATATTTGCAGTTGAAATTTCATGATAAATCTCAATCAGTTGCTGGATGAATTGAGGATCTTGTTTAATAGCCCCGTAAACACGTAAATCCTTAGGGTCAATCTCGGACAGACATTTATAGAAAGCCATACCAAGACCGATATCATCGAGACTTGACCTCTCAGGAATATCATTTAAAACCAGATAACGAGCCATTTGAGCGAAGCGCGTGACTGTAATAGCAAAAGAAGCCTGCTGACTCAAGCACTCCAGCACGGCACGTTCCTTTTCAAAAGAAAGAGAGTTAGGGGCGATATAAAAGACTCGTTTCCCTTGGTCAACTAGTCCTTGAGCCTCCTTAGTTAGGATTTCTGTCAAAGAAGTCCGAATATCGGAATAAAGTAGTTTCATCTCTGCCTCGTTTGTTTTTTCATTACCTTTTATTATATCATTTTTTAAGTAAAAACAGATTGATATAAAGCCCTAATTTTAACCTGTCCCATATCAAAAAAGTCGGAATAAAATCCGACCTTTTATAGTTATTAACTACCAGAAAACAAGAGTACCCATAATTCCCAAAATGCTAAAATGTTAATCATGATATGGAGCAAAATGGGATAATAGAGAGAATGAGTTTTTCGGTAGAGGAATGCTACAATCGCTCCTCCGCTTGCATAGGTGAAAAAGGCAAGTGGTGTTATACCATCAGAAACATGCACATAGCCAAAGACACAGGCTGATAGTAAAACATCTCCATACCAAGGTGAATCTTTCAAAAATGTATTCATCAGAACTCCTCGATAAACCAATTCTTCTGTAATTGGTCCTAGCAGACAAGTAATAAGCAATAAATATAGTAACTCTTGTCGCCCTGTCATCTCAACTAATTCATTTAAAGTCATTTGATTGGACGTTGCTGGGGTTAAAAAGGAAAACACAATACCTGAAAGATGATTGACTCCATAAGCAAGAAGCAAATAAACTGGATATCTCTATTTCCACTTCAACTCAAGAATTTTCCTACCTTCGAATACTAGTAAATAAAGAATAGCTATAAAAGTAACGATGAGCTCTAAAAAAGCAAGAATTTGAAAAAATTCTCTACTAGCAGGTACAAGCCTACCTGCAAAATGATTAAAAATCCACCAAAACCATGTCTTCCTATAAATAATTACTAACAAGGCTAGTAAAATCTGTACTGTTCTTTTTTTCATGCCAAGTCCTCTGATTTTTTATCCATTATCAGTATAATATTAAATATATTACTAATTTAGTATATCATATTTTTGTTATCTATCTACTAAAAACCTAAATAGAAATGGCATTTCACTTAGCTTTAGACTTATTTGCCTCAAAATATGCTATAATATACGCAAAACACGTGAAAAGGAAATACTATGATTAAACTACTTGCTCTGGATATGGATGGTACTCTGCTCAACGAAGCCAAAGAAATCCCTCAAGCTCATATTGATGCCATTCATAAGGCTATCGAAAAAGGTGTTAAACTGGTTCTCTGTACTGGACGACCTCTCTTTGGAGTTCTTCCCTACTACAAGAAACTCGGGCTTGATTTGCAGAATGAATACGTTATTGTCAACAATGGTTGTTCTACCCACCAAACTAGTGACTGGGGCCTTGTTGACTGGCGAGAACTTAGTAAATCTGACATCGAATACCTGAATGAACTTGCTGAAAAGAGTGAGGTCCAGTTGACTCTCTTTGACGAGGAACATTACTTCGTTCTCGGAGGCAAACCAAATCCTATTGTTCAATATGATGCTACACTTGTCTTTGCTGACCTGACTGAAATCTCACTGGAAGAAGCTACTAGCGGGAAATATCGCATGTTCCAAGGCATGTTCTTAGGAACAAAAGAGCAAACAGATGATTTTGAACAACGATTTGCGGATGAACTTTGTCAGAGATTTAGCGGAGTTCGTTCACAACCAGTTATCTATGAAGCAATGCCACTAGGTACAACTAAGGCTTCAGCACTTTCTCGTTTGGCTGAGATTTTGGATATCCAACCTTCTGAAATCATGGCAATGGGTGATGCCAATAACGACATTGAGATGTTGGAGTTTGCAGGGCTTGGGATTGCCATGGGAAACGCTAGCGATTACGTCAAATCTCTCGCTGATGAAGTAACAACAAGCAACGAAGAAGAGGGCGTTGCACGCGCTATTGAAAAATATATTTTATAGAAAATAAGCCCAGTCAACTAGTATTTCTAGCCAACTGGGCTTTTATTTTTTTAAAATTTAAAAACTTTAGAAACTCTTTAGAAATGCTTGACGATTCTTTGATATCTATGCTTTATACTAGAGTTATAAAAATAAAACATCTTATACTCTTCGAAAATCAAATTCAAACCACGTCAGCTTCGCCTTGCCGTACTCAAGTACAGCCTGCGGCTCGCTTCCTAGTTTGCTCTTTGTTTTTCATTGAGTATTAAAGGTTAAAGGAGAAAACTATGAAAACAGTCCTCGAAATCCATGGCTTGTCCAAACAATTTGGCAAACAACCTATTCTACAAGATCTTAGTCTCTCAGTTAAAGAAGGAGATATCTATGGACTTATCGGAAAAAATGGTGCTGGTAAGACAACTCTGATTAAAATCATTACCCAATTATTATCTGCTGACCATGGAACTATTTCCCTCTTTTCTATTCAAGGGTATAAGGAGTGCACGAAAGCCCTATCTCGAGTAGGTTCAGTCATTGAATCCCCAGTAGCTCACAATCATTTAACAGCCTATCAAAATCTAAGATACTATTGTACTATTCGACATATCCCAAATGCTGATCAAGTCATTCAGGAAACATTAAAGTATGTGGGGTTAACAGATACAGGTAGAAAAGTTTTTCGAGATTTCTCTCTTGGGATGAAACAACGCCTAGGAATTGCTATTGCCCTCCTATCAAAACCAGACTTTCTCATCCTTGATGAACCTATCAATGGACTTGACCCAATCGGTATTAAAGAGTTTCGTCAAATGATTCAACGTCTGAATCAAGAACTAGGAATAACAATTCTCATCTCTAGTCATATCTTGTCAGAACTCTATCTGGTTGCCAATCGCTTTGGAATTCTTGACCAAGGGAAAATCATTCGAGAAATCAGTAAGACCGAATTTGAGACACTTAATGAAGACTATATCGTTCTAAAAACAATTGACAAAGAAAAAGCTAGTCAAATCTTAAAAGACAAAGTTCATCTCGAATTTAAAGTTGTTAATTCAGATAATGAGATTCATATTTTTAGTCATGAACAAGATGTCAAACGCATTCTCAAAGAACTTACTCTAGCAGATGTTGACGTGGATGAGATTTACTATGCTCGTCAAAATCTTGAAGAATACTTCACACAATTAGTAAAATAGGAGGAAAACCATGATACATACAATTCAAGCAGACTTTTACCGTCTTTTCCGTTCCAAAGGATTTTGGATTACAGAGCTCGTTCTCTTTGCACTCATGTTAATGGGGGCTACTTTCGGAGCTACAGGACAGATCATATCCGTCAGTACAAGTACAAACGCAGAAACCGAACTGCCAAGCAAGGGATGGGATGGTATACAAGCCCTTATTAACACCTCTAGCAATAGCTCAAACCTAGTTTTCCTCTGTATTATCCTTGCTTGCTTAGTTCTAGGAGTTGATCTTATCGGAAAACTCTATAAAAACAGTTTGACAGTGGGTGTTTCTCGGACAGAGTTTTTCTTAGCTAAATTTTTTGTATTAGCAAGTATCGCTCTAATGCAAATTCTTGTTAGCCTAGTTATTGCTTTCGTACCAGCAACTATCCTAAACGGTCTTGGTACGATGCCAGAAGGATTTATTGGCAATCTCCTTCTTACTATTGGTCTTCAATTCCTCTGTCTTCTAGCTTGGCTATCTATTGTTTCCTTCATTCTCTATGTGACTCATTCTTATTTGGCTGTTTTCATTGGTTATTTGATCACTTCTATCTTGCTTTCAACGCCGATGCTTATCTTTCCAGATATTGAGATTTTACGCTATTTATCCTTAAATTTTGCCTATGCAATGACTGACTATAGCCAGGCCATTCTATACACCGTTATCGTTACAGTGACCATTATTCTACTCTTTACTATTAGTGGACTTGCTGTTTTCAAGAAGAAAAGCCTATAAAAACAACCTCCTCTATTCAAAAAGAGGAGGTTCTTTGTTTTAAAAGAGAACTCTAACTGTAAACCAAGCACCATCACTACTTAGTTGTAGTTCTGCACCAAGGAGATGGGATAGTTCTTCAGTAATATAAAGACCTAAACCAGAGGATTCTTCTGTATCTGAGAGGTTTTCAGAGTAAAATCGTTGACTGAGATTTTCAATTTTACGAATCGGTTGTTTAACCAGATTCGCAAGTTCCAAACAGATATGATTGTCCACTTCCTTCAGAGAAAATCTCGCTTCATCCTTACCATGTTTTAAAACATTACCAATAAGATTTTGTAACATACGATCTAATAAATCGGGATCTGTTAATAAATAGAGACCAGGTTCTACTTGCAAATCAAGGTTAATCTTTGCCGTCTGAAAAGAATCATAATAGGTCAGCAATTTTTGCGTCATAAATGTTGAAACTTCTAACTCAGATAAGTCAGGCTTAACTGCTCCCTCCATTAACCGACGATAGTCCAAAAGAGCCTCTAGGCGTTTTGAAACTTGATTGAGATGATGAGCAATTTTTCTCAAACTCTCAGACTCAGGATTTTCTGTTTTAAGCAATTGCTGAGTATAACCTGATGCAATCGTTAAAGGTGTTCGAATGTCGTGTGCAATATTGCTAATAGCCATGTCTAAAGTCTGCTTCTCTCGCTTCATAATCAAGCGTGACTGCTCAACATCTTGAAAGAGATGATTGATTTGCTGGTAAAGATGTAAAAAATCCTTGGAGAAAGTGGACACTCCGATTCTCTTCATACTTCCAGTCAGAATCTTGTCCTCAATTTGTTGGCTCAAGTTTACGAGTGCTAGATGATAGCGAATCAAGCCTATCGTCAATAGGATAATAACCAGCAGTAGCAAAGAAAGTAAAATATAGATCATTGCTCATCTCCTTTTAACCGAACACCAACTCCCCAGATAGTTTCAATATACTCTTGCTCTGGATCTAGTTGGCTTAATTTTTTACGGAGATTACTTAAATGAGTGTTGAGAGTATTGTCACCTGGTAAATAAGTATCCTCCCAGACTAATTCATAGAGTTCTTCTTTCGTGAAAATTTTCTTAGGATGTCCCAACAAGGTTTGGAGAATCAAGCATTCTTTCTTAGCTAGGCGAATAGTTTCCTGGCTATTTTTGATTTCAAAACTATCTGCATCAAATTGAATATTTTTTAACTGTTGAATCAACTTGTCAGGATGTTCGATTTCAGCTGCTTGCTTGTCACTATTTTGACGTAATTGTACCGTAACCCTGGCAAAAACTTCATCCAAATCAAAAGGCTTTACAATATAATCATTAGCACCATCTAAGAGATATTGGCTGATGAGCTTTTTATCACTTAGGGCAGTTAGCATGATGACAGGAACTGAACTATCGTGTCTAATGGCTTTTAAAACCTGATCACCATTTTTTCCCGGAAGCATAATATCTAGCAGGATTAGATCAATGTCACCTTGTTCAAATCGTATCATACCTTCAGTACCAGAAAAAGCCTGAATCACCTCATGCTCCTCAGAAAGAAGAGTTCTCAAAATTTCTTGAATCTCATTATTATCTTCAACGATAAGTATTCTAGCCATAAACACCAACCTTTCTAATAGTATTATATCATGTTTTTTTAGGAATTTCGGATAAAGAAAAACTCTCCTTCATGCTTAAATACGAAGAAGAGTTCACCCTATGTATTAAATTAAAGCTGTCAATGCGGTAATAAGTCCAAAAACGATACCTGGTGCATTAGCTGCTGCCAAAGGAATATCACGTTCTTTCTTAAAGAGACCGTAGTAAACCCAAAGACTGCAGTTAAGTGCAGCTACTGCTGGTTGGATAAAATTCCCTTTTTGACCAGCAAGGTTATTCATAATTTGAGGAATATAAGAGACATACATCATTACAGACATAAAGGTTGCAATCCAACCTAAAGTTTTCATTTGTTTTTCAGTCATTTTTTCTCCTTTCAAAAACAGTTTCAATTATACACTATTTTTTAAGATAGTGAAGTTTAAAAAGCTATTTGTTAAAAACTTGTAAATTATCACAGTCTTGTGATAAGGGAAACTTATTCATTTAGATAACTTACTTCTTCTCAATCGGTGCTACACTAGCCAAAAGTTTTTTCAAACCGACTTCTGGGAAGTTGATTTTTAGTTCCTGTGTAGCTCCACTACCCGATACTTCAAGGACAGTCCCTTCACCCCATTTTTTATGAAGGGCAATATCACCGATAGACCAGCTAGTTTCACTGGAAGCTGATTTAGAACCAGCCGCAAATTGTCCAAATGGTAAACCACTTGATTGAATCGATGTAGGCGCAGTATTCTGTTTTCGTTCTTGAAGAGCCTGTGCCAGACTCATTCCTTGACCAAATGTAGTACCACCACTACTGTATGATGCTTTAAAACTTGTATTAGCTGGACGAGCCAAACCTTGATAGGTCAACAAATCTGAACTAATCTCGTTGATAAAACGGGTCGGACGATTGTAACTTGTACGCCCGAAAAGCAAGCGAGAGTTGGCGTTGGTTAGATAGAGAATTTTCTCGGCGCGCGTGATTCCTACATAGGCCAAACGACGTTCTTCTTCCAATTCATCTGGATCTTCAGAGGCACGACTAAGCGGAAAGACATTCTCCTCCATACCGATAATAAAGACAACTGGAAACTCGAGTCCTTTGGCAGCGTGTAAGGTCATTAAGGTTACTTCTGACGACTCCTGACTACCAGAGTCCGTATCTGCAATCAAAGCAAGATCATTCAAGAATCGACTAAGTTTATCTAGTCCTGTTTCCTCTTCTTGGCTTTCAGGATTGGCATCAAAGTTTTTGGTGACAGAGAGGAACTCCTCGATATTTTCAACCCGGGCCTTGCTCTCCAATGTTGCTTGAGCATTCAGAATATCAACGTAGCCTGTTTTTTCTAATACTGCTTCTACCAACTCAGTGATTGAAAGTCGATCAAGTTGTTCCCTCAAATCGAGTATCATATTTGCAAAGTCCCAAATAGACTGAGCTGCTTTTCCTTTGATGCCAGATAACATAATGTTGGCTGAAGCATCTAGCATAGACATTTCTTGCATATTAGCAAAGTCGCGAATTTTCTCAACGGTTCCTGGTCCAATTCCACGTTTTGGTTCATTGATGATGCGCTCAAAACTAATATTATCACTTAGGTTGGCAATGAGATTGAGGTAAGCAATGATATCACGGATTTCCTTACGGCTGTAGAATTTGGTACCACCAACCATGGTATAAGGAATATTAGACTTGAGCAAGGCTTCCTCAATTGTACGTGATTGAGCATTTGTTCGATAAAGAACAGCAAAGTCCTTATGAAGGAAGCCATGGCTTCGGCTAAGTTCATCTATGGTTTTGGCTACAAAAACAGCCTCATCCTGTTCATCGTTAGCTCGGTAGTAAATAATTTGTTCCCCATCCGCATTTTGAGTCCAGAGGTTCTTAGGACGGCGATTTTTATTGTTTTTAATAACGTCATTAGCTGCTTGGAGAATGGTTTTGGTTGAGCGATAGTTTTCCTCCAACAAAACAACCTTGGCTTGAGGATAATCCTTCTCAAAATCCAAGATATTCTGCATATCCGCACCACGCCAACCGTAGATAGACTGGTCCGCATCCCCAACAACACAGATATTTTTAAAGCGAGAAGCCAACAGTTTGACCAGTTGATATTGAGCGTGGTTGGTATCTTGGTACTCATCGACATGGATATATTGGAACTTTTGCTGATAGTAAGTTAAGACATCAGGATTTTGATCAAAGAGACGCAAGGTCAACATAATCAAATCATCAAAGTCAACTGACTCAGCTTGACGGAGTTCCTTTTGATAGGCCTCATAACACTTAGCGACAATATTTGTATATAAATCTCCTGCTTGTGCAGCATAAGCAATATCGTCAATCAGATCATTCTTAGCATTAGAAATAGTCCCTAAAATAGAGCGTTCATTCCACTTTTTAGGATCCAAATTTAATTGCTTGAGAATACGCTTCATCAGTGATCGCTGCTCACCTGGATCGATAATGGTAAAGTTACGATTGTAACCAATATGATCCGCATCACGACGTAAGATACGAACGCACATAGAGTGAAAGGTCGCTATCAAACAGTCCTGTGTAGCTGGATTGAGCCCATAGGCACGTTCTTTCATTTCACGAGCAGCCTTATTGGTAAAGGTAATGGCTAAAATATTCCAGGGATTAACCATCTTTTCATCAATTAAGTAGGCAATACGATGGGTCAAAACTCGTGTTTTACCAGAACCAGCCCCCGCCATAATCAGCAGTGGACCTTCTGTTGTTTGGACCGCTTCAGCCTGTCGGTCATTCATACCGTTTAATAAAGGATTCATTTTCTCTTCCTATTCTTCAAATCAATGTTTCTATTATATCAAAAAAGACTGAAAATAACTCTATCAGAGACAAGCTTCCTTTTTTCCTAAAAAAAGAACACTAACAAGTGTTCTTTTTATTTTAATCATGAATAGATTGTAAAAGTGTCAACAAGGCTTGAGCCGATCTGCGTCCTGCTTCTACGATAAATTCATCAAATGAAATAGAAGCTTCGTGGTTAGCATTATCACTCATGGCACGGACAACTAAGAAAGGTAGATTAAGCGCGTGAGCTGCTTGAGCAATAGCCGCTCCTTCCATCTCCACAGCAAGAACTTGAGGGAAATGTTTTTTTATAGCAGCTATCTTGTCTTCACCAGCTACAAAGCTGTCACCCGTCACAATCAAACCTAGATGCCATTTTTGGTCAAGTTTAGACAAACTCTCTTGAATCAAACTGACAAACTTCTTGTCAGTTTCGAAATAGAGTGGTTGTTGGGCCAACTGACCGTATTCATAACCAAAAGCAGTCACATCAACATCATGATAAGCTAGCTTATCAGCAATCACTACATCTCCAACTTCGATTCCTTCTGCTAAAGCACCAGCTGAACCAGTGTTGATAACAGCATCTACTTTAAAGTGGTTAGCTAAGATTGCTACACTCATAGCAGACATGACTTTACCAATTCCACTCTCCACCAAGACAAGCTCGACTGAACCAATTTTACCCGTATGATACTTATTTCCTAATACCGTCTCTTCTTGAGAGTTTTCTAAATGTTGAATCAGATAAACTAGCTCTTCTGGCATAGCTGCTATAATTCCAATTTTCATGACATTCCCCTTAAATAAATCTCATTGCTAAAACTAGCAAAATCAAGAGAAGAATAACAGCAAATAGAATCTTATTCAGTTTTGAGTTAAAAACATTTCTCTTAGTATTTTCAATTCGACGACTTTTATGGATTTGTGGTTCAACATCAATCGTTAGGGTATCTTGACTAAAACCATGGTCACTTGAACGTGAAGCTCTATAATGTTGAGATGAAGTCGATAATATCTTTGTTTCTTGATCATCTACTAAAGTAGAGCCAGAGATATCTTCACCACGATTTGCACGCTCGATTATTTCGTCTGTTAATAAAGGTTTTCCCATAGGTTCCTCCCCTATTTTTCTTGTAATTCCCAGTACTGGATAGCCATAATAGTCTTGGCATCACAGATATCACCAGACTGGATCAGTTGTTTAGCTTCTTCAAGACTAACTTCAAGTAATTCTAAAGTTTCATCTTCATCCTGCGGACGTGGATTTTTAACCTTTGTCAAATCACTTGCCAAATAAAGCTTTAATCGCTCATTACAGAAACCAATAGCAGAATAGAAATCATACAAAAGAGTTAGTTTTCCAGTGTAAGCTGCTTCTTCTTCCAATTCGCGAAGGGCTGCCGCTTCAGGATCAACATTTTCTCCAATTTCTAGTTTTCCTGCAGGAATTTCAACAGAAACTTTTTCAATCGCCTTGCGATATTGCTTGACTAGAACAATCTTATTATCTGAGGTAACTGCAAGAACACATACTGCACCATTATGGAAAATCAAATCACGTTGAGCTGTCCCTTTTCCATTAGGAAGTTCAACCTGATCTTGTACCAATTGGAAAATAGGACCTTTATAGATTTCTCTACGGCTGAGTGTTTTCTCTTCAAATTCCATGGTTAGCTCCTATTTATTTTTAGGATGGTGAGGGAGATGAGTTGCATATTCGTCTTTGTTAACTTGGCGGCCACGACCGATGGCAATAGCATCAGCAGGCACGTCTTTAGTAATGGTTGAACCTGCGCCAACAAGAGAGTTATCTCCTAGTTCAACAGGAGCGATGATGGTTGAATTAGAACCAACAAAGACATTGTTGCCGATAACTGTCTTGAATTTATTTTTCCCATCATAGTTCACTGTTATAGTACCAGCACCAAAGTTGACGTCACTGCCAACTTCACAATTACCAATGTATGTCAAATGGCCAGCTTTTGTATTTTCTCCAATGCTAGAACCTTTCACCTCAACAAAGTTTCCAATATGAACATCTTTTGCCAGGCTAGAACCTGGACGAATATGAGCGTAAGGTCCGACTGTAACACCATCAGCAACTGTGCTCTCCTCAATCATAGAGTTGGTAATCACTGCACCTGAACCGATAGTACTATCGACAATATAAGTTCCATTCGTCAAAATAGTCTCAGCACCAATCTTACTAGAACCTTTGAGGGTTACATTAGCTTCAATTTGTACATCTGGAGCAATTTCAACATCAATATCAATATAAGTCGCTTCTGGATTTACAAAACTAACGCCATTAATCATGTGAGCTTGGTTAATACGACGACGCATAACAGCTTCTGCTGTAGAAAGTGCTACACGGTCATTGACCCCGAGACTTTCATCGAAGTCTTTAAGAGTATAGGCACCGACTTTTTCACCAGCTTCACGGAAAATACCAATCACATCTGTAATATAGTATTCACCTTGAGCGTTGTTGGTATTAATGTTTTTAAGAGCTTCAAAGAGACGAGCATTATCAAAAACATATGTTCCTGTATTGATTTCTTTGATTTGCTTTTCAAAATCAGTCGCATCTTTTTGTTCAACAATTCTTAGTACTTCAGCATTATCATTGCGAACAATACGTCCATAACCAAATGGATCTTCCGCTTCTGCGGTAAGGATAGTGGCTACGTTCTTGTGATTCACATGAAAATCAATCAAGTTTTTCAAACTTTCGCCCGTGATTAATGGTGTATCACCTGCAATAACCAATGTTTGTCCAGAAAGACCCTCAAGAATTGGTTCGGCCATCATAACCGCATGACCAGTACCTAATTGCTCAGATTGTCTCACAAAATCAGTTTGACCAGCTAAAACTTGCTCTACAAGTTCAGCCTTATGTCCAACTACAGTAACTGTTTTTTCAGGATTAATTGCGCCCACGCTACGAAAAACATGCTCAAGCATTGAAATTCCTGCAACTTTGTGCATAACTTTAGGTAGATCTGATTTCATACGGGTACCTTTACCCGCTGCTAAAATAATTGCATAATTTGCCATATTTTTCTCTTTTCTATAGAAATTCTTTATTATTATACCACAATTTACTTCACGATACACAAATTTGTTGACCTCAACATAACGCTAATGACTGTCACTACTCCGTTTTGAGTAAATTTTTTGATTTTTTTAACAAATTAGGATAAACTATAGGAGTATGAGAAAAAAAATTCGTCCAGCTTTTATAGTTATTATATTTGCTGCTTTTATAGGACTCTTGATTCTCAATCGTCCACGATTCGAAGAACATCCTGTAAAAACCAAACAAAATCCAGTTCAAATAGAAACACAAGCTCTACATAACTTGGATAAGCCTATCATCGATATCTCTGGTTGGCAACGACCGTCAGAGATTAACTATGATATTTTATCTAAAAATATCTCTGGTGCTATTGTTCGAGTCCACGGAGGAAACCAGATTACTACTGAGAACGATGCATCTTATACGAATGGAACAGATAAAGCTTATAAAAGTCATATCGCTGAGTTTCAAAAGAGAAATGTTCCAGTTGCTGTATATGCCTATGTATCTGGAAAAAGTGTAGAGGATATGGAAAAGGCTGCTGAAGCATTCTACAATTCAGCTTCCCCATACAATCCAAGTTACTATTGGTTAGATGTCGAAGAAAAAACCATGTCAGACATGAATAAAGGGGTTGAAGCTTTTCGTGCTAAACTAGAATCTCTAGGTGCTAAAAACATCGGTATTTACATCGGAGTTTACTTCATGGAAGAGCATAGCATCAGCACAGATAAGTTTTCAGCTATTTGGATTCCTTCCTACGGACCTGATTCGGGCTATTTTGAAAGTTCACCAAATACAGACCTTGACTTCGATCTTCATCAATACACCTCAAAGGGTAAACTGGTTGGATTTGAACACCATCTAGACCTAAATCTTATTTCTTTGTCAAAAGATAAGGAAGAGACGTTTAGAAAACTATTTTTAAAACCTTAATTTCATTCAGCAAGCAAGATATTACTTCTGCTTGCTTTTTTTATTTCTCTTACTTTGTGATATAATACAAGAAGAGAATTTTAGAGAATAAATATGGAGAGAGTTTATGTTATCTTGGATTTCAAAAATGATTAAAGGAATTGTTATTGCGCTAGGATTTATCTTGCCTGGTATTTCTGGTGGAGTCTTGGCAGCTATTTTGGGTATCTATGAGAGAATGATTCGTTTTCTTGCCCATCCATTTAAAAACCTAAAAGAAGATATTCTTTATTTCTTACCTGTTGCTATCGGTATGTTACTAGGTATTGGGCTATTTTCTTATCCAATTGAGTACTTACTAGAGCATTATCAAGTTTATGTTTTATGGAGTTTTGCGGGTGCTATTATTGGTACAGTCCCTAGTCTTGTAAAAGAGGCTACTCAAGATTCTGAAAGAGACAAAGTCGATCTTATCTGGTTTTGGGTGACCTTTATTGTTTCTGGAATCGGTCTTTACGCTTTAAACTTTGTGGTTGGTTCACTCAACGCAAGTTTCACAAGTTTTATCCTAGCAGGTGCTCTTCTTGCTCTAGGTATTTTAGTTCCAGGATTAAGCCCCTCAAATCTTCTCTTGATTTTAGGTCTCTATACCCCAATGTTAACTGGATTTAAAACTTTTGATTTATTTGGTACCTTCCTTCCGATAGGAATTGGAGCTGCTGCTACTCTTATTATTTTTTCAAAATTGATGGACTACGCTCTTCGAGAGTATCACTCTCGTGTTTATCATTTCATCATTGCAATCGTTCTTTCAAGTACACTCTTGATATTGATTCCAAATGCGGGGAATGCTGAAAGCATTAACTACAGTGGTTTATCTCTTGTGTCTTATGTGATTGTTGCCTTCTTTTTTGCTCTTGGCATTTGGTTAGGTATCTGGATGAGTCAGTTGGAGGATAAATACAAATAATGGCTAAGAAAGTTAAAGTTAAAAAAACCTTAGTAGAGCAAATTTTGACTAAGGCAGGTGTTGACCATCAAGGTATTCAAATCAATGCTTTAGAAGGAGAACTTCCTTCTGGTTATGATAGAAATCATATCTTTAAGACCTTAGCATTATTGGGTGATAAGACTGGTCCGGTAATAGGAATTGTTCCTATCACCGAACACCTTTCTGAAAAGAAATTAGCAAAGATTTCTGGGAATAAAAAAGTTGCCATGATTCCTCAAAAGGATTTAGAAAAAACGACTGGATATATCCATGGAGCTAATAACCCTGTAGGTATCCGTCAAAAACACAACTACCCTATTTTTATTGATGAAACAGCTTTAGAATTGGAAGAATTGATTGTCTCTGCTGGCGAGGTCGGACACAGTATCATCATCGCACCTAAAGATCTGGCAAACTATGTAAAAGCCAACTTTGTAGACATCTTGGAGGAAAGTAACTCATGAAACTTTACTTTGTCCGCCATGGTCAAACAGTCTGGAATCTAGAAGGTCGTTTTCAAGGCGCTGGTGGAGATTCCCCTCTTCTCCCTGAATCTATTGAAACTTTAAAAGACCTGGGCCAGTATCTTAAAGATATCCCTTTTGACAAGATTTATTCTAGTGATTTACCAAGAGCGGTAAAATCAGCTGAGATTATCCAAAGTCAACTGACAAATCCATGTCCCTTAGAAAGTGTTCCCGAACTCAGAGAATGGCACCTCGGTAAACTGGAAGGTCTAAAAATTGCGACTTTAAATGCTATCTACCCTCAGCAAATTCAAGCCTTTAAAACAAACTTAGCTAAGTTTGATACTCGCATGTTCGAAGCTGAATCACTCTACACTACAACTCAGCGCACTATCCAATTTATCAAATTCTTAAAAAACTCTAAGGCAGAGCACCTATTACTAGTTGGTCATGGAGCAAACCTTACTGCAAGTCTTCGCACGCTGATAGGCTATCAGGAAGCTCTGCTTCGTAAAGACGGAGGTTTGGCTAATGCAAGTCTAACAATTATAGAAACTGATGACTTTGAAACATTTACTCTAAAGACTTGGAACGATACTTCTTATCAAAAAATATAGAACTTGATATTAACAATCAAGTTCTTTTCAGTTTTTATAGAATATCCGTGAATTTCTTGACTATTTATGATAAAATGGAGTATCGTGAAAAATTAATTTATTATTTCAAATTTCGATTAAAATTAGGAGGAACTCATGTCAACAGAACACATGGAAGAACTAAATGACCAGCAGATCGTTCGCCGCGAAAAAATGGCTGCGCTCCGTGAACAAGGAATTGATCCTTTCGGTAAACGTTTTGAACGTACTGCCAACTCTCAAGAACTAAAAGATAAATTTGCTGATCTTGATAAAGAACAACTACACGAACTAAACGAAACTGCTACTATCGCTGGACGTTTAGTGACAAAACGTGGAAAAGGGAAAGTTGGTTTTGCTCACCTTCAAGACCGTGAAGGTCAAATCCAAATCTACGTTCGTAAAGATGAAGTTGGTGAAGAAAACTACGAAATCTTCAAAAAGGCTGACCTAGGAGACTTCCTTGGGGTCGAAGGTGAAGTTATGCGTACTGATATGGGAGAGCTCTCTATTAAGGCTACACACATCACTCACTTGTCTAAAGCCCTTCGTCCGCTTCCAGAAAAATTCCACGGTTTAACAGACGTTGAAACTATTTACCGTAAACGTTACCTTGATTTGATTTCAAACCGTGAAAGTTTTGAACGCTTTGTTACTCGCTCAAAAATCATCTCTGAAATTCGTCGTTATCTTGATCAAAAAGGTTTCCTAGAAGTTGAAACACCTGTTCTTCACAATGAAGCTGGTGGTGCTGCTGCTCGTCCATTTATCACTCACCACAATGCACAAAACATTGACATGGTGCTTCGTATCGCGACTGAGCTTCACTTGAAACGACTTATCGTCGGTGGTATGGAACGTGTGTATGAGATTGGTCGTATCTTCCGTAACGAAGGAATGGACGCTACACACAATCCTGAGTTCACTTCTATCGAGGTTTACCAAGCTTATGCAGACTTCCAAGATATCATGGACTTGACTGAAGGTATTATCCAACACGTTGCTAGAGCCGTTAAAGGCGACAGTCCAGTTATCTATCAAGGAACTGAAATCAAGATTAACGAACCATTTAAACGTGTACACATGGTTGACGCTATCAAGGAAATTACAGGTGTCGATTTCTGGCAAGACATGACTTTCGAAGAAGCTAAAGCTATTGCTGCTGACAAGAAAGTTCCAGTTGAGAAACACTATACTGAAGTAGGTCACATTATCAATGCTTTCTTTGAAGAATTTGTTGAAGAAACATTGATTCAACCAACCTTTGTCTATGGACATCCAGTAGCAGTATCTCCACTTGCTAAGAAGAACCCTGAAGACGAACGCTTTACTGACCGTTTTGAACTCTTCATCATGACTAAAGAATACGGAAATGCCTTTACTGAGTTGAACGATCCAATCGATCAGCTTAGCCGATTTGAAGCCCAAGCTAAAGCAAAAGAACTTGGTGATGATGAAGCGACTGGTATTGACTATGACTACATTGAAGCCCTTGAATATGGTATGCCACCAACAGGTGGTTTGGGAATCGGTATCGACCGTCTCTGCATGCTACTCACTGATACTACTACTATCCGTGACGTACTTCTTTTCCCAACTATGAAATAAAAACTAAACTCCTAGATGATTTCTAGGAGTTTTTTGTAGTTAAAAAGACAACCTTATCTAAGAGGTTGTCTTTTGTGTTTGAATTAGAATAATCCAAGAACAGTTCCATCGCTTTCAACATCCATGTTGAGAGCGGCAGGACGTTTTGGAAGTCCAGGCATAGTCATGACATCACCAGTTAAGGCAACGATGAAGCCTGCACCAAGTTTTGGTACCAATTCACGAATGGTAATTTCAAAGTTTTCAGGTGCTCCAAGTACATTTGGATTATCTGAGAAACTGTACTGTGTCTTAGCCATACAGATTGGTAATTTGTCCCATCCGTTTTGAACGATTTGAGCGATTTGTGTTTGAGCTTTCTTTTCGAAGTTTACTTTGCTACCACGGTAGATTTCAGTAACAATCTTTTCGATTTTTTCTTGAACAGAAAGGTCGTTGTCATAGAGACGTGTGTAGTTTGCTGGGTTTTCGTCGATTGTTTTTACGAGAGTTTCAGCTAGAGCAACTCCTCCTTCAGCACCATCAGCCCATACGCTAGCTAATTCGACTGGTACATCGATTGAAGCACACAGTTCTTTCAAAGCTGCGATTTCAGCTTCTGTATCAGAAACAAATTCATTGATAGCAACAACCGCTGGAATACCGAACTTACGGATATTCTCAACGTGGCGTTTCAAGTTTGCAAATCCAGCACGTACTGCTTCTACATTTTCTTCTGTCAGAGCATCTTTAGCAACTCCACCATTCATTTTAAGGGCACGAAGAGTCGCCACAATGACTACTGCACTTGGAGCTGTTGGCAAGTTTGGAGTCTTGATATCCAGGAACTTCTCTGCACCAAGGTCTGCACCAAAACCAGCTTCTGTTACAGTATAATCAGCTAAACGAAGAGCTGTTTTTGTCGCCAAAACAGAGTTACAACCATGGGCAATATTGGCAAATGGGCCACCGTGTACGAATGCAGGTGTACCATAGATTGTTTGAACCAAGTTGGGTTTAATAGCATCTTTCAAAATCAATGCCAAGGCACCTTCAACCTGTAAATCACCAACTGAAACTGGTGTGCGATCATAACGGTAGCCGATAACGATATTAGCCAAACGACGTTTCAAATCTTCAATATCAGTTGCCAAGCAAAGGATAGCCATGATCTCTGAAGCCACGGTAATATCAAATCCATCTTCACGTGGAATACCATTAAGCGGGCCACCAAGACCAACAGTTACATGGCGAAGAGCACGGTCATTCAAGTCAACAACACGTTTCCAGAGAATACGACGTTGATCGATTCCTAGCTCATTTCCTTGGTGTAAGTGATTGTCAATCAAGGCAGAGAGAGCATTGTTTGCAGTTGTGATTGCGTGCATATCACCAGTAAAGTGAAGGTTAATGTCTTCCATTGGTAACACTTGGGCATAACCACCCCCAGCAGCTCCACCTTTAATACCCATAACAGGGCCAAGTGAAGGTTCGCGGATTGCAATCATAGTTTTCTTACCAATATTGTTCAAAGCATCAGCAAGACCAATTGTAATGGTTGATTTTCCTTCACCTGCTGGCGTTGGGTTGATAGCTGTAACAAGAATCAACTTACCAACTGGATTGGTTTCAACTTCACGAATTTTATCAAAGCTTAGTTTAGCCTTGTACTTTCCATACAACTCCAAATCATCGTATGAAATACCGAGTTTCTCAACAACATCAACGATCGGTTTTAACTCAATACTCTGTGCAATTTCAATATCTGTTTTCATAAAAAAACTCCTCTAGCCTCTAATGTGTTAATTCATTATATCATAAAACAAGATTTTTAACAGTCATTATGATTAGTAACGTTCGTAAATATCGCTAAATAACAGACTTTCTTTATCTCTATTTAATTTTTTATATGCCTTTATAGATTTTAACTATGGATTAACATCCTATTTTCGGCCCTTGTTACATCGCTTTCATTTTACTTAATGCTCATTTTTTTGTACAATAGTTCTATGAAAATTTTAGTTACTTCTGGTGGTACAAGTGAAAAAATAGATCGAGTTCGTTCTATTACCAATCACTCCTCCGGTAAACTTGGAAAAATTATCACCGAAACTCTTTTAAAGGCTGGTCATGAAGTTTGTTTGATTACCACTCTTCAAGCAGTTAAGCCAGTTAATCATCCAAACTTGACCATCATCGAAATTAAAAATACTGCTGATTTGCTGCAAGTCATGAAAGATAAGGTTACGGATTACCAGGTCTTAATCCATTCTATGGCTGTATCAGATTACACTCCTGTCTATATGGCTGGTTTTGATGAGGTTGAAGCTAGTCAAAATTTAACAGAGTTTTTAGATAAGAAAAATCAGGAAACAAAAATCTCATCTAAGGAAGACGTTCAGGTTCTATTTCTCAAGAAGAATCCAAAAATCATATCTCTTGTTAAAGAATGGAATCCTAAAATTCACCTGATTGGATTTAAATTACTGGTTGATGTCAGCCAGGAACATCTGATTCAAATTGCGAGGGAAAGTCTTGAAAAGAACCAAGCTGATTTAATCGTCGCAAACGACCTTACTCAGATTAGTAGCGAGCAACATAAGGCTTACTTAGTTGAAAAACATTCTTTCCAAACTGCTATGAGTAAACATGAAATTGCTGATTTACTCATAGAGAAAATCAAAAGTTATGACTAAAAGAAAGGAATTTTATGGCCCGTATTACACTCGCTATTACAGGATCTATTGCTGCATACAAGACAGTTGACCTAGTTAGTTCTTTAAAAAAACAGGGGCATTCTGTTACTGTTCTTATGACTCAGTCAGCAACAGAATTCATTCAGCCATTAACTTTACAAGTACTATCACAAAATACTGTACATCTCGATGTCATGCACGAACCTTTTCCAGATCAAGTGAATCACATTCAAATAGGAAAAGAAACAGATTTATTTATCGTAGTTCCTGCGACAGCCAATACAATCGCTAAATTAGCTCACGGTTTTGCTGACAATATGGTGACTGCTACTGCTCTTGCTTTGCCACACTTTGTACCCAAACTATTGGCTCCAGCTATGAACACAAAGATGTATGACCACCCTGCTACCCAAGCTAATCTAAAAACTTTAGAAGATTATGGTTATACTATTATTTCTCCCAAAGATTCTCTACTGGCCTGTGGGGATACAGGTCGTGGTGCTCTCGCTGATCTCAAAACTATTTTACAAGAAATAAAGGATAAAATTCATGAACAAACGCTCTAATATTGCTCCAATCGCTATCTTTTTTGCTATTATGATTGTTATTCATTTACTAAGCTCAATTTTATTTAATGTACTTCCCTTTCCAATCAAACCAACTATCGTTCACATTCCAGTAATTATTGCAAGTATTATCTACGGACCAAGAATCGGTGCAACTTTAGGTTTTCTGATGGGAATGCTTAGCTTAACGGTTAATACTCTCACTATCCTGCCAACAAGCTATCTCTTCTCACCATTTGTACCAAATGGTAACTTCTATTCAGTTGTGATCGCAATTGTTCCTCGTATCTTAATCGGTTTGACACCTTATTTCGTCTATAAACTACTAAAGGGTCGAGCTGGACTCATCTTTGCAGGTGCACTTGGCTCACTCACGAATACAGTTTTTGTCTTAGGTGGTATCTTCTTTCTCTTTGGTAATGTTTTTGATGGAAATATTCAAAAACTATTAGCGACTGTTATCTCAACAAATTCAATCGCAGAATTAATTATCTCAGCCCTCTTAACTCTCGTCATTGTTCCGAGACTTGAAAAAATTAAACAATAAAAACTGTATCAATAGATACAGTTTTTTATTTCTATTACTGAGCTAAACGAGCTTCTTCTAAAATCTTCTCAATCTTTGTTGTCAGTAAATCAATAGCTACAGTATTGGTTACACCTTCAGGTATCACAATATCAGCATAACGCTTTGTTGGCTCGATAAACTGATGATACATAGGTTTTACGACGCCAAGATACTGATCAATGACGCTATCCAAACTACGACCACGTTCTTCCATATCGCGTTTAATACGACGGATGATACGAACATCATCATCAGTGTCCACAAAAATCTTGATATCCATCAAATCACGAAGACGTTTGTCTTCTAAAACCAAAATTCCTTCTACAATAAAGACGTCTTGAGGTTCTTGACGATAGGTTTTCGAGCTTCTAGTATGCGCAGCATAATCATAGGTAGGAATATCAACAGGACGCCCTGCCAACAATTCCTTAATTTGCGCAATCATCAAGTCAGTATCAAAAGCAAAAGGATGGTCATAATTAGTCTTAATACGCTCCTCAAAGGTTAAATGAGATTGATCTTTATAGTAGGAATCATGCTCAATCATGGCAATTTTTTCGTTGGGAAAATGCGATAAAATTGCTTTAGAAACACTGGTTTTTCCTCCACCAGATCCCCCTGTTACTCCGATAATGATTGGTCTGTTTTGCATAGTTGCCTCCGTATTTTTCCTTTGTCTATTTTACCATATTTTTAGAAAAATTTACAGGTGGACTTTTGAAATCATCGTACAAAAAACCTTGTAGTTTAGTTCTACAAGGTTTTAATGTTTTTAATCAAAGTTAACGTATTCTTTTGAAAGTTCAAGAACTTCTTCCATTGTTGAACATTCAGTAAGAGCACGGTTAGCGTATTCTTGCATCTTAGCTGTGTCAAGTTTCTTCATCAAGCTACGTGTACGAAGTACTGAAGTAGCTGACATTGAGAACTCATCCAAGCCCATTCCGACAAGAAGTGGAACAGCAGTTTGGTCACCAGCCATCTCACCACACATACCAGCCCATTTACCTTCAGCGTGAGCTGCTTTGATAACATTGTTGATCAAGCGAAGGATTGATGGATTGTATGGTTGGTAAAGGTATGAAACTTGTTCGTTCATACGGTCAGCAGCCATTGTGTATTGGATCAAGTCGTTTGTACCGATTGAGAAGAAATCAACTTCTTTGGCAAATTGGTCTGCAAGCATAGCTGCAGCAGGAATTTCAATCATGATACCAACTTGGATATCATCTGCAACTGCGACACCTTCAGCAAGCAATTTAGCCTTTTCTTCTTCAAGGATACCTTTAGCAGTACGGAACTCTTTCAACAAAGCAACCATTGGGAACATGATACGCAATTTACCGTGAACAGATGCACGAAGCAATGCACGCAATTGCGTACGGAACATTTGGTTACCAGTTTCTGAGATAGAGATACGCAAAGCACGGTAGCCCAAGAATGGGTTCATTTCTTTAGGAAGATCGAAGTAAGGAAGTTCTTTATCCCCACCGATATCCATTGTACGAACGACAACAGGTTTACCGTTCATACCTTCAAGAACTGCTTTGTAAGCTTCGTATTGGTCGTCTTCCGTTGGGAAATCTTGAGAATCCATGTACAAGAATTCTGTACGGTAGAGACCAACAGCTTCAGCACCATTTTCGTTCACACCTTCAACATCTTTAGGTGTACCGATATTAGCTGCCAACTCAAAGTGTTTACCATCTGCAGTAACAGTTTTAGCATCTTTCAAAAGAGCCCATTCAGCTTTTTGTTTAGCGTAAGCTTCACCAGCTGCTTTGAATTCTGCAATTTGTTCTTCAGTTGGGTTGATAACGACTTCACCTGAAATACCTGAAACAGCCAAAACGTCACCATCTTTTACAAGTTCAGTGATGTTGTTTGTACCCAATACAGCAGCAATTTCAAGTGTACGAGCCATGATAGCTGAGTGACTTGTACGTCCACCAATGTTTGTTACAAAAGCTTTTACAAAGTTTTTGTCCAATTGAGCAGTATCAGACGGAGTCAAGTCATGTGCGATCACAATCACTTCTTCATTGATTGAAGCTGGGTTTGGCAGTTTCTTGCCAAGAAGATTTGCCAAAACACGTTTGGTAACGTCGCGAATATCCGCTGCACGTTCCTGCATGTATGGGTTGTCTTCCATGCCTTCAAAGATTGTGATAAACATGTCTGTAACTTCTTTTAGACCTGCTTCTGCATTTACTTTCTTAGCACGAATTGTTTCTTTAATCTGACCGATCAATTCAGGGTCAGCAAGAACCATCAAGTGAGCGTCAAATACTTGCGCCGCTTCTTCACCAAGCGTACCTACAGCCTTCTCGCGGATAAGAGAAAGCTCGTTTTGAGAAGCTTCAAGAGCAACATCCAAACGAGCCTCTTCTGCATTTGTATCTTCGACTGTAATAGTCTCGAATGATAAATCCGGTTGAACGAGTAGATATGCTTTAGCAACTGCAACACCATCAGATGCTGCGATTCCTTTAAGCATTTCTGTCATATCCTTATGCCAATCCTTCTTTTTCCATTGTTTCTGAGATAGCAGCGATAGCGTCATCAGCGTCTGCACCTTCAGCAGCGATTGTAACGTCAGCACCTTGACCAACACCAAGGCTCATAACACCCATGATAGATTTAAGGTTAACTGATTTACCTTTGTACTCAAGAGTAATATCTGAAGCAAATTTGCTAGCAGTTTGTACCAACAATGTTGCTGGACGTGCGTGAATACCTGTTTCTGCCACTACGTGGAAATCTTTAGAAGCCATAATTTGACTCTCCTTTAAATGTTTTCTTTTTGAGTTATATCTGATAACCCTTACAATTTGATATTATATCACCTTCTAGGATTTTTTTCAAGTATTTTATGGGATTTCTTCTTTTTCCTTTCAGATAACTTGCTGAAAATCTTCTATTTTATGTATCAAAATACATCATGTAGTTTTTTATAATTTTAACATTTAGAAAACGCTGTTATTTATGGGTTTTATTTTTTACAATCACTATATATTGTGTTTAGACAACTATCATCTAAAAAAAATCTACAATATTTAGTTTTTCTTCGTTGACAAAGATTTTTTTTCTGATATACTTAAGAAGTAATTAAATTTTGAAAGAGGAGTTACAGAATGGTAACCGTTTATTCTAAAAACAATTGTGTTCAATGTAAAATGACCAAACGATTCTTAGATAGTAACAAAATTGCATATCGCGAAATCAATCTTGATGAACAACCTGAATTTATTGAACAAGTTAAAGAGCTAGGCTTCAACGCTGCTCCTATCATTCAAACACCAACTGAAGTTTTCTCTGGTTTCCAACCAGCAAAACTTAAAGAACTTGCTTAAGTATCAGGATTAAAAGCTTCTATGTCAATCTTAGAAGCCTTTCTTTTGTAATGAATTAAAGGAAATTTTATGGGATTAAAACAACTTGAGGATGTAACATACTTCCGTCTAAATAATGAAATCAACCGTCCTGTTAATGGACAAATCATGCTCCACAAAGATAAAGAAGCCTTGGACGCTTTCTTTAAAGAAAATGTTGTGCCAAATTCTATGGTTTTTGATTCTATCACTGATAAAATCGATTACCTTATTAAACAAGACTATATCGAAACAGCGTTTATCAAGAAATATCGTCCAGAATTCTTAGAAGAGCTTTACCAATTTATTAAGGATCAAAACTTCCAATTCAAGTCTTTCATGGCAGCATACAAGTTTTACAATCAATATGCCTTGAAAACTAATGACGGAGAGTACTATCTTGAGAGCATGGAAGACCGTGTCTTCTTTAACGCTCTTTACTTTGCTGATTGTGACGAAGCTATCGCAATTGATATTGCCAATGAAATCATCCACCAGCGTTACCAGCCTGCTACACCTTCTTTCTTGAATGCGGGCCGTGCACGTCGTGGTGAATTGGTATCCTGTTTCTTGATTCAGGTAACAGATGATATGAACTCTATTGGACGTTCTATCAACTCAGCTCTTCAACTTTCACGTATCGGTGGTGGTGTCGGAATTTCCCTCAGCAACCTTCGTGAAGCTGGAGCACCTATCAAAGGGTATGAAGGTGCTGCTTCTGGTGTCGTACCAGTTATGAAGCTTTTCGAAGACAGCTTCTCTTACTCTAACCAATTGGGTCAACGTCAAGGGGCTGGGGTTGTTTACCTTAACGTCTTCCACCCAGACATTATTGCTTTCCTTTCTACTAAGAAAGAAAATGCTGATGAAAAAGTTCGTGTCAAGACTCTTTCACTTGGTGTTGTGGTACCAGATAAATTCTACGAATTAGCACGTAAGAACGAGGAAATGTACCTCTTCAGTCCTTATTCTGTTGAAAAAGAGTATGGTGTACCTTTTAACTACATCGATATCACAGAAAAATACGATGAATTGGTGGCAAATCCAAACATCCGTAAGACAAAAATTAAGGCCCGTGATTTGGAAACAGAAATTTCTAAATTGCAACAAGAATCTGGCTATCCTTACGTAGTAAATATTGATACAGCTAACCGCGCAAACCCTGTCGATGGTAAGATTATCATGAGTAACTTGTGTTCAGAAATTCTTCAAGTCCAAGAGCCAAGTCTTATCAACGATGCGCAAGAATTCCTTCAAATGGGTACTGATGTTTCATGTAACCTTGGTTCAACAAACGTTGTAAATATGATGACATCACCTGACTTTGGACGTTCTATTCGTGCAATGGTTCGCGCTTTGACCTTTGTAACAGATAGCTCTCACATCGTTGCTGTTCCAACTATTGACCACGGAAATAGCCAAGCTCATACATTTGGACTTGGTGCCATGGGGCTTCACAGCTATCTTGCTCAGCAATTAATCGAATATGGATCTCCTGAGTCTGTTGAATTTACAAGCATCTACTTTATGCTTTTGAATTACTGGACTTTGGTAGAATCAAACAATATTGCGCGTGAACGTGGCATTACCTTCCACAACTTTGAGAAGTCAGACTATGCAAATGGTACTTATTTCGATAAGTATACGTCTGGTCAATTTGTTCCAAAATCTGATCGTGTTAAAGAACTCTTTGAAGGAATCTTTATCCCGTCTGCAGCTGATTGGGCTGAACTTCGTGATAAAGTTAAAGCAGATGGACTTTACCACCAAAACCGTCTTGCTGTAGCGCCGAATGGTTCTATCAGCTACATCAATGACGTGTCTGCTTCTATCCACCCAATTACTCAACGTATTGAAGAACGTCAAGAGAAGAAAATTGGTAAGATTTACTATCCTGCTGCAGGATTATCAACTGAAACTATTCCTTACTACACTTCTGCCTATGACATGGATATGCGTAAAGTTATCGATGTCTATGCTGCTGCAACTGAGCACGTAGACCAAGGGCTTTCACTCACTCTCTTCATGCGTAGTGATATCCCAACAGGTCTTTATGAATGGAAGAAAGAGAACAAACAAACAACACGTGACCTATCTATCCTTCGTAACTACGCCTTTAACAAGGGCATTAAGTCTATCTACTACGTTCGTACCTACACAGATGACGGCGGTGAAGTTGGTGCTAACCAATGTGAAAGCTGTGTGATTTAAAATCTCACTAAAATCTTGTTTACAAAGATAAGGTAACATCAAAAAGTCGGACTACCGACTTTTTGTGCGGTAACCCAATCATACAAGGCTAGAACATTCATCACTATTTTAATAAAATCAAAAGAAAGAGATTTGTAATGGAAACTTACTACAAAGCCATTAACTGGAATGCCATCGAAGATGTCATCGATAAATCAACCTGGGAAAAACTAACCGAGCAATTTTGGTTGGATACACGTATTCCCTTATCTAATGACTTAGATGACTGGAGAAAGTTATCAAATCAAGAAAAAGACTTGGTAGGAAAAGTCTTTGGCGGTTTGACACTTTTGGATACCATGCAGTCTGAAACAGGGGTAAATGCTCTTCGCGCTGATATTCGTACTCCTCACGAAGAAGCTGTTTTTAACAATATCCAATTTATGGAATCTGTCCACGCTAAATCTTATTCTTCTATTTTCTCAACCTTGAATACCAAGACTGAGATTGAAGAAATCTTTGAATGGACTGATACAAACCCATATCTTCAGAAAAAAGCACAAATCATCAATGAGATTTACCTTAACGGAACACCACTTGAAAAGAAAGTGGCTAGTGTATTCCTTGAAACCTTCCTCTTCTACTCTGGTTTCTTCACTCCACTCTACTATCTAGGAAATAACAAGTTGGCAAACGTTGCTGAAATCATCAAACTCATCATTCGGGACGAGTCAGTTCATGGAACATATATTGGTTATAAATTCCAACTTGGTTTCAACGAATTACCAGAAGAAGAGCAAGAAAAGTTAAAAGACTGGATGTACGACCTGCTCTACACACTTTATGAAAATGAAGAAGGTTATACAGAGAGTTTATATGATGGTGTTGGTTGGACTGAAGAGGTTAAAACTTTCCTTCGTTACAACGCCAATAAAGCTCTTATGAACCTAGGACAAGATCCTCTCTTCCCTGACTCAGCCGACGATGTAAACCCAATCGTTATGAACGGGATTTCTACTGGTACATCCAACCACGACTTCTTCTCTCAAGTTGGTAATGGTTATCTACTTGGCGAAGTTGAAGCTATGCAGGATGATGATTATAACTACGGATTAGACTAATAAAAAAATATAAAAACATCTGAGTTAAAAACAAACACAGATGTTTTTTGTTTTTGTTTATTATTGTTTTATTTAAGTTGCTTAGATGTTTAAAATGTGATAAAATGATATTGAAAATGGGGGTGATTCAATGCTAAAACAAGAAAAACTAGATGTGATTTTAGAGATTGTCAATACAAGAGGAACTATCACAGTCAAAGAAATAATGAATCGTTTAGATATTTCTGACATGACTGCTCGACGTTATCTGCAAGAGTTAGCTGACAAGGATCTACTTGTTCGAGTGCATGGAGGCGCTGAAAAACTTCGTTCTGGTTCTCTATTAGCAAATGAACGCTCGAATATCGAAAAACAAGGTCTTCAGATAGCTGAAAAACAAGAAATCGCAAAATTTGCTGGTCATTTAGTCGAAGAAAGAGAAACGATTTTTATCGGTCCAGGTACTACTCTTGAGTTCTTTGCGCGTGAACTTCCGATAGATAATATTCGTGTAGTAACAAATAGCCTTCCTGTTTTCATTATCTTGAATGAACGAAAACTGACTGATTTAATTTTGATTGGTGGAAATTATCGAGAAATCACTGGTGCCTTTGTCGGAACCTTAACGCTCCAAGATATCGAAAGTCTTCAATTCTCTAAAGCTTTTGTTAGTTGCAATGGTATAAAAGATCATGCTATCGCTACTTTTAGCGAAGATGAAGGCGAAGTCCAAAAGCTAGCATTAAATAATGCTAATAAAAAGATTCTTCTTGCTGACCACAGTAAATTTAATAAGTTTGATTTTTACACTTTCTATAATATCGCTGATATTGATACGATTATTTCAGATTCAAAACTTAACCAAGAAACCCTAAAAACTTTGTCCAAACAAACAAAGATTATTAAATCGACACCTTAAAAAGTCTCACCATTGGTGAGACTTTTTTTATCGTTACATCTACTCAATAAGGCCAGTTTCAGCTAATTTCTTGTACCAATGTGCAGATTTCTTAGGATAGCGTTCTTGTGTATCAAAATCAACGTAGAAGAGTCCGTAACGTTTTTCATAACCATTAGACCATGAGAAGACGTCCATCAATGACCAGATGAAGTATCCTTTGACGTTTGCACCATCGGCAATCGCATCAGACAATACTTCCAAATGTTGTTTCACATAATCGATACGGCCATCATCGTAAACAGTGTTGTCCACAAATTCATCTTTGTATCCAAGTCCGTTTTCAGTGATGTAGATCTTCTTGTAGTTTGGATAATCTTTTTTGACACGCATGATTTGATCATACAGCCCTTGAGGATAAATAATCCAGTCCCAGTCAGTACGAGGTACATAGTCAGGAGCTACACGACGACCAACACCTTTGATTTGGTATTTAGAGCTTCCTTTCTCCCCTTTACCATTGTGGATGATTTCAGTTTCACCATCAAAGGCTTCCATCCAGTCACTCATGTAGTAGTTAATTCCAAGGAAGTCGTTCAAATCTTTAGCTGCTTCAAGCGCTGCAAAGTCTTCGTCACGAAGATCCAAGCTACCACCATTAACTGAAAGAATGTGATTTACACCTTCCATGGTTGCATCTGAATAGTGTCCGAGGTAGGTTGCATCTAGAATAAACTTGTTATGGATGATATCTTCCAATTCAGCCGCTCGAACATCGGCAGGGTTCTTAGGATCTAATGGATATTTAGTTGGTAACGCGTGAACGACACCAATTTCGCCTTTATATCCTTTATCTTTATATAATTTCACAGCACGTGCATGAGAAACCATCATATTGTGGTGTGATTGGAAAACTTTGGCAAGGTCATACTGAATCCCTGGAGGGAATTTTCCTACTAAGTATTGACCATCTCCGATTGGGCCAATTTCATTGAAGGTTGTCCAGTAGTTGACTTCTGGGAATTCTTCAAAACAGAAGGCTGCATAATCAACGAAATGGTCCATATTCTCACGATTTAAGAAGTCCCCATTTGAGTGAAGGGCTTCTGGTGTATCAAAGTGATGGAGGGTTACAAAAGGCTCCACATGGCGTTTGTGGCATTCCGCAAATAGATTGTGGTAGAATTCAACCCCTTTCTGATTGACTTCACCATAACCAGTTGGGAAAATACGTGACCAAGCGATTGAAATACGAATACCATTGACGCCATATTCTTCAGCCAACTGTAAGTCTACTGGATATTTATGGTAGAAATCACTTGCTGGTTCTGCTGTATACCAATAGTTATCAGCTAAGTATTTGTCCCAAGCAACTGGTCCTTTTCCGTCAGTATGGGTAGCTCCTTCTGCTTGATAGGCAGCAGTTGCCCCACCAAAAATAAAATCTTTAGGAAGTGTTTTTGTCATTTTTTCACCTATTTCTTGATTTGATAAAATGAAAAGTGAGGGGAGAGGAGTTAGTGAGCCATCCATCTCCATCTCACTTTTTAGTTCTTATTCTTCAAATTGCGCCTGAACGAATGCGAGAGCACCTTTTCCATCACGTGTTAACTTGATGTACTGTGCACCTTCTGTCTTAGCAAGTTTGATACCTAATTTGTCAGTTTCAGCTTTCATATCTTCGAAGTTGGAAGCAACCTGAGGCGCCAAGATAACAAGGTCAAATTCTGGCAACATTTCACGGTGGGCTCCATAACCACCTGCTGCAGCTTTAACTGGAACTTTATACTCTTCTGCGGCTTTATTCAAAGCATTGGCAAGAAGACCACTTGTTCCTCCACCCGCACAAAGAACGAGGACGTTTGTTTCTTCAGTAATTGTATTTTGTGCTGAATCTACTCCAGCTTTTTCAAGAATAGCATCTGCTTTTGCAGTGTTAAAGTTTGCAGCTACTTTTTCTTTTAATTCATCATTAGCTTTACCTGAACGTTCTTCTTCAAGAATTTGTTCATCATAAACCTTGAGGAATGGATAGTAGATAACAATATCTACTACAATTAACAATGCTGCAAGAGCGAATGATAAGAACTGGAAGTTTGTACCAAGAACAATACCAAGAGGTCCTGGTGTAGTCCATGGAAGGTTGGCAGTAAATGAGTTCATGCCAAGTGTTTCAATAAAGAACTTAAAGATCCATACGTTTGCAATTGGTGCAAAGATGAATGGGATAAAGAAGATTGGGTTCAAAACAAGCGGTGCACCAAACAAGATTGGTTCGTTTACACCGAAGAATGTAGGAACTACTGAAGCGCGTCCAATAGCACGATTTCGTTTTGATTTACACAACCACATAAACATGAATGGAACCACAAGAGTTGCACCAGTACCACCCATAGTGACGATAAACATTTGTGTACCAGATGTAAGGATCTTATCAGCGTGCATACCTTGTTGAAGGAGGTTCAAGTTGACTTCGGCATTTGCATAAGTGATCGCTGCAATCGCAGGCTCAACGATAGATGGGCCGTGAATACCAATAAACCAGAAGAATGCAAAGGCACCGAAAATAATCGTAATACCAACATAACCGTCTGCTGCTGAGAATAGAGGCGCAAAGAATTTACCGATTGATTCTGCTACGCTTGCACCAACAAAATGACGAGCAAGTAAGTCAAGACCGTAAAGGGAAACGACAGAAAGCGTAAATGGAATAACATCTTTAAAGACCTGTGAGATATTTGGTGGAACTTCATCAGGCATTCGAATAGTAACATTATTCTTCACACAAACCTTATAGATTGCTACAGTCACAAAGGCTGCTAGAAAAGCTGAAAGCAAACCTTTTGTTCCGAGGAAACCTGTTGCAAAGCCCCCTTCAATTGGGTCAGCTGCCAACATCAATAACCCAACAATAGCAGCTAATAGAGTTGACATATAGTTGATTTGGTTGGTTTTTTCCATGCTACGGTTAACAGAGTCTGTTAATGATTTAGCAGTTGTACCAGCAACCAAAAGTGCGAGAATACCCATTGAATAGCTATAAGGTTTCATCAAAAGCGCTACAACATCATCAGACCATACAAATCCCCATGAATTAGGCACAAAGGCAATCAAGATAAAAATACTTGAGAATAGAATGACTGGCATCCCAGCGATAAATCCATCACGAATAGCACGAAGATAGATATTTCGAGATAGTTTTTCAAAGAAAGGCTTTCCTTTCTCGATATAGGCAATTAACTTATTCATTATTTAGCTCCTCTTTTATAAAGTTCAATTAAATGATGCATCAAATCTTTTAGCAAGATTGTTGTCATCAGGTGATCTTGGCCATGCATCATGGTCACGCTATAGGCTAAATCTTCACCTGAAGCTTCCTTAGTCAATAGACTTGTTTGCGCGTGATGGGCTTCAGCAATACAGCTACCAGCTTCCTCTACCAGAGCGTCCGCTTTTGCAAAATCACCAGCTTCAGCAGCCTTCAAGGCTTTCAATAGTTTTGAACGAGCATCGCCAGCATAGGCAACAATCTCAAAACCTAACAATGTTACTTCTTCTCTATTCATGATAGATTTCTCCTTATATAATTTTTGTAAATATTATGACAATAAACGTTGAATATGTAGAACAAGGTAAACTCGTTCACTCTTATAAAGGTCAACACCCGTTTCCTGTGCAATAACTTCATAAATTTTACTACCAATCTCGAATGCTTCTGGATAGGTGTTTTTTATATGTTCTTCCATATCGAGCAAGGATTGATTATCATCGCGACTACGATCAAGGTAATCCAAGAAATAATTTAGATGAATCATAAAACGATCGTAGAAATTATTATTTTCTTGGGTTCTTTGAATGTTATAGCTCCTGAGAAGACTCTCAACCTTCTTTATGATTTCCTTTCTCTTATCAATAGCTTCTGGAACTTCTACCTCATTCTCACCCTCGGCATTAATAAAGTGGTAGGCTATTCTTTTTATTTCATCTTTTGGTAAATTACCAGATAGTTTACTATTATAGATTTCAAAAGACTCTTGAGCTATTTGAAAAGCAATAGGATACTCCTTTGAAATATCAGGTAAATTACTATCCTTATAACGCCCTTGTCTAATCGCTTGATAAGAACAATAGATATGGTCTGTTAAGGTTACGTAGAGGTACTCTTGAACAGGATATTGGTATTTTTTTGAAAGATTATCAATAATTTCATAAGTAACGGTAATAAAGTCTAACGGAACATCCTTGAGTAAAGTCATAAAATTTTCTCGAGATTCTTCAGTCTTCATCCGAAAGACTTTTTCGACTTGATTTTCGGAAATCAAATCGCCTTTCTTCTTACCAAACGAAATACCCTTACCGACTACGATCAACTCCTCTCCCTTGCTATTCCGCACAAGAGAAACATTGTTATTCATTGGATTTAATATCCGATACATGTCGACCTCCTTGTTCTCTCATTTAAGAGCTAGAGCATAAAAAATGACCACAAATGACCCTGAAAATAAATTTCTGAGTCATCTGTGATCATGCCTAATATTACTTAGTAACACTCACTCTTATTAACTTGTGACTTAAGTATAGCACAAGTTTTTAAATTTGTAAACCTTTACATACAACTTTTTTTAATATTAGTAGATTTAAAAGACAGATATAGGGAGTTTATACACGTTCAGTCCATGAAGTTGCTGTTGTTTTAAGAACTTTGTTTAGTTCATCAATGTTCTCAAAACCAGTTGTACGAAGCCATTCGCGAGCAGCTGCTTCACCGTCTTTGATATAAGCTTCAACTGATCCAGCCCATGTTGCACGTCCGCAAAGAACACCATTGAAGTTTGCGCCTGATTCGTGGGCAAATACAAGAGTTTCTTGGAAGAGCTTAGCTGATACACCTGCACTCAAGTAGATGTATGGCAAGTTAGTAGCTTCGTCTTGAGCTTTAAAGAAGTCTGCTGCTTCTTCACGTGTATGAACGATTTCGCCATCGCCAAATCCTTCAACGTATTTCACGTTAACTGGAACTTCCACTTTCAAGACATCGATGTTAAAGCGTGGGTCTGAGAAGACCTTCATAGCACCGATAACCTTGCGTGGTTTTACTTTAGCGTATTCTGCAGAACCTGCGTCCGCAATCTTTTCATCGTAAGCCAAGATTTCAAGGAAGAATGGAATATCTTCAGCTACACACTCAGAACCAATACGTTCAATGTAGGCTTGTTTTTGTTGGTTGAGTTTGTCAGAGCTATCTACGTCATAGTAAAGCAAGAATTTAACGGCATCTGCACCTTGTTCTTTGATACGTTTTGCAGACCAAACGTCCAAGCAGTCTGGCAAGCGTTTTGTACTTGTTGTATCGTATCCAGTTTTCTCATAAGCAAGGAGAAGACCAGCATTTGGATCAAGAGCTTTTGTAGCTGGAAGTCCGTACTCAGGGTCAAGTAGCATAGATGAAGCATATTTAGTCAATTCATCTGCTACCAATACTTTAAGTTCTTCCATTTGAGCAACTGTCGGCTCTTCTGTTTGGTATTGAGCCATGAGGCGTTTCAAAGCACCACGTTGGTCAAAGGCGAGAGCTGAGATGATACCATTCTCATCAGAGAGTTTTTGCATACAAGCGCGTTTATTTTCTGTTAAAACCATTTTATACCTCTTTTACAATTAATTGGTCGTATAGACCTTGATAGTTGGCCAAATTGACATGACCGGTCATTTTTTCTTGAGCATTAAGCATCCCAAGGACATTTGCCTTGATCAACAGTTCTTGATCCGTTTCTTTATGGAAAAGCCCTGAAGCAATACCTGCCACTGTAGAATCGCCAGAACCGACTGGATTTACTACTTGAATTCTTGGAATATCTACTTTGTAGAAAGTGTTACCGTGTTTAGCGAATGCTCCATTAGCACCTAAGGAAACGATAATCCACTCGATTCCATCAAATAGTGGTTCTTGAAGGACTTCTTTTAATTCATCCAAGTCTTTAGAAATTTCTCTTCCTAAAAGTTGAGATAATTCTTCATTATTTGGTTTGATAACTGTTGGCTTATGTGGAGATTCAAGAACCACTTGAAGTGCAGCGCCTGAACAGTCCAAGACAACAGGTTTACCAGCTTGGTTAGCAAGTTCAACCAGACTAGCATAATAATCCACTGGAAGTCCTGCAGGTAGACTACCTGAAATGGCCACTACCTCTACAGTTTCTAAAAGTTCTTTGAAATGAGCCAAGAAATCTTGACCTTCTTTTTCTTGAACTTCAGGACCTTTTTCTAGGATTTCTGTTTGGTTTTCTCCATGTAGAATTGCGATACAGTTACGGGTTTCACCTTGAATAGAGAAGAAACGTTTGCTTACTTTATCATCAATATTCTCTACTAAAAAATCACCAAGTTTACCACCGACAAGTCCTGTTGCGACTACGGAGTCACCAAATTCTGATAGGACACGAGTAACGTTAAGACCTTTACCACCGGCCGTCTTAGTTACATCTACAACACGGTTGACAGTGTCAATTTTCAATTCATCCAAAGGATAGGAAATATCAATGGATGGGTTCATTGTGACTGTTAAAATCATAAGTCACCTCTTAGTCGTGGTATTCACCACGATCCCATTTTTCAAGGAACTCTGTAAAGAAGTTGGCATCAGTTTGATGATCGTTATGAGTTTCAACGTGTTGGATTTTAGCGATCAATTTTTTGTTTTCTTCTGATGGTTTGTATTCAGCGTTGATGAAAGCTTCAATGATATCACACATGAGCAATTCACCAGTGATTTTACCACCAAATCCGATTACGTTGGCATTCAATTGTTCTTTAGCATAAAGAGCTGTTGTCATGTCACGAACTAATGCTGAACGAACACCAGGAACCTTGTTAACAGCATTATTGATACCTACACCAGTACCACAGATACATACACCAAGATCAGCTTGGCCACTAACTACTGCTTCACCAACTTTTTTACCAAAGATTGGATAGTGGGTACGAGCGTGGTCATAAGTACCAAAGTCGATAACTTCATGTCCTTTTGATTTCAAAAATTCTGAAACAGCCATTTTTTCATTTGTTACGATGTGGTCACATCCGATTGCAATTCTCATTAGTTATTCCCTCCGATTAATTGTATAAATCTAATATCATTTATCCTAACTCAAGAAAAATCAAGATTAGCTTAGGAAGCGAGCTGCGAGCATAACTGAGGTTAGCTAAAGTGAGCTGACGACAGATTATCTTGATTTTTGAAGAGTATTAGCACATTTTGTTCAACATGTCGACCCTGATTTGGTGACGACCGCCGTCGTATTTACCATTTACAAAGCCTTTAGCAATGTTTTTAGCTAATTCATCACCAACAAGTTGAGCCCCCATCGTAATCATACGTGAGTTGTTGTGACCGCGAGTCATATAAGCTGAACGTTCATCAGAAACTTCTGCAGCAACCATTCCTTTGATTTTAGTAGCAACCATAAATGGACCTGCACCATAAGCATCAATGACGATACCAAGGTTCTGTTCTTCTTTCTTGACTTCTTCCGCAACTGCTAGAGTCACATCAACAAAGTCTTGACCTTCTGCTGTAACATCCACTACGTGGAAGTTTTCTTTTTCCAAGAAGTCTTTTACAACTTCTTTCAATCTTAAACCTGCAGCATCTGCACCAATAACAATAGCCATATTGTATACTCCTTTTTTATAATAGACCAGTAAAACTTTTTGATTCTAGCCTAAAAGAGACCTTTCTCAAATAGTTACTAGTAGTTTTGTTGACAATAATTTAAATTAAGAACAAATATCTTATTCGTTTCTTAATAAGCTTTCTTCAGAGAAAAGCAAGAACAGTAATCTTGTTAAAATAAACACAAATTGTTCTTTATAAACATAATATACTACTATTAGTTGGAAAAGTCAACAATTTATGTTTGTTTTTGTTTATTTTTTTATAAAATCTCAATATCAAATCCAACCTGATCAAAATCACTAGGTTTTATAATCTTAACATCTTTCTTATCTTCCAGTCTATCTCCTTCTTCTATTGAAGTAGACAAACCTGACCATGGTTCCAAGGCAATAAAAGGCCCTTTATTAAGAGTTGACCATACGATTAAATATGGAAACTCTTTAAAATTTAGTTTCAAACCTTTATTATGTTTTCGTGAACGCAAAGCTACTGTTCGAGATTTCAACTCATCTAATGTCACAGCATCATAGCTAAAAAAGTCATAATTCAAGTCTATTTCTTTTTTATTGTTTAACCAAGAACTTCTATCTTTGAAATCCAACATTCCTGTTTCTGGGAAAGGTTTTGGAACTGTACATGTTTCTGGCTTTTCAAATTCAAGATAGTAATCTTCATATACCTCGTCATCTAGTAAGGGACAGTTAAAACCAGGATGCCCACCGATAAAATATGGCATACTCTTTTCTGATTCTTTATTATAGATTTTATACTGAGTACGTATGGTTTTCCCATTGACTGTATAAGTGATTTCTAAACGAAAATGATAAGGGTAATTTGCATACATTTCTTCATCGTCTTCGATAGCGAATATAACAGAATTATCTGTTTGTTCTACTAATGTAAAATCTTTTTTTCGTACTAAGCCATGTCGAGGAATTTTTCCTTCTTTTTGACTACCATCTTCCTTATCATAAAGGACCGTATCATTTCTTACTGAACCACATATTGGGAATAATACAGGCGCTTGTCCACTCCAATAAGTTGGATCCCCCTGCCACAAATACTCTACGCCTTCCTTGTCCTTTATGGAAGAAAGGGCGCCTCCAAGCGTTTGAAACTCAACATTTAATTGATCTGATTTTAATACAATCATAAGTCTTACCTCCAATTCTCTAAAAAAACTAGGCTGACTGCTCCATAGTGGAAACTGACAACCTAGTTCTTACAATTTACATTTTTAGGAGCAAATTATTTTGCGTTTGCTGCGTATTCTTCATTACGTTTAATCATTTGTTTTCTGTACCATGCAAAGATACCAACGTAGAATACAAGGAATACTAATGCGCCAAGGATAGCTTTGATATCACCAGTTGTAGCGTTACCAATTGCCCAACCAAATAGTTTTTCGATTGGTCCTTCAAGAGTTGAGTGAGTAATCAATTGTGATTGGTTCACACCTTCTGGGAAGGCACCTACACCTTTAGCAAGTTCAGTTGCGAATGGTGCGATAAGTGTACCTGAAAGAAGGAAGAGTGGCAACAAGAGAGTTCCGAAGATAATCATACGGAGCAATTTACCACGAGTAACTACCAAGAGAGCTGGAGTTACACCCATAGCGATGATACCAGCAAGTGGCAAGATACCATTTCCGACATTTGAAAGAAGCACTGCTTCAACCAACATGATTGGTGCAAGTACGTTAGCACAAGCCCAGATTTCAGCACGACCAGCGATAAATGGCCAGTCAAGACCGATGTTGAATTTACGTCCTTGAAGACGTTTAGTAGCAACGTTTGTAATACCTTGTGAAAGTGGTTCTACGGCTGCGATGAACCATGAACCGATCAATGAGAAGAGCTCCAAGCAGACACCGGCAGTCAAACCAAGTGACAACCAGCCTTTAATAACAAGTTCCCATGAAGATGCATCTTCTACTCCAGCAACTGGATGTGGAGTACCCATCAAACCGATAACGATACCAAGGATGAAACCGATGAAGAATTTAGATCCCCAGAAACCGATTCGTTTGTTCAATTTAGCAGCGTCAAAGTCGTATTTATCAAGACCTGGGAAGAATTTATCAAAAATCTTATCCAAAACCATGATAACTGGGTTCATCATGTAGTTCATGTGAGTTGAAGTCATTGGTGATGAACTTGGTGCGTTAAGAAGGTCGTCAAATGTTGGTTTCATCAAGTCAGAGTTGATGATTTTAAGAACCCCAACAAGAACAACTGCTGCAGTCGCGATGAAGAGTGAAACTCCTTGGCTAACTCCATTGTTGTCAGCGTACCATTTAATCAAAAGTCCTGTGATAGACAAGTGCCAGATATCGAAGATATCAACGTCAAGTGTATCAGTTTTCTTAATTGCAAGCATTACAATGTTGACAATCAACATAACTAGCAAGAAGTATAGAGTCCATGCAGATCCCCAAGTGATTGTAGCAAGCGGTGCCCAACCAACGTCGGTGATGTTCAATTGAATACCAGTATTTTCAACGAATTTTGCAAGTGAAGCTGAGAAAGCTCCGTTAAGCATTCCGATGATAGCACCGATACCAGTAAGCGCGATGGCAAGTTTGATACCACCTTCAAGTGCTTTGGAGAATTTAACTCCAAAAAGCAAGGCCAATACTGTCAAAATGATCAGCATGATGATAGGGCCACCCATAGCCAAGATTGGTTTAAAGAAATCGTTGGCTAGATTGATAATGAAATCCATAATTTTTCCTCCCTTTATTTTTATGGAAAATTACAAAATAATAATTAACTTAATCCGTGTTCTTTGATTGCTGCTTCAATATTGTCATATACTGGAGCGCTCATTGCTGGAATACGGAACAAGATTGGTCCAGCTTCTACTACTGGGATACCAGGGTCAAAACCTAAGTCAGTTGCAGCAATTGGTGTGAAGATATCATAACCTTTAATCAAGTCTTCATTGACATCTTTTACCATAACTGCGTCACACTGTACATCGTAACCACGGCTTGAGAGCTCTTCTTCTAGAGCGCTTTTAATTTGGTGGCTTGAGTTGACACCTGCACCACATGCAGCAAGAATTTTAATCATTTGGATTTCCTCCGATTTTTATTTACTATTTATTTATGAATTTAAACAGTTGCTTCTGAGATATACTGGAACAAAGCTTCTGGTTCTGTAATCTTAGAAAGTGCTTCTAGATGACCATTACCTGTAAAGAAGTCCATCAATTGAGCGAGAATATTAGTTTGACTCGAACTTGAATTATTGATGATAAAGAAGAGTAATGATACTTCTACTTCCTTGTCAGGAGCAATCATGTTGTGGAATGTTACTGGTTTCGCTAAGCGTACCACAACAACGTTTTCAGTTAAATTATGAATCGTGTCTGTGTGAGGGATTGCTACATTCGGCAAGTCCTTCCCAAGAAATTCCATATCTAAACCGGTTGGGAACATTTTTTCACGTTCAATCAATGCCGATCGATAGGTATCCGTAACAACTTTCTTTTCTTCCAATAGGGTTGCAACTTGATCAAAGAGTTGCTCTTGATTATCTGCTTCTAAACAAAAAACTAAGTCTTTGCTGAAGAAATGATCTAATCCCATGACCTTCTCCCTTCATATTTAACTTTTATGATACAAGTATATCACTATATGAAACCGTTGTCAATATTTTTTGTTGCATTTTGTTTGATTTTTATTTTTTTTGTTTGATTTTAAACAGCAAATAATTTTAAATAGTTTTGAAAAAGATAGAAAAAAACAGGACATACATCCTGTTTTTTTATCTATTAATTTTTTTTCGTAGTCCAACTTTGTTCAATCAATGGAAGCATATCCTTTAAAACTTCAGGTGTTCCTTCTAGAGAAACGTATCTAAACTTACCATCGTCTGATTTAAAGATCCAGATCACTAGATATTTACCATTTTTAGCAATACAGTTTACGACATAGGCGTCATAACCACCAATTTTTGACTTAGATCCCCAAACTTTAGAGAAATCCTTGCTTTGTTGTTTAGTTTGATAAACACTAGTAGAGACTTGAACAGCATCAAGAGCAGCATATTCACTTTCACTAACACCAAGGTGCTCTGGTTTAAAAGTATTTAGGGTTACGATATTGATGTCCGTTCCATCACAGTACTGAATATCATCACCACCCTCAACTTCTGTAAAATGAATCCATGATTTTGGCACTTTTACGTAGCCATAAGCATCTGACCCAATTACCTGTGTATCTTTAATTGTTGATTCGGCTACAGTTGTTGTTTCTTGAGCTGTGGTAGTTTCCTGGACTGTTGTTGTATCTGAAGCTGCTTCTTTTTTAGATTTTGAAGTATTACAAGCAGCGAGGCAAAGGCAACATACTAAAAGTGTAGATAAGCTGACGATTTTTTTCATGCCCCTTCTCCTTTCACTTCTATTCTAATGAAAGAAAAGATAAGTGTCAAAAGATAACTGTATTAGGAATCAATTATTCTTCATCCATACTCAAGACACTTAGGAAGGCTTCTTGAGGAACTTCTACTGATCCAATAGCTTTCATACGCTTTTTACCAGCCTTTTGTTTTTCAAGAAGTTTACGTTTACGCGAAACATCTCCTCCATAACATTTGGCAAGAACGTTTTTACGAAGAGCTTTGATATCTGTACGAGCTACAATCTTGTGTCCAATAGCTGCTTGGATTGGAACTTCAAACTGTTGACGTGGAATGATTTTCTTGAGTTTATCAACGATGAGTTTCCCACGTTCATAAGCAAAGTCCTTGTGAACGATAAAGCTGAGTGCATCAACCTTGTCTCCATTGAGAAGGATATCCATTTTAACCAGTTTAGATGGACGATACTCTGACAATTCATAGTCAAAGCTTGCATAGCCACGTGTTGAAGATTTGAGCTTGTCAAAGAAATCAAAGACAATTTCAGCAAGTGGAATTTGGTAGATAACATTCACACGATTATCATCGATATAGTCCATCGTCACAAAGTCACCACGTTTGCGTTGAGCTAGTTCCATAACAGCTCCTACAAATTCCTGTGGTACCATGATTTGTGCTTTAACATAAGGTTCTTCAATCGTTGCAATTTTAGTAGGATCAGGAAATTCGGATGGATTCGATACATCCATAGACTCGCCATCAGTCTGATTGACCTTGTATATAACGGATGGTGCAGTCATGATCAAGTCAATGTTGAACTCACGTTCCAAACGTTCTTGAATAACATCCATATGAAGAAGACCCAAGAATCCACAACGGAAACCGAATCCAAGAGCTTGCGATGTTTCGGGTTCAAACTGAAGACTAGCATCGTTCAACTGCAATTTTTCAAGGGCTTCACGAAGGTCATTGTATTTATTTGACTCGATTGGATAAAGACCTGCGAAAACCATCGGATTCATCTGCTTGTATCCAGATAGGGGTTCTGAAGCAGGGTTTGCCGCCAAGGTAACTGTATCACCGACACGAGTGTCTTGAACAGTCTTGATAGATGCCGCAATATAACCAACGTCACCTGTCGCAAGGAAGTCACGTCCTACAGCTTTGGGTGTGAAGATTCCGACCTCAGTAACATCAAAGGTTTTACCATTGCTCATGAGCTGAATTTTATCACCTGGCTTCACAACTCCATCCATGACACGAACTTGGAGGATAACGCCACGATAAGCATCGTAAACTGAGTCAAAAATCAAAGCTTTTAATGGTGCTGATACATCACCAGTTGGTGCTGGAACTTTTTCTACAATTTGCTCTAAAATATCTTCAATTCCAATCCCAGCTTTTGCTGAAGCTAATACAGCCTCACTAGCATCCAGACCAATGACATCTTCAATTTCTGTACGCACGCGCTCTGGATCTGCAGCAGGCAAGTCAATCTTGTTAATAACTGGAAGGATCTCCAAATCATTATCTAAGGCAAGGTAAACGTTAGCTAATGTTTGAGCCTCAATCCCTTGGGCAGCATCGACTACTAAGATAGCACCCTCACAGGCAGCTAGAGAACGCGATACCTCATAAGTGAAGTCCACGTGTCCTGGTGTGTCAATCAGGTGGAAAATATATGTTTCGCCGTCTTTGGCAGTATAATTAAGCTCGATGGCATTGAGTTTAATAGTAATTCCACGCTCTCTCTCTAGGTCCATACTATCAAGAAGCTGAGCTTGCATTTCACGACTAGAAACCGTCTCTGTAGCCTCCAAAATACGGTCCGCCAATGTTGACTTCCCATGGTCAATATGCGCGATAATGGAAAAGTTTCGGATCTTCTCCTGACGTTTTTTCAATTCTTCTAAATTCAAGATTCTCTTCCTTTCAGGGTATCTATTAATTATAAATTGTTTTTATGTTTTTGACAAGACCATAATACCCTGTAGAGAGTATTAATCTTCAGCAACAAAGCCGTCATTTTCGATGAAATAGTGGTCTGTCATACCTTGGTCAGTAAAGACAATTCCATGAAGGACACCACCATAGACAGCTCCTCCATCCATTCCGATTTTTCCATCTTCTGTCATCCAAAGTTCTGCAGTTCCTGGTTTTTGTTCCAAAAGTCCGTAGACTGGTGTATGACCAAAAACAATTGTTTTTCCTGTGTGATTAGGTGCCTCGTGGAATGGTTTTCTGAGCCAGACTTTCTTGTAATCTGTAGTTTCATGCCAATCATCCAAAGTTAAATCAATTCCAGCATGAACAAAGATATACTTATCCGTTTCAATCACGAATGGCATTTGTCGGATAAAAGCAACCAAGTCTCCTGCTTCAGTTTCTACACGCTTAGCATCTGCTACTCCATCTACTGGTGCATCCAGTGGACGCCCCAAAATAGAATTAATAGTTGTATCCCCACCATTACGACGATAGTGGTCATAGCTTTCTTCAGGATTATCCAACCAAGTTAAAAACATGTACTCGTGATTTCCTGAAATGCAAATCGCTCCTTGATTTTCTACCAAGTCCTTGACCATTTCAAGAACACGTCGACTATCTTCTCCTCTATCAATCAAATCTCCAAGAAAGAGTAATTGAGTTTTGCCATCCCATGTTTTAAGAAGGTCTTCAAGCATTCCTGCTTTTCCGTGAACATCTCCAATTACATAATAGTCTGTCATTTATTTCTCCTTACTTTGCAACAATTCTCTCGCTTGACTAAGTGCCGCTTCAGTCACATTCTCCCCTGCCAACATCTTGGCAACTTCTTCTACTCTTTCTTCAACTGTCAACAAGCGAACTGTTGAAACAGTTGAATGGTCATTACTAATTTTTTCAATAAAGAACTGATAATCTGCGATCGCAATGACTTGAGGAAGATGAGATATAGCCAATACTTGACCATTCTGACCAATTTTATGAATCTTTTGAGCAATTGCTTGGGCTACACGACCTGAAACTCCTGTGTCCACTTCATCAAATACAATGCTGGTCTTACCTTCCTTACGAGAAAAAGCAGACTTGATCGCCAACATGAGGCGAGATAACTCTCCTCCAGAAGCTACTTTAACCAATGGTTTAAAGTCTTCTCCAGGGTTGGTGGAGATGTAAAATTCAACACTTTCATTTCCTTCACGAGTAAACTTACCTTTAGTAAATTGAACCTGAAATCGAGCCTTGTCCATATAAAGGTCTTTGAGTTCTTGCTGAATCTCAATTTCTAATTGTTGAGCTAAGTTATGTCGAGCAGATGCAAGCTTAGTTGCTAAGTCAACTAGACTTACTTCCAATTTTTTGAGTTCGACTTCCATATCATCTGAAGATAAATGATTGCCAGTCAAAAGATTGTATTCTTCTGTGATTTTAGCAAAGTACATCAAGACATCGTCAACATTCCCACCATACTTACGTGTAATGGCGTGAATGAGATCTAAACGGCTTTCAATCTGCATGAGACGATTACCGTCGAAATCTAAATCTTCGATAATATCTTCTAAACGTTTAGTAACATCTTCTAGAACATAATAAGATTCAGATAAGGAAGTAGAAATTTCACGATATTCTACATCATACTCTTCTAAACTTTCCATATCATTCATAGCTGAACGCACGTTAGCTAGACTTGAAAATTCTTCATTATCTAACATTGTATAAGCATTAGTCAACGTATCAGCAATGTTTTTATGATTTAAAAGTTTATCTCGTTCTTGGTTTAGTTTGAGGTCTTCACCTGGCTGTAAGGACGCAGATTCAATTTCAGCCATCTGAAATTCCAACATTTCAATACGAGCTTTGTGCTCTTCTTGATTTTTCTTAATCTCAAGAAGTTGCTTACGCATTTTACGATAAGCATCAAAGTTTGTCTGATAGGCCTGCTTCAGTTCCAGAAAGTCTGCATCACCAAACCCATCAAGCATCTGAATGTGCAATTGAGGACGCATTAACTCTTCTTGATCATGTTGGCCATGGATATCAACAAGATACTGTCCAATTGAGCGAAGAATAGATAGATTAACCATCTGTCCATTGACACGACTAACACTACGCCCGTTTTGTAAAATTTCACGACGGATGATGATTTCATCACCTAGCTCTATTCCTTGCTCATCAAAAATCATTTGCAAAGCATGACTGTTTTCAACCGAGAAAAGACCTTCAATTTCAGCCTTAGGAGCACCATGACGAATGACGTCCGTTGTGGCTCTTGCTCCTAGCATCATATTCATAGCATCGATGATGATAGACTTACCAGCACCGGTTTCCCCCGTCAGAACTGTCATTCCCTTCTCAAAATTAAGTGAAATAGCCTCAATGATGGCAAAGTTTTTAATTGAAATTTCAAGTAACATAAGGCCCTACCACTTTTTAACTTGCTCAACAATCTCTATAGCTGCTTCTTCAGTTCGCGCCACAATTAAAATTGAGTTATCATCTGCTAAACAGCTAAAAATCATATCCGAAAATGTTTGAGTCAATTGACTTTTAACAAAAATTGTATTCCCAGGAATAACTTCTAAATTAATGAGATTACCCATTCTTTCGAAACTTTCGATATTGTTCTCAGCTAACTGTAAACTTTTAACTACTGACTTTGGTAATTCATAGACATATGTATTGTCTTTCAAAGGAATTTTTACAATCCCTAATTCTTTGATATCACGTGAAACAGTTGCTTGAGTGGCAGAAATCCCTGCTTCTTTCAAGTGTTCAACGATTTCTTCCTGTGTTCCGATTTGATAGTCAGTCACAAATCTTCTAATCTTTTCAAGTCTCTCTTTTTTATTCATCTTTAAACTCTCTATGTGCTTTTTCTACTACTTTTTCTATTTCAGAAACTACTTGGTTGCTTGCATGTTCTTCTTTACGTAAATAAGCAAGAAACTCAATATTCCCATGTCCACCTTGAATAGGAGAGAAATCCAATCCTAAGACTGAGAATCCTTCATCAACTGCCATTTTAGTAACTGATTCTAAAACATTTTGGTGAACTTTGGCATCTCTGATAATTCCATTCTTACCAATCTGTTCTCGGCCTGCTTCAAACTGTGGTTTTATGAGTGCAACAACTTCCCCTTGGTCGACCAATATTCTGTGTAGAGCCGGTAAAATGAGACTCAAAGAAATAAAACTCACGTCGATACTTGCGAAACTTGGCTCTTCTTCAAAGTCATTCTTTTCAGCATAACGAAAGTTAAATTGCTCCATGCTGATAACACGTGAATCCTGACGCAATTTCCAGGCAAGCTGATTGGTCCCAACATCAACGGCATAAACCAGTTTTGCACCATTTTGAAGCATGACATCCGTAAAGCCTCCTGTTGAAGCGCCGATATCGATGGTCGTTTTGCCTTCAACTGATATATCAAATTTTTCTAAAGCTTTCTCAAGTTTCAAGCCGCCTCGACTCACATACTTGAGTTTCTCACCCTTGAGTTTTAATTCAGTATCATCAGGAATTTTTTCTCCTGGTTTATCAAAACGCTCACCATTAAGGACTGCAATCACTAAGCCAGCCATTACGCCCCGCTTAGCCTGTTCTCTTGTTTCAAATAAACCTTGTTTGTAGGCAAGTACATCTACTCTTTCCTTAGGCATTGATTCTCAAACTTTCTACTATTTTTACAATTGGTTCTTTATCAAAGTCAACTAATTGGCTAATCACGTCTAACTTTTCATTAGCCTGATCCAAAGTTCGGTTACAAAAAACTTTTGCCTCATCCAATCCTAACAAAGCAGGATAGGTTGATTTCTCAGCTTGCAAATCTTTTTGTGGTGTTTTACCAATTTCCTCAAAACTAGCAGTAACATCAAGGATATCATCTCTCACTTGAAAAGCAAGCCCAATCAGCTCTCCAACTGTTTTCAACTGTTTTTGAAGATTTTCATCCAATCCTGCAATAACTCCTGCCGCTTGAAAAGGGAAGGCTAAGAGTTTACCCGTTTTATTAGCATGGATGGTCTGAAGTTCTTCTAGGTTTAAATGTTTACCTTCACCTTCCATATCCAAAACTTGGCCAGCGACCATCCCCATACTTCCAGAAGAAAGGGACAAAGTAGCTATTAAATCTACCTTAATTTCGTTTGGCAAGTCTGCTTGCGCTATCAAAGCATAAGGATCTAAAAAGAGGGCATCTCCTGCTAAAATTGCTAGTGCTTCACCAAACTTCTTATGGTTGGTTAAACGCCCACGACGAAAATCATCATCATCCATAGCAGGAAGATCATCATGGATTAGACTTCCTGTATGAATCATTTCAAGAGCTGCAGCAACCTGGGCATGAGCTAATGTAATAGGTACCTTTAAGGCATCTAAAACTTCTAAAAGCAGATATGGCCGAATCCTTTTACCTCCAGCATGTATGGAATAGAGAACAGCATCTCTGAGATTAGCAGCTAATTGCTGGTCTCCATAAAACTCCTCAAGAGCTGATTCAACCAAAGCTAATTTTTCTTGCTTGTTCATAGAAGTTCGCTTTCTGTTCCATCTTCTTGTATGACTTTAACCAGGGTCTTTTCTGCTTTATCAAGTGTTGCTTGCAATTCTTTTGAAAGAACCATTCCTTTTTGAAATGCAGTAATAGCATCTTCTAAAGCAATTTCGCCATTTTCTAAACTCTGAACAATAGTCTCAAGCTCTGCTAAATTATCTTCAAATTTCTTTTGTTTTGACATCTTTAACCTCTAATTCTACCTGACCATCTCGCATCATCAACATCACCTGGTCATTTTTTTTCAAATCATTTGCTGAAGATACCACGGTATCCTCTTTTTTAACAATCGCATATCCCCTTGCTACAATACGACTCGTATCTAACATGAGTAAAGCTTCTGACAAGCGTTTTACTTCAGCAACCTTAGCATCATAGATCACAGCCATCTGGCTACGCATTAATTTTTGTAACTGTTGAATACGATCTTGGTAGCGCTGAATCTTGACATTTGGCGATAATTGCTCCAAACGGTGAATTTGAGCTTGAACCTTCTGTTGATTTCTAACTAACTCACCATTCAATCCCTGCTTCAGTCGAAGCACTAACTGATCCAAGCGTTGCAGATATCCATCATATAAACGCTCTGGTTGCCTGAAGATGACTGATTGACTAAGCCCTCTCAAGGCTTCTTTTTTCTTTGATAAAGTATTTTGTACAGCAGTAGCCATTCGTTTCTCTTGATTTTTAAGGTAGGTCAGTAGATCTAACTTAGTCACAGGTGTAGCTAACTCTGCTGCAGCAGTTGGTGTTGCTGCTCTCTTGTCGGCAACAAAATCAGCCAAGGTTACATCCGTTTCGTGGCCCACACTTGAAATAATCGGTAAACGAGATTCAAAGATAGAACGCACTACAATCTCTTCGTTAAAAGCCCAAAGATCCTCAATTGATCCACCACCACGACCAATGATCAGAACATCCAAGTCTTCTCGTTCATTAGCTCTAGCAATGTTACGGGCTATCTCCTCTGCTGCCCCTTCGCCTTGAACCTTGGTAGGATATAAAACAATCTCAACCCCTGGGAAACGTCTGCTAACGGTAGTAATAATATCTTGTATAACAGCACCACTACGACTAGTCACAACCCCGATGCGTTTTGCAAACTGAGGGATTGCTTGTTTAAAGCGTTCTTGAAAAAGGCCTTCTTCCGATAATTTCTTTTTTAATTGTTCGAACTGAATCGCAAGAGCCCCTACACCATCAGGCTCTGCCTTTTCAATGATGATAGAGTAGCTCCCACTTGGTTCATAGACTTGGACACGACCGATAACATTGATCTTCATCCCTTCTTCCAAATCAAAACCTAGTTTCTGATAAATACCTGACCAAATAGTCGCTTGTATTACAGCTCGATCATCTTTTAGAGAAAAATATTGATGAGTTGGACGCTTGCGAAAGTTAGAAACCTGACCAGTTAAATAGACCCTCTCCAAGTATGGGTCTTTATCGAATTTCATTTTCAGATACTTAGTCAAAGTTGTTACCGACAAATACTTTTCCATCTCAACCTCCTTCTTTCTCTAGTTTTTCCTGGGTATTATTATACCAAAAAAACGTTTAAAAATCTCTCTTTTCACCTCTGGAATACGAAAACAAGACTGGATTTCTTTGAGCTTGTCTAATAATATACAAAAGCCCTCGGAAAAATCCAAGGGCTTTAATTAGTTCACTGAACTAGATTATTTTTTAAGGTTGTAGAATGATTTCAATCCACGGTATTCAGCTACTTCACCAAGTTGATCTTCGATGCGAAGCAATTGGTTGTATTTAGCGATACGGTCTGTACGTGAAAGTGAACCAGTCTTGATTTGTCCTGCGTTTGTTGCAACTGCGATGTCAGCGATTGTTGAATCTTCAGTTTCACCTGAACGGTGTGATACAACGGCAGTGTAACCAGCTTCTTTCGCCATTTCAATAGCGTCGAATGTTTCAGTAAGAGTACCGATTTGGTTAACTTTGATAAGGATTGAGTTAGCAGCACCTTCTTCGATACCTTTTTCAAGGTAAGAAGTGTTTGTTACGAAGAAGTCGTCACCAACCAATTGAACTTTACCACCAAGACGTTCAGTAAGAGCTTTCCAACCGTCCCAGTCGTTTTCGTCCATACCATCTTCGATAGTGATGATTGGGTATTTGTTTACCAATTCTTCAAGGTAGTCGATTTGTTCAGCAGCAGTGCGGACAGCAGCTCCTTCACCTTCGAATTTAGTGTAGTCGTATACTTGACGTTCTTTATCGTAGAATTCTGATGATGCACAGTCAAATCCGATAAATACATCTTTACCTGGAACATAACCAGCAGCTTCGATAGCAGCAAGGATTGTTTCTACACCATCTTCAGTTCCGTCGAAACGAGGAGCGAATCCACCTTCGTCACCTACGGCAGTTTCCAAACCACGTGATTTAAGGATTTTCTTAAGTGCGTGGAAGATTTCAGCACCCCAACGAAGAGCTTCTTTGAATGTAGGTGCACCAGCAGGTACAATCATGAATTCTTGGAAAGCGATTGGAGCATCTGAGTGAGATCCACCATTGATGATGTTCATCATTGGAGTTGGAAGAACTTTAGTGTTGAATCCACCAAGGTAGCTGTAAAGTGGGATTTCAAGGTAGTCAGCAGCAGCGCGAGCTACAGCGATAGACACACCAAGGATTGCGTTTGCACCCAATTTACCTTTGTTAGGAGTACCGTCAAGAGCGATCATAGCACGGTCGATAGCTTGTTGGTCACGTACATCGTAGCCGATAATAGCTTCAGCAATGATGTTATTTACGTTGTCAACAGCTTTTTGTGTACCAAGACCACCGTAACGAGATTTGTCACCGTCGCGAAGTTCAACTGCTTCGTGTTCACCAGTAGAAGCTCCTGATGGAACCATACCACGTCCGAAAGCACCTGATTCAGTATAAACTTCTACTTCAAGTGTTGGGTTACCGCGTGAGTCTAGGACTTCGCGAGCGTAAACATCAGTAATAATTGACATTTTTTACTCTCCTTTGAGTTTAATTATTTTACACCTCTATGATACATCAAAAAGATACCTTTTTCAAGAAAAAACGTTATCTTTGTGCAAATTTTCCTTAAGTTTGTTAAGTAATCGCTTTCTTTTCCGCCTTATCTATAGACTTTTATGATATACTATATTTATGACTGATGTATCAAAACAAATATTAGAAAAAGCTCATGGCGGGCTTAAATTAAATCCCGACGAACAAAGACGTTTTCTTGGTACCTTTGAAGAACGTGTTCTTGGCTACGCTGAACTCGCTACTGCTAATGATGACAAATTTCAAAAAGGTTTTTTGACTATTTTGGAGACTTTAAAAAAAGGAACTGAACCTCTGTTTGTCAAGATTTCTCCTCAAGTTGAGTTTGAAAAACAAGTTTATTATTTAAAAAATGCTAAAGATTCTGATTGCCAAGCAACTATCGTTTCTGAAGATCATAACTCTTCTCCTTTCGGACTGGTTATCCATAGCGATGTTCCGGTTCAAACAAGTGAAAAAGACCTCAGAAAGGCCTTTTCAGACTTGTGACAAGAGAAAGAGACGAAAGCTCCTACTTCTCTCTGGAAAAAATGGTTTGGTTAACTCTATCTCAAAGACATGATTTGTGCGATGCTTGCAGCTGTATTTTCTAGATAAACAGCTGCTTTTTTTAGACTGTCTGCTAACGGTTCGCTTTTTTCAAGTATGGAAAAAGCTGCGACTATGTTCTCAAATGGTAAGGGTGGTAAATCCTCTGATAAACTACCGCAAATAGCAAGAACTGGAACACCGTTTGGTGTTCTTTTTGCTACTCCAATTGGCGCCTTTCCAGCTAGACTTTGCGAGTCCAGTCTGCCTTCGCCAACGATAACTAGGTCTGCATCAGTAACTTTTTGATCGAAGTTTATCAAATCCAAACAAGTTTGAATACCAGATACAATCTCTGCTCCTGCGAAGGCACACAAGCCAGCGGCAATTCCACCACCTGCTCCTGCACCATCTAATTTTAATATTTTGGGTCCAACTTTACTATAGAAGTCTTTAATAGCAGCATCAACTTCTTTAAATTTAGATGGATCCAATCCCTTTTGTTTCCCAAATGTAATGGTAGCACCATAAGGTCCACAAAGCGGATTGGTCACATCTGCTAATATTTTTATATGTACATCAGAAGGAATTTGAATTACTCTTTCCTTCAAAATTTTCCTGATATCAAATAGTGATTGACCATTTGCTTGAAGTACAATTCCGTTTTTGTCATAAAACTGGTAACCAAGTCCTGAAGCAATGCCAATTCCACCATCGTTACTAGCTGTACCACCGACACCAACGTAGATATCTTTGATTCCTTGTTCTATCAAATGGAGAATAAGTTGACCAATTCCCTTTGTTTGAATCTCTAGAGGATTACGTTTTTCATAAGGAATTTTTTCAAGACCCACTAAATTTGCAACTTCAAATAGAGCTAATTCTCTTTTTTGAAAGTAAGACATCAAAACCTCATCACCAAAAGGTCCAGTTACCTGTACTGTTTTTTCTTCCAAACCTAGAGAACTTTTAATGGCGTCTACTGTTCCTTCACCTCCATCACCAACAGGTAAAAGTAAACACTCCACGTTAGGTATGGTCCTTTCGAATCCTCTTTTTATAGCTTCTGCTACTTCGTTTGCAGGAAGACTCTCTTTGAAAGAGTCCGGCGCGATAACAATTTTCATTTTGATTCCTCTTTCTATCTAAAGGAAGTCTATCATTTCCAAAACTTTCCCAAAATCTCTCTCATCTACCTGAAGATTTATTTCCTTTTTCACAATATCCTTGGCACAAAAGGCTATTCCGAGTCCTGCACTTTTAAGCATTTTTAAGTCATTAGCTCCATCACCGATTGCAATCGTTCTATCAAATGGCACTTCAAATTCTTCAGCCCATCTCACTAGGGTTGCTTCTTTTACTTCTCTGCTTATAATAGGACCAATTAGATTTCCAGTTAAATGATCGTCTTTGATTTCCAGTTGATTAGCAGTAAATAATGAAATCCCTAAATCTTTTGCTAATCTTTCTACAATAGTGGTAAATCCGCCTGATACTAAACCGACTTCTATCTGATTTTCTTGAAGAACTTTAATAAACTTGGCAGCGTTTTTACTAAGGTGAAGTTCATGATAAATCTTATCAAAAACATTGATAGAAAGACCTTTAAGAAGAGAAACACGTCTTTTTAAACTTGCTTCAAAGTCTAATTCTCCTCTCATAGCTTGAGCTGTTAGCAGGGCTACTTCTTCTTGGCACTCTGCCTCTTTCCCTAATAAATCAATAACCTCTTCTTCTATCAGAGTTCCATCTACATCGAGCACACAGAGACCGTTGATTGTTTTCATTTATAATCCTTACTTTATTATCTCAAAAAATCGTATGAAAGCATCATACGATTTTATTTATTTAATTTGCTAAGCTGTGATATAAATCAAGATAAGACTGACAAGCTGTATCCCAAGAGAAATCACATTCCATAGCTTGTACTTGAAGTTTCTTCCAAACGTCAGGATGATTATAGTAAACATCCAAAGCAGTTTGAAGAGCCCAGTTAAGCCAGTAAGAGGTTAAGTTATTAAAACTAAATCCTGTACCCGTTCCTTCAATTGGATTGAATGGTTGAACAGTATCTCTCAACCCGCCTACCTCATGAACAAGTGGTAATGTTCCATAACGCATCGCCATCATTTGAGAAAGTCCACAAGGTTCAAAACGACTTGGCATGAGGAAAATATCACAGGCTGCATAAATTTCTTGTGCTAGCTTGACATCAAAGGTAATATTGGCAGATAGTTTATCTGGGAATACTTGACCAAACCATGAGAAGGCTTGTTCAAAACCAGGATCACCTGTACCCAAGAGAACGATTTGAACATCTTCTTGAAGCATGCGATGCAAACCTTCAACGACGACATCAAAACCTTTCTGTCTTGTCAAACGCGACACAATACCAATCATTGGAACATCAGAACGAACTGGAAGACCAACTTTTTCTTGAAGTTTAGCTTTATTCTGAGCTTTTCCTGATAAGTCAGACTTGTTAAAATGGTAATCCAACAAAGGATCCGTTTCTGGATTATAAAGATCCGTATCGATTCCATTTACAATACCAGAAACCTTACCAGACTCCATTCGTAAAATCTGATCCAAGCCACATCCAAACTCTGTTGTCATGATTTCATAAGCATAGCTTGGCGATACAGTAGATACACGATCTGCATAGAGGATACCAGCCTTCATCCAGTTCAGGCAGTCATTCCAGCGAACTGTACCATCCGCATAACGCTCAAAACCAACTCGGAACAGATCCCAAAGCATACCTTCAGAGAATTGACCTTGGAATTCCAGGTTGTGGATCGTTAAGACAGTCTTAATGTTTTGATAGGCTTGAATCCATCTGTATTTTTCCTTCAACAAGAAAGGAATCATAGCTGTATGATAATCATGAGCATGAAGAACATCTGGAATAAATCTAATGCGCTCCATAGCCTCCAGAGCTGCAAGTTGGAAGAATGCAAAACGTTCACCATCATCGAAATCACCATACACATGACCACGGAAGAAATAATACTGGTTGTCAATAAAGTAGAAGGTAACACCATTTAAAACAGTCTTCTTAATGCCACAAAATTGTCTACGCCAACCAACGTATACTTCAAATTGAAGAACATCTTCAATTTGATCACCAAACTTGGATTCCACCATGTCATAGTATGGCAGGATAACAGCAACTTCATGACCAGCTTTAACTAATGATTTTGGAAGAGCCCCGATAACATCTCCCAAGCCACCTGTTTTAGAAAAAGGGGCTCCTTCGGCTGCTACAAATAAAATTTTCATGAAAGAATGTCCTCTGTTACTTTTTCACCTTTTTTGATGACAACAGGATTTTCTGCTGTACCACGAATAACAACTCCATCAGCTACTTCAGCACCCTTATCAATAATTGCATACTCAACTTGAGCACCTTCACCAATGACAACACGAGGGAAAACAATAGATTCTTTAACTAAGCTATCTTTATGAATTTGAACATTACGCGAAACAACTGAACGAACAACCTTACCTTCGACAATACTACCTGAAGCAAACTGCGAAGTATTTACTTCACAACCAGGTGCATAATAAGTTGGTTCTTCGTTTTTCACCTTTGTGTGAATCTTTTGATTTGGAGAGAATAAAGAGTAGAATTTATGCAGATCAAGCATATCAATATTGGCTTGGTAGTATGTTTCTACAGAATGAATATTAGCTAAGTAACCAGTATACTCATATGCAAAAGCACCTGATTCCGCTGCTAAGTCACGTAGAACATAACGTAGTTTTTCTGGGTGTTCTTTCTGAGCTTCTTCTTCCAGACGTTCAATCAACCATTGAGTATCTACAACAAAGATATCCGTTGACATGTTGTAGTATTCTTGTTCAGCTTTTTTATCGAAGAGTTTGTGAGAAAGCACGTGGTCAGTTTCATCAATATCTAGGATAGCATTTACTTCTGAAATATCCTTTTTAGGTAGTTTCTTATAAACGACTGTGATAGGAGATTTTGTAGTATTATGCAAATGGAAAACCTGAGTAAGATCAATATTTACCAAAACGTCACAGTTCAAGGAAACCGTTTGGTTAGATCCAGAACGTTTTAAATAAGTCAAGAGTTGTTGATAATACTCTTTACCAACAGTACTACTTTCCACACGAGTATTATAGATTCCAAGATAGTAGTGGCTAAGAAGGGTATTCAAGCCCCATTCACGTCCTGAACGAATGTGGTCAAATACAGAGCTGATGTTATCTTGTTGGAAGATTCCAAAGACACTTCGAACACCAGCATTTGCTAAACTTGAGAGTGGGAAGTCAATCAAACGATACTTTCCTCCAAATGGTAAACTTGCCACTGGACGGTTACTTGTCAAGGTTGACATATCATGGAAACCAACGGTATTTCCTAAAATCGCTGAATATTTATCAATCTTCATCTGTTGCTACCCCCACTACTTCGTTATATCCGACTACTTGTACTTCTTCTGTACCATCAATTTCAACACCATCGGCAATAATTGCACCTTCACCGATGATTGCACGTGTAATTTTAGCACCTCTACCGATAACTGCTCCACTCATGATGACAGAATCAACAACTTCTGCTCCCTTACGAACTTGAGCAGCTGTAGAAAGAATGGAATGTTTTACAGTACCATTCACGTAACATCCATCTACTACTAGAGAGTCTTCTACTTGAGCAAATTCTCCAAGGTAGTTTGGTGGAGCGATAAGGTTACGAGAATAAATTTTCCATTGACGATTTCGGCTATCTAGAGCATTTTCTGGAGAGATGTATTCCATATTTGCTTCCCAAAGAGATTCGATTGTACCAACATCCTTCCAGTATCCATTGAACTCATAAGCATAGACACTTTCACCAGTTTCAAGATAATTTGGAATAACATTCTTTCCGAAATCAGACATATCTAGGTTAGCCTTTTCAGCAGCAACTAGCATGTTGCGAAGTCGTTTCCAGTCAAAGATATAAATCCCCATTGATGCCTTGGTTGATTTTGGTTGGGAAGGTTTTTCTTCGAATTCAACAATGCGATTATTAGCATCTGTATTCATGATACCGAAACGACTAGCTTCTTTTAGTGGTACATCCAAGACAGCTACTGTCAAGCTGGCATTGTTATCCTTGTGTGATTGGAGCATATCATCGTAGTCCATCTTGTAGATATGGTCTCCTGAAAGAATCAAAACATACTCAGGATTAATGCTATCGATATAGTCAATATTTTGGTAAATCGCATGACTTGTACCTTCAAACCAACGATTTCCTTCACTTGCAGAGTAAGGTTGAAGGATAGAAACACCTGAATCAATTACATCAAGACCCCAACTAGAACCATTACCAATGTGGCTGTTGAGAGCTAGTGGTTGATACTGTGTAATAACCCCAACATTATGGATACCAGAGTTGGCACAGTTAGAAAGAGCAAAGTCAATGATACGATAGCGCCCACCAAATTGCACAGCAGGTTTTGCAATGCTTTGAGTGAGTTTACCGAGACGAGTTCCTTGCCCACCGGCAAGGATTAAAGCTAGCATTTCATTCTTCATTTTCTACTCCTTTTTGAGATTTATTTGATTCTTTTTTAGCGGGTTTCAAGCGACGTTTGATTTTCCATATACTTGCCCCCAAAGCTGGCAATGTAAAGGTCAATGTCTGCTCATAATCCTTCCATAACCCTTCTTGAGTTTGAACGGTTTGGTTATGCTCTTTCCAAACACCTCCCCATTGTTCCAACTCTGTATTCCAAATTTCTTCATACACACCTGCAACTGGCAGTCCAATTGTGAAATCAGGACGTTCAACCGGTGCCATATTGAAGACACAGACTAGCATCTCGCCTTTCTTTCCTTTACGAATAAAGGAAAGAACACTCTGATCTCTATTATCTGCATCGATAATTTCAATTCCATCATAGCTTGTATCAATTTCCCAAAGACAACGGTGGTCCTTATAAAGTTGATTCAACTGAGATGTGAAGTATTTCATCTTGGCATTCATTGGATCTTCAAGGTTTGACCATTCTAATTGCTCTTCTGATTTCCACTCTAAGAATTGACCGAATTCGCTACCCATAAAGAGCAATTTCTTACCAGGGTGACAAATTTGATAAGTATAAAGATTTCTAAGGCCTGCAAATTGATTGTAACGATCCCCCCACATCTTATGCATCATACTCTTCTTACCATGTACAACCTCATCATGTGAGAATGGTAGGAGATAATTTTCATTAAAGACATACATAAAACTGAAGGTTACAAGGTTAAAATCATACTTGCGGTAAATTGGATCTTCTTCGTAGAAACGTAAGATATCATTCATCCAGCCCATGTTCCACTTGTAATCAAATCCAAGACCACCCATCTCTTTCGGACCTGTTATTTTAGTTGCCGAAGAGCTTTCTTCTGCAATCATCATGACATCAGGGTGAGCTAGCTTAATAACAGTATTTAAACGCTGAAGGAAATAATAGCCTTCGTAGTTAAGATTTCCACCGTCTTTATTTGGTGTCCAAGGTGCATTATCATAATCAAGATAAAGGATATTACTTACGGCATCTACACGGATACCATCTAAATGATAAAAATCAATCCAGAACTTAATGCTAGAAATTAGGAAAGATTGTACTTCGTTTTTGCCTAAGTCGAAGTTTAATGCCCCCCAACCATAGTTATGAGCTTTGTTATGGTCTTGATATTCAAAAGTCGGAGTTCCATCAAAGTAGGCTAAGGCATCATCATTGATTGTAAAGTGACCTGGCACCCAGTCAACAATAACTCCAATATTATTTAAATGACACTCCTCAACAAAGTCTTGAAACTCTTCTGGTCTTCCGTAAGAATGTTCTAAACCGAAATATCCCATCAGTTGATAGCCCCAACTCAAACCTAGCGGGTGAGCCATCAAAGGCATAAACTCTATATGAGTGTAGTTCATTTCAACTAAGTAAGGAATCAACTCTTCTTTTAATTGAGCAAAACTATATGGAGTTCCATCTGGATTTCGTTTCCACGAACCAGCGTGTGCTTCGTAAATATTAACTGGTCTTTCGAAGAATCCCAAACGTTTTCTACGAGCTAACCAAAGTCCATCCTTCCATTTCTTTTCTGGAATTTCTGTTAACACAGCCCCTGTTCCTGGACGTGCTTCATACCGAACAGCTAAAGGATCAATCTTCATAAGCTGATGACCGTTAGCCCGTGTGATATGATATTTATAAATCTGACCTTCTTGGGCAAAAGTTGTAAAAACTTCCCAAACTCCAGATTCGTTTCGAACCATAGGGATTTGATTTTCAACCCAATTCGTGAAATCACCGACTAGATGAACAGCCTGCGCATTCGGAGCCCAAACACGGAATGTGTAACCCCATTCCCCGTCTTTCTCCTCACGATGTGCGCCCAAATAGTGCTGAAGATGGAAATTTTCGCCTGTTGTAAAAGTTCTTAAAGCTTCTAATGTATCCATAACCCCCCCTTTATATTGTAAGCGTTTTCTATATTTCTATTATACTATCTTTTAAGAAAACTTTCAACCAATTTCCGAATTATCATAAATATTTTTTAGAAAATCTTCAAGTAATTATCTTGACATTTCTTAAATTTTCAGTATTTATTGATATTCTACCTTGATAAAAGTTTTTGAATCATTAAATCACTTACAATATTTTTTTCAATGCTAATTTTGCAAAACAGATACTTAAAAAACTTAACGTTATTTTCATGAATCAAACTTTTTGTTCGGATAAAGTATCTTAAGTACAATTTTATCAAATTTTCTGAAATTTTCAACTATTTTTAGTAATATTCCCATATTTTTTATTAGGACAAATTTATATAGAAAAAAACTCAAGATTAATCTTGAGTTTTATTTTTTTTAAACTAAAACATTCATAACTGCAACGCTCACATTATCAAGAGTGTTTTCTTGGTTTGAACGACTATTTGTAACCAACATTTCTAGATTTCCAGCATTTTCATAATAGAAAGATGCACCTTTGGCATTAAATACAACCAAGAAATGTTCTTTAGTTCCCTGAATCTCATAGACAATCCAACCACTATTTTCAATAGCTGTGTGAACAAAGACGTGACGGTATACTTCCTCGTATGTAGGGTATGAAAAGGCACTAGTCTTTGTTTTAAGACCTATAATCTGACGAACAAATTCTATGCTTTCTTGACGCTCATTGATTAAGTCCCAGTCTACCTGGTTAACAGCGTCTGGAGCATTGTAACTGTTCATAGCACGTTCGCGATCATCATGAGTCAACTCACCGTTTTCACCTGTAGGAACCAGTTTGGTACGTCCAAACTCTTGACCAAGTTCCATAAAGGAGATGCCTTGCATGAGTAGATTCATTGCAGTTGCTGTTTCTACTTTTTTCATGATACTTGCTTGGTCTTCTGTTGGATGAAGTGTCGCTAATAAATCATGCAAGTTATAGTTATCATGGGCTTCTACATAGTTAACAACCTGGTTAGGGCTTAGATAAGAGCCCAGTTCACGACTACCAAGGATAGCTTTGGCAACAATTGGTTCAGTGGCTGCACCACTTACGAAGCCTGATTTGATATCACCATAAACTTCAGCACCCTTAATCGCATTACGTTGATCATCATTGAAAAATCCAATATTAGGTAACTGATAGGCATTGTCTTTCTTAGCCTTATCATAAGGAGCAAGTCCAGTTCCCATATCCCACCCTTCTCCATAAAGGATGATTTTAGGATCGACTTCATCCATCGCCCAACGAATCATCTGCATCGTTTTAACATCATGGATTCCCATCAAGTCAAAACGGAAACCATCAATATTAAACTCATTTACCCAATAGAGAAGTGAATCAATCATGTACTTACGGAACATTTCGTGTTCACTTGCAGTTTCGTTTCCTACACCTGTACCATTTTGATAACTTCCATCGCGGTTCATTCGGTAATAATAGTCTGGGACTGTTGTTTGGAATGGGGCATCAACAGTTGAAAACGTATGGTTGTATACAACGTCCATGATGACACCAATACCAGCATCATGATAGGCTTGAATCATCGTCTTCAAATCGCGGATAACTTGACCTGGATCATTTGGATTCGTAGACATGCTGGTTTCTGGTGCATTGTAGTTTTGTGGATCGTAACCCCAGTTGTAGGTCACATTTCCATCTGCATCATACTCTTTATGACGGTCAGCAATCGGCTGTAGTTGAACATAGTTAACACCAAGTTCCTTGATGTAGTCAAATGCAGTAGACTGACCGAAGTGATTGACTGTTCCAGTCTGGGCAGCACCTAAGAATGTTCCTCTTAATTCTGGAGCAACACCAGAAGTTTCAGACTTGGTCAAGTCACGAATGTGCATTTCGTAAACAACCGCTTGACAAGGATTTTCCAATCGCCAAGTTGCATCCGTTCCATTCTTAACTTCAAAACTTTCAACCTGACGTTCTTTTTCTGAAAGAATCGCTGAACGTTTGCCATCTGGACTGGTAGCAATAGTATATGGATCACGTGTCAATGATTGATGATGTGGAAAATTAATCTGATATTGATAGGCACGACCAGCAAGACTTTCAGGAACTGTCAAATTCCAAACGCCAATTGTATTATCCTTGTGACTATATGAATAACTGTTGCCACGTTGCATTTCATAAGTCTTTAGGATAGCCGCATCATTACTTGCTGATTCATAAACTACAACTTGTACAGTTGTTGCTGTTGGCGACCAAAGTTTAAAGCTTGTTTCTTCTTCGGAAACCTGGAATCCCAACTCTCCTTGGTAACCCCAGTGGTGATCAAAACTAGCACTGTTAATCGCTTTATCAAAAGCAAATGGATTTTGATCTTTATAGTGTGGACTTGCAATGGCTGGGTTTTCAGAATAATAAACGGTGGCATCTCCATCTAAAATCCAAACTTCTGTTAAGAGTGGATAATGATTGAATCGGATAGGATATTCTTTGCTTACTCCATCTTTATCAACTGTAAACACCATTTGTTCAAGAGGTGTTTCACTTGATTGGGTAAATGAAAATTTTTCTCCAAAGTATTCTTGCTCTTTAACAAATTCTACTGAATCAGCTGGCCATTTACTAAAGTTGCAACTCTGATATGCTTCATCCTTACGATGATAATGAATAAGTACAGGATAGTTGTACATGTTTTTCCCTAATTTCTAATTATTATTTTATATAGTAACATTTCTTGATTCACTTATTTGGATAGAAGCAAGAAATGATAGATGATTATTCTAGACTATGTATTCCTTACAAACTCTCCAACCAAGCTTCATCTCGAATCTCAATTCCAAGTTCTTGTGCTTTTTGGAGTTTGCTTCCTGCATCTGCTCCTGCTACTACAAGGTCAGTCTTCTTCGATACGCTACCCGTTACCTTGGCACCAAGATTTTCGAGCTTACTTTTGGCTTCCGAGCGAGTAAGACGTTCAAGTTTCCCTGTCAATACGACAGTTAGACCTGATAAGGCAGCATCTGCTGCAATGACCTGTCCTTTATAGTCTAGATTAACACCTAATTCTTTCAATTCACTTAAAAGAATTTTTGCACCCTCAGTCTCAAAATAAGATTGGAGACTTTGAGCAATGACACTTCCCAAACTTTCGATGCTTGCTACTTCTTCAGGATTTGCTTGAGCAAGTGATTCGATTGAATGGAAATGTTGTAAGAGTAACTGACTTGCCTTGCTTCCAACATGACGAATCCCTAAACCAAACAAAAGTTTTTCAGCAGAATTTTCTTTAGAAGCTTGAATAGCCTGATAAAGTTTTTGAGCTGATTTCTCCTTGATACCGTCTAACAAGAGAAAATCTTCAACTGTCAAACGATATATATCTGCAACATCTTTAACTAAATTGGCGGCAAATAATTTTTCTACGATTGATGGACCAAGGCCAGAAATATTCATGGCATCACGGGATGCGAAATGAATTAGACCTTCCTTGATTTGAGCTGGACAACGTGGGTTTATACAACGAAGAGCCACCTCATCTTCAAAGTGTAACAGCTTACTGTCACAACTTGGACAGTTTGTTGGAATATCTAGTTTCTCCTCAGACACACGCTTAGACTCTACCACTCGTAAAACAGCTGGAATGATATCCCCTGCCTTATAAACAATCACTGTATCATCCTTGCGGATATCCTTTTCAGCGATATAGTCTACATTATGCAGTGTTGCACGACTAACTGTTGTACCTGCCAATTGCACCGGAGTAAGATTAGCAGTCGGAGTTACGACACCAGTTCTTCCTACTGTCCAGTCAACAGAAAGCAATTTTGCTTCTTTTTCTTCTGCAGGGAACTTATAAGCGACTGCCCACTTAGGCGCTTTGACTGTAAATCCAAGCTGCTCTTGACCAGCTAAATCATTAACCTTAATCACGACACCGTCGATATCATATGGCAATTGGTCTCTTTCTTGACCTACTTCTTGGATAAATTCCCAAACTTCGTCCATGCTATGGGCTAATAGTCGTCTAGGGTTAACCACAAAGCCTAACTGTTCCAGATGATTTAAAACCTTCTCTTGGCTGTCTCTAGTTGAAGGACTCGCTTCCTGATAGAGGAAAGTTGCAAGATTACGCTTAGCAACTACTCCTGTGTCTAACTGGCGAAGGGTTCCTGCAGCAGCATTTCGTGGATTAGCAAACTCTGGCTCACCGTTTTCTTGACGAGATTGATTGACCTGGTCAAAGGAAGCTCTCGGCATATAACATTCACCACGAACTGTTATATCTATTTTTTCAGATAATGATAAAGGAATGTCTTTCACTCGTTTGAGGTTTTCTGTGATATTCTCACCGACTGAACCATCACCACGAGTAGCTCCAGCAACAAAAATTCCTTGCTCATAAGTCAAGGAAATCGATAAACCATCAATCTTTAACTCACAGATATAAGTAACATCATCCAATTCTTTACGAACACGCGCATCAAAGGCATCGAGCTCTTCACGAGAAAAAGCATCCTGCAAACTATAGAGAGGATACTGATGACTATATTTTTCAAAACCATCTAGAATCTTACCGCCAACACGGTGGGTTGGACTATCTGGCAAGACTTGCTCTGGGTGAGCTTTTTCTAACTCTACCAGTTCACGATAAAGACGATCATACTCACTATCAGATACAGATGGGTTATCACTTGTATAATACTCTGTCGCATAGCGATTAAGCAACTCAACGAGCTCTTTCATTCTTTCATTCATAGAACCATTTTACCATAAAAAGGACTATAGAAACAATACAGAAGCTCTAAAAAACAAAATGAGAAGGATATTTCTATCCTTCTCACTTATTTTTATTTTTTACGATTCAAAATAGCGTTCAAAATGATGGCCACTGTACTTGCAATGACGATACCATTTGAGAAGAACATTTGTAATTCTGTCGGTAGAGTATTGAAGAGGTTACTTCCGTTTAATCCTACCCCAGCCGAGATAGACACTGCTGCAATGAGGAAGTTGTGTTCATTGTGCTCAAAGTCCACACGAGACAAGATTTGCATTCCTTGTAGAGAAACAAAACCGAACATGACAAGCATGGCTCCACCTAGAACAGGGCTAGGGATAATCTGTGCCAAGGCACCGAACTTAGGCAAGAGACCAAGTAAGATAAGAAAACCTGCAGCATAGTAGATCGGCAAACGTGTACGAATACCTGAAAGTTTCACCAAACCAACGTTTTGAGAAAAACCTGTATAAGGGAAGGTATTGAAAAGTCCACCAAGTAAAACAGCAAGACCTTCAGCACGATAACCATTACGAAGACGAGTGCTATCGATTGGATCTTTAGTAATATCAGAAAGGGCAAGATATACGCCAGTTGATTCTACCATTGATACAGTAGCGATAATACACATCATTACAATAGAAGAAATCTCAAATTGTGGAGCACCAAAGTAGAATGGAGTTGGGATATGAACAAGTGGAGCTTCTGCTACTGGAGAGAAATCAACCAAGCCCATAGTCGCAGCGATGATAGTACCTGCAATCAAACCAATCAAAATAGAAATTGACTTAATAAATCCTTTTGTAAAGATATTAACCAAGAGAATGATAAGAATAGTGATTGTTGCTAATGCTAGACTTTGTCCCGTTGGTTTTTCGACGTTATTTCCCATATTTCCGATAGCTACAGGAATCAAAGTTAAACCGATTGTTGTAATGACAGAACCTGTTACGATTGAAGGGAACAGATTAGCAACCTTAGAAAATACGCCAGCTACAAGAACGACATAAATACCAGAAGCAATCAAGGCACCAAACATAGCACCACTACCGTGACTTTGTCCAATCATAATAAGTGGAGCAACAGACTGGAAGGCTACCCCAAGAACAATAGGTAAACCGACACCAAAATATTTATTAAGTTGCAATTGTAAGAGAGTTGCGACCCCACACATAAAGATATCTGTAGAGATAAGGTATGTCAGTTGTTGAGGTGAGTAACCTAAGGCACCTGCAATCATGATTGGTACCAGGATTGAACCTGAGTACATAGCAAGTAAGTGTTGCAAGCCCAATACGGCCGCTTTTGAGTGGTTTTCTTTTTGATTCATTAGATGTCTGCCTCCTTGAAGATAACTCTTCCATTTTCAAAACGCTCTAAACGAGCAAGTGATACGACCTGATGACCTGATTTTTCTAACAGTTCACGACCATCTTGGAAAGATTTTTCTATCACAATCCCGATGGCCTCGACTGTAGCACCAGCTTGTTCGATAATCTGAATCAAACCATTAGCTGCTTGACCATTAGCCAAGAAATCATCAATAATTAATACTTTTTCTCCTGGAGATAAAAACTTCCCTGCAATGGATACGGTACTAGTAACTTGTTTAGTGAAAGAATAAACCTCAGCAGTTAAAATTCCTTCATTCATGGTAATATTTTTTGCCTTCTTAGCAAAAATCATAGGTACATCTAATTGTTCAGCAACATATAGAGCTGGAGCAATTCCAGATGCTTCAATGGTTACGACTTTGGTAATACCTGCATTTTTAAAATATTCTGCAAAGGTGCGACCAATCTCGCGCATTAAGGAAAAATCCACTTGGTGAGTCAAGAATGAATCCACCTTAAGAATATTCTCACCTAGAATATTCCCATCTTTTAAAATACGTTCCTCTAGTAATTTCACAATAACCTCCGAAATAAAAAGGGACTTACATAGTAAGCCCCTTAGAAAGATTGAAACAAATATCCCTGCTTCTTTTATCTCTCTTCGACTTACTCATTGTTAGGTATTTACGGTACCTTTTAGAAACGCCACGCCAATTCGCGACATAAATAAGTAATCATATTTTTAGTGAGCATCTCCATTCCAGATAGAGTTCTTCACAATCACATAATCTACATGTCTAAGATCAGCTACCTTTCGACCTCCAGCATAAGAAATCGAACTTTGCAAATCTTGTTCCATCTCAGTTAGGGTATCTTGTAAATGTCCTTTGGCAGGAAGAAGAATTTTCTTACCTTCGACATTCTTATAGGCACCTTTTTGGTATTCTGAAGCAGAACCATAGTATTCTTTAAATTGTTTACCATCGACTTCAACAGTTTTACCAGGGCTTTCGATATGGCCTGCAAATAAAGAACCAATCATAACCATACTTGCACCAAAGCGGATTGACTTGGCAATATCTCCGTGTGTACGGATTCCACCATCGGCAATAATCGGTTTACGCGCAGCTTTAGCACACCAGCGAAGAGCTGCTAACTGCCAACCACCAGTACCAAAACCAGTTTTAACCTTAGTAATACATACTTTACCTGGACCGATTCCGACCTTAGTAGCGTCTGCTCCAGCGTTTTCAAGTTCACGAACTGCCTCTGGAGTACCAACGTTACCGGCGATGACAAAGGTATCTGGCAATTCTTTCTTAATGTGCTGAATCATTGAAATCACGCTGTCGGCATGTCCATGAGCGATATCAATAGTGATGTACTCTGGAGCATCTTCCTTTAATTGACTAACAAAATCATATTCGTAATCTTTAACACCAACAGAGATAGAAGCAATCAACCCTTTTTCATGCATGCGTTTCACAAAAGGAATGCGCCCATCTTCATCAAAGCGATGCATGATATAGAAATAACCACCTTTTGCAAGTTGTTCTGCAACATCTTCATCCAAGATAGTTTGCATATTAGAAGGAACAACCGGCAACTTGAAGGTATGATTCCCCAAAGTTACATGCGTATCAGCTTCTGCTCGACTTTGAAGGACACATTTGTTAGGGATAAGCTGAATATCTTCGTAGTCAAAGATTGGAAATTCGTTCAACATTCAATGTCTCGTTTCTTTTAGAATGACCTACCTATGCTTTCGCATCACTACGTCTTTTCCGACGTTTCCTTTAAAGATTATAAACTAAGGTAAAGTTTTTGTCAATTATTTTGAAACCTAAAATTTATAACGTTCGGATTTTACTCGTTGTTTCACAAAAAATAGAGAGTTTATAGGCTCTCTATTTTTTGTTTATATTAATAATACTCCCCTTGACGGTAATCCCATGAGTTAAAGGTATCTGACAGATGCATCATGATTTTATCGATGTCAAGTCCTTTACGGATCACAACTGGTGCTGGTGAGATTGAACGTGCTCCTCCTTGTTCTGGAATAAGCTTGCCGTCTTTATCAACCATAGAGACCATCACACCTTGCTCGTAGCGAGTTTCGATTGTTTTGTCTGGTTGGATTGAGGCAACGTAGTCGTCTGCTTCGATGACAAGATCCACTGCTCCTTCGATACGTTGACCGATTCCTTCAACCTTACCACGATTTCCTTTTCCAGAAGGATTTGCAGATGAAGCGTAGACCATCTTGCCTTCTTCCCAAAGTTTGGCAGCTAATTGTTCTCCAGCTTTACCAAACTTAATGACAAAACAGCTTGTTCCACGAACGTCAGTCATGAGTTCTTCACGTCCATCACCGTATGCTTTCAATTTTTCAAAGGCTTCTGTTTTCCAAGGAAGAATACAACCAAGGAGAATATCTTGGTCCCAATGTTTTTGATAGAAGGCTTCAATTTCTGGGTTGAGTTGTGCTAAAGCGCGAAGTTCGTCCATACTACCACAGAGGACAACACCTGGTTTGTTACGGTTACGTTCTTTGGCTTCAAACTTACGCTCAAGTCCAGCCTTGTCACTAGTCATGATAATGTAACCGACTTTAGTAGGACAAACGATACATCCGCCCTCACCTTTTAAAATTTCATAGCCTTCTTGTGAAAGTGTTCCGTTCCATTGAATGTGTTTTGTCATAGTTCTATTTCCTTTTCTATATTTATTCTAATCCTGCCAGTAGGCTGGACGTTGTTTTTCATAAGCAGCAATCAAATCTTCGTACTGCATGGTAATACCGATATCATCCAAACCATTTAAGAGCTTGTGTTTCCATTCGCTATCAATTTCGAAATTGAATTCTCCAACTGGTGAGATGATTTTTTGTTGCTCCAAGTCTACAGTTACTTGGTCGTTCGGTTTGAGTTGGGCTAGTTTTTCTCTAACTTCCCTTGGTTGAACAATTGGCAACATGCCATTATTGAGTTCATTATTGTAATGAATATCTCCAAAAGAGCCTGCAATTACGACCTTAAAACCATAGTCTGCTAGTGCCCAAGCTGCGTGCTCTCTAGAAGAGCCGGCTCCAAAGTTATCCCCTGTGATGAGAATACTAGCCTTACGGTATTCAGGTCGGTTAAAGACAAAATCTGGATCCTCAGTGTACTTATCGTCCAGATAACGCCAAGCATACATGAGGTATTTGCCAAAACCTTTCTTGTCAATCAACTTCAGAAACTGTTTGGGAAGAATTTGGTCGGTATCGATATTGTCATTCATGAGAGGAACGGTTGTACCTGTATAAACTGTAAATTTCTCCATATCCTCTCCTTACTGAGCTTCTGGCATTTTTCGTACATCTACGAAACGCCCTGCAATAGCTGCTGCTGCTGCCATTGCTGGACTGCAGAGGTGTGTTTTAGCACCAAAACCTTGTCTATCTTCAAAGTTGCGGTTACTGGTTGAGGCACAGTGAACACCATCTGGTACTTTGTCAGGATTCATTCCTAGGCACATGGAGCAACCTGGGTCTCTCCACTCAAAGCCAGCATCTTGGAAAACCTTATCCAAGCCCAACTTTTCAGCAGCTCGTTTGACTGGTCGAGAACCAGGTACCACGATAGCCGTCAAATTTGGTGCAATCTTTTTCCCTTCTACAAATCGAGCCGCCAGTTGCAAATCACTAATTCTAGCGTTTGTACAAGAACCAATAAAGACATAGCCTAGTTGGATATCTGCTGGTTTTTGACCTGGTTGTAAATCCATGTAATGATAAGCACGTTCATCATTCATATCCTTTATTTCTGGGAAGCTACTATCAAAGTCAACACCCATAGCAGGATTGGTTCCCCAAGTCACCATAGGAGCCAATTTTGAGACATCCAAACGAATAACCTTATCATAAACGGCATCTTCATCACTAACCAGTCTTTTCCAATCAGCTACTGCTGCATCAAAATCTTTGGGTACACACTCTCGTCCCTTTAAATAGTCAAAAGCGGTCTGATCTGGATTCATGATTCCCATCTTAGAGCCAAACTCGATAGACATATTGCAAATAGTCATACGCTCTTCCATGCTCAGTGCATCAATGGCCTGACCTCGATACTCCACCACGTAGCCAACACCACAAGCAACACCGTACTCGGCAATCAAGGCTAAGATAAAATCCTTGGAATAAACTCCTTTTTGAGGAACACCTGTAAATTCTACCAACATTTTCTTGGGTTTGACCTGCCAGAGTGTCTGGGTAGCGAAGACATGTTCGACCTCACTGGTTCCAATACCGAATGCAATCGCTCCAAAAGCTCCATGGGTTGCTGTATGGCTATCACCACAGACGATGAATTTTCCTGGTTGGGTTCGTCCTGTTTCTGGACCAACCATATGAACGATACCTTGCTTTTCTGAACCGTGTGCAGCATGTTCGATTCCAAACTCTTCAACATTTTCAGCTAACTTATCAATCTGTGCTTTGGAGATTACATCACGTATATCATATATATTGACCGTCGGGACATTGTGGTCAAAGGTACCAAATGTTAAATCTGGTCGTCTTAATCTACGTCCTGCATCTCGCAATCCTTGAAAAGCTTGAGGACTGGTCACCTCGTGAATATAGTGTTGATCCACATACATGAGTTGCGGTTGTCCCTCTTCTCCTGTAATCACATGGAGGTCCCATAATTTATCAAAAATCGATTTTCCTGCCATCCATTACCTCCATATCAAATACAAAGCTACTAGTGTAGTCACTATTCCTAGGAACCAAACCGTTTTAAAATACCATTTTCTAGTCTTGTGATGAAAGGTAACACCTGCCAACCAAGCACCAAAACCACCACACAAGAATGCAAATGATAATAAATATTTTTCAGGGATGCGCCAAGCACCTCTTTTTGCTTTAGATTTATCAATACCATAAATCATAAATACAAATAAATTCCAAATCAAAATAGCAAAAGTAATTCCTTGATTTATCTTCATAATCTTTCAATGATGGCTTCCGTCATTTCCTTGGTTGAAGCCTCTCCTCCTAAATCTCTCGTTAAAATTCCTACTGCTAAAGTTGCTTCAACAGCACGCTCGATACGCTCCGCATCCTCATATCGTCCAAAACTATCTCGTAACATCATAGCAACTGATAAAATCATAGAAATAGGGTTGGCGATTCCTAGGCCTGCTATATCAGGCGCCGAACCATGAATGGGTTCATAGAGACTCGGTCCATTTTCAGAATGACTGGCTGATGGCATAACACCCAGTGTACCAGATAGAACACTTGATTCGTCTGATAGGATGTCTCCAAATAGATTCTCTGTTACGATAACATCGAACTTAGCAGGATTAGTAATCATAAGCATGGCAGCTGAGTCCACCAACTTGTGCTCCAAGGTTACATCTGGAAAATCTTGCGCAACCTCGTCAGCTACTCTTCGCCAAAGTTTTGATGTTGCCAAAACATTTTGCTTATCAATACTGGTAAGGATTTTTCTCCGACTTCTTGCGATTTCAAAAGCCTTACGAACAATCCGCTCTACTTCCTCATAACTATAATCATTGATATCACGCGCTTTTCGGTCTTCAAGGATATGATCACCAAAGTAAATCCCACCTGTCAACTCACGTACTACAAGAAAGTCAACACCAGCAATTCGTTCAGGTTTGAGAGGCGATAAGTGCTTAAGACTATCAAAAATTTTAACTGGACGAATATTGGCATAAAGATTGAGTTCCTTGCGGAGTGCCAAAAGCCCTTGTTCGGGTCGAACTGTAGCATTATCATACTGAGGACTACCGATTGCAGCAAGGAGGATAGCGTCCGCTTCCCTAGAAGCCTTGAGTGTTGCTTCTGGTAAGGGGTGACCCTCAGCATCAATACCTGCACCGCCAAAAGGTTGTTTGACTATCTCAATGTCAAAGTCTGTTTTTTTGGCTATAGATGCTAGAACTTCTAAACCAGCTTCCATGATTTCTGGCCCAATCCCATCACCTGCTAGGGCAACAATTTTCTTTGTCATGGTATTCTCCTTTAAAGACTAGGCATGTCGCGATAGGAAACATTTGGACCTATCTCTCCGGTATTCTCTTTTTGAACAAAAGTATTGGCATTGATGTAGGCAATGGCTGAAGCTTTCAACACATCGAAATCAATTCCGGCCGCGTTAAAGATGGTTTCTGTATCTTTGTTTTCAACAGTAACTAAGACTCTAGCCTGAGCATCGATTCCATCCGTCACAGCGTCAATAGTGTAGGAAACCAAGCGAACAGATTGATTAAAGAACTTGTCAACAGCGTTAAAGATAGCTTCAACAGAACCTTGTCCAGTTGCATTAAAGTCGACTTTCTCACCATCCAAATTAGCCAATCTAACAGTCGCTTCAATTTCATTTTCCGCATGAGTTTGAAGTTGTAAATCATCAAAGTGAAAGCCTTCTGGGTTTTCAACCATGGTCCCAGCTACCAGAGCACGAATATCCGCGTCTGTGACTTCTTGTTTCTTATCTGCAAGTGATTTGAATTTGTCAAAGAGTGGCTTAATATCCTCTTCTGTGAAGTCTAAGGCCAGTTCTCTCAGTTTTTCTACAAAGGCATGGCGACCAGATAATTTTCCAAGCGGAAGACTATTACTCTTTACACCCACCAATTCTGGTGTTATGATTTCATAGGTAAGTGGGTTTTTAAGAACTCCGTCTTGGTGAATACCTGATTCATGAGAAAAGGCATTTCCACCGACAACTGCCTTATTTTTGGGAACTGGAATTCCTGAGAAGCGAGAGACCATTTCGGACGTATTAATCGTTTCGTTTAGGACGATACTTGACTCTGCTTGGTAATAATCCTGACGAATATTGAGGGCTACCGCTATTTCTTCTAAAGCAGCATTCCCAGCTCGTTCGCCGATTCCGTTAATGGTTCCTTCGACACGTCCTGCACCATTCTTTACAGCAGCGAGGCTATTTGCTACTGCCATTCCAAGGTCATCATGGCAGTGAGGTGAATAGATAATCTGACGGTCTGTTTGGACATTGTCAATCAGATATTTAAAGATACTTCCGTATTCCTCTGGAGTTGTAAAACCTACTGTATCAGGAATATTAATATAAGTCGCACCCGCATCGACCGCAGTTTGAACGACTTGTAGAAGAAAGTCCAGCTCAGTTCTAGTAGCATCTTCTGGAGAGAATTCTACTACTTCAAACTTACTCCGTGCATAGGAAACATGTTCACTGATCGCTTCCAAAATCTCTTCCTTACTCTTATTGAGCTTATACTTACGGTGAATCGGACTGGTAGCGATAAAGACGTGAATCTGAGGATACTTTGCATCTTTAAGTGCTTCATAGCAAGCGTCAATGTCTGATTTAACAGAACGTGCTAAGCCTGTCACGGCTGTTTTTTTCATAGCCTTAGCAATTTCTTGAACAGCTGTAAATGAATCTGGACTAGCAGCCGGAAAACCAGCTTCGATTGCTGAAATCCCCCATTTCTCTAACTGTTTTGCTATAGCAACCTTTTCCTTTATTGAAAAATTGACACCTGGTGTCTGCTCACCATCTCGGAGACTGGTATCTAAAAACTCAACTACACGCATAAGAATTCTCCCTTCACATTTTCGATATAGAAAAAACATCTCGCTCGGAGTTCCAAGCGAGATGTTGATTTACTCCCGCTTGGTAAGCCAAACAGGACTAATGCTTTTGCACTAGTCCGAGTACCTCAACAACAAAGCAAATTGATTAAACTTAGCTGTTTTCATGTTTGGCTTTCTCCTTTGTTTGATGTCTTGTTTAGTATTCTAGCATAGGAAAAATCACTTGTCAAGAAAAAATCCAATATTTTCTGAAAATTTCTTCAATAAAGAATATTTTGCGAATTAAAAGTATTTAAAACTCAAATATGTTTATTTATTTCTTAGAAGTCAAAAACCAACTTCTCTCAAATAATTCAAGGACCTTTTCGTCAGTTAGAGTGTCATCAAGTGGAAGACTAATCCAATAGCGTTTATTCATATGAAAGGCTGGGAAAATTCCCATTTGTGAAAGCAAGTCAGCTACTTGGTCGTGTTTGAGGTTGACTGCTTCCACTAGCCCTTCTCTCCCCTTATCTAGCCTATCCCAAGGAATTCTCATTAAAATAGCATACCACTTCTGATTATCTTCGTGGCGTAAAACCGCCGTATCAGGTGATTTCTCCCATAGATATTCCAGCTGATTGCCATACTTTGCTTGAACAAGCGCCATGATTCTCTTGGTCTGTGGATTGAGAAATTCCTCTACCTCAAAACAAGCCTTTCGAATGCTATAAAGTACTTCTAAACAAGCCTCTCGAACGCTTCCGACAAAAGAACCTCTCATACTTTCCATATGAACTTGAGGATAGAGGTCCCTAGTTTCTTGGTCATAAACTCGAAAACTTAAGTCCCCATCCTCAACTGTAACCATCATGAGAAAATCTCCCTGCAAGATAGTCGAACTATAGGTCCATACACCTTGATTTTCTACAAAACCATACTCTTTAGCCTTTTTACTATTAAATTGATAGGCTTTAAAAATTTCAAACATAAGCGAAAACTGCTACCAAAAGCTAGCAGTTCCTTTCTATTTTTTAAAAGACAACCTTTGTTCCATGTAATTGTGTCACGCCCAGTTGATCGATAAAGGTTTGACGGTTGTCCATGTCAATCCCACCACCCGGTAAAATTTCGATTTTTCCTGCAGCGTGTTCTAAAATTCTGCGGTAGTGAGCAAAACGTTTCTCTAAAGAGTCACCAGATACACCAGCTCGAGTCAGGATACGTGTTACGCCAGCCTGGCTGAGCCAATCAATAGCTTCTAGTTGATCTTGGTCACTTAAGTCGTCAAAAGCCATATGGAAGACAATCTCCATACCTTTAGATGCAGCAATCAACTTTTCAAGGTTAGCCTTATCCAATTTCTTATCTGCTGTTAAGGCACCAAAGACAACCCCTTGGCTACCTGCTTGAGCAGTTAGACGAATATCCTCAAGCATAATAGAAATCTCGAGGTCATTGTAAACAAAGTCACCACCACGTGGACGAATCATTGTCATGATAGTCGTATCGTAGTCGGCCGCCAGTTCCACAGCTGCCTTTGTCACTCCGTAGCTTGGAGTTGTTCCACCAACCGCTAAATTATCACAGAGCTCAATACGGCGAGCTCCTGCCTGCATAGCTTTTTCAAGCAAGGTCACATTTTCAGCACAAAATTCGTAAATCATTTGATACTCCTTGAAGGTTTCTTTAATATTATTATATCATATTGTTTTAAGTAACCCCTACTTTTTATCAAGGAAAATCATGACTTTTTTAGCTATTCTTTATCTGGAATTACCTTAAAGAGATAATAGGTTATAAATACTGTTAAGCAGCCTAAAGCAATTTTTACAGGTAAGAGCGGAGCAAAATAAATGGAGATTCCCATCAAAATATAAATCGATACGATAATCTTCTTCTTTCGTTCACGCGCAATAGACTTAGTTTCTCTGAAGTCCGCAACATAAGTTTGGTAGAGCTTGGTATGATAGAGCCAATCTTCAAAACGTTTAGAGGATTTTGAAAAACAAGCAATTGACAACAAGAGAAAGGGTGTTGTCGGTAATAGTGGCAAGGCAACTCCAACGATTGCTAAAGCTAAAGAAATGAATCCAATGCAAAGATAAATAATGCGCATATCTGCTCCTAAGTAAGAATAATCTTCTTCTAGTTAAGCATAAAAAGATAAAATCTGTCAAGTTTAAATTAAAAAGAGCTGAAATTATCATTTCAGCCCTAATTATTTTTATTTAATCTTGTCTTCTTCGTAGTCACCATTGCTACATACAATCTGTTTCCCGCCACCACGGATTTTTTTCTCCATGAGGAAATGACCACATTTAGGACAATCACGTCCAACAGGTTTATCCCAAGAGGTAAACTCACATTCTGGATAACGATTGCATCCATAGAAAATACGATTACGTTTGGTTTTGCGTTCGATGATTTGCCCTTGATGGCATTTTGGACATGTAACACCAACTTCTTTAACAATGGCCTGCGTATGTCGACAATCTGGGAAATTACTACATGCATAAAACTTACCGAAGCGTCCAATCTTAATCACCATCGGACTACCACAAACTTCACAGTCAAATCCTGCTGGTTCGTCCTTGATTTGAATTTTTTCCATCTCTGCTTCAGCTTTTGCGACCTCTTTAGAGAATGGTTTGTAAAATTCATCAATAACTCGTTGCCACTCTTCTTTTCCGACCTCAACATCGTCCAGTTTACCTTCCATTTCAGCGGTAAACTTCACGTTAACAATGTCTGGGAAGTATTCGACAATCAGCTTGTTAACGACTTGTCCTAAATCAGTTGGTTCAAAGCGTTTAGATGCTAGTCTTACATAGTAACGTTTTTGGATTGTTTCAATGGTTGGAGCATAGGTAGATGGACGTCCAACTCCGTTTTCTTCCAAGGTCTTAATCAAAGTAGCCTCAGAATATCGTGCCGGTGGTTGTGTGAAATGTTGTTCAGGTTTGCTATTAACCTGTTTGACCACATCTCCTACTTCCATATCAGGCAGCATCTTATTTTTATCAGAATCGTTGTAAATAGCTAAATAACCATCAAACTTAACCTGACTACCATTCGCCGCGAATTGAACACCATTTTGCGAAAGTTTAACAGCCATGGTATCAAAAATTGCACCAGTCATTTGACTCGCTACAAAGCGGTTCCAGATAAGGGTATAAAGTTTTAGCTGGTCTTTATCCAAATACTTAGCAATTTTCTCAGGTGTATTAAAGACACTTGAAGGACGAATAGCTTCGTGGGCGTCTTGAGCGCCAGAGGCATTTTTCACCTTGCTACCATGTTTAGAATACTTACTACCAAAACGTTCATTGATGTAGCTAGCGGCTTCATTCTGAGCAACTGGGCTGATACGAGTAGAATCCGTACGCATATAGGTGATCAAACCTTGGACACCTGTACCAATATTGATTCCTTCATAGAGTTGCTGAGCAACCATCATCGTCTTTCGAGTACGGAAGTTAATCTTGTTAGCAGCATCCATCTGCATAGAAGACGTTGTATATGGAAGAGGAGCATTGCGCTTTCTTTCCTTTTTATCTACTTGATCAACAGTAAAGTCTTTACTGCTAAGATGAGATAAAACTTTTTTGACTTCATCATTGGTGGTCAACTTCATCTTCTTGCCATTCATTCCATAAAAAGAAGCTTGGAATTGCTTGGTACCTTTTTTAAAGACACCATCAATCGTCCAATATTCTTCTGGTTGGAAGGCATTGATTTCATTTTCACGATCAATGATTAGCTTAAGAGCAACAGACTGAACACGCCCTGCTGATAAGCCTTTTTTAACCTTTTTCCAAAGAATTGGTGAAATTGAATACCCCACTAAACGGTCCAAAACACGACGGGCCTGTTGGGCATCGACCAAATCCATATTAATTTTACGAGGTTCTTTAAAGGCATTTTTTACTGCATCTTTGGTAATCTCGTTGAAAACAACACGGTTGGTATCATTCTCGTCTAGATCTAAAATATGCGCTAAATGCCATGAAATAGCCTCCCCTTCCCGGTCCGGGTCACTTGCAAGAAAGACTTTATCGGCTTTCTTAGCTTCTTTTTTCAAATCATTGATGAGAGGACCTTTCCCACGAATATTGATATATTGCGGTTCGTAATTATTTTCCACGTCAACTGACATACTTGATTTTTTCAAATCACGAATATGTCCTACGCTGGCTAAAACCTTATAATTACGTCCTAGATATTTCTCAATCGTTTTCGCCTTAGCAGGCGACTCCACGATTACAAGATTTTTTTTACTTGTTGATTTTTTCTTTTTGGTTGCCGTTACCACAGTATCACACCTTCTCAAAGTAATTAAACTTTATAAAGTGTAAACCATTTTTAAAAACCTGTCAAGACATAACACCCATATAATAGAAGAAAAGTTTGCTAAATGAAATCATTTCATTCATTAAAATTCAAATTCTGCTAGTATATCCTGCCCACATGTTGCTAGTTTTGCTCCTTCTTGGATTAAATGATGACAGCCGTCTGAGCGTCCATCTAAAATGGAACCTGGAATCGCAAAGACATCTCTACCTTCCTCCATGGCACGCTCACAAGTGATTAAGCTACCAGACCTCATTTTAGCTTCTGCAACGATGACTCCTCGACACAATCCTGCAATAATGCGATTTCTGGCAGGAAAGTGATATTTCAAAGGTTCTTCTCCTGGACCGTACTCGCTTAGAAGCAAATGATGTTCTCCAATGTATTCTTGAAGGCGTTTATTGGAGCGGGGATAATAGACATCTAAACCAGTCCCAATCACTGCAATCGTTTTGCCCCCAGTTTGTAGAACAGACATATGGGCTGCTGTATCAATTCCTCTAGCAAGTCCACTCACCACAACTAATTCATTTTCCAATTCTTCAATGATTTTACGGACTGATTTGGTTCCTATTTGACTACAAGTGCGACTACCTACAACTGCAACCTTGGGTAATTTCAAGAGATTTAAATCTCCTTTATAAAAAAGCAATACAGGTGCATCATAAATTTCACTGAGTGAAATGGGATAAACATCATCCAAAATTGAAAATGATGGGAACTTTTCAAAATCTTTCTTCAGGCGTTCCATGCTTTCAAAAGTCAGTTTATGGTACCGCTCCATAAAAACTACTGGATTACGACACTCTGAGGCTTCAGCGATTGTCTCTAAACTCAATTCCTGATCATAAATTTCTCCGTATTGAAGTACTTTCAGAACCTGCTGATTACTTAAACCTGCCTGCTTCAATTTATAAATCTCAAAATTGTCAATCTTAATCTTCATTATTAACTCCTTGTCATCCTCTCTCTATTTATATATTCGTAGAAAAATAAAAAAACTCCCAACAATTTTACTTGTTAGGAAGTTTCTATTTATCTTTGTTATCTTAGTAATCAGGTCGAAGAACTCCAGTGACAGTCGCTTTAGTCGCTTCATAGTCTCCGTCAATAACAACCTTGATAATGCGTTTAGCATCCTCTTCAGGCGCAGGAACCAAAGGGAGACGAGTTGGACCAGCTTCAAATCCCATATAGTTGAGGACTGCCTTAACAGGTGCAGGACTTGGGTATGAGAAGAGAGCATTAACCTTGGGAATAAACTTACGTTGAATAGCTGCCGCTTTCTTCATATCACTCTCTTCAATCGCAGTGAACATTTCATACATTTCATCACCATTGGTATGAGAAGCAACAGAGATAACCCCATCAGCACCAAGGTTCATAGCATGGAAGGCATCCCCATCTTCACCAGTGTAGATCAAGAATTCTTCTGGTTTGTGCTCAATCAAATAAGCCATATTTGCAAGGCTGGTACATTCCTTAACACCAATGATATTTGGATGTTCCGCTAAGCGAAGCATGGTTTCTGGTGTCAATTCTACTACTACACGACCTGGAATGTTATAGATAATGATGGGTAAATCAGAGGCATCTGCAATAGCTTTAAAGTGCTGGTACATACCTTCTTGAGATGGTTTATTGTAGTAAGGAACAATTGCGAGACCAGCCGCAAAGCCTCCAAAATCTGCCACTTCTTTGACGAACTCAATAGAGTCTCGTGTATCATTAGTACCGACACCAGCAATTAAAGGAACACGGCCATTAACCACTTTCTGAACTGCTGCAAACAACTGCAACTCCTCATCGTGAGTAAGAGTCGGACTCTCAGCAGTCGTCCCCGCCAAGAGAATTCCGTCTGTGTGATGTGCCAATAGATGTTCAATCAACTTTGGAATAGCATCGAAATTTATGGAGCCATCTTCGTGAAAAGGAGTAATAAAAGCAGTGATAATTTTACAATCTTTTAAATCTTGATAAGACATAGAAAAAACCTTTCTCTATATAAGAAAGAGGCTGGGGCATACTTGCCTTTGCCTCCTGTTCTGTACATAAAATAAGAGGAAGAAATCAAACTCTTCGAGTTACTGATTTCTGTTTTGCTCCCTATTTCAATTCAAACTTCAACTCAGCTGTTGGGTGTACTAGACCACGTTCATGTAAAGTCTCTGCAATTTGAACTGAGTTCCAAGCAGCACCTTTAAGAAGGTTATCAGACACCACCCACATGTGGATCCCTTTTTCAGCATCCAAGTCTTTACGGATACGTCCGACAAAGGTATCGCGAGAACCAACCGCATTAATAGCTTGAGGATAGATTTGATGAGCCACATCGTCTTCAAGAACTGCACCTGGAAAGGCAGCAATCGCAGCTTTGACTTCATCGATTGGAGCCACTTCTTTTGTTTCAATGTAAACTGACTCAGAGTGAGCTGACAAGACAGGAATACGCACGCAAGTTGCTGAAACGGCAATGCTATCGTCTTCCATGATTTTCTTAGTTTCGTTTGTCATCTTCATTTCTTCATAAGTGTAGTCATTATCAGTGAAGACATCAATTTGAGGAAGGGCATTAAAAGCAATTGGATAGTGTTTCTTATCGCCACCTGATGGCAAGATTTCCGCATGCAAATCACGTGGATTTACACCATCATTCAATACTTCACGCAATTCACGTTGTGTCTCAAGAATAGCACCCATACCAGCACCTGAGACAGCTTGATAAGTTGAAACAATGATACGGTCTAAGCCCCATTTTTGACGAACTGGTTCAAGAGCTACCATCATTTGAATAGTTGAACAGTTAGGACATGCAATGATCCCATTATGAGCATCAAGGGCATGGGCGTTTACTTCAGGAACAACCAATGGCACATCTGGATTTTGACGGAAATAAGAAGTGTTATCTACTACTACTGCCCCTGCTTTAACAGCATAAGGTGCGTATTTTGCAGAAGTTGAACCACCAGCAGAGAAGAGAGCAATATCAACTCCTTCAAAAGCTTCTTCTGTTGTTTCTTCAATAGTCACATCTTGGCCCTTGAATTGCAAGACCTTTCCTGCAGAACGTGCAGACGCAAGGTAGCGAATCTTATCGATTGGAAGAATTGATTCTTCCAACATTTTGATCATTTGAGCACCAACGGCACCTGTAGCACCGACAACAGCAACTGTATATCCCATAACAAACCTCTTTTGGAATTTTCTAAAAATTTCTATAATAGAAACATTATACTACTTTTTAGAAAAATTGAAAAGTCTTTACCTTATCTATTTTCTGAAATTGACAAGAAAAAAGGTCGCTATCATTAGCGAACCTTTTTCTAAAAATTTACAAATTAATATCTTTGTTTATACGGTTTATTAAATGCATCTAAAACATCTGACGGAGTGTCTGAATAAGATTTGATTTCTTTTAAATCTCCCTTTACGATAATCCGTTCGGTTGCATCATAGTCTACACAAGTGACCAAGGTAATTTCATTGATACCTTCACGATCATCGATTTCATCAACTCGATCTGGGGTTACGTGTTTCACTTCCCGAATTTCGTAGGTATAAACTTTATCCTTATCAGTCAGATAAATCTTCATTCCTTCTTTGGCATTGACCAAAGGAGAAAATAGCATTTGGCTAGCATTCTCAGCTGTAAAGATATGGTGACTAGCAAGAGAATAATTTCCTTCACCCATTTTTTGATTTGGTTTCATGGTTCCTGCTCCGTAGAACAAGTTTACATTGTCCAAACCTTTAAAGATTGGCAGGTTGATTTCTACTTCGGGAACTGCAATTCCACCTATAACAGGTAACTGTTGTGCATCCCATTGGGATGATAAAACTGCCTCCGAAGAAATAGCCTTCACGGAATTAAAATCAAAATTTCCTTCTGCACCATTGTTCTCTTCAAGCTTCTCTTTTGAAACTTGACTAACTTGATACTTGTTAGTATTCCAAACCATAAAGATATTACGAATCTTTGAGTTAAAAATCAAGGCTAGAGACAAAAGGATTAGAAAGCCAGCTAAAATATTAATCAGCAGATTCTTACGTTTATTTTTTTTACTCTTAGTTCTTTTTTGAGACATTATTCTTCACTTTCTGTTTCGTTTTCTGCCCCAACTTCTTCTTTCTCAGCTGCCGCAACTGTTGTAAAGGTTACAATCTTAGCATTCTCATCTAAACGCATGACCTTAACTCCCATGGTTGAACGTCCAGTTTGAGAAATATTGGCAACATTTGTACGAATCATGACACCGGTATCTGTGATAACCATCAAATCTTCGTCACCTTTTACTGTGAGAAGGCCTGCAAGTTGACCGTTTTTATCAGTAATATTAGCGGTCTTCATACCTTTACCAGCACGACCTTTAGTTGGATATTCAGTGGCAACTGTACGCTTACCGTATCCTTTTTCGGTGATAATGAGGACCTCATCTTGGTCAGTGATTACTCTAGCTCCAACTACAGCATCACCTTCACGAAGGTTTACCCCTTTAACACCTGTAGCGCTACGACTCATACTACGAACGGATGACTGGTTGAAACGAACTGCATAACCCAATTTAGTACCGATAATGATATCAGTATCTTCTTGAGTAAGAAGAACATTAATCAATTCGTCCTCATCTTTCAAATTCAAGGCTTTTAGACCATTCTGACGAATGTTGGCAAATTCTTTAACGCTAGTTCTCTTAACAATACCTGCTCGAGTCGTAAAGAAGATATATGCATCATCACTACGTTCTGATTCGACATTAATGATAGTTTGGATGCTTTCTCCCTCATCCAGTTTCAAGAGGTTAACTACAGGCAATCCCTTGGCTGTACGACCGTATTCTGGGATTTCATAACCTTTCAAACGATAGACACGACCTTTGTTGGTAAAGAATAGCAAGTGATCATGGGTGCTGGTAGAAACCAACTCACGGACAAAGTCATCATCCTTGACTCCTGTTCCCTGTACGCCACGTCCACCACGTTTTTGGGCAGTAAACTCGTCTTGGTCCAAACGTTTAATATAACCTTTATTTGATAGAGTGATAAGAACATCAGACTCTTCAATCAAGTCTTCATCTTCAAGCGTCAAGACTTCACCAAACATTAACTCAGTACGGCGTTTATCTTCATACTTGCGTTTGACTTCATCCAATTCTTCCTTGATGATTTGAGCCACACGTTCTGGTTTTGCAAGAATATCTGCTAAGTCGGCAATCAAAGCAATGAGGTCATCATATTCAGATTGAATCTTATCACGCTCCAAGCCAGTCAAACGACGGAGACGCATGTCTAGGATTGCTTGGCTTTGACGTTCAGATAGCTTGAACTTGCTCATCAATTCCGCTTGAGCTTCTTGGTCAGTTTCGCTGGCACGGATGATACGAATGACTTCATCAATATGATCCAGAGCAATTAGCAAACCTTCCAAGATATGCGCGCGTGCCTCAGCTTTTTCTTTATCAAATTGAGTGCGACGAGTCACAACTTCTTTTTGGTGCTCAATGTATGCATCTAAGATTTGGCGAAGCGATAAAATCTTTGGAACACCATTTTGGATAGCAAGCATGTTAAAACCAAAGCTAGTCTGCATCTGAGTCATCTTGAATAAGTTGTTCAAAATAACATTAGCTGATGCGTCGCGTCTAACTTCAATAACAAAGCGAACACCTTCACGGTTAGATTCATCACGAACAGCTGTAATTCCATCGATACGTTTTTCCTGAACTAAGCGCACAATATGCTCATGAACTTTTGTCTTATTAACCATATACGGGAATTCAGTAACAACGATACGTTCGCGACCTGTTTTAGTTTCTTCAATTTCCGTACGAGAACGAAGAACAATAGATCCCTTACCAGTCTCATACGCCTTGTGAATACCTGATTTACCCATAACTAGGGCACCAGTTGGGAAGTCTGGACCAGGCAAAACTTCCATCAAATCTTTGGTTGTAACTTCAGGATTATCCATGACGAGTTTAACAGCATCAATAGTTTCACCCAAATTATGAGGTGGGATATTGGTCGCCATACCAACGGCAATACCTGTGGCACCATTGACCAAAAGATTTGGGAAACGAGCTGGTAAAACAACAGGTTCGCGCTCGTTGGCATCATAGTTATCAACAAAATCAACGGTATTTTTATTGATATCGCGAAGCATTTCAAGAGCAATCTTGCTCATACGTGCTTCGGTATAACGTTGCGCGGCAGCACCATCACCGTCCATAGAACCAAAGTTACCGTGCCCATCTACAAGCATGTAGCGGTAGCTCCACCATTGAGCCATACGAACCATAGCTTCATAGATAGATGAGTCTCCGTGTGGGTGGTATTTACCCATTACGTCCCCTGTAATACGGGCAGATTTCTTATGAGGTTTATCAGGCGTAACTCCTAATTCGTTCATTCCGTACAAAATACGACGATGAACAGGTTTCAACCCATCACGAACATCAGGAAGAGCACGCGATACGATTACACTCATGGCGTAGTCGATAAAGCTAGTCTTCATCTCCTTGGTCAGATTGACATTCACTAAATTTTTATCTTGCATTAACAAATGCCTCATTTCACTATTAGTAACTAGATATATTATACCATAGTTTGGACTATTTTACAGTTTAACAACACCTGTAAAACGTTTACATATTTATCCCGAAGGTATATCCGTGACAAAGCTTAGCAAAAGTGATAGAATGAAATCAAATGGGGTTCCCCCTGAATAAAATAAAGGAGATGTTTAGACAAATGACAGCAACTAAACAACACAAAAAAGTTATCCTCGTCGGTGACGGTGCCGTAGGTTCATCTTACGCTTTTGCCCTCGTAACACAAGGAATTGCACAAGAACTTGGTATCATTGAAATTCCTCAATTGTTTGAAAAAGCAGTTGGTGATGCTGAAGACCTTAGCCACGCGCTAGCTTTTACTTCACCTAAAAAAATCTATGCAGCTAAGTACGAAGACTGTGCGGATGCTGACCTTGTAGTTATCACTGCTGGTGCTCCACAAAAACCAGGTGAAACTCGTCTTGATCTTGTTGGTAAAAACCTTGCTATCAATAAATCAATTGTTGAACAAGTTGTTGCATCTGGATTTGACGGTATCTTCCTTGTTGCTGCTAACCCAGTTGACATTTTAACTTACTCAACTTGGAAATTCTCAGGTTTCCCTAAAGAACGTGTTATCGGTTCAGGTACTTCACTTGACTCAGCTCGTTTCCGTCAAGCACTTGCTGAAACTATCGGTGTTGATGCACGTTCAGTTCACGCCTACATCATGGGTGAACACGGTGACTCAGAATTTGCCGTTTGGTCACACGCTAACGTTGCCGGTGTTAAATTAGAACAATGGTTACAAGCTAACCGTGACTTGAATGAAGCAGATCTTGTTGAACTCTTCATCTCAGTTCGTGACGCTGCTTACTCAATCATCAACAAAAAAGGTGCTACTTACTACGGTATCGCAGTTGCTCTTGCTCGTATCACAAAAGCTATCCTTGATGATGAAAATGCGGTTCTTCCACTTTCAGTCTTCCAAGAAGGACAATACGGAGTTGAAAACGTCTTTATCGGTCAACCAGCTATCGTTGGTGCGCATGGTATCGTTCGCCCAGTTAACATCCCATTGAACGACGCTGAAACTCAAAAAATGCAACTTTCTGCTCGTGAATTACAAGAAATTATTGACGAAGCATGGAAAAACCCAGAATTCCAAGCTGCTTCTAAAAACTAATTCAATTAAATTTTTAAAAAAAGAAATGTCTAGACAAAACAGTCTAGACATTTTTTTATAACGTTAATTCATTTGTGCAAACGCCGCTTCTGCATCTGCATTACTAATTGCACCTATTTGGATTTTGGCAATTTTACCATTTGAATCGATTAGAAATTCTGTTGGAATGCTTCGAATCTGATAGGCTTGGAAGGTTGTCCCCTTGGTGTCATATAGGACAGGAATATCCTTATAGCCCTGCTCCTCAAACCATTTTGGAAATTGGTCTATGGTTTTTTCACCTTGAAGGCCTGGTGCAATAACAGATAATATTTCAAAATCACGATCTTCTTTTGCAGCAAGTTCCATTAGTTCTGGCATACTTTTTTTACATGGTCCGCACCAAGAAGCCCAGAATTTTAGATAAACTTTTTTACCTTTAAAATCAGATAGTTTGACTTCTTTTCCATCCATCGATTGGAGCGTGAAATCCGGCGCTTCTGCTCCTACAGCAATTTGCTTAACCGTTGCCTGTTGCTGTGTTTGAGTCGTTTGATTTTCCTGACTTGATTCCTTCTCTTCCTTGCCACAAGCAATCAAAAGAAAGATAGATAAGAAACTAAGTCCAAAATAGATTATTTTTTTCATAGATAACTCCTTTTATCCTAATATTCCGGATAAGACATTTAACTGTCCCAACATTAATAAAATTCCCATGAGAATAATTAGTAAACCACCAATTCTTTTCAGTAAGAGTAGGTGAGATTTAATTCTACTAAAATAAGGCATGATGAGACCTGATGCCAAGGCCAATACTAAAAATGGAAGCGCCATTCCAAGAGTATAAACTAGAGTTAATAATGCCCCTTGAAAAGCTCCATTTCCTCCTGAGGCAGCTAATGCTAAAACCGAACTTAAAACTGGACCAATACATGGAGTCCAACCAAAGCTAAAGCTAATACCTAATAGAAAGGCTGATAGATATTTACTAGACTGTTTTTGATCAAATCTTACTGTTTTTTGGAACTCTAATTTTCGTAAATGAAGGATTTCCATCTGATGTAAGCCTAGTATGATAATAATACCACCCATAACATAACGAAACCAATCAGCATAGAGTAAATTGCCGAGAAATCCTGCTCCAAACCCTAGAATAAAGAAAATTAGAGAGATACCTGCGATAAAACAGAATGTCCGAATTAATCCTGTCCAGGCAACATCTTTACCTAAAAACCGAAATGTCTTTGACTGCTCTTGATCATCTAACAAAACACCTGCATAGACTGGTAACAAGGGAAATATGCAGGGTGAGAAAAACGATAAAACCCCAGCTAAAAATACAGAGATAAAAAATATAATACTTTCCAATTAAGAACCTTCTTTCATATAGTTATCTTCTATTTTACTATAAAAGAAAACGTTTGTAAGATATCTGCTACGCAAATTTGATTTCAACTTTAACGAATCAAAAAAGGAGCTCAGCTCCCTTTTTTTATTAATATGTTCCCTCTTCACCTTGACTTGTCAAGATTACAGGTCCATCCTTGGTGATAACAAACTGGTGTTCATACTGACAAGATAGACCACCGTCGATAGTTTTGTGAGCCCAGCCTGTTTTCATGTCTGTATCGATTTCCCAATCACCTGTATTAATCATAGGTTCGATTGTCAAAACCATACCTTCACGAAGACGAAGACCACGACCAGCTACACCATAGTTAGGAACCATTGGTTCTTCATGCATAGTTGGGCCAACACCGTGTCCTACAAGATCGCGGACAACGCCGTATCCACGACTTTCAGCATATTCTTGAATCGCTGCACCAATATCACCAATTCGGTTGCCAACAACAGCTTGCTCGATACCCTTATACATAGCTTCCTTGGTCACGTCCATCAAGTTTTTAACTTCTTCTGATGGTTTACCAACTGCGTATGCCCAACAAGAATCAGCCAAGCCACCCGTAAAGTTTTGAGTATATTTTTTCATCTGCTCAACGTTGTTAAAATTGAGTTTAGAAACATTGAGGTCAGACTTCGCGATTGGCCCACCAAGAACCATATCAACCTTGAGAAGGTCACCCTCTTTGAGGATATAATGACGAGGGAAGGCGTGTGCTACTTCGTCATTGAGCGAACAGCAGGTTGCATATGGATAGTCCATCATTGCTCCATCAACACCAATCTGTAGTGGAAGGAAATTCTCTTCTTTACAACGACGGCGAACATACTCTTCTACTTCCCACATATCAACACCTGGCTTGATGATATCACGCAAGCCAATGTGGATACTTGCAAGAAAATCACCTGCCTTATCCATAGCTTCGATTTCTCTAGCTGATTTTAATGTAATCATGTTTTCTCCTAGATTCTAATTAATTTTTACAGTTACATTTGCTTTTGATACAATTTGATGATTGAGATAAATGTCATAATCAATAATAGCCGATCGTCTCGTATGATGAATAATTCTAGCTTGAATACGTAGAACATCATCAATCTGAACAGCCTGTAAGAAGTAAATCAACATTTGTTCAATGATGAGGTTACGCCCGCTATTAACGACCAAGTCTTGTGTCATATGAGTCAAGATTTCTGAAAGAACACCATTAGCCAGAACACCATTTTTTTCTAACATAAAGGGTTCGACTGTAATAACAACTTCATCATGATGATAAGACAACTTCTGTCCAATCTGTTCTGAAAAGGTTGGTAAAGTTGAGACCTGAGAACGACTCATTTTTTCCATGACATCACGTCTAGTAATGACACCAAGCAAGGTTTGATTGCTCCGTACAACAGGTACCATTTCAAAATCTTCTGCAATCATTCTCTGGCTCACGTTAGCAATATTCGTTGCTAGGCCTGTCATATAGACCGTTCTTGTCATGACCTTATCAATGGTAGTCCCTGGTAACTTATCTCCAGCATCACGCATGGTCACGACACCAACAACAACCTTGTGCTGATTGATAACAGGGAATCGACTACTTCTATTCTTACGAACTAAATCTAAATAATCTTTTACAGTATCCGTTTCTTGTAAAAAACCATATTCATGACAAGTGCGATAGATTTTTTCAACCGTTAAAATATCTGTCTTTATTTGTACATTTGACAAAGCTCGGTTAATCATGGTTGCAATGGTAAATGTATCATGTTTACTGCGTAACACTGGGATATTTTTCTTATTAGCAGCATCCAAAACATCTTTATGAACTTCAAATCCACCTGTTACCAAGACAGCATTTTCATTTTCAAGTGCCAATAATTGAATTCGTGTTCTATCACCGACTATAAGTAGACCGCCATCATGAAGATAAGAAAGAATATTCTTTTCTGTCATGGCTCCAATGGAGAATTTACTGAATTCTCTCTCCAAACCTGCTTGGCCAGCTAAAACTTCCGAACCAGTGACTTCTGCAATTTCTGCAAAGGTTAATCTCTCAATGGCAACTTTTTTGGACTTGACACGGACAGTTCCACTTCGAGGACGTGTTTCAACCAATCCTCTATTTTCAGCTTCTTTGATAGCACGATAAGCTGTACCATCACTCACTCCCAGCCTATTTGAAATACTTCGAACACTGACCCGTTTTCCGACTGGTAATTCTTCTAAATAAGCTAAAATTTCTTGGTGCTTACTCATTTAGCTCTCCTTTTGTATAGCGAAATTCTAGATAATCCCGCATCTTACGAGTATATCGATCACTACCCTTGAAACGACGATATAGAACGAAGCCTGATTTTTGTGCAACCTTTTGACTAGCACTATTTTCTAAATGCGTCACAATAGAAAGTTGCTTTAATTCAAACTGATCAATAGACAAATCGCGTAATTTGGTAACTGCTTCCGTCATATATCCCTGAGACCAATAGTCTTTCCTTAAAAAATAGCCAATTTCCGCTTCTTTACGGATTTCATCTAGCTTTTCAAACTTGATGGCTCCAATCATCTTCTGTGCTTTCTTATCACAAATCGCCCAAATTCCCAAAGGTGATTTCATAAAGTAGTTAGCCAGAGCATATTGACTTTCCTCAATGCTGGCTTGCGTAGGAAAAATAAATTGGAGATTTTCAGGGTCTGATGCTAGAGCATGAAAGTCATCTACATCCGTAAAAAAGAATGGACGGAAAAACAAACGTTCCGTCTCATAGAAAGAATACATTGCTAATTTTGTCCAGATATTCATTGTGTTCCTCAAAATGGCTAATCTTCGATTAGCTCAATATCTGCTCCAAGGTTACGTAATTTTTCAATAATATTTGAGTAGCCTCTTAAAATGAACTCTACACTAGTAATTTCTGTTCTACCTTCAGCCATTAATCCCGCAATAACCAAGGCAGCTCCTGCACGTAAGTCAGTCGCTCTTACACTTGCACCGTGTAAAGGATTGCCACCCTTGTAGAAAATATGGTCATTCGTTGTAGAAATATCTGCATTCATTTTGGCTAATTCGAAGACATGGTTCACACGTTTTTCATAAATGGTATCAATCAGTGTTCCTCGTCCTTCTGCTTTCAACAAAAGAGGAGTAATCGGTTGTTGAAGGTCTGTAGCAAATCCTGGATATGGAGCTGTTTTGATATTTACAGCCTTAAGATTTGTTTGTTCTTCAACGTAGATACTGTCTTCAGAAACCGTCATATGAACACCCATTTCTTCAAGTTTTGCAATAAAACCTTCTAAGTGTTCATAGAGTACATTGTTAATACGAATTCCTTGTCCCACAGCAGCAGCCATTGCAATATAGGTCCCTGCTTCAATACGATCAGGAATTACTTGATGGCGTGTGCCGTGTAGAGATTCAACACCATCGATAGTAATCATATCTGTACCTGCACCACGAATATGAGCTCCCATATTATTTAACAATGTAGCTACATCAATGATTTCAGGCTCTCTAGCCGCGTTTTCAATGACTGTACGTCCTTGGGCTTTTACCGCTGCAAGCATTGTGTTAATCGTTGCTCCAACACTAACAGTATCCATATAAATATGAGTGCCTTGTAATCTAGAGCCGTTTGTTGAGAGATTCATATTGTCTCCCTCATAGGTTGTCTTAGCACCCATGGCTTCGAAGGCTTTTAAATGCAAGTCAATCGGACGAGGTCCCAAGTCACATCCACCAGGTAAACCTACTGTTGCTTCACCGAAACGTCCAAGAAGACTACCGTAGAAATAATAGGATGCACGAAGACTGTTGATTTTACCATATGGCATTGGTTTATTTTGAACACCACGAGGATCAATCTCTAAAACATCATCATAGCGCTTTACACTAGCACCCATAATTTCCATGATATCAACCAAACTAGCAACGTCAGAGATGTCTGGAACACAGTCCAAAATAACTACATCATCTGACAAAATAATAGCTGGAATCAGAGCTACCACACTATTTTTCGCTCCGCTAATGGTTATCTCACCCTTTAATGGACGTCCACCGTTAATGACAATTTTTTTCATTATTTTTATATACTCTTTCACTATTTATTCATAAGGTCTCACCCTATATTATACCATATTTCTTTCTTATTATCTATCATAATAAATCAAATAAGTTCCTTAAGATTTTATTGATTCAGAATAGTTTTTGAAGTAAACTTAAAAAATAACTGATACTAATATTGTTCAAGAAAAAAAGCTTTCCAAAAATCTTGGAAAGCCTTATTTAATGTTTATTTTGCGATTGGGTAAACAGAAACTTGTTTCTTATCGCGACCTTTACGTTCGAAACGTACTACGCCTTCAACTTTAGCGAACAAAGTATCGTCTCCACCACGTCCAACGTTTACACCTGGATAGATGTGTGTACCACGTTGACGGTAAAGGATTGATCCACCAGTTACAGTTTGTCCGTCAGCTGCTTTAGCTCCAAGACGTTTAGCTTGTGAATCGCGTCCGTTTGATGTAGAACCTCCACCTTTTTTGTGGGCGAAAAGTTGCAAGTTGTTAAGAGTCATTTTTAACATAATGTTTTCCTCCGTGTTAGTTTTCTGTGATAACTCTGGTTTGGACGAACTCAGAAGAGTTCTCCGATAAGTTTGCCATACCTAAGAAAAATGATTCAAAGAATAATTGTGTCATTTCTCTCTGGTGAGAAGGAAGATCTTTTGGAATTTCAACCATCAGATAGCCACCTTCATCTTCGTTTAATTCTAAGATTGGTTCATAGCCTGCAAATTTCTCAATGGAATTGATAAAGTTTATGGCAAGCGTAGAAACCGATGCACACACGACATCTAGGCCGTATTCGCCACTCTCGGCGTGTCCAGTAATCTCCGCACTCCTCAGCTCGCCATCTTCGGCTCTCTCAAAGACTGCTTGTATCATGTGTTCTCCTTAAAATTAAGCGTTGATTGCGTTGATGACAACTTTAGTGTATGGTTGACGGTGACCTTGTTTACGGTGGCTACCTTTTTTAGGTTTGTACTTGTAAGTAACAACTTTCTTTTGTTTTCCTTGTTTTTCAACAGTTCCAACTACAGTAGCTCCAGCAACAAGTGGAGTTCCGACAACAGTGTTTTCACCACCAACAAGAACAACTTCGTTAAAAGTAACTTCTTGACCAGCTTCAACGTTCAATTTTTCAACGTAAACTGCTTGACCAACTTCAACTTTAACTTGTTTTCCGCCAGTTTTGATAATTGCGTATGTGCTCATTATGCACCTCCTATGATTTTTTGGGGTTTCCCCGAATTTTTGTGAAGACTCGCCTAGCATCGTGGGACGAACCACTTAAACTTGATGAATCAAGCAACGATGTTCGTGCGGTTGCACAGGACTGTGCATAGTCAACTCTTCAAGTATAGCATGATTCCAAATTTTTGACAAGTATTTTCACTCAAAATTCAGCCTTTTATTAGACTTTTTTCGCAAAGAAGATAAAACCATACTTAGATAAAAAATACTCATCATGATAGGGACACCTAAAATTGTTTTTTCGTTGAAGATAATCGTTAAGTAAGCTGAAAATACTACTCCTAGAATGAAACTAACAAGTAGGCTCACAAAAATCAATCCTTCCATCAAAAAGGCTGTATGCTTGGTCCGAACATATTCGCCAAAAGCCAACATGGTGCGTTTGATATTTCCCGTCATAAAGGCATTATTATAGGCAATTCCAGAAACCTCTCCAAAAGCTGTTGTAACGAGACCCATACAAAAAGCCAGAGGAGGAATAATAAACATGTTATCAACACTCAATGGAACAAAGCCGATTATCAATGATAAAATAGCTAATGGAACAAGTGATAGAATGGGTTTTTTAACAATGCGAAGTTTTTCCTTGTAAATCGTAAGCAAAAAAACGCCTAACATGAAAGATAAAAGTGTCAATATCTTTATTTCAGCATCAGCCAAATTTTTCTGAACGATTCCGACTGATAGAAATACCACATTCCCCGTTTGTCCAGCGACTAAGGTATTCCCTCTTACAATAAACGTATAGGCATCTACATAGCCTGCACAAAAAGTCAAAAAAAGCGCCAATCTTTTTGAATGACGAGAAATTTTTCTCATAGGTAATAATCTCATACTAATCTCCTAAATATACTGTAACTATTATACCATTTTTTCTAGAAATTTCGAAGTATCAAAGCAAAAGAATTATCTCAAGCTAACGAGTTGACTCTTTCTATGATATAATGAAATCAATCATTACTTGTGGAAAAGGAGTAACTATGCTAAAACTTGGTATCATAGGAACTAGTTCAATCAGCCATCATTTTCTAGAGGCTGCCCATACTAGCGGGAAATTTCAACTGGGTGCAGTCTATTCTAGAAAAATAGAAACCGCAGAAAAGTTTGTTGAACAGTATCAAGGCGTTAAGCTATTTGATCAGTTAAATGATTTCTTTAATGATTCATTCGATGTGGTATACATTGCTAGTCCGAATTCCCTGCATTTTAGTCAAGCAAAGATGGCTTTAACTGCTGGAAAACACGTTATCCTTGAAAAACCAGCTGTCACTCAACCACAAGAATGGCAGGAATTAGTACAAACGGCTAAAGATAATAAATGTTTTATCTTTGAAGCGGCACGTAATTACCACGAAGAGGCTTTCGCTACAATTAAAGATTTTCTTGCAGACAAATATGTTTTAGGAGCAGACTTTAACTACGCTAAATATTCATCTAAGATGCCTGAACTCCTTGCTGGCAATACTCCTAACGTTTTCTCAGACCGTTTTGCTGGCGGAGCTCTCATGGATTTAGGAATTTACCCACTCTATTCTGCTATTCGCTTATTTGGGAAGCCAACTCGTGCAACTTATCAAGCTCAGCAACTAGACAACAGTATTGATCTAAACGGAGACGGTATCCTCTCCTATCCTGACTATCAAGTACATATCAAAGCAGGAAAGAATATCACTTCTAATCTTCCTTGCGAGATTTATACGACTGACGGCACCTTGACGCTCAATACAATCGAGCATATCCAATCAGCTGTTTTTATAGACCATCAAGGAAATGAACTTCAACTTCCTATCCAGCAGGCACCTCACACTATGACTGAGGAAGTTGCTGCTTTCGCACATATGATCAAACAACCAGACCAGGCACTTTACCAATCTTGGATTGATGATGCGACACACGTCCACAACCTACTTTACACCATGCGCCAGAATGCTGGCATTAGATTTGAGGCAGAAAAATGAAAACCAAACTACCTACCGAATGGCAAGAATTGATTGACCAACTGGGATTCCAAGAATTTACCCCCATTCAAATTCAACTTTTTCAACCTATAACAGAAGGTGAAAACCTACTTGGAGTCAGTCCAACTGGAACAGGGAAGACTTTAGCCTATCTCCTACCTAGTCTTCTCAAACTGCAAAAGAAAAAAGCCCAACAATTATTGATTTTAGCACCTAATACTGAGCTTGCTGGACAAATTTTTGAAGTCACTAAAACCTGGGGTGAGGCTATCGGATTAACAGCTCAGCTATTTCTATCCGGTTCGAGCCAGAAACGCCAAATTGAACGACTTAAAAAAGGACCAGAAATCCTGATTGGAACACCTGGTCGTATCTTTGAACTCATTAAATTGAAAAAAATCAAGATGATGAATGTGGAAACAATCATTCTTGATGAATTCGACCAGCTCCTTGATGATTCTCAAATCCACTTTGTAGAAAAGATTACCCACTACGCACCTCGTGACCATCAACTTATTTACATGAGTGCCACTACCAAATTTGACCAAGATAAGATTGCACCTAACACGCGCATCATTGATCTATCAGACCAAAAGTTAGACAATATTCAACATTTCTACATGCAAGTAGACCAACGTCACAGAGTAGATATGCTTCGTAAACTGGCACAGGTTGAAGATTTCCGTGGTCTTGTCTTCTTTAATAGCTTGTCAGACCTTGGAAGCGCCGAGGAAAAATTACAATATCGTGATGTTTTAGCAGTTTCGCTAGCTAGCGATGTCAACGTTAAATTTAGAAAAGTTATTCTAGAAAAATTCAAAGATAATCAACTGACACTACTTCTTGCCACAGACCTTCTCGCTCGTGGTATCGACATTGATAGCTTGGAATGCGTGATTAACTTTGACGTCCCTAGAGACACGGAAACTTACACTCACCGTGCTGGACGTACAGGACGCATGGGCAAAGAAGGCTATGTCATCACTCTTGTGACACATCCAGAAGAGCTTAAAAAACTGAAGAAATTTGCAAGTGTACGTGAAATCGTCCTGAAAAATCAAGAACTCTATATCAAATGAGAGTGGGACAGAAATCGGTAATTCGTTAGAATTCGATTTCGTCGTCCCACCTCCGCACAGTTGAGTAGGGCTGTAAAAGCTGATGAAATCAGCGTAGTAGAGCCCACTCAACCACTGCGTCTTGCTCGACAATCCAAAGCCAATTGAGAGGCTAGGACTTTTGTCCCAGCCTCTTTTTCTTATCCCCAAGTAATTTCTAAACGATAGTCGGCAAATGGAACTCCTTCTTTGTTTTGTAGTTGGTAGGCTAGTTCAATCTTCCCTTCACTAACTTCATAGTGGCTTGTTTGGATGACAAACTCCTGCATACCCATAGGTGTTGGAATATAGGCTAAACTATCAGAATCCTTGAGAAAACGCATGATGGTCTTGGGATTTGAGAAACGTGACATGACCAGTTCCTCCCCATTAAATTTCAAAACTACTTTTTCTTGGTCTTCATTGAAAAAAAGGAGATAGGAAAAATCGCCCTTTTCCCGTAATTCAACATCATAAAGTTGGTCGATTACTTCCAATTGTTCATCGAACTTGATGGTATTTCTCATTCTTATCTTCACAACTATTCCTCTTTCTTCTCACTTATCCCTACTATTTTACCAAAAAGGCAAGGAATTTGCTATAATGGTCTTATGAATGAAAAAGTATTTCGTGACCCAGTTCACAACTATATCCACGTTAATAATCAAGTCATTTATGACCTGATCAATACCAAAGAATTTCAGCGGCTTCGTCGCATCAAACAGCTTGGAACATCTAGCTATACTTTCCACGGTGGAGAGCATAGCCGTTTTTCTCACTGTTTGGGTGTCTACGAAATTGCTAGGCAAATCACGGAGATTTTTGAGGAGAAATATCCTGAGGAATGGGATTCTAACGAGTCACTATTAACCATGACTGCGGCTCTTCTACATGATCTCGGACACGGTGCCTACTCTCATACTTTTGAAAATCTCTTTGACACCGACCACGAGGCCATTACCCAGGAAATTATCCAAAGCCCTGATACAGAGATTCATCAGGTTCTTTTGCAGGTTGCACCGGACTTTCCAAAAAAAGTAGCCAGCGTTATCGATCACACTTATCCAAACAAACAAGTGGTTCAGCTCATTTCTAGTCAGATTGATGCAGACCGTATGGACTATCTCCTTCGCGACTCCTACTTCACCGGTGCTTTTTATGGCCAGTTCGATCTGACACGTATTCTTCGTGTCATTCGTCCTGTTGAAAATGGCATTGCCTTTCAGCGTAATGGGATGCATGCCATCGAGGACTATGTACTCAGTCGTTACCAGATGTATATGCAGGTTTATTTCCACCCAGCCACACGCGCCATGGAAGTCCTTCTGCAAAATCTTTTGAAACGTGCCAAGGAGCTCTATCCTGAAAATAAGGACTTCTTTGCCCTTACGTCCCCACATCTACTACCATTTTTTGAGAAGAAGGTAACCTTATCTGACTATCTTGCACTTGACGACGGGGTAATGAATACCTATTTCCAACTCTGGATGACTAGTACAGATAAAATTCTAGCCGACCTTTCCCAACGTTTTATCAATCGTAAGGTCTTTAAATCTATTACTTTTTCTCAGGAAGACCAAGACCAGCTTGAAATCATGCGAAATTTCGTAGAAGAAATTGGTTTTGACCCCAACTACTACACAGCTATTCATAAGAATTTTGACCTTCCTTACGATATTTATCGACCAGAGTCTGAAAATCCTAGAACACAGATTGAGATTGTTCAAAAAAATGGTGAACTGGCAGAACTTTCTAGCTTATCTCCTATAGTTCAGTCTCTTGCAGGGAGCCGTCACGGTGACAACCGCTTCTACTTCCCTAAAGAAATGCTTAAGCAAAACAGTATTTTCACAAATATCATTCAACAATTTTCTCATTTGATTGAGAATGATCATTTTAATCCAGACAAGAATTAACAGAGGAAATTTATGAGTATAAAACTAATCGCCGTCGATATTGATGGTACCCTGGTTAATAGCAAAAAAGAAATTACTCCAGAAGTTTTTGCAGCTATTCAAGATGCCAAAGCAGCTGGAGTCAAGGTTGTCATTGCAACAGGACGCCCCATCGCTGGTGTTGCCAAACTCCTTGATGACTTGCAGTTGAGAGATGAAGGTGACTATGTTGTGACCTTCAACGGTGCCCTAGTTCAAGAAACCGCTAATGGCCATGAGATTATCAGCGAATCCTTGACTTACGAGGACTATCTGGATATGGAATTTCTCAGCCGTAAACTTGGAGTCCATATGCATGCTATTACCAAAGACGGCATCTACACTGCCAATCGCAATATCGGAAAATACACCGTACACGAATCAACCCTCGTCAGCATGCCAATTTTTTATCGTACACCTGAAGAGATGGCTGATAAAGAAATCGTCAAATGTATGTTTATCGACGAACCAGAGATTCTCGATGCTGCTATTGAAAAGATTCCAGCAGAATTTTACGAGCGATACTCTATCAACAAATCTGCTCCATTTTACCTAGAACTCCTTAAAAAAGATGTAGACAAGGGATCTGCTATCACTCACCTAGCTGAGAAACTTGGACTAAGCAAAGATGAAACTATGGCGATCGGGGATGAAGAAAATGACCGTGCCATGCTAGCAGTCGTTGGTAATCCCGTTGTTATGGAAAACGGAAACCCAGAACTCAAAAAAATCGCCAAATACATCACCAAAACAAATGATGAATCCGGCGTAGCCCATGCTATTCGTACGTGGGTCTTGTAAACTGAATAGAATATAATAAAAGCACCCCAGAAGTTAGAGAAAAAGTCTAACTCCTGGGGTGTTTTAATTACAGATTACTCTTCTGAGTTTCTTTTTATTTTTGGAATTTTCTTATCGTCCAGTTTAGGAATCCCCTTGTTCTCAATCTTGGGAAGGTTCTTTAGTTCTTCAAGAGTCGGTACTTTCTGGTATACCTTAGCAGGCCTATAGAGTAAAGCAAACGAAAAGAACAAGGCTATAATGCTTCCAATAGCTGCTATGTTCCGTTTGCTCGCTTCTGTCGAAGGAACCTCAGCTCCACTTGTACTAAGGTCCTTCCATTCAGGATGCTCTGCTTCAATCGCTTTTTTCTCTTCCCAAAGTGGAACGAGTAAGAAATGGTTGAACGGAACAACTGTAGCCATAGCTGTCGCGCCTAGCGGGATAAATCTATTGAGATTTATGATGAGCAAGATACTTAGGATAGAAAATAATACGAATAGAAGGATTACTAATACTAGGCGAATTTTATATTCTTTTTTTATTCGAAGGTATTCTTCTTGGGACATCTAACATATTACCTCTTTCTCCAAAATTCTATACATCTGAAAAGCATTAGTCCAGTGACTCCTGCTGTAAATCTTTGATAAACTTCACAACTTGACGGTTTCCAATCCTAACATGATAGCCACCGCTATTATTGACTAGTTTATCCCCTTCATATCGATCAATCTTTACTGCATAAAGACCGCTTGGCAAGGGTTGATTGTTAAAAAACTCTTTCATTTGCGATTCAAGGTCTTCAAGATAGGCATCATATAACTGATCCTTCTTGTCTTCTGGAGTGTAGTATCGAAATTGAAATTCTGGTATAAAAATATCTTTTTGGAAAAGATATTGAGCATCCATAGGATACATCCCTTGTAATGCTTGTCCATTTCTTTGATTTTCCTCTAATATTTCATCATAAAGATACATGTTGCCAGATTTACTATTAAATTTAAAATCAATCCCTTCGTACTTCAAAGCAGTCATTTTAGGATCTGTTATTGAAGTGTCCAATGTTTTTAAAAACTCACTGGTGCCTGGACTTATTTCAATCCCTAGATAGGCTAATTCTGGAAAAGCCTGATAAATTTTTTTGTTTTGTTCATAATCTACTTCTGCATCCGTCTTTTTATACTTTTTGTTTTCCGAAGGACGAGTATAGTATTCAAAACGGGAATTAGCTTGATAGGTTTTACCATCTATATTTTCAGTGTAAGTACCATGGATTACAAATCCTCCTACACTTGTATAGTTTTTTTCGTATTTTTCTAACTCAAACTGACCTTTAAGACCGTAGTTCTTATAAGAACGATGTACAGCTTGCTCAAGTTCATTCCGACTTGCATGGGCAAATAGACCCCACATATCCATCATTGCAAGAATAGGACTAAGGATTATGAATATTGCGAATAGTATAACCATGGATAAGCATCCAATTAATAAGCCTTTTTTCATCTCTTTCTCCTAAACATTCTATGCCTATTATATCATAAAAAAGAGAGCGGTTTCGCTCTCTTTATCGCTCTGTAAGTCCTGCTCTCAAGATCATATCTTTAAAAGCTCTATTCACTCGGGTTAGATTATCTGCATCGATTTTTTTGATTGAGATGAACTAATCTGCGATTGAATTGCAGCTTCTTGACTAGCATTTGACATAATTCCTCCCCTTAAATTTACTATTTATAAAATGCATTCAATATAAATACCATTGTCAACAAGATGGGTGTCAAAATTAATGTTGCCATACATATCCATACTTGATGCTTATACACTACTTCCATACCACTGTATCTCTCAACAAAGGACTCTTTGGGACAAGCAGGGTTATACCAAACAGTCATCTTTGAGCCCTTTGGAAAAGCATCTTCCAAAACACGTGTAACAGAAACGACCGAATTTCTATAAATTGTTATCTTTTGAGCTAATAACTCCGACCTAGAAGTGGCTTGTACACTCTTCCAAGGAACTGATATGAGAGTGACTCTATGGTAGTCCAGATTTCTTTGATAAGTTCGCCCATCAACTTTATATTCAACAATTGGAGGACCTGCCGGTTTTGAATACTTGTATCCTACTACAATTCCCTCAACGCATGCCGTAGATAAATTTTTTATCCTTAGTTCTCTTTTGTAAAAATAACGGAAAAAGAAAAGTACAGATGAACAGAGTAATAAAATTCCAAATAGCAACAAAAAATAAAGCTTTAAATCTGACATATAGTTCCCCTACTTCATTTGAATATCTGATATACTTAGGTTCATTTTTCTTTCATCTACAATCTTTGTAACAATCGATTTCTGTTCAGTTGTTAAAGGAAGTAAGAAAATTGTTGCAGATTGTGTAGGTAGCTCCCCGCTTTCAGAAATCTTGTATTCAACTAATTCATTTTGGTAGATTTGCTGTCCCGCATAACTCCAACTAATTTTAAATTTAGCATCATGATTAATGTCAGTATCCGTCTTGTTTAATATCATAAATACTGCATACTCCTGCTCATTAAATGTATATGTACTACCAGAATAGTATAGAGTAACTTCTCCTTGATAACCTACCTCAGGATGTTCTTCAATTAATTTCTTTCCAAACTCTATTAATTCCGATGTTTTACCTTCATATTGTGGTGCTACTACAAATTTCAATTTTTTATCCTTCTTAACAACCGTCTCATTTTTACTAGTCTCGTTTTTCCCAGTTTTATTTCCGTTTGCGCATCCTCCGAGTATTAGCAACAAAATTATAAAAAGTACTTTCTTCATTTTTCTCCCCCAAAAACAACAAAATCTATGTCTATTATACCACAAAAGAGAGCGGTTCCCCTCTTTATTTATTTCCATATAATACTCTTATAACACACAACTAGCATCTTGTGAGCTAGAAGAAAAAATAAAGGTAAAGAAAAAGCAAGCCTAATAGCTTGCTTGATAGTTAAGGAATTAAAAATTGATTTTCATAGTCTTTTGGGAGCTTATAAGATATTTCTCCATTGCCATTACCAAATCGACTTTGATTAAAAATTGGAAATAGCTTGGAGTCGTAATTCGTTTTTATAGCAAAACGTTCATTTTCAAAACTAATAGTTGCAGCTACTGACGGATCCTCAAAAACCGTTTGTTTCCCTTGGGAATGCAAACGAACGTTTATAGTAGCTATTTCTTCAGGATATTTCTCAAATCGAATATCAAAACGAATGTCTCTACCTATCGAAGGAGTGTATATTTGATGTTTACTTACACTTACACTGATACTTTGAATCTTTCCTAATTTCTGTTCCAATTCTGGGTCGTTTCTATACAGGTTGGCTTGGATAGCTAGTTTGAAATTTTCCTCATGTTCTTGTAGCCATCTGTTAAGTAAACCAATCATAATTTCTTTTTGAACTTTCGAGGATACATCCTTGCCTTTGTTAACAGAAGCATTCAAAAGATTATTCATCGTTTCATTCAATTTATCATGCTCTCTCTTCCAATCCCATGAGGGATCACTTGATACCTCTACTACTGATAAGTACCATCTCCTCATAGTTTCAGGAGATTTATAAGGATTTGGTTTTATAAATGTAAAAGGACCTATACCAGCATCAGGAAAGACTAATTCTACTTTCATTGACTGCTTGCGATTATTATTAGCATAGGCTGTAAAGGAAATATGATAATTTCCACCTACATCTCCACCATTATCAAAGCCTCCCCTGGCAGAACCTGGTAAAAGCGTCACTGACTTTATATATTGCCCTTGACTGTCTATGTCTGCAATAATTTCTTTCTTGATAGAATCCTCATGATCATGAATAAACTTACCAGTGTTCCCAATCGGTACCCTAATAAACAAATAAGACAAAGCAATAATCATAAAGGGAACGGAAATCGCAAGGAATATCCACTTGTTCGATTTTAACATACTATCTCCTAATGCTCATTAAAAATCAGTTATAAAACAGCATTTATATTGCTTTTTAACTTATAAACTTCTCTATTTTTTCAAAAATGAGTTCTTGTTTTTCGTAACTTTCTCTGAGTGGTAACATACCTAAGATTACCGTAAAGAAACCCAAAAATAAAATACTATTAATGATAAGGATAGAGGCCTCTGTTCCATTATCAGTAAATATATAAAATCCTAAACATCCTATAACTGCAACAAAAAGAATAGGCAGAAGTTTATACAGTTTTAACTGACGTTGTGAGCTTGCTAATTTGAAAACTATTTGATACTTCGTTCCTTTACTTGACAGCTTTTGTTGAAGATTGTGACGAACTACAAAAGCAATGAACCTGAAAGTAAGATAAGCTAGGACAATAGAGAGGAAAAATAATCCTAATTTAAAAGAAATATTATGGCTAATGTAATAACTCTTAAAAGCATTCGTAACAATCCCATAACCAGCTCCTCCTATTGCTACACCTATTCCAATACCAAGAGATTTGCTCATAGTTGGAGCTAATCTCTCAAAACTCGTATCTCTTTTATCTAACTTCAAGCATTTAGCTGTGATTTCACTAGGAAGAGAACCCCAGAAATAAGTTTTAGGACTAATGCTAGTCATATCCAAAAGATATTTTTCACCTTTAAATTCTACAATTTTATGAAACGTTTTATTTGTTTCTTTAAATTTTAATTCCATATTTACAACTCTTCAATTTCAGTCAACGTCATTGTTTTATAGTAGTCTGGTATTTGTGGCATTCTTAATAGTACAAAGGCCCACCATGAAATCATACCATTTATCACCAATATAGCACTTTCATAACCACTATTCAGTCCCATAAAAAATGCCAAACATATAATGTTAATTCCTAGTGTGAAAAACAACCAATCAATTATTCGTTTCCCTTTTGGTTCAAAAACAAGTCGACAACGTTTACTATTTGGCGGGATTCTTGATTCGAACTTTCGTACTGCAACTTTTTCATACCAGACAGCCATAAGATAAGACAAAAATACAGAGAAAGCAAACAGCACTAATTTCAGTAAAATTTGCTCACTAATTCCCCAACTAATAAATGCATCTTTCATCAATCTATGAGAAAAAACCACAAGTGGTTGAACCATGATGACTAAAGCAGTAGACGCGTTCAAGGGTGTCTTTGATTTTATTCTAAAACTATCATTAGATGGAGATAACTCAACCATTTCAGCAGAAATCTCTTTAGGAAGTAAGCCGAAAAAATAGGACTTACCTTTTATAGTAGTAGAATCTAAAATATATTTTTTATTTTTAAACTCAACGATTCTAAAAACTGCTATATTCGAATATTTAAATTTTAATTCCACATTTACCACCCAAACTAAACCTATTCAGCGCAAAAAGTATAGAAAACATTAGCGTTTCACTAACAAGCCAAAATAAGCCTTTTTTCATCTCTTTCTCCTAAACATTCTACGTCCATTATACCACACCATGGATATCTTATGAATGGTTCAAAATTTGGTCAAAGAAAAAACACTGGTAATCCAGTGTTTTTGTGACTAGTACTGCACCCTGCAGGAATCGAACCTGCAACTACTCCTTAGGAGGGAGTTGTTATATCCATTGAACTAAGGGAGCTAGAGAAAAACCCTGCCTTGCAGCAGAGTTTTTTCATCGAATTAACGACGGATTTCTTTGATACGAGCTGCCTTACCTTGAAGAGCACGCAAGTAGTACAATTTCGCACGACGTACTTTACCGTAACGAACAACTTCGATCTTTTCAACACGTGGAGTGTGGATTGGGAAGATACGTTCAACACCTACACCGTTAGAGATTTTACGAACTGTGTAGTTTTCTGAGATGCCAGCACCTTTACGTGCAATAACAACACCTTCAAAGATCTGAACACGTTCACGGTTTCCTTCGACAACTTTCGCGTGTACACGAACAGTGTCACCAGGACGGAATGAAGGGATATCTGTACGAAGTTGACCTTCAGTCAAGCTTTGGATTAATGGATTCATTTTATTCTCCTATCTTTGTCAATCTTGAGGAAACTTCCTCAGCGGATAAACTGTATTTTTGTGCGTCCATTACACACAAGATACAGTTTATCAAATTTCCTAGAAAAAGTAAAGAAATTTAAAGCAAAATTCCCAAAAAAATTGCAAGAAAACCAAGCAAATAGGTTAATAATAAATAACTATAAAATGCCTTCTTGTCATTGATCAGTCTTTGGAGTTCATCATTCAAAGTTGAGAAAGTAGTCAAACCACCACAAAAACCAGTCGCAAGTATAGAATAGACTTCTTTTGACTCCACATAGTTATAGCATAATCCAATCAAAAAACAACCTAGAAGATTAGCTATGAGTGTTCCTAGTGGTAGCACTGACCCTTGATTATAACGGGAAAAGAAATAACGAACAAGGGCACCCAGTCCACAAGCAAGCGCTAGATAAAATACTACCATTTCTTCCTCCCTAGACAATAAGCTAATAAAAGTCCGCCACCAATGCTCAAAAGCAAATACATCACCAAACTAAGGTATCGTCCTGTGTCCAGCAATTTCACAGCATCTAATAGGAGACTAGAAAATGTCGTTAAGCCACCACAGAATCCTGTTCCAAGCGCTAGAATGGTGCCTTTACTACTTCCCTTATAAACCAGATAACCTTTTACAAGGTAGACAAGGCAAAAAATTCCTAAATAGTTGACTACTAGTGTTCCCCAAGGGAAGTCTGGACTAGATGGCAACCATCTCGAAATCTGAAAACGCACAATTCCTCCCAGCATACCAGCTAGAAAGATTCCTAGAGGGTAAAATTTTTCTTTTTTCATTTGAACGTTTTATCCTGATAATCACGTGAACGTTTGAGAATATCTGAAAAAGTCGCAACAATTGTATCTTCGTATTTTTTATTGCCTACACGACTTTTGACTTTTTCAAAGATAACTTCTTCTCTTTTAGTATCTAGAATAGGTTTTCCTGAAGCTTTTTTATAGGCAACTACTCCTTCAACTAAATGCATCCTCTCTTCTAAAAGTTGAACGATCTGGTCATCGATTTTATCGATTTCTTGTCGAATAGTATCTAAATCCATAGAGTCTCCTTTTTAATTGAACTATTGTACCAAAAATGCACTAAATAGGCTAGTAAAGTCCTAATCCTGCTTAATAAAAACTGCACTGACAATTTTCATCAGTGCATTTCATGCTTATCCTACTTTAGCAGCTAATTCTTCCGCGAATTGTTCCAAGCGTTCAATATCTTCTTCCTCAGCAGAAAGGTCAACTTTAACGCACTCTGAACCCTTTTCAGCTCCAGTAGCGATAAATACTCGGTCGAAGTCATCAACAGCTTTACAGAATTCATCGTAGAAAGTATCACCTGATCCGACTACACCATAGATTTTCCCACTCAAGTTGAGGTCTGCTAGATCTTCGTAGAAGTCCATCATCTCATCTGGTAATTCTCCATCTCCGTAGGTATAGGTTGCGACAATGGCGATGTCTGCTTCTAAAAAGTCAGAAGCGTCAACGGTTGTACACTCATCAACATCCACTTCTAAACCACATTCTCTTAATTTATCTGCTACAATATCAGCGATTTCTTCAGTATTACCGGTCATACTGGCAAATACAATTTTTGCTAATGCCATAAGGTCCTCCTCAATTAATCTTTCTCCATTATATCACATCTTTTTCATTTTAAAAATAAAAACTCTTGTGCTAAAATGAAATGAGAAAGAATTGAGGTTATTTATGGAGATTTGCCACCAAATTTTAGAAAAAATCAAAGCATACAATACTATTATCATCCATCGTCATATGAAACCAGATCCTGACGCTCTGGGGAGCCAGGTAGGTTTAAAAGCCTTGCTTGAGCATCATTTTCCAGAAAAAACGATAAAAGTAGTTGGTTTTAATGAACCAACCTTAACTTGGCTTGCTAAAATGGATCAGGTAGAGGACACAGACTATCAAGGTGCACTTGCCATTATCTGTGATACAGCAAACACAGCACGTATTGATGATAAACGATACACTAAGGCTGAGTCAATTATCAAAATTGACCACCATCCAAATGACGAAGTCTACGGCGATCTTGTTTGGGTAGACACGAACTCTAGTAGTGCGAGTGAGATGATTGCTCTCTTTGCTGAAGCAACTAACTTAGAATTATCCGACTACGCTGCTAAAATGCTCTGCGCTGGAATTATTGGTGATACCGGCCGTTTTCTCTACCCTTCTACTTCTGCACGCACGCTTCGTATCGCAAGTCAACTCAGAGAACATAACTTTGACTACGCTGAATTAACTCGTAAAATGGATACTATGAGCTTTAAGATTGCCAAACTGCAAGGTTATGTCTATGATCACTTAGAAGTTGATGAAAATGGTGCTGCTCGTGTTATTCTCACCCAAGAAATCTTGAAGAAATACGAAGTTACTGATGCGGAAACAGCAGCCATCGTTGGCGCTCCAGGCCGTATTGATACTGTTAGCCTTTGGGGAATTTTTGTGGAGCAAGCAGATGGTCACTACCGCGTACGTCTTCGCAGTAAATTTGTCCCAATCAATGAAGTTGCAAAAGAACATGATGGCGGTGGCCATCCTCTTGCTAGTGGAGCTAATTCCTATAGTTTAGAAGAGAATAAGCTCATCTACCAAAAATTAAAAAACTTGCTGAAAAATAGATAAAAAGCTTGCCAAACTTTTCAGAATCTGATAGACTAGTATAGTAACAATCTATGGCTCGCAAAGAGACCATGGCAGAAAGGAAATATTGCAAAATGAAAAAAGATATCCATCCAGAATATCGCCCAGTTGTCTTCATGGACACAACTACTGGTTACAAATTCCTTAGCGGTTCAACAAAACGCTCTAGCGAAACTGTTGAGTTCGAAGGCGAAACTTACCCATTGATCCGTGTGGAAATTTCATCAGACTCACACCCATTCTACACTGGACGTCAAAAGTTCACTCAAGCAGATGGACGCGTGGATCGTTTCAACAAAAAATACGGTCTCAAATAATCAACCGCATCACTTGTATACGGTTAAACGAAAACAACTTCGATTCGGAGTTGTTTTTTTGTTGCTTTCATGATCATCATCGATGAGTTTTTCAAATGTAGTTCGACTAGAAGTACTATTTTAACTTTCCCTACTACTTTCATGCTCCCTACAAACAAAAAAGCCTGTCACTTAATATGACAGACTTTTTATAAAATCATTATTTAACGGCTTCTTTAAGAGCTTTACCAGCTTTGAATGCTGGAACTTTAGAAGCTTTGATTTTGATTTCTTTACCAGTTTGTGGGTTGCGACCTTTACGAGCTGCACGTTTACGAACTTCGAAGTTACCAAAACCGATCAATTGAACTTTTTCACCAGCTGAAAGGAATTCAGTTACAGCTGCGAATACAGCGTCAACTGCTGCTGCTGAATCTTTCTTAGTCAATTCTGTAGCTTCTGCTACTTTAGCGATCAAATCTTGTTTGTTTGCCATGTTAATGAATCCTCCAAAATTATTTCTAATTAACACTTATAATCATAACCTAAAATTGCTTTTAGGTCAAGTCAAAAACACGTTTTATCTCAATTTTTCTTCATTTTTTTAGGAATTATAGCGAATTAAGATCGCCCAGGCGTTTTCTCCGGTGTGAGTTTGGATAATTGAGCCTGTTTCTAGGACTGAAATCGGTTTTTCAACGTAAGGTTGTAGAACAGCTTTCATCTCGTTTGCAAATTCATTTGTACCTGCATAAGAAATACCAATCTCAGCTACTGAACGATTTGAAAGAGTGGCTACTAACTCATCCAACCATTTCTTAAAGGTTTTTGAACCACGGCCTTTGACAATCGGTTGAAGCTCATGGTCTTTCATTTGCATAACTACTCGAATATTAAGTAAAGAGCTCAGCAAACCAGTAACACGGCCAATGCGACCACCTTTTACAAGATTTTCTAAAGTTGAAACACCGATGTAGAGTTCAGTGTGATTTTTTACGTCCTCTACATGGGTTAGAATAGTTTCAAGGTCTTTTCCTTCTTGAGCTAGTTTAGCAGCTTCCACAACTTGGAACTTCAAGGCCTGATCTGTGAATGAACTATCCAAAACAGTGACATCTGCTGTTGACAAACTTGCTCCTTGACGAGCCGCTTCAACAGTTCCTGATAAAGCATGGGACATGTGAATAGCTAGAATCTGACTACCATCCTTACCCAAATCATCAAAAATTTCTGCAAAGAGTCCCACTGGTGGTTGACTAGTCTTAGGAAGATTTTTACTAGCTTGCATCAAGCGAAGAAATTCTCCTTCTTCGAGATCTGCATCTGAATAAAGGACACTATCAATCATTACAGATAGTGGAACAACAGTAATATCAAATTCTTTAACCACTTCCGGTTCAATAGTAACCGAAGAATCCGTTACAATTTTTACTTTTGTCATTTTGCCAATCTTTCTATTTTTACTATTGTTGATTATTCAACTTATAACTATAACAATTATATCAAAAAAATACTAAAAGTTCATACTCAATCCATCTAAATTTAAAGTAATTTATACTCCTTTTTAATAAAAAAAGAAAATCACCTATAGTTGGTGATTATCTTTTGTATTTAAGATAAATAATCATACAAATCTTGCATTTGTAAATCATCGGGTACTAATTGGAGATAGGATTGAATGTAGTCTTTTGCTTCTTCTAGCTTACCGAGTTCTCTTAACAAATAAATAAACTGTTCCAAAAACTCTGGATTATCCTTGAGTTCAGTAGCAAGTTCCTTATAGAGATCATATGCTGCATCTAATACTTCAGTTTCTTGATAGCTTCGAGCAATCATCCATTTAGTCAAGACATTTTCAGGTTCATAGACTGCTAAAGCTAGAATGTCTTCGTATCTGTCTTGTTCTTGGTAGATGGTAGCTAAGCGTAGCAAAATCTCTTCCTGGTCATCAGCATTTTCTTGTGCTTGAATCAGATAAGCTTCTGCTTGCTCAGGTTGATGCAACTCATAAGATAGCTGAGATGCAAGGAGTAAGAGCCGAGTTTCAAAAGGATTTTTTGACAAGCCCTGTTGAGCTATTTTAAGAGCCTCTTCAGTCTGATGCTCCTTATGCAGTGCTTGACTATAACCATATTCATAACCCTCAAAATCTGGAGAAATAGTGTCTAGTTGTTTAAAGTATAGTAAGGCTTTCTGGTAGTCCTCTTGATCAAAATAGAGACTTGCAAGCTCAAATGCTGTTTGGTCATCATATTCTAATTCTAAGGCTTTTTCTAAAAATTCTATAGCAGATTCAAACTTACCTAAACGTGCATAGGCAAGACCTATTCTCTGATAGGTCGAAATTCCAGTTTGATCGTAGATAACTCGATTATCTAATTGAGCATAGCCCTTAATGGCTTCTAAATCGTTTCCTAGCTCACTATCTAGTTCAGCTAGTCCAAATATCAGGAGAGGGTCATCAGAGTAGCTACGAGCTTCTAAGAGCTTCTCACGCGCAACATCTGTCAATCCTTCCATCTGATATAAATCTGCTTTTAAGGCAAGAGCAGATACGTACCATTCACTCTCCGGACCAATATTCTCTAAGTAATCAAAAGCTTCTTCGATAAGTCCATCTTCACCAGCAATAGCAGCTAAATTGATGTAGACTTCTGGGAATTTCGGTGCTAATTTCTCATAGATTTGTGCTGCTTGTGGGAAAAAACCAATCCCTTCCAAATAAGCAGCAAGTTCAAAAAGCACTTCATCTGAATCTTCTTCTAAAGCTTTTTGGAAAAAAGATTCTGCTTTTGATAGATCTTGTTGCTCCAAAGCTTCGAGCATTTGTTGACTATTGTTCACCTTCAGTCTCCTCTACTGGCTCATAAAGTCCACTAACTCCTTTATACCAATCAAAAATTTCTGAGATAACTACTTTTGCAGAAGCGTAGATTGGAATACCTAGCAATACACCCCAAATACCGAACATAGAACCTGAAGTTAACAGTACAAAAAGAATCGTAATTGGGTGAATATTTAATTGGCTACCTAAAATCAGTGGAGAAACAAAACGTCCTTCAATAGTTTGCTCTACAATGAAAACGATAATAACTTTTAAGAGCATAACAGGACCAGCAATCAAACCCAAAACAAGGGCTGGAATCATTGCAAGAAAACTACCTAGATAAGGAACTAAATTGAGAATACCGGCTGTAATACCTAAAGTAACAGCATAACGAAGTCCAATAATCTTGAATAAGATAATAAACATGATGGCGACGATTACAGCCACTGTAATTTGCCCTCGAACATAATTGGAAAGTTGTTGATTGACTTCTGAAAGAACCTTACCAACTGGTTCTCTCAATTTATTTGGTAAGAATTGAGTAATATAGTCTCTAAGTCCTTTTCCATCTCGAAGGAGATAAAAGAGCATAAATGGCATGATGATCAGAGCGACAATGACCTGTGACGTTCCACTGATAAGAGCACTCACCCAGTTAACAGCCTTAGAAGAAATATTACTTGCCCAAGCAGTTGCTTGTGTTGAAAAATTAGCTAAAACTTGCTCCAGTTGGGGTCTAAAGTCATCTGGCAAACGCTTGGTTACAAGGTCATTAATGACTCTATCAGCATCCTCGAGATAACTTGGGACATTTTGCGCAAAAATTACTACTTGACGTTGAAGGTTTGGAATTGCAACGGCTAGTCCAATAATCAAGAGTATGGCAATAATGATAAAGATAATACTAATGGCTAAGACACGGTTAATCTTGTACTTCTCCATCAGATCTACTAGTGGATTTAAGAGGTAAAAAAGTAGACCCGATAAGATAACCGGCAACATTACTACTGATAAAAAGTCTATAACTGGGAAAAATAAAAAGCTAATTTTACTGAGAATAAAAATATTGAGACCTAATAACAAGGTCACCAAAAAAACAGTGATCGCTTTATTGTCTAAAAACCATTTAAAAAACCAAGATAAGGTAAAGTGTTTCTCTTTTTGTTCCATTTTTTCTTCCTTTCCTTTGTCCTAACATTATACCATGTTTTAATAAAAATAAGGGTATTTTATAGTCTTTTAGCAAGGGATAAATTTGTCTTCTTGACAAGGGAAGAGCTGTTTGACTGACTTAGATTTTTCATCAAGCAGGCCTTTTTATGTTATAATTGAATTATCTTTTTCTAGAGGTATGAATATGAAAGAAATAGTATATTTTGGAACCTATACACGACGTATTTCTCAAGGGATTTACAAGGCTGATTTTGATACTGAGACTGGCAAACTCTCAAATCTAGAACTATTTGCAACCGAGCCAAGTCCAACCTACTTAGCCTTTGATCAGCATCAGCATCTCTATACTGTCGGAAGCCATGATGACAAAGGTGGAATCGCAGCATACAGAACTGATGGTGCCCTCCTGAATCACGTCGTTGAAGAAGGTGCTCCTCACTGCTACGTTGCAGTCGATGAGACACGGAGTCTAGTCTATGGCGCTAACTATCATAAAGGTCAAGTTCTAGTCTATAAACGTAAAGAAGATGGCTGTCTTGAATTGGCAGACAAAGTTCAACACACTGGCCATGGTCCACATGAAAACCAAACTTCTCCCCACGTACACTACACCGATTTAACACCAGACCAATATTTGGTAACTTGTGACTTAGGTACTGACGAGGTCATTACCTATGATGTCAATCTAGAAGGAAAGTTGACCAAACTAGCAACTTATAATTGTAATCCTGGCGCTGGTGCTCGTCACCTTGTTTTCCACCACCACTACAAGATTGCTTATCTCATCTGTGAACTCAACAGTACGATTGAAGTATTGATTTACGATGGAGTCGGAGAATTTGAACAAATGCAGGTCATTTCAACCTTACCAGATGACTATAGTGGCTTTAATGGTACTGCAGCTATTCGTCTTTCTAAAGATGGCAAATTCCTCTACGCTTCTAACCGAGGCCATGATTCTATCTCTGTTTATAGCATTTTAGCAGATGGAAGCTTGGAATTATTAGAGATTGTTCCAACCAATGGGAAAAATCCACGTGATTTTGATTTGTCACCTGACCAAGAATTCCTTATCGCTGTTCACCAGGATTCTGATAACGCGACAGTCTTTAAGCGCAATCCTGAAACTGGTAGACTGGCAGAAATCTCTAATGAATTTCATGTTCCTGAAGCAGTCTGCATAAGTTTCAATAAATAGGACATAAAAAAATGAACTTGATTTAACAAGTTCATTTTTTATTTTATAATTTATTTCCGACATTAATACGGTTAATAGCACGTTGCAATGCAATTTTAGCACGGCGCTCTTGATCGATTAAGTGTTTGTCTTGTGCTTCTTCGATTTCACGTTCTGCACGAAGTTTAGCACGTTCTGCACGACTAACATCAATATCGCGCGCACGTTCAGCTGAGTCAGCAATAATGGTAATGACATTATTAGCAATCTCAATGATTCCTCCGTTTACTGCAATCCAGTTCACATGAGTATCATCATCGATGCGTTTAACCTTAACTTCATCAACTGCTAGAACCGCAATCATATTTTCATGTCGTGGCAAGATCCCCATCTCACCATCCAGAGTTCGTACCGATACAAAGCTGGCATGGTGATCATAGACGAGGCCATCTGGTGTCACGATCTGGACAGTTAAATGTGCCATAGATCACCTCTTAAAATCCCATTTTTTCAGCCTTAGCAATAACATCTTCGATTGAACCTACTCCACGGAAGGCATCTTCTGGCAAATGATCGTATTTACCGTCAAGAATCTCCTTGAAGCCACGAACAGTTTCAGCTACTGGAACATAAGATCCTGGTTGACCAGTAAATTGTTCTGCAACGTTGAAGTTTTGTGACAAGAAGAACTGAATACGGCGTGCACGAGCAACCAAAGTCTTTTCTTCATCAGAAAGTTCATCCATACCAAGGATGGCGATGATATCTTGCAACTCATGGTAGCGTTGAAGAACACGCTTCACTTCAGCAGCTACTGCATAGTGCTCTTCTCCAACAATTTCAGGTGCCAAGGCACGTGAGCTTGAAGCAAGAGGGTCAACGGCAGGGTAAATCCCCAATTGAACCAATTTACGTTCCAAGTTAGTTGTTGAGTCCAAGTGAGCGAAGGCTGTTGCTGGCGCTGGGTCAGTATAGTCATCCGCTGGCACATAGATAGCCTGGATAGAGGTTACAGAACCCTTCTTAGTTGACGTGATACGTTCTTGCAATTGACCCATTTCTGTTGCGAGGGTTGGTTGATAACCAACGGCTGAAGGCATACGCCCCAAAAGGGCAGATACTTCTGAACCAGCTTGTGTGAAACGGAAAATGTTGTCAATGAAGAGAAGAACGTCTTGACCTTCTACATCACGGAAGTATTCAGCGATTGTCAAACCAGTAAGAGCAACACGCATACGTGCTCCTGGTGGCTCATTCATCTGACCAAATACCATGGCTGTTTTTTCGATAACGCCTGATTCTTTCATTTCCCAGTAAAGGTCATTCCCTTCACGAGTACGTTCCCCAACACCAGTAAATACTGAGATACCACCGTGTTCTTGGGCAATGTTGTGAATCAATTCTTGGATCAATACGGTCTTACCAACTCCGGCACCACCGAAGAGTCCGACCTTACCACCTTTAAGGTAAGGGGCAAGAAGGTCGATAACCTTGATCCCTGTTTCTAGAATTTCTGAAGAGGTAGACAATTCATCAAAAGTTGGTGCTTTTTTATGAATTGGCTGACGCTCTGCATCTTCACCAAAAGGAGCTTCCAAGTCAATGGTATCTCCCAAAACGTTGAAGACACGTCCTAGAGTTTCTTTCCCAACTGGTACTGAGATTGGACGGCCTGTGTCCAATACTTCCAAACCACGGGTCAAGCCATCAGTTGATTCCATAGCGATAGTACGAATCATACCATCTCCCAACTCCAAGGCTACTTCAAGGACGATTTTTGTTTTTCTTTCGTCATTTTTGTAGACGACAAGTGCATTATTAATCTCTGGTAGTTTCTCACCTGCTGCAAACATGACGTCTACAACGGGACCGATAACCTGAGCAATTTTACCTGAACTCATCTACTTCTCCTATTCTGTATAAGATACTGTCGGTTCCTAGCTCAACTAGGTCCTAATACTCTTCGAAAATCTAATTCAAACCACGTCAGCGTCGCCTTACCGTACTCAAGTACAGCCTGCGGCTAGCTTCCTAGTTTGCTCTTTGATTTTCATTGAGTATAAGTTCATTTTCATACGAGCTGGACTAGAACCTATTCTAAAGCACTAGCTCCTGCTACGATTTCTGTAATTTCTTGTGTAATCGCCGCCTGTCTGGCACGGTTATACTGGATAGTCAAATCATTGATAACTTTTTTAGCATTATCTGTAGCTGTTTGCATAGCCGTCATCCCTGCCGCATTTTCAGCTGTCTTCGCATCAATTATAGCACCGTAAATCATACTTTCTGCAAACTGTGGCAATAGTTGATCCAAGATTTCTTCACGACTTGTTTCAAGCTCAAATGTCAAGCTGTAGTTATCATCTGCTTCATTTGGGTCCAAGTCGACAATTGGAAGCATCTGCTCCACACGCATTTGACTTGTCAGTGTATTCACGTGGTGGTTGTAGCAAACATAGAGCTCATCGAAAAGTTCATTTTGATACATTTCAATGGTTTTTGAAATAATCTTGCGAACTTCATCGAAGCTTGGTTGACTGGCTAGACCACGCAATTCATAAATTGGCTGAATACCACGAGCTTTAAAGAAGTCTGCTCCCATCCCACCGATACAGATGACTTCAAAATCATCACCTGAAGGATGGTATTCTTGTTGAAGTTCCATGACAGCCTTTAAGATTGAAGAGTTATATCCTCCAACAAGACCACGGTCAGATGTAATGACGATATAGCCTGTTTTTTTGACAGGGCGACTAATCAACATTGGATTTGTTGATCCGCCAGCACCATCTCCGTGAAGGATGTCTGTAAGGAGTTTACGGACTTTTTGAGCATAAATCTGGAAGTTGCGTGCAGCTTCTTCAGAACGACCTAACTTAGCTGCAGAAACCATCTGCATGGCGTTAGTAATTTGACTAGTATTTTTCGTTGAGGCGATTTTTGTTTTAATATCATTTAGAGATACTGCCATCTGACACCTCTATTCTTATTGGAAGCTGGATTGGTTGAGAAACTCAGTAATCGCAGCATCCAAGACTGCTTCTTCTGGCAAGTCTTTTGTTTCACGAATAGTTTCCAAAATCTCTGGATGTTGCGCATCAAAGAAGGCATGGAATTCTTCCTCAAAACGAACAATATCATCAACTGATATAGTATCCAAGAATCCATGAGTCAAGGCATACAGAATGGTTACTTGTTTCTCAACAGGTAGTGGTTTATGAACTGGTTGTTTCAATACTTCTACAGTACGACGACCACGGTTCAATTTAGCCTGAGTAGCAGCATCCAAGTCTGAACCAAATTTAGTAAAGGCTTCCAACTCTCGGTATGAAGCAAGGTCGATACGAAGAGTACCAGCAACCTTCTTCATGGCTTTAATCTGAGCAGAACCACCGACACGAGATACAGAAGAACCCGCATCAATAGCTGGACGAATACCCGCATTAAAGAGACTATCACTTAAGAAGATTTGTCCATCCGTAATAGAGATTACGTTTGTGGCGATATAAGCTGAGATATCTCCTGCTTGGGTCTCGATAAATGGAAGAGCCGTGATAGATCCACCGCCAAGCTCATCTGAAACTTTAGCAGAACGCTCAAGTAGACGGCTGTGAAGGTAGAAGACATCCCCTGGGAAGGCCTCACGACCTGGTGGACGGCGGAGCAAGAGAGAAAGTTCACGATAAGCTACCGCTTGTTTAGATAGGTCATCATAAACAATCAAGACATGCTTCCCTTGGTACATGAATTCTTCTGCCATAGCAACCCCTGCATAAGGAGCAAGGAAGAGCAATGGAGAAGGTTGTGAAGCTGAGGCTGTCACAACGATTGTGTAATCTAAGGCACCGTACTGACGAAGTGTTTCTACTTGTGTACGAACTGTTGATTCTTTTTGTCCAATCGCTACATAGATACAAATCATATCTTGACCTTTTTGGTTCAAGATAGCGTCAATAGCGATAGTTGTCTTCCCTGTTTGACGGTCACCAATGATCAACTCACGTTGGCCACGACCGATTGGAACAAGGGCGTCAATAGCTTTCAAACCTGTTTGCAATGGTTCTGAGACAGACTTACGTTGCATAACACCAGGAGCTGGTGCTTCAACTGGACGAGTCTTGTCTGTATTAATCGGTCCCAAACCGTCTACAGGACGACCAAGGGGATCGACTACACGTCCAATCAAGCTATCACCAACTGGAACTTCCATGATTTTCCCTGTACGACGAATTGTATCGCCTTCACGGATATCTGTAAAGTCTCCAAGAATGATAATACCGACATCTGTTGATTCCAAGTTTTGCGCCATACCATAAGAGCCGTTTTCAAAAATCAACAGCTCACCACTCATGGCATTTTCAAGACCATGAGCACGCGCAATCCCGTCACCAATATAGGTTACAACACCTGTTTCAGTCACATCAAAATTGGGTTTGAAATTTTCAATTTGTTGCTTAATTAAAGCGCTGATTTCTTGTGCGTTAATTGCCAAAAGAACACCACTTTCTATTTCAAATTTTCCTTAACAACTTTAAGTTGTTGTTTAATACTCACATCAATTGTCTTGTGATTGGCAAAAATAACAAAACCACCGATTAAACTATCGTCAATTTTTTCCTTAATGCTACGAACTTTTAGAGACATCTTTTTCTCGATGAGAGGAATTAGTCGTTCTTTCTGTTCGTCAGTCAAAGGATGTGCAGACAAAATAGTCACTTCAAAACGATTGGTTTCTTTTTCAAGACGATTCAAGCAATCTACAATCACATCATAAAACAGGTTTGATCTGTGATTGTAAAGTAGAACCTCGATAAAGTTTTGCACTAAAGGTGACACAGAGTCCTGGAAAAAACGAACCGTTTTTTCTTTATCCGACTCATCTACTGCCACCTGAGCTAAAAAAGAAGGTAAGCCTGTTTCTTCAGCTACTTGCTTGATTTGAGACAAGTCTGAAAAAATAGAGTCTTCTTCTCCTTTTTCAATCACCAATTGGACAAAAGGCATGCTGTATTTTTCAATTACCTTTAGAGTCTTTTTGTCCATTAAGCTTCTCCTAGCTGATCGATATACTGATCAATGAGTTCTTTATGGGCCTGACCGTCAAGGTTTTGAGAGATAATTTTTCCAGCTAGACTGATTGTCAAGTCTGCCACATCTCCCTTAACACTTTGTAAAGCTTCAGCTTTATTTTGAGCAATTTCTTGGTTGGCTTTTTCTTTTAAGCGCCCTGCTTCAAGTTTAGCTTCGGCCAAAATATCAGCTTTACTTTTCTCAGCTGTTTCCTTTGCATTCTCGATAATCGTTTTAGCTTCGGTACGGCTACCTGCTAACTCAGCTTCGCGTTTGCTAGCAAGTTCCTCTGCCTTTTTACGGGCTTCCTCGGCACCATCAATATCTGAAGAAATCTTTTCAGCGCGTTCATCTAAGACACTGGTAATATTTCCCCAAGCATATTTCTTCACTAAAAAGATCAATAAAAGGAAGGAACCAGCGATCAGAATAAAGTCACCAATAATGGTACTAATAGTTAAATCCATCTTCTAATCCTCCTCTACTTACTCTTCCCCTTCATTTATTTTTTTACCAATGTACATAGATGACAACATGGTAAATACATAAGCTTGAATACATGAAATGAAAATCGAAAATGCTGTCCATAACATGTTTGCAATAAAGGCAAAAGGATACCAATACAAGGCATGTTGTGACAAGGCCAATAGCAATCCCGCTAAGACCTCTCCGGCAAAGATATTTCCGTAAATCCGAATCGCCAAAGAGGCAAAATTGGTGAACTCTTCTAAAATGTTCATCGGAGTCATAAAGCCAGGTGTAACAAATGCTCTCAAATATTCTTTCACGCCTCTACGACGAACTCCTTCTACATGAGCGATCAAAGTGATCAATAATGAGAGGGATAAATCGTATCCAAGGTTGGCTGTTGGAGAAGTCCACAAGTTATAACCGTTTGTTGTTTGTACTTTTGCCATTAAACCAATATTATTGGCAACCAAGATAAACAAGAATAGAGAAAATAGGAACAAGGAATAATCCTTGATGTATGAATCTCCAATGTTTGGTTTTGCAAAACTAACCACAAAGTCATAAATCATCTCAAGAGCATTTTGTTTGCCCTTGGGACGGATGGTCATTTTACGACTTGCCCAATAGACAAAGGCAAAAACCATCAAAACAGTTACAAGAGACATGGCAAGCAGGGTCAAATCAAAGGATATTGGTCCAATATTAACGGTTGGATTCAAACTTTCTTCCATGGTTTGACACCTCCATTTCTAAATAGAGTTGTCTATTTAATGACAAATGCCATCGCTAGGGTTACAAAGAAGGTACCTTCTACAAAGGCAACACCAAGAATTAAAAGGCTGCGTAATTGGTCAATAATTTCAGGTTGACGAGCGGCAGACTTGAAGAGATTACTCATAATCAATCCTTCAGCAATAGATACACCCATACAGGCAAGACAAAGTCCGAAAAATGTTAAATTCATGACGAATTCTCCTTTTTTAAATTAAATTTACCTCCCTAGTTTAGTCCTAAAATTTGCTTTTGTCAACTTTTTACTAGTATTGAAAGCGTTTCGAATCATTTATTTCTAATTTTAGGATTTTCAAGACAATTATATAGAAAATTTTATTGTCTTTTCATACTACTTTCACTATCTTTCTTTGTTTTCTGAAAACAAAAAACCGAGTTTTACAACTCGGATTTGTCAGTTCTTATCTGAAATAAATTGAGTAATGATTTTGACAAGCTGGATTAAATGCAGCATTACAAAATGGACAAGTGCCCGTCTCTGTATACTCTTCATACGTTAGTGTTTTCCCACAGGATCCACATAAGATAGGTCTATCCTCTTTCAGATTTAAAGGATAGGGAGAAAATAAGTGCGACTCCAGTTCATTATGACACTGATAACAGGCATAGTATTTCTGACACTCATAGCACTGAAGTGCTACGATATCCTTATCACTATGGTAATGAACACATCTGCTTTCATGATCTACTAGTAAGCCCTGAGCTTGAACCATTCTTTTTCCTTATCTAGGCACGAACTGTGACGCTTGTTCCATCTTCTTTATAGAGATTGATCAGGCCTTCTTTCAAAGCACGTACCATGTCCCCTGCTTGAACAGGTTGAGGAACCTTGATAGTCAAAAGTTCCATTGGATTTGGGGCGCGATCGATTTTATTTCCTTTGGCATCGTGAAGATCTTCGATAAAAGTTTCAAAATGACGGAAGCCTGGTCCGTAGAACTCAACTTGGTCGCCTTCGTTGATAACGTTACGTTGACGAATGGTTGCTGTCTGAGTAGCATCATCATAAGCTACTACTTCAGCAACAAACTTGTATTCTGGAATCTTACGACGAGCTCCGAAAAGTTGCTCATTTTCAGATGGTGTTCCGTAGTAGAAACCTGTAGCCAACTCACGTTGGGCAACCTTCCACATTTCATCAATCAAGTCTTGCTTAATAGCTTCAAACTTTTCAGGGCTCTCAAGATAGGCATCAACAGCTGCCTTGTAACAGTTTGTTACTGTTGAAACATAGTGGATAGACTTCATACGGCCCTCAATCTTAAGACTGTCCACACCATTTTCAATCATATCTGGGATATGGTCAATCATAGACATATCAACCGCAGACATAGAGAATTCTTCAGGAATTTCTCCCTTGAGACTCTTACGTTCCTTACCGAAGGGCATATCGTAAAGGTCATATTTCCAACGGCAAGATTGTGAACATCCCCCACGGTTGGCATCGCGCATACTCATGTGGTTAGAAAGGGTACAACGACCAGAGTATGAGATACACATAGCTCCATGGACGAAGGCTTCAATCTCAACATCTGTACGTTTGCGAATCTCTGCCAATTCTTCCATAGAAACCTCACGCGCCAAAACGACACGAGTCAAGCCAAGTTCTTTCCAGAATTCTAGGGTTTCGTAGTTAGTCGCACTTGCTTGTGTTGAAAGGTGGATTTCAAGTCCTGGTGCTTCTGTTGCTGCAATCATGATCAAGGCTGGATCTGATACGATAACCGCTGCAATACCAATATCACGTAGTTTACGGAACCATTCTCCAGCACCTTCTTCATTTCCCTCGTGCATAACCATATTAGCAGCCACATATACCTTAGCTCCATACTTAGCCGCGAACTGTACTCCTTCTTCCATTTGTTCGAAAGTAAAGTTCCCTGCACGGCTACGAAGACCATAGGCCTGACCACCGATAAAGACAGCATCTGCTCCATATTGAACAGCTACTTTTAGTTTTTCAAGTGTTCCTGCAGGTGATAGAACCTCAGGACGTTTCAAAGTTTTTGTCATGTTTTCTCCTATTTGCAATATAAAAGTTTGACACTAATCTTTACCATTTTATAGCAAAAAGGTTCTAAAATCAAGTTTTGATTGATTGTTTAGACAATTTTAATTTTCTTGAAAAGCTAAGCTCAGCGAACTGTTTCTATTTGCCAAGCACCCCAACCTTTAAAACGAATGGCCCCCTTTTGATCCGTTTTGTAAATCGAATTCCCAAATTCTTGGTTATTCACCCCATTTTTTTCTTTAAATTTTTTCTTCTTGTCTACCGACATGACAGTGATTTTAGGCTGAAAGATTTCGAAGACTTCGACATCTGTCTTTTTCTTCGATGCTTGCTGATGAGTTAGCACTACATCTGCTTGGATTTTTGGATAAGACTTGTTTAAGAACTTCTCCTCTATATTTCCAGTGACTAGAAAAGTTTGATTTAGTAGCTTGCCATACATTGCTATTGAGGCTTTACTATTCCTGTTTTGATTTTTGATTACTTCTAAACTACTCCCAAAAATAACTAACTGCTCTCCTGTTTTAATAGGACGTACTTTCAAGTTACTTTCCTCTAATTTATCCATAAATTCTCTTTTAGATAGAGTTTCTTCAGTTACTAGAATCTCTCCAAGATTGAAGGCTTTACTAATTTCTAGTAGATGGTCTAGTTGCTTAGGTTCACTATCCGTTAAAACAAGCTGATCAATCTTTGCCACTCCTCTACTTTTCAGATAGGGAATTAAACTCCGTTTGGCAACGCTCGAGGTGACTTTCTCCTGCCAAGCTTCTTTTTTCTCAACTGCTAACTTTTCACCGACATCCAGTAATATTGTCTTTCCTGTCATGTCTCTTAGGAAAATGCTTCGCCCCTGCTCCATGTCTAGGACTGTGATTTCATTTTCCAGTGGATGTTTGGTTACTAAGAAAAGGTAAACGATAAATAGGATAAGCAAAGGTGCTTTCTTCAAATTTTTACGATAATCATAAATCAGCGCCAAAGAGACTAATAGACATACCAAAACCCAGAGATTAGGTTGACCAAAAACAAAGGGCCTAGTAGATAGCTGAGATACATAGCGTATGATGTTTTCTAGCCATTCAAAGAGAAAGTTAAACTGGGTAATAGGATATATCCATGAAAGACAGAAGAGTATTGATAAAAGGGGTAGCAAGACCATATCAAATAAAAAAGAAAAGACAAAGGTTAAGAGTATGGACCAAGGTTGAAATTCAGAAAAATAGAATGATAAAATTGGCAGAATTCCTAAGGAAATAATGAAACTTTCTCTCACCAGAGCTTTTATCCCTGCTACTTCCTCGCCAGTCATGGTCAAGATAAAGGCATAGGCACAGGAGAGCACCCCTCCAGCAGTTAGAAAGAAATTCGGCATCACGATAAACAAGACAAGGACTGTCAGAGCAAAATTATCCAGCCCCTTGAAGCCATGTTGAGCCAAAAGTTTTTGTAAGAGACTACGAATAACAGAAGCTGAGAACCCTGTCAAACCTGCATAGACCAAAGAAAAGGGATAGGCAAGCCATTTGAACTTCTCTTGCGTCAAACCCAATCGTAAGAGTGATTTTTTAAAAGCATTCATGAAGAAACCAACCTGCATCCCTGACAAAGCAAAAAGGTGAATAATTCCTAGACTGGAATAAAGTTCATTCATTTCCTCAAAATCTGTGTCCAAGTGCCCTAATAAGAGTCCCGTCATATAATTGCGCATGGGGTCAGGAAAATTCCTTTTTATCCAGACAACTGCTTTTCTTCGCAAGCTGGATAGATTTTCTCCTATATCCCAGCTGGATGCTTTCTTTAATTCGATAATTTCCGATATAGTTAAGGTCTGATAAATCCCCTGTGTTTTGAGATAGTTTCGATAATCAAATCCCGCAAAATTATTTGCTCCTTGAGGAATAGCTAGCTTTCCTTTTACTACTATCTCATGCAGTTCAGATAACTCTTTAAACCTTTCCTTTTCAGCCTCTGACTGGAATTTATAATAGACCTGAAAGAGTCTGCCATCAGACTTCCCACGAAAGGATAAACTATCTCCATTGACCTTGATAGTATCAGGCAAGATTCGTACCGTATTAACGGAGTCAACAAGATGTTGACTCGCTTCTTCTTGTTGCCATTTTTGAAATATAAACCAGCTTCCAAAAAGACCACAAACAAAGAGAACCTTGACCACAGTCTTCCATGGAAATTGAAAAAAGAGACAAAGCAGTAAAAAGACAAAGCCCAAAAGTGCTAAAAAGCTTGCTGAAAAAATAGCATAGTAGAGCCATAATAAAAGAAAACTGAGATAGATTTTTGGGATGGGAAATCGACTAATCCACTGTGACATACTCTTTTAACTTTTCTATCGTTTTCGCACCAATACCAGAAACCTTTTTGAGCTCATCAACTGACTTAAAATTACCGTTGGACTCACGATGGTCGATGATATCCTGAGCACGTTTGGCTCCCAACCCCTTGACTTGTTTAAGTTCTTCTAAACTGGCTTTATTAAGATTGACTTTCTTATTTTCTTTGGTGTTGGAAGCATTTGAATGCGCCTCTTGACTGGTAGCTTCTTCCTTAGTTGGAACATAAACAAGTGCTTCGTCACTAATTCTCTGGGCAAGATTGATAGACTTACTATCAGCATTATCTGTAAGTCCACCAGCTTTTTGGACAGCATCGTTGATCCGACTTCCAACTGGCAAATCATAGATTCCTGGTGATTTGACAGCACCTTTGACATCGACAGTAATCAGATCTTGCTCCACCACTTCTTCCTTCTGATTTTTATCTTCCTTTTCATCCTTTGAAACAGTTGTAACTTCTGTTTGCAAATTGCTTTCCTTAGCCGGTGTTTGAGCGACTGGCTTTAGGAAGAAAAATCCGCCTAAGACCATGCCCAAACTAGCACAGATAACAATGATTTTATATTCTTTGATTTTCTCAATAAGTTCTTCCATAATTTCTCCTCTCTTATCTTATTCGTAAGAGAAAGAAAAAACAGCTGAAAAAACTTTTCAACTGCTTACTTATTTGCAAAATATTCTTCTTTGGTCAAGACATATCTTAAGTAGAGAAATAAGTTTTTCTTGCAATTTATAGCGGTTTCATATAAAATAAAAACATCACAAGAAAAGACTGGGTTCTTCCTGTGATGATTTCGTATAAGAACCTAGATGTTAAATAAGGAGCTAAACTCTATGTTAATTGGAATTCCAAAGGAAATTAAAAATAATGAAAATCGTGTTGCTTTGACACCTGCTGGTGTACAGAGTCTTGTTGGTCGTGGTCACCGTGTCCTCATCGAAACAAATGCGGGACTTGGATCTGGCTTTGCTGATGCTGACTATGAAAAGCAAGGAGCTGAGATTGTCGCAACTGCTGCTGAAGCATGGGCTGCAGAGTTAGTTGTTAAAGTCAAGGAGCCCCTTGCTAGTGAGTACCAGTTCTTGCATGACGATTTACTTCTCTTCACCTACTTGCACATGGCAGCAGCCCCAGAATTAGCTGATGCTATGCTTGCAGCGAAAACAACTGGTGTTGCTTATGAAACTGTACGCAATACTGAAGGTCAACTTCCGCTATTGGTTCCAATGAGTGAGGTTGCAGGTCGTATGGCTGTCCAAATCGGAGCTCACTTCTTGACGAAACAAGCTGGTGGTTCTGGAGTTCTTTTAGGTGGTGTCCCAGGTGTACCAAAAGGAAAAGTAACCATTATCGGTGGTGGTGTCGTTGGTACACACGCAGCACGTATCGCTCTTGGTTTAGGAGCTCAAGTAACTATTCTTGATATCAGCGCTAAACGTCTCTCTGAACTTGAAGATGTCTTTGGTCACCAAATCCAAACACTCATGTCTAACCCATTTAATATCGAAGCAAGTGTGCGTGAGGCAGACGTTGTTATCGGTGCAGTATTGATTCCTGGTGCCAAAGCTCCAAAATTAGTGACAGATGACATGGTTCAACAAATGCGTCCTGGTTCTGTCATCGTAGACGTTGCTGTAGACCAAGGTGGTGTTATTGCAACAGCTGACCGTGTGACAACCCATGATGAGCCTGTATATGAGAAACACGGTGTCCTTCACTATGCGGTTGCTAACATTCCTGGAGCAGTTGCTCGTACTTCTACTATCGCCCTTACAAATGTGACCCTTCCTTATATCGAAGCCTTGGCAGGAAAAGGATTTAAGAAAGCAATCCTTGAAGACGCAGGCTTGCTTGAAGGTGTAACAACTTACCAAGGTCAACTCACAAGTCAACCAGTTGCTGAAGGTTTAGAACGTGACTTCACACCTATCAGTGAACTTGTCTAATAAGAAATTCAAAAAATTAAGAGCAGTTTTTCAACTGCTCTTTTTTTTATTCTGTTTCTTCTTGATTTTCTTCAGCTTTGACAGGTCGAGGTTCATAGGCTCTGATAATCTGAGCAACGACTGGATGGCGAACCACATCCTTGGCTGAGAAGTGTACAAAGTCGATCTGGTGAATGTTCTTAAGTTTTTCCTGGGCATCAATCAAACCTGATTTAACATTACGCGGCAGGTCAATCTGGCTAATATCCCCATTGACAATCATTTTAGAATTGAATCCTAAACGTGTCAAGAACATCTTCATCTGCATGATAGTTGTATTTTGGGCTTCATCCAAAATGACAAAGGCATCATCCAAGGTGCGTCCACGCATATAGGCCAAAGGCGCAATCTCAATAATTTCTCTCTCCATGAGACGAGTTGTTTGGTCTTTCCCTAAGATCTGATATAAGGCATCGTATACTGGACGAAGATAAGGGTCTACCTTTTCCTTCAAATCTCCTGGTAGAAATCCTAAGCTTTCCCCAGCTTCTACTGCTGGACGAGTCAGGATAATACGCTTGACTTGACCACGTTTGAGGGCTGTAACAGCCAAGGTCACTGCTAGGAAAGTTTTTCCTGTACCCGCTGGACCAATTCCAAAGGTCACATCATGGTTCTTAACACTATCTACATAAAGTTTTTGACCCAGTGTCTTTACACGTATCGGCTTACCAGTATTGTCTTTGATAATCTCTTCTTCATAGAGGGCAACAAACTTATCGATTTCATTGTTTCTAACCATATTGATGGCTGTCACCACATCCGGAGTTCCTACTGTCATGCCACGATTGACCAAGACCATCAAGGCTTGAATTACTTGCCGTGCTTCTTCACAAGAAGACTCCTCTCCCAAGACTTGTACAATCTCTGTACGAGCATGGATGATAACATCTAACTCATCCTCCATCAAGCGAAGATGGCGTTCATTGGAACCAAAAAGATGAAACAGGTCATCTGGATGACTTAACTGAATGTCTATTGAATGTTCCTTCAAATAAAGAACCTCTCTAACTCTTTAATTTCTTTTTATTATAGCAAAGGCAATTAGAAATTGCTATACCTAACACCTATGCCTTTTTAATGTTCTAAATATTCCTGCCAGATGCGATCGAAGTCTCCCATATTAAAGGAAAAACTAGCATGTTCTTCTAAAAATCGACTCACCTGATCGAAATCATCCGTATGTTTTGGGAAGGCTGACTCCTCAAAGGCAAGATCCGCTAAAATTGCTTTGGGACTATGACTCTTAGGATTACGCTCTGTCATAAGCCAAGTATAAAATGATTTTCGCATAAGCCTCCCTAAATTAACTCTGTACCAAATTGGTCTTGTTTAATCTTTCCAGCTTTCATTAAACCACCAAGCGCTTTTTTAAACTGACCTTTTGAGATACCAAAGGTAGCCTTGATGTCATCTGGTGATGATTTGTCATTTAAGGTCATAAATCCACCATTACTTTCCAAGTAAGTCAGAATCATTTGTGCATCATTTTCTAACATCTCAAAAGAGCGAGGTTTTAGTGATAGATTAAGAGTTCGGTCAACTTCACGGAAACCAATGACACGCACATCTAACACTTGCCCCAAACGTGGCTCTGCATAGCGCTCACTTGGATGAATAAATCCAAGCATGTTGTTTTCTGGTAGATAGACAAAAGTGCCTGATAACTTAAGACGATAAACGATTGCGGGCCAATTCTGATTTTGCATGTTGTTGTATGCTGGACGTGCCAAACGTTGGAAGTCTTCCTGATAAGCCAAAACTCCCCAGATACGATCTTTCTTGTCTACTTCTAGACGAATATAAAGTTTATCGTCCTTCTTAGGCCAGAGCTCTTTTAGTTCAGGTAGGATATCAAGTGACACAACGATTTCCTTGTCAGGAAGCCCTGTATCAACAAAAACACCCAAATCCTTACGCACTTCTGTTACAGTTCCCCAACCAAATTGATCCTGAGTCGCAGTCACTTCTAGGGTAGTCAAGCGAATTTTTTGCTTCATATCTGTGTAGGCGAAACCTTTAACGGTATCACCAACTGTATGCTGACCTTCTTCCTTGGCAAGAGCGTATGTTTGACCATCCTTTTGGACAAAGTAAAAACGGTCATTTTCATCGATGATGAGTCCAACGATAAAACTTGCAAGATTTGTATTCATGTTTCCTTCTTTCGAATAAAACTCAGCCAGCAATGCCAACTGAGTTTTTCTGTTTATTTCTTAGACTTCCAAGATTTCTTTTTCTTTATTGGCAGTCATGTCGTCGATGTGTTTAACAGCATCGTCTGTCGCTTTTTGAATATCTTTTTCAAGAGTCTTCAATTCATCTTCAGTGATTTCTTTAGCTTTTTCTTGTTTTTTAGCTTCATCCATAGCATCACGACGGATATTACGGATCGCTACTTTAGCATTTTCACCAACTTTTTTCACTTCTTTAGCGAGGTCGCGACGAGTTTCTTCTGTAAGAGCTGGGATTACCAAGCGAATAACAGAACCATCGTTAGCTGGTGTAATACCAAGATCTGAAGCGTTCAAAGCACGCTCGATATCCTTCAATGAAGATTTATCAAATGGTGTTACCAACAAGACACGCGCTTCAGGAATTGTGATAGAAGCGATTTGGTTAAGAGGTGTTTCGACACCATAGTATTCAACAGTAATACGGTCAAGCAAGCTAGCATTTGCACGACCTGCACGGATACCACCAAATTCACGAGCAAGTGAGTGGTGAGATTGAGTCATTCTCTCTTTAGCTTTTTCTACAATTGCGTTAGCCATAATTTTTCTTATTCCTTTTCTTCGATATTGTTTGAAACAGTTGTTCCGATATTTTCGCCAAATACAACACGTTTGATATTGCCAGGTTGGTTCATATTAAAGACTACCAAGTCAATATCGTTATCCATAGATAGAGTTGAAGCTGTTGAATCCATGATACGGAGTCCTTTATTAATAACATCACGGTGAGTCAATTCTTCAAATTTAACAGCCGTTTTATCTTTCTTAGGATCCGCATTGTAGACACCGTCTACACCATTCTTAGCCATCAAAATAGCGTCCGCTTCAATCTCAGCCGCACGAAGAGCCGCTGTTGTATCTGTAGAGAAGTAAGGTGAACCAATTCCCGCGCCAAAGATAACGATACGTCCTTTTTCAAGGTGGCGAAGGGCACGTCCACGAATATAAGGCTCTGCTACTTGTTGCATGGCAATAGCTGTTTGTACGCGAGTATCAACACCAGCTTGTTGCAATGAATCTGCCATCACAAGAGCATTCATGACTGTCCCAAGCATTCCAGTATAATCCGCTTGAACACGATCCATACCAGCTTCTGCTGCAGGTTCTCCACGCCAAAGGTTTCCACCACCGATAACCAAGGCGATTTCAATTCCTAGCTCGTGAACTTCCTTGATTTCTTGGGCCATACTTTGGACGGTTTTGATATCAATACCGACACCACGTTCGCCAGCAAGGGCTTCACCAGATAGCTTGATTAAGATACGTTTATACTTAGGTTCTACCATTTTCTCTCTCCTTTTTTCATCCTACCTATTTTATCACAATTTCAAGGATTTTTATAGTATCATGAACAATTCTTTCAAAAAAATTAGACAGATAAAAATTTCTCTAAATCAGACAAGGCACGTTCTGCAATTTTCTCATAACGAGCCTTTTTATCACGAATACGCTCACCTTCTAACTCCTTGATAATCCCGAAGTTGACATTCATGGGTTGGAAATGCTTGCTATCAGCATGGGTGATATAATGAGCCAAACTACCGATAGCTGTAGTCTCTGGGAAAATAGCCTCGCTTTCTCCCTTGAAAAGACGAGCAGCATTGATTCCAGCAACTAATCCGGAAGCAGCCGACTCAACATATCCTTCCACACCTGTCATCTGACCAGCAAAGAAAAGATTTGGCTGTTTCTTAGAACGGTATGTCTGTTCAAGAAGATTTGGCGAATCCATATAGGAATTACGATGCATGACACCATAACGGACAAACTCAGCATTTTCAAGACCTGGAATCATTTGGAAGACACGCTTCTGCTCTCCCCATTTGAGGTGAGTTTGGAAACCAACGATGTTATAAAGACTTCCAGCCGCATTGTCCTGACGAAGCTGAACAACTGCATACGGTGTTTTAAAGTCACCATCACGAGGCCCCTTATAGTCTTCTGGATATTCTAGACCAACTGGTTTCATAGGGCCATAAAGCATGGTTTTAATGCCACGTTTAGCCATAACTTCAATTGGCATACAGCCTTCAAAGTACTTCTCTTTTTCAAAAGAACTAAGGGGTGCTTCTTCTGCATTTACCAAGGCTTCATGGAAATCCATAAACTCTTGCTTGGTCATCGGAGCATTGAGGTAGGCAGCTTCTCCCTTGTCATACCGAGACTTGAGATAGACCTTGCTCATATCGATGGTATTGACGTCTATAATAGGCGCTGCCGCGTCATAGAAATAGAAGCCATCGCCGTCATTAAGGGCATGAATTTTCTCAGCCAGGGCATCGCTAGTCAAGGGACCAGTAGCGACAACTGTAATAACATCTGTCGGCAATTCTGTAATTTCATCACGAACCACTTCAATCAAAGGGTGATTGGCAATTTTTTCAGTGACCATTTGGGAGAAACCATCACGGTCAACTGCGAGGGCTCCACCTGCAGGAACACGGGTTGCTTCTGCTGATTCTAAAATCACAGAACCAAGACGACGCATTTCTTCCTTGAGGAGCCCGACAGCATTTGTAAGAGCATCCCCTCGTAATGAGTTGGAACACACTAATTCTGCAAAATTATCTGTTTTATGCTGAGGTGTTGATTTGACACCACGCATTTCATAAAGTTTAACTGGAATACCACGCTCTGCGATTTGGTAAGCTGCTTCCGAACCTGCTAAACCCGCACCGATAACATTAATATAAGATTGAGACATGACACTAATACCTCTTTGGGTGGAACCTAAGTTCATATCAAAACAAGCTACCGGACTGTTTGACACCCACAAATCTTTCTAATTTTTCTTTTACTAGTATAACAAAAAAAGGGAAGAAGGCAAACTTCCCTGTTTAGTCATCCGATTGATTCTCTTCCCATTCATGATAAGCTGCGTAGAGCTGGCTTTTGTTCCACTGATAAATCTTAGCGACTTCCTTAATGGCTTGATTTTTCTTAACACCTTCTTGGATGCGCTCTTGTATTTCTGAGAATAAATCCTCTTCATCCTTATCTTCTACTTCTTGACTAGCACCTTCTACAATGAGAAGACACTCGCCCTTGAGCGGTGTTTCAGAGATACTTTCAAGCAACTCAGTGATTTTCCCCCGTTGGTATTCTTCAAAAATCTTAGTCAATTCTCGAACTAAGACAACTGAACGATCACCGTAGACCTCTAGCATATTTTCTAGGGTATCAACCACACGATGTGGAGATTCATAGAAAATCTGGGTCTCAGGATACTCTTTTTTTGATTCGAAAAATTGCTTTTGTTGTCCCGATTTTCGAGGTAAAAATCCATAAAAAATGTGGGGTTGTGGAGCTAAACCACTGGCAATCAAGGCAGAAATTCCTGCGCTAGCACCTGGAACTGTGACAACTGCTATATCTTCTTCAATTGCCGCCTTGACTAAATCATGACCTGGGTCAGAAATGCTAGGTAGACCTGCATCCGAAACCTGAGCGATATTTTGACCTTGTTTCAACAAACCAATCAAATCAGGAATCTTTTCCTTGGCATTGTGCTCATAAAAACTGATTTGTTTGGTTGAAATGTCGAAATGCTTCAGCAATAGACCAGTATTACGAGTATCCTCGGCAGCAATCCAATCCACTTCTTTCAAAGTCTGAATAGCACGAAAGGTCATATCTTCTAGATTCCCAATCGGCGTTGCGACAAGATATAACTTACCATAAGGTGACTGCCCTTTAAAACTTTTTTGAATCTGCATGCTTACTCCCTAAACAACAATTCATCACAAAACATACATTCTGCATCTTGTTCACGACGTTGGCCATAAAAGTCGCGACACACATGAAAACCGTCGTCATAGATTCGGCTCACGTTTTCTCTAACATGCTTGGTCTTAGTTGGAGCTGTTTCTTCTTCCTCATTCAAGCGCTCTCTCAGTTTATCGTTTTCTAAGCGAAGAGCTGTATTCTCCTCTACAACACTCTTGAGATTTTTTTTGATGGCTTCGACATCTGCCAAGGTTGCCAACAACTGTTGAGAAAAATCATCTAAGGCATCAAATAATTCTTTCTTGTTCATGAACAGCCCTTTCTTTTTCTGTTTTCATGTTCATTTTATTGTAAAACTAGGTATTCCAAAGAATTCTGGAAAGACACATTTGCTTTCCACATTTTTCTGGCTTCGAGAAGGTTTTGCAATATTGTACGTGCTGCATTTTTTTGAATCTCTTGGCCTGCTAAAACTTCTAAAATTCTAAAGACTTGGTCTTGTTTTTCTTTGTCATCTGCTAAACTAGCTAATTTTGCAACCTGTAAATAAGATTCCTTTTTCCCAGCATCTAACCAAGAATAGAATCGTTCACTTTCTTCAAGTAGAGTCCAAAAACTTGTTTGATTTGTCAGTTTTTCGGCTTCTGCTTGCGATTGACTAAACTCAGCTAAAAGCCTTGCTTTATTTTTGACCAATCCTGCTTGTTCAAGTTGATTCCTAAGGCTTTCGACTTGTTTCTTAAATTGAAAAATCTGTGTCCGACTTCGAATAGTTGGTAACATCTGCTCTTGATCATTGGTTAAAAAGAAAATATAGGTTTCACTTTGCGGTTCTTCAATGACCTTTAGTAATGAATTGGCGGCATTGGCATGCATTTTTTCTGCTTGTTCAATAATAAAAACCTGACGTTGATTTTCGATTCCTGATTGAGAAAACTGGCCAACTAATTCTCGGATTCTTTCCGTTTTAATGATTTGATTCATCGGACGAATAATGGTGACATCAGGAAATTCTTCCTGATCAATCAACTTACAATTTCGGCAAGACTCGCAAGGCAAGACACCCTGCTTTTCTGTACAGAACAAACTCTTAGACAGAAATAAGGCCATCTCCATGCTTCCGAAATACCCTGAAAAGAGATAGGCATGATTCAGCTGTCCTTGTTCTAAGATGTGAACAAAACGGTCAAATTGCTGGGGTTGACAAGCTTTTAATTGCTCTTGATTCATTCTGTCAGCCCCATCCTGTCAAATAAAACTTGTTTAGTATTTTCAACTACTTGATTTAGTGGTAAACTCGCATCGATTTTAACAATACGCTCACCTTCTTTCTCAAGAAGAGAAAGATAGCCTTGACGAACTTTTCTGTGCAGGTCTAAACCTTCCAAATCTAAACGATTGACTTCGCGATCGCTGTTTGCTGCGATTCTTTCAAGCCCCTTTTCTACTTCAATATCAAAATAAAGTGTCAAATCCGGCTTGAGACCATCTGTCGCAAATTGATTGAGCCAGTCAATAGCTTCAATATCCAAACCACGACCAAAGCCTTGATAAGCAACTGAACTATCAATAAAACGATCCATGATGACCAATTTTCCAGCTGCAAGTGCTGGCAAGACCTTCTCTACTAGGTGCTGTCTACGACTTGCAATATAGAGAAGCAACTCTGTCTTTGGATCCATCTGAGTATGACTAGGATCTAAAATGACTTCTCGAATCTTCTCACCAATCAAAACACCACCTGGCTCACGTGTTGTTAAAAACTCAATATTCTTTTCTTCTAACAAAGGAAGGATAGCTTCAAGCACACTCGTTTTACCAGCTCCCTCTGGCCCCTCTAAAGAGACTAAAAATCCTTTTGACATGACGAACTCATTTCTTTTTTTCTTCCTTCTATTCTATCAAAAAAACAGGCATTTGTGAAAAGCTTTTTAACCTAATAAAAATTTATTCTGAAAAACTAGGATATACATTCGTTAATAAATAAGATAATGATTTAATTAAGTTTCTATATTCGTAATCAACTACCATACTGTCTTATTTTGTCTTTGTATAAGTAGAAAAAAAGAACCTTGCATAGCAAGATTCTTTTAATGTCTGACTTAAATAATTGTTCTTCTGGGAACTAAATCGAATTAAGCTTCGATTTCTGTAACCATACCTGAACCAACAGTACGTCCACCCTCACGGATAGAGAATGTAGTACCTTGTTCTACGGCGATTGGGTGGATCAACTCAACGTCGATTGTCACGTTATCACCTGGCATTACCATTTCAGTACCTGCTGGAAGTTCGATTGAACCTGTAACGTCAGTAGTACGGAAGTAGAATTGTGGGCGGTAGTTGTTGAAGAATGGAGTGTGACGTCCACCTTCTTCTTTAGTAAGGATGTAAACTTCACCTTTGAATTTAGTGTGTGGGTTGATTGAACCTGGTTTAGCGATAACTTGTCCACGTTCGATTTCGTCACGTTGAACACCACGAAGAAGGACACCTACGTTATCTCCTGCAAGACCTTCGTCAAGTTGTTTACGGAACATTTCAACACCAGTAACAACTGCTTTTGAAGTTTCTTCTTTGATACCAACGATTTCGATTTCGTCGTTGACACGAACAGTACCACGGTCGATACGTCCTGAAGCAACTGTACCACGTCCAGTGATTGAGAATACGTCCTCGACTGGAAGAAGCAATGGTTTGTCAGTGTCACGTTCTGGTTCTGGAATGTACTCATCAACAGTGTTCATCAATTCCATGATGATGTCTTCGTATTTAGAGTCACCTTCAAGAGCTTTAAGAGCTGAACCTTGGATAACTGGAAGATCGTCACCTGGGAAGTCGTATTCTGAAAGAAGGTCACGGATTTCCATTTCAACCAATTCAAGCAATTCTTCGTCGTCAACCAAGTCGATCTTGTTCATGAAGACGATAAGGTGTTTAACACCAACCTGACGTGAAAGAAGGATGTGCTCACGAGTTTGTGGCATTGGTCCGTCAGTTGAAGCTACTACAAGGATAGCTCCGTCCATTTGAGCGGCACCAGTGATCATGTTTTTAACGTAGTCCGCGTGTCCTGGAGCGTCGATGTGAGCGTAGTGACGTTTTTCAGTTTCGTACTCAACGTGCGCAGTGTTGATAGTGATACCGCGTTCGCGTTCTTCTGGAGCAGCATCGATAGACGCATAGTCTTTAGGTTGGTTAACTGCTGAAGGCAAGCGACGTGCCAAAACAGTTGTGATAGCTGCAGTTAGGGTAGTTTTACCGTGGTCAACGTGTCCGATAGTACCAATGTTAACGTGTGGTTTACTACGATCGTATTTTTCTTTTGCCATTTGAGTAAAAGCCTCCAATAAAATATATTTTATAGATAGACAGTAGGCAATACAGTCTAACTTTCCTTACTATTTTATCAAATTTTAGCTAAATTGCAAGTCTTTTACAAAGTTTTTATTAATTATTCTTATTCTTACTATAAGTTGTCGATTTATTGATAAAAAAAGAAACAGATGAATCCGTTTCTTTTTAAAATCTTTATTTTTCTCCCACTTCTTGTACTTCTTTATGTTTTTCATAAAGTCGGACTAGGAATTTGGAAATTTCTTTGAGAATTGAGTAGGTAGGAACGGCAACGATCATACCTACGACACCATAGATATTACTTGACAACAATAATAGCACGAGAATTGTAATCGGATGAACTTTCATGACTCCACCAACAATACGAGGGTATAGGATATTCCCGTCTACTTGTTGGATAATCAGCATATAGATAACTGCTATAATCATCTTTTGAGGATCCGTAAACAGATTTGAAATAATCATCGGAATTAGTCCAATACTCGGTCCAACATAAGGAATCAAATTTGCTAAACCTGAGAAAATAGCAAAAACTAAAGCATATTTTAAGCCAATCACACTATAACCGATAAAAGCCAAACACCCGATAATAAATGCATCGATTGATACTCCACTTATGTAACGGGAAATAGTCTCATTCAAGTTTGTTATTAAACCAGATATATTGAGTTTGTCTCGCTTTAAAATAGTTCTTTCTAGCATCGGTAAGAATTTATGACCATCTAAAAGGAAATAAATCAAGAAAACCGGTGTCATAATGATAATTAAAACAGTGCTTACCAAAGCTGAAAGGACACTTCCCACACTATTTGTCACACTATTTAAGATATTTTGTAAAATATCGACATAAGAAAGATTTAATTGTTGGATTGTTTGTTGAATATCTAGCTCTTGGAAAGTAGGATATTTCGATAATTCTATCACTAAATCTTGGATTCGAGAATAGATATCTTGGCTAGAATTAATCAAGCTACTCAACTGATTAATTAAAATCGGCAAGAGATAGACGACAGCTATCACTATGGTTCCAAAGAGAACACAAAGTGTTAACAAAATACCAATGATTCGATTAATTTTACATTCCTTCTCTAAAAAAATGACAATTGGGTTTGTTAAGTAGTAGAGAAATCCACCCAATAAGAAGGGAATCATGATTGTATTTACGACACTTACAAACGGTGTAATAATAGCACCCATTTCTCGCCATAAGTAGAAAATAAGGGTTATTAATAATATCTCAGTGGTCCAGAAGAATAATTTATTTCTCCGAAACATATGCCACCTCCTCTTTTTCCTATTTTACCATATTTCGAAAAAGATTGATAACCTACATTATAAAAACAAGAATATTTTTTGTCTTTATGATAGAATAAAGTTACTATGAAGAAATTATTTTTAACATTAATCACGCTTATTTCATTTGGTTCTGCTACTACTGTTTTTGCTCAGGATTTTGATGTCGCAGCAAAACATGCCATCGCTGTTGAGGCTAACAGTGGTAAGATTTTATATGAAAAAGATGCGACACAACCGGTTGAAATTGCCTCTATCAGTAAACTACTTACCGTTTACCTAGTATATGAAGCTCTAGAGCAAGGCAAAATCACTCTTTCTACCCCAGTGGAAATTTCAGATTACCCCTACCAGCTTACAACCAACTCCGAAGCAAGTAACGTTCCCATGGAAGCTCGTAACTACACTGTTGAAGAGTTGCTAGAAGCAACATTGGTATCTAGTGCCAATAGTGCAGCTATCGCGTTGGCAGAAAAGGTTGCTGGATCAGAAAAAGACTTTGTTGATATGATGAAGGCTAAACTTCTTGAATGGGGAATTCAAGATGCCACCCTCGTAAATACAACTGGTCTAAATAATGAAACTCTTGGGAATAATATCTATCCTGGTTCTAAGAAAGATGACGAAAATAAGATGAGCGCCTATGATGTTGCAGTTGTCGCTCGTAATCTTATCCTCAAATATCCTCAGGTTTTAGAAATCACGAAGAAACCTTCTTCCACTTTTGCAGGAATGACTATTCATTCTACAAACTCAATGTTAGATGGTATGCCTGCTTACCGTGGTGGTATTGATGGTCTTAAGACTGGAACAACTGATAAAGCAGGTGCTTCTTTTGTTGGTACGACTGTTGAAAAAGGAATGCGTATCATTACCGTTGTCCTTAATGCGGATAATCAAGATACAAATCCTTACGCTCGTTTCACAGCAACTTCAGCTCTTCTGGACTATATCTCATCTAATTTTGCTCTCCAAACAATCGTTAAACAGGGAGAAAGCTACCAAGATAGCAAATCTCCAGTTTATGACGGGAAGCAAGATACGGTTACAGCAGTCGCTAAAGAAGATATAAAAATTGTTCAACGTCTTGGTAGTCGAGCGGAATCAAGTGTTACATACACACCTGATGCTACTGAGCATGTTGCTCCTCTAGAAGCAGGTACAGTTGTTGGACATCTGACTTACGATGACAAAGACTTAGTCGGTCAAGGTTATATCACCACTGACAAACCAACCTTTGAAATGGTCGCTGAAAAGAATGTTGAGAAAGCCTTCTTCTTAAAAGTATGGTGGAATCGTTTTGTTCGATTTGTAAATGAAAAATTATAAAAAAATCGCGAGAAATCGCGATTTTTTCTTTATTGATTTTTTGATAGTGTAGAGTTTTTATAGCCATAAGTAAAGTAAGTAATAACTCCTATTACTAAGGCTAATACAAATGCTATCCAAGTTTCAAGAGTATATTGAAGCATAAAGGACACACAGATCGCAGAAATCACGATAGATACCACAAGAGCAGGTCCTGCTAGTGTTGCTGCAGCTGTTCCTGTAATGGTAAAAATACCAGTTCCCACCATGGCTCCAATTCCTAAAAGAATTAAATCCCATAATTTCAAATGACGATGCATTTCTGTTTTACTTAGACTGAAGTCTTTAGTTCTAAAAATATTCATTCTTGAGCTCCACTAACAATAATTGTTTTATTTTACCACAGATAATGTATTTTGTGAATATTTATAAAATTGTATCTAAAAAACTGAACAAATGTAATATTTGCTCAGTTTTTATTTATAATGATTATCCAACTGACCCTTCCATTTCATAGCTAATCAAGCGATTCAGCTCAACTGCATACTCCATTGGAAGTTCTTTGGTGAAGGGCTCTACAAATCCCATGACAATCATCTCAGTTGCTTCAGTCTCTGACAAGCCACGACTCATAAGGTAATAGAGTTGTTCTTCTGAAATCTTAGATACCTTGGCTTCGTGCTCCAAAGCAACTTGTGAGTTGTGGATTTCATTAAATGGAATGGTATCTGATGCTGATAAGTCATCCATGATAATGGTATCACACTCGATGTGAGAAACAGATTTCTTAGAGTTCTTGTTGAAAGTCACTTGTCCACGATAGTCTACCTTACCACCGCCTTTAGCGATTGATTTAGAGACGATAGAGGAGCTCGTATGTGGAGCATTGTGGATCATCTTAGCACCCGTATCTTGGTGTTGCCCTGCATTGGCAAAGGCAATCGAAAGCATCGTACCACGCGCTCCTTCTCCATCTAGGTAAACAGATGGGTATTTCATGGTTGTTTTAGCACCCAAGTTTCCATCAATCCACTCAACTGTCGCATCTTTCAAAGCTTTAGCACGTTTGGTTACCAAGTTATAAACGTTGTCAGACCAGTTTTGAATAGTCGTATAACGCATATAAGCTCCGTCCAAAGCAAAGATTTCTACAATAGCAGCGTGCAAGCTGTTGCTTGAATAAGTTGGCGCTGTACATCCTTCTACGTAGTGGACACTTGCTCCCTCATCAACGATAATCAGAGTACGTTCAAACTGTCCAGTATTTTCATTATTGATACGGAAGTAGGTTTGAAGTGGAATATCTACCTTGACACCTTTTGGTACATAGATGAAGGTTCCACCAGACCATACTGCTGAGTTGAGGGCTGCCAACTTGTTATCTGTCGGCGGTACTAACTTCGCAAAATATTGCTTAAACAAGTCTGGGTATTCCTTAAGGGCAGAATCTGTATCTGTAAAGATAATTCCTAACTTCTCAAATTCTTCCTTCATGTTATGGTAAACCACTTCTGACTCATACTGGGCAGAAGCTCCAGCTAGATAGGCACGCTCAGCTTCAGGAATCCCGATTCGTTCAAAGGTTTCTTTGATTTTTTCAGGAACGTCATCCCAAGAACGGGCTGGTTTATCAGATGGTTTTTGGTAGTAGATCAAGTCATCAAAGTCAATCTCTGACAAATCTGCTCCCCAAGTTTGCATGGGCATTTTTTTGAAGGTTTCATAAGATTTCAAACGGAATTCCAACATCCACTCAGGTTCTCCCTTAGCTGCTGATAGTTCACGAATGACATCTTCATTCAATCCTTTTCCTGTCGATAGGACAGGCTCTACATCGTCATGGAAACCAAATTTATATTCACCAAGGTCAATTGGTTTTGGTTCTACTCTTTCTTCAGCCATAATATCCTTTCTTTCATTCTTTATTTCTAATGATTTATAAGACAAAGAAAGCTTGTCTTATTTATTTTCTTGGTCTTCAATTGTTTTTTTAAGGGCATTCCAAGCTAGGGTTGCGCATTTGATTCTTTGAGGGAATTTGGCAACTCCTGATAAGAAAGCTGCATCTCCAAGTTGATCTTGACGCTCATCCTTTTGACCTTGAACCATTTCAGAAAAAATGGTCGCAAGTTCTAAAATTTCTTGCTTGGTCTTACCTAAAACTGCATCCGTCATCATACTAGCAGAGGCAGTTGAGATGGTACAACCAGAGTTTAGAAAAGCGATATCTTCCAAACGATCATCTGCATCAAACTTGACAGAGAGGTTGATAACATCCCCGCAGGTTGGATTGTTAAGACTGATTTGCTCTGCATCTTCTAACTTTCCTTGATGATGTGGATTTTTCGAATGGTCTGCTACCACTGCCATATAAAGGCTATCTAGTTTAGAAAGTGCCATTGAAAAACTCCTTTGTCTTTTGTAGGGCATCTACCAACTTGTCGCAATCAGCCTTGGTGTTGTAGATATAAAAACTAGCGCGAGCTGTTGCTGGAACATCCAAATATTGAAGCAAAGGTTGCGCACAATGGTGACCCGCACGAACTGCTACTCCTTCATAATCCAGAGCAGTTGCAAGGTCATGAGGATGAAGATCGCCAAGGTTAAAGGCAACGACACCTGAACGTTGTGACAAATCTTGCGAACCGTAAATGGTCAAACCTTCAATTGCCTGCAATTTTGGAAAGACGTATGCAATCAATTCCTGTTCATGGGTTTCAATAGCATCCATACCAATCTTTTCAAGATAATCCACGGCAGCTGCAAGTCCAATAGCTCCTACCATATTGGGAGTTCCAGCCTCGAATTTCCAAGGCAATTCCTTCCAACTAGCAGATTGCTCGTAGACAAAATCAATCATCTCGCCGCCAAATTCTACTGGAGACATTTGCTCAAGATACTTTTCTTTGCCGTAAAGAACACCAATACCAGTCGGACCAGCCATCTTGTGACCTGAAAAGGCAAAGAAGTCCACATCCAAGTCCTGGACATCAATCTTCATATGTGGTGTAGACTGTGCACCATCCACCACCATAATAGCTCCAACTTGGTGAGCCATTTGCGTGATTTCTTTGATAGGATTGACCACACCAAGAACGTTTGATGCGTGAGCTAGTGAAACAAATTTAACTTTGTCAGTCAATTTAGAACGCAAGTCATCCATATCCAGAGCTCCATCTTTGAGATAGACATAAACAAGCTCTGCCCCAGTCTTTCGGCAAGCTTCCTGCCATGGAATAATATTGGAATGGTGTTCCATAACTGAAATCAAGACCTGATCTCCCTCAGTCAAGATTTCCTCAGCGAAACGTGCCACCCAGTTGAGACTAGTCGTTGTTCCTCTGGTAAAGAGTAGTTCCTTTGTCGAACCTGCGTTGATGAACTTGCGAATGGTTTCACGAGCAGCTTCATAAGATGCTGTCGCACGCTCTGCCAAAGTATGAACCCCCCGGTGAACATTGGCATTATCCTGCTCATAGTAGCGGTTAATGGCTTCCAGAACAGCTAGTGGTTTTTGTGTCGTCGCAGCATTATCCAAATAAACCAGAGGTTCGTCATTAACAATCTGATCTAAAATTGGAAAATCCTTGCGAATCACTTCTTCATCTAACATAGGCTTCCCCTTAGCGTTTTGACAATTTTTCTTCGATCGTCGCAATCATTTCATCACGAACTTCTTTGACTGGAATCTCAACGATTACTGATCCAAGGAATCCACGAACAACCAAACGTTCTGCAGTGGCTTTGTCCAGTCCACGGCTCATGAGGTAATACATGTCTTCTGGATCAACTTGACCAATAGAAGCCGCGTGACCTGCAGTGACATCATTTTCATCAATCAAAAGAATTGGGTTGGCGTCTGAACGAGCCTGATCTGAAAGCATGAGAACACGGCTTTCTTGTTGGGCATCTGCTCCCTTAGCACCCTTAATAATGTGGCCAATACCATTGAAAGTCAAAGTTGCTTTTTCAAGGATAACCCCATGTTGGAGTATATTTCCGATAGAGTTGCAACCATAGTTAGTTACTCGAGTATCAATCCCTTGTACCTGACGACCGCTTGAAAGTGCTACGACCTTAAGGTCTGCATGGCTACCATTTCCAATCAAGTCGCTATCAAAGTCTGCAACGACGTTCCCTTCGTTCATGACACCGATTGCCCAGTCAATACTTGCATCGTTGCCTAATTTACCTCGACGGCTAATGTAGGCAGTGACGTTTTCACCTAGACGGTCAATAGCCGCAAATTTCACTTGCGCACCAGAACGTGCAATCACTTCAACTGTGATATTTGCAGTTGCTTTGGCACTTCCTTCACCGCGTGACTCTAAACGTTCGAGGTAGCTGATTTTAGAGTTTTTACCAGCAATAATCAGAATATGCTTGTTGAATGGCACATCACTATCACTATCTTGGTAGAAAATTCCTTCGATTGGTTCTGTGATTTCTACATTGTCTGGAATATAGAGAACAGCGCCACTATTAAAGTAAGCTGTGTGGTAGGCTGCCAATTTGTCATCGTCGTATTTTACTGATGACATGAAAAATTCTTCTACGAGTTCTGGAATTTCTTCTAAAGCCGAATGGAAGTCTGTAAAGACCACTCCTTGTTCAGCCAACTCAACTGGAATTTGTTCGAAAACAGTTTGAGTTCCAACCTGTACCAATTTCAAGTGATTATCTAAAGCAGTGAAATCAGGAACATTTGCTGATGGTTCACTTTCTGTGATGGTACCATCACCAAGATTCCAACGTTGAAATTTTACACGCTCAATGACTGGCAATTCCAAACTTTCAATCTTATCAAAAGCTTTTTTACGGAGGTCTGATAACCAGCTTGGTTCAGCGTGCATTTCTGAAAAAAGTTTAATAGTTTCTTTAGTCATTTACTTCTCCTAAAAGATACGAGGGAATTACAATTCTTCCTTGTAGTCATAGCCAAGTTCTTCAGCTAGTTTCGCGTATCCTTCACGTTCCAAGCGTGCAGCCAATTCTGGACCACCAGAAAGAACAACACGACCTTCCATCATAACGTGTACCACATCTGGTGTGATATAGTTCAAAAGACGTTGATAGTGAGTAATGATCATAGCACCAAAACCTTCACCACGCATAGCATTCACACCTTTAGAGACAACTTTAAGGGCATCAATATCAAGACCAGAGTCAATCTCATCTAAGAGGGCAAAAGTTGGTTCCAACATCAAGAGTTGAAGAATTTCGTTACGTTTTTTCTCACCACCTGAGAAACCTTCGTTGAGGTAACGCTCTGCCATTTCTTCTTTCATGTTGAGCAATTCCATTTTTTCGTCTAACTTAGTGATAAATTCACGAACTGAAATCTTCTCATCATCTTCTTTACCAGCATTCATAGCTGCACGAAGAAACTCAGCATTGGTAATCCCAGGAATTTCTGACGGATATTGCATGGCAAGGAAAAGTCCCATACGCGCACGCTCATCCACTTCCAATTCAAGGATGTTTACACCGTCAAACAAGACTTCACCTTTAGTGACTTCATAGTTTGGGTTCCCCATAATAGCAGCTGAAAGAGTAGACTTACCGGTACCATTTGGTCCCATGATAGCTGCAATTTCTCCTGTTTTAAGAGTCAGATTGACCCCTTTTAAAATTTCTTTTCCTTCAATTTCAACGTGAAGATCTTTGATCTCTAATACTGACATGATTGTTCCTTTCTTTTCATCCTTTTTACTGTATTTACCTGAAATTTAACCTTTTTAAATCCCTAGAAAAACACAGTAAAATGTCAATAAATATACCTTAATAGTATAACAAAAAAAAGCCTAAAAGGCTTTGATTTTGTCTAGAAGCTAGGAGCTACTTCTTCCCTTGAAAATGATCATCTATAGCGCTCACAATTTTACCCATGATATAACTCACGCGAAAATTTCTCAGGATCAAAATAGCCCAAAGCAAGGCCACGATATACCGTTGCTCCATGATGGATTCATTAAAGAAATAAGTCTCAGCAGCAGTAAAGAAGGCCATGATAATAAATTGTTGTCTGTTCATAGTCTTTTACCACCAATTCCTTTTAATCTTCAGCTATGGTCACTTTATCTGCTAAAAATTCAAAGCCTTGAGGAAGTATGGACTCTTCAGTCTCTTCCTTCACGACTTGTTCTTGAGAACCTTTAGCTCTGCTTGAAAATGCAGCTCGAACTTCCTTCCATTCTTCCATAGAAATAGCAAGAATCTCTGGAGAAAATCCAGCGGCACGACTAAGAATATTGCCAAACATGGTATTAAGATTGTCTCGTTTCATGGTTTGACCAGCATTGAAATTCGATTCAAAAGCCAAAATCGCATGATGTTCATTAGCCGCAACTGGTTTAGAACCAGCTAAGAGTGCCTTATCTGGACCAGATAAGCTTTCAATGACTTCTCCCCAAGCATTCTGAAGACGGATTAAGTTTTGACGGGCTAAGTCTGGATTTTCTACTGCTTCTTGAAGAATAGACTGCACCTTATTTCGGTCTACACGATAGATTGATTTACTGTTAGTCGGACGACTTGGTGTAGAAACAGTTTGTTTGGGATTAGAACCAACATTTGCAAGAGCTTGTTTCAATCGTGCAACTTCTTCTCGAAGAGAAGACAATTCCTCAGCCACCTCACCTGAAAGTTCTGGTTGAGAATCAATTTCTGCTAAACGAATAGTCATCATTTCTGCATAAATTTTAGGTTGTAGGCTAGCCTTAATATCAGCTAGACTTTTAGTAGCAAGACTAATCATCTCAAACAAGACATCCTGCGGAAGAGCTAAGTTTCTCTCAAATGCATCACTATGATGTGTATTTTCTCCGCCTGCTTGAACAATTAAGATATCACGTAAATATTGCAGCAAATCGACTACAAAACGTGTCATGCTCTTTCCATTCTCAAAAATCAGATCAAGATTTTGAAGGGCTCCCGGTACATCCTTCTGAGCTAAAGCAGCTACGTAATGATCCAAAGCACTTAAACTAATGGTACCAGTGATTTCTTCTGAGACTGCAGTTGTCAATGTAGCTTCTTGGGTTAAGCTTAATGCTTGGTCTAGAATTGACAAGGCATCTCGCATCCCACCTTCAGCTCGTCGAGCAATAATTTCAACAGCTTCTGTTTCGTAATCAATCCCTTCTTTTTCTAAAATCTGGAAGATATGATCTCGAATATCCTGAGTCTTAATGGACTTGAACTCAAATCGTTGAACACGAGACAAAATAGTTGCAGGAATTTTATGAAGCTCAGTCGTTGCCAAAATAAAAACTACATTTGGAGTTGGTTCTTCCAGTGTTTTCAAAAGAGCATTAAAGGCACCAGTCGAAAGCATATGAACCTCATCAATGATATAAACCTTATACTGAGCTATACTTGGAGCATAGGTTGATTTATCACGAATATCACGAATTTCATCAACACCATTATTAGAAGCAGCATCCATTTCGATAACGTCTTCTAAACTTCCATCCGTAACAGCTTGACAGATATAACAGTTATTACAAGGTTCTCCCCCTACTTGATTAGGGCAGTTCATAGCCTTAGCAAAAATCTTAGCCACACTAGTCTTACCAGTTCCACGAGGCCCTGAAAAGAGGTAGGCGTGACTAATTTTATCCTGTTCTACAGCCTGTTTAAGAGTTCTAGCAACAACTTCCTGGCCCACTAACTGTGAAAAATTTTGACTTCTATATTTTCGATAAAGCGCCTGATACATTATGCCTTCTCCTCAAACATTGAAAATTTCCATTCTGTCTTATCTAGTAAAATGGACACAAACTCTTCTAAATAGCGTTGATCAATTTCATCATAATCATCAACATGAGATGAGTCCAAATCTAATACACCCAAAAGCTGTCCATTTTGTACCATTGGAAGTACGATCTCGCTACGAGCACTACTATCACAAGAAATATAGTTTGGATAAGTCTTGACATCACCAACGATAACTGTTTGACAGCTAGCCGCTGACTCACCACAAACTCCTTTTCCGAGCGCAATTCTAACACATGAGACTCCACCCTGAAAAGGGCCTAAAATAAGTTCATTTCCGTCATATAAATAGAAACCTGCAAAGACAGTACGAGGAAAGTTCATTTTTAAGAGAGCACTGGCATTTGATAGATTAGCCAACACATTGGTCTCACCTTCTAAAAGACTAGAGAGTTGTTCATTTACAATTTGGTAAATTGATTCTTTTTCGGAATGTAACATAAATCCATTATATCAAAAAATACTAGTTGAAAAAAGAAAAATCCCTTGTTTTACAACAAAGGATTTATAATTAGTTCTGATTGATTAAAGTTCGATGTCTCCGAACAAGTCAGCCATTGAGAATCCTGTTTGAGTTTCAGGAAGTTCAAAGTCACGTTTTTCTTGACGTTTTGGACGACGTGGACGTGGAGCACGTTTTTCTTCGTTTTGTCCTTCTTCTTGAGCTGGACGTTCTTCAAGAGCTTTGATAGAAAGTGATACACGTTCTGCATCAGCATTAACATCAAGAACTTTAACAGTAACTTCTTGACCAACTGTAAGAGCTTCTTTTGGATTTTCAATACGTTTGTGTGAAATTTGTGATACGTGAACAAGTCCATCGATACCTGGCAATACTTCAACAAATGCACCGAAGTCAGTCAAACGTTTAACTGTACCTTCTACAACGTCACCTTTAGCCAATTTTTGCTCAACGCCATCCCATGGTCCAGGTGTTGTTGCTTTAAGTGAAAGTGATACACGTCCTTCTTCTTCGTTAAGGTCAAGGATTTTCACTTCTACTTCTTCACCAACAGTTACAACTGATTTTGGTGAAACGTTACGTTCGTGTGACAATTCAGTCAAGTGAACCAATCCGTCAACACCACCAAGGTCGATGAAAGCACCGAAGCTTGTGATACGAGCAACTTTACCAGTTACTACATCACCAGCAGCCAATTTACCGAAAACTTCTGCACGAGCTGCTGCAGTAGCTGCTTCTACAACTTCACGACGTGAAAGGATGAAGCGGTTTTCTTTAGGGTCAACTTCTTTGATTTTAGCTTCAAATTCTTGACCTACAAAACGCTCAGTGTTACGTACGAAACGAGTATCCAACATTGAAGCTGGGATAAATCCACGCAAACCTTCAAATTCTACTGAAAGTCCACCTTTAACAGCGCGAGTTCCTTTAACTGTAACAACTTCTTCTTCGCGTCCTACAAGTTTGTCCCATGCTTTGCGAGCTTCAAGGCGTTTTTTAGATACAAGGTATGTTACTGTATCAGTATCTTTACCAACTACTTGACGAAGTACAAGAACATCAAATACTTCACCTACTTTTACAAAGTCATTGATATCTGCATCGCGATCGTTTGTCAATTCGCGAAGAGTCAAGACACCTTCAACACCAGTTCCAGAGATTGCAACGTTAGCTTGATTAGCATCAACTGTCAATACTTCAGCACTAACAACATCACCAGGTTCAACTTGGCTAACGCTATTTAGCAAATCTTCAAATTCATTCATCTAAAAAATCCTCCAACAATCAAGTCTTTTTAACTTGACATACTTATAATTTTTTTCCTAAGCACCCGCAACGACATGAACATCTCGAACGTCCTTCAATTATAAAAATAAAATACCCTAAGATATTTTTCTTTTTATCTTGAATTTATTACCTAAGAACTGGGGTAGCTGGATTCGAACCAACGCATGAGGGAGTCAAAGTCCCTTGCCTTACCGCTTGGCTATACCCCATTGATGATATGGAGAGAGAGGGATTCGAACCCCCGAACCCGAAGGAGCGGATTTACAGTCCGCCGCGTTTAGCCTCTTCGCTATCTCTCCGACAATCAACGAAAACTATTATATCATGAAAATTTGCAAAAAACAAGCATTATTTTGCTAAATTATAGTTCTCAATCAATATTTCCACAGCTTTTTCAAGATTTTTGTAAAAACTATCGACATTTCCATTCTTTATGATTGCAAATTGGTCATCTAGTTCGGCAATTTCACCGATTAACTTTTTACCAATCATTAAAGTATACCCATCGTACTTATCTTTTCCAACTGCTACTTTAGCATCTGATAATTGAATCTCAATTTTTTTATCTTTTTTACTCATACCATACCTCTTTTCACTTTTTCTATTTTACAAGAAATTCCCTAATCTAGCAAGAAAAAACTCTCTATCAAGCTAATCTTGATAGAGAGTTTAATGAATAAAATTAGGAATTTTCTAATTTGAAATTTGAATTATTAGTGAGTCGTCCCTCCGACCAACTTCAAATCTTTATCTTTATGGTCCACAATAGCAACAATCGCAGCTTCGATACCTCGGACAATATCTCTTAAGCACATGGATGCAGTATTAGGCTTATTTACCACTTGTTCTGTCATATAGGGAATATGCATAAATCCTGCTCTCATATGTGGAAATTTCTTATCCGCTAAATAGAGAGCCTGATACATCAGATGATTGCAAACAAAGGTTCCAGCTGTATTGGATACTGAAGCTGGTAGCCCTTCTTCTTTTATGGCTTGTACCATTGCTTTGATAGGGAGTGTGCTAAAATAGGCGGCTTCTCCATCAAGGCGAATTGGAGTGTCAATCGGTTGATTTCCTTGGTTATCTGGAATTCTAGCATCATCTTGATTGATAGCAACTCTCTCAGGAGTTAAACTCGCTCTTCCTCCTGCTTGTCCAATGCAAAGCACAACATCTGGATGGTATCGATTTATTTCTGCTTCTAAAACCTCTGCTGATTTATAAAAGACCGTTGGGATTACTGCCCAATGAAGCTCTGCACCATTGATTTCAGACGGTAATGATTTAACTGCTTCTAGAGCTGGATTAACCTTTTCACCACCAAAAGGATCAAATCCTGTAACTAATATTTTCATTTTATTTCCTTTACTAAAATGCCAAAAAGTACATCAGAAATACATGTATGATAATCATGACAATAGCCACTCCTACTTGCGCTTTGATAACGCCATTTGGATCTTTCATATCCAAAAGGGCTACAGGTAGAGTATTGAAATTGGCAGCCATTGGGGTTAATAAAGTTCCACAACAACCTGCTGTCATAGCAAGAGCACCCGCCATGATTGGATCTGCTCCCAAGGAAAATACAAAGGGAACACCAATTCCAGCAGTAATGACAGTAAAGGCCGCAAAGGCATTTCCCATAATCATTGAAAATAGAACCATTCCCAACACATAAGCCACTACACCCATCAACCGACTCCCCGAAGGCACAAAACCACTTATCAGATGTGACATTAAATCCCCAACTCCAGCTACAGTAAAAATAGCCCCCAAAGCTCCTAAAAGTTGGGGAACAATCCCACTAGTTGATACTTGCTGAACCATACGATTATTTTCTGCCAGCAAGCTTTTAGGAGAACTCTTAGTAATCAATAAAAGAGAGATGGTTGCAAAAAATGCTGCAAGGCTGATAGCAATCTTACTAAACTCAGGGATCATTTTTGCTAATACTAAAGCAATCAAAGCCATCAGCATAACCGGAATAAAAATTTTATTCTTTAGTCGTTTAGCTTCAAAGTTTGCCTTGACTTCATCCAGAGACGGCAAGGTTCCGATACGAACCTGTTTAAAGAGTGTTAGTAGGGCTAAGAGCACTACGATAATTCCAATACAGATAGATGGTAGATAGGAACCTCCAATAAAACTGATTCCCAATAAAGCCCAAAACCCAGCTGTTCCATATCGAACTGGGTTTGTTTTGTCTTTATAGCTACAGTAGGCCGTGTGAAGAAATTGACAACCAATCACAATATAGGTTAACTCTAATAACTGTCTTGCTAGATTGGTCATTCTTCTTTTCCTTTACTAAGCTTATTCGCTAGCAATTTTCTATCAAATAAGTAATTGTACAGCCCTACCACAAGCAAGGCAACTCCTGCAACAATAAGAGAAGCCGAAGCGATCCCTGCATAATTACTTTCGTAACCTAATTGGTCCAGAGTGCCCCCCACCAAGAGGACACCACCTGCACCAACGAAAGTGTTCTGAGCAAAGAAATTTGCAAAATTATCATTTGCTGCTGCACGCGCTTTTAGCGCTTCGCTTTCCTGCTCCGTTAATTTTCTACCTAATTGTGACTCTGCCGCTGCTTGTCCCATGGGTTGAACCAGAGGCCTTACAAACTGCGGCTGCCCTCCTAGACGAATGGCAAAGAACCCGTCGAGTTCCCGAAAAAAGAAATAAATTGTATAAAAACTTCCTACGGTCAGTCCTTTAATCTTTTGAATCAAGTCAATCGAACGTTGCTTGAGGCCAAAAGTTTCAGATAAACCAACCAAGGGCAAGGTTACCATAAAAATCGTAAGAACTCGTTGATTACTAAATTCTCTTCCTAAAATTTCCAAGAACTCAACAAGAGAAACTCCAGAAACTAGAGCTGTAACTAAACTAGCTAAGACTACCGTTGCGATGGTATCTAATTTATAGATAAAACCAACTACAATGATGACTATCCCTATTAGTTTAATCCATTCCATATAGGCCCCTTTATTCCAAAAATACTAGTCTGTTTTATTTGACATGACTTTCTAGTTCTTTTTGGTATTTACTGTTTGATTCCAATTTTTCTTTTTGCCATTTTTCAAGAGCTGCTTGATATTCTTTAGCAGATACAATTTCTTTTTGCAATTTCATTCCCTTGAAGATATATGGATCACCCTTAATACCTACTTGTGAGTATGGTTTAGAGAAAGGAACAACGTTGCTGACAACTGGTGAACCACCTGATGAAGCGGTTGGCATCAAGAGAGAGCTATCGGTGAGCCATGCTTGCGCTTTAGCATATTTTTCATATCTCTTGTCCAAATCGTTTGTCTCAGAAACTGCATCATCCAAGAGTTTCTTATATTCGTCCAGACCAAGTTGAGCTACTACTTCCTTGTCTTTACCTTTCGTAATACCAAGGTGTTTCATAGCAGAACCAGTCTTAGGATCCATGATATTAAGATAACTTGCTGGGTCTTGGTAGCTTGGAGCCCATCCAGTACTGTTCAAGTCATAGTCTTTTTGAGCTGGAACACGCGCCTGCGATGTAATGCTTTCCTTTTCATTATCGGTCATCTGAAGGACATCAATCACGACATTTTCAGAACCAAGTGTTGATTCGATTGATTGTTTAAAGGAATTGCTTTGTTGAACGGCAATGGTATCTGTTTGTTCAACCGGAACATCCAAATGAATTGGGAAGGTTACACCTTTTGCTTCCAATTCTTTCTTAGCTTTTTCGAATGAAGCTTTGGCTTTGTCTGGATTGTAGATGGTATCTTTTCCGTCTACAAGCTCAACGCCTTTCCATTGGTCTCCATAGTTGACCAATTCTTTTTGAGCGATATCACCAAAGTTTTTACCACCAGATTGTACAAAGTTATCTGGAACTAGACTGTTACGAATGATCTTGTCCGCACCACCTTCACCATTGAGTTGTGCAGCATATGAATGACGGTTGAAGGCAAAGTTGATTGCTTGACGGAAGTCCTTGTTCAACATCGCTTCTTTTGTAGAAGTTTTCTGTTCTTCACTTGTTTTCGCAGTCTTATTGTAAGATTGACGGTTTACGTTAAAGGTAAAGTAATAACTAGTTGAATCCTGTGGACTGTATGTGATTTTATCTCCGTATTGTTCCAATGTAGAAGCAAAGTTTGAGCTACTTGGGAAGATACGAGCTGTTGTATAAACACCTGAAGAGAAGCTACGGATTAATGATTCTTGGTCTGAACCATCATAGTAGGTCAATTTTACTTTCTCAATTTTAACCTTCTCTTTATCCCAATAATTTGGGTTCTTTTCGTATTCGATTAAAGATTTTGAAGTCAATGTCTTCAGGATATACGGACCGTTATAAAGAATTCCAGATGGACTTACTGCTCCGTAGTTCTTGCCTGAAGCTTTGAGGAATTCCTCGTTTACCGGCAACATGGTTGCTGAAGTTACTTTCGAATTCCAAAAACTTTCAGGTGCATTAAGAGTATACTGGACTGTGTAGTCATCCAATGCCTTAACCCCAACTGTAGAGAAGTCATTAGTCTCACCAGTCATATATTCATTCAAGCCCTTAATGGAGTTTTGAATAAGAGTGACACCGTCTGATTTACCATCTGCTACGTGTTTTAGTCCAGTAACAAAGTCATGCGCTGTTACTTCAGCGTATTCTTCACCTTCTGACGTGTACCATTTAACTCCTTTACGAAGTTTATAAGTATAAGTCAAACCGTCTTGTGAGACACTCCAGTCTTCTGCTAGTGAAGGAACCAAATTTCCATATTCATCGTTTTCCAACAATCCATCAACAACGTTACCAATAATATCCGTTGTTGAAGTACGAGTTCCAATACTGTAGTCCAAAGATGATGGGTCTACTCCATAGACATAAGAGAAAGTTGTAGGCGCATCTGCTTCTTTATCAGCTTTACCACAAGCAACAAGAAGAACTACTGTACTCAGGACAACTCCTGCTGTTAACATCCACTTTTTCTTTTTCATAAAGATCTCCTTTAATAATGTTTAATCTACTTTTACAATCCAACCATCTGGCGCTTCAATGTCACCAAATTGGATACCTGTCAATTCATCGTATAGTTTACGAGTCACTGGACCAACCTCTGTCTCACTGTAGAAAACATGGAAGTCGTCACCATGTTGGATTCCCCCAATAGGTGAGATTACTGCTGCTGTTCCACAGGCACCTGCTTCTACAAATCGATCCAGACTATCAATTGGTACATCTCCCTCGACAGGCTTCAAGCCTAAACGATGCTCTGCCAAGTAAAGCAATGAATACTTGGTAATCGATGGCAAAATTGACGGACTCAATGGGGTTACAAACTCATTATCAGCTGTAATTCCAAAGAAGTTTGCTGAACCAACTTCTTCAATCTTAGTGTGGGTTGATGGGTCTAGATAAATAACGTCTGAGAAATGACGTGATTTAGCCACTTTTCCAGGCAGTAGACTAGCTGCATAGTTACCACCGACCTTGGCAGCTCCTGTTCCATTTGGTGCAGCACGGTCATACTCATCTTGAATCAAGAAGTTTGTTGGAACCAATCCACCCTTAAAGTAATTTCCAACTGGCATAGCAAAGATGGTAAAAATATACTCCTCGGCTGGTTTTACCCCAATGATATCTCCAACACCAATCAAGAGCGGACGAAGATAAAGAGTTCCACCAGTTCCGTAAGGTGGTACGTATTCTTCATTAGCACGAACAACTGCTTTACAAGCCTCTACAAACATTTCTGTTGAAACTTGGGGCATCAATAGACGATCACAGGTACGTTGGAGTCGTTTAGCATTTTCATCTGGACGGAAGAGTTGAATACTGCCATCCTTTGTACGATAGGCTTTCAATCCTTCAAATGCTTGCTGTCCATAGTGAAGGCTTGGAGATGATTCTGAGATATGCAAGGTTGCATCTTCTGTTAATTCTCCCTGAGTCCATTGTCCATTTTTAAAATAAGCGATATAACGATAAGGTAGTTTCATATAGGAAAAACCGAGATTTTCCCAATCAATCGTAACGGTCATGACAATCTCCTTTATTCTAATCAAGCTTTGTGTTCTATTCTACACTATTCTCCTAAAAATTCAAGTATTATTTGTAATTTTCTGAAAATTTTATTTATAAAAAATCAGTCACTAGGACTGATTTTCTTATTAATTATCTTTTTCTTCTTTAAAGACTTCTTTGAGATAGGCATCGAAAACTTCCTCGTCTGAAATAGTATCTGAGATAAAGCTTCCATTACTTGTGCGCTCTGATAGATTCAAATCTTGTAGGATTGATTCGTAAATCGTTCCATTATTTGATTGAACAACCAGAGTTTGTTCGCCATCTTCTACTTCTGTACTGAAGAGATCTCCGATAAATCCTTGTTCTGAGACAGAACCGGCCAAGAAGACGCGATGTGGTTTACTCTTCAATTCTCTCAGAACTTGAAGACCACGCTTAGCACGACTGGTTGCTGGAATTTCCTCTGTTGATACACGTTTCAAGCTTCCACGTTGCGTTAACAGATAGAAGGATGAAGTATTGCAGATAAAGGCAGCTTGAAGCTCATCATCTGCTTTCAAATTCATAGCTTTAACACCTGCAGCCTTGGCTCCAACAACTGGAACCTCTTCGATATTAAAGCGAAGGGCATATCCATTTTTACTAATCAACAAAACATCATCAAGTTTGATTGGTGCAACAGCTACAATCTGGTCAGTCTCGTCTTTCAACTTAGCATATTTGACAGACTTAGAACGATAGGTTCTCCATGGAGAGAATTCTTTTCGTTCGACACGCTTGATCTGTCCAAGGCGAGTCGCTGCAAAGTAGGTCGTCGCATCATCAAACTGATCCACAACTTCAACGTATAGCACTTCTTCATTGGTTTCAAAGTTGGTAATCGTTTGGCTCAAGTGCTCCCCGATATCCTTCCAACGAATATCTGCTAATTCATGGACAGGACGGTAGATAACATTTCCTAGTGTCGTAAAGATTAAGAGATGTTGAGTTGTCTTAACAGATTGGATAAATAGCAATCGGTCATCATCCCGTTTACCAATTTCCTCTAACGTTGAAGCTGAGAAAGAGCGAGGGCTAGTACGCTTGATATAGCCAGCCTTCGTCACGCTGACATAGGTATCTTCCTCTGCGATAAGGCTAGCTGTATCAATCTCGATCACTTTTGCTGTATCTTCTAAAGAACTCAAACGAGGTGTCGCAAACTGTCTCTTGACCTCACGAAGTTCTTTTTTCATGAGATTGTACATAGTCCGTTCGTCACCAATGATAGCCGCTAGCATAGCAATTTTTTCGCGAAGTTCTGCTTCTTCTTCCTGCAAGACAACTACGTCTGTATTGGTCAAACGGTATAGTTGCAAGGTAACAATAGCTTCAGCCTGCTCTTCAGTAAAATCATAACTGACCTTGAGGTTTTCCTTGGCATCAGCCTTGTTCTCAGAAGCACGGATAAGAGCAATGACTTCATCTAAAATAGAGATGACACGAATCAAACCTTCCACGATATGGAGACGTTTTTCAGCCTTTTCCTTGTCAAAGCGAGAACGTGCCAAGATGACCTCACGACGGTGGGCAATATAGCTCGATAAGATAGGCACAATTCCAACCTGACGAGGGGTGAAATTGTCAATCGCAACCATGTTGAAGTTGTAGTTGATTTGCAAGTCAGTATACTTGAAAAGGTAGTTGAGAACAAGCTCGGTATTGGCATCTTTCTTGAGTTCGATAGCAATGCGAAGACCGTCACGGTCAGACTCATCTCGAACCTCAGCAATACCTGCCACCTTGTTATTGACACGGACTTCATCAATTTTCTTGACTAAATTAGCCTTATTAATCTCATAAGGAATCTCAGTGATAACGATTTGTTCCTTACCACCTTTCAGTTTCTCAATTTCAGTCTTGGAACGAACAACCACGCGCCCCTTACCAGTTTCATAGGCCTTTTTGATCTCGTCACGGCCTTGGATAATCGCTCCTGTAGGAAAGTCTGGCCCAGGCAAGAATTCCATGAGCTTTTCAACCTTAGCAGTTGGGTGATCAATCATATAAACCGTAGCATCAATAACCTCTGCCAAATTATGCGGTGGAATATCTGTGGCATAACCAGCTGAAATCCCGGTCGAACCATTGACTAAAAGGTTTGGAAAAGCTGCTGGTAAGACAGTTGGCTCTTTCTCGGTATCGTCAAAGTTCCAAGCAAAGGGAACTGTCTTTTTCTCGATATCCTGAAGAAGATAACCAGCAATCTCAGACAAACGAGCCTCAGTATAACGCATAGCCGCAGGTGGATCTCCGTCCATTGAACCGTTGTTTCCGTGCATTTCAACTAGAATCTCACGGTTTTTCCAGTCCTGAGACATACGAACCATGGCATCATAGATAGAAGAGTCCCCGTGTGGGTGGAAATTCCCCATGATGTTCCCGACAGACTTAGCCGACTTACGGTAGCTTTTGTCAAAAGTATTGCCATCTTTATTCATAGAATAAAGAATACGACGTTGAACCGGCTTCAATCCATCCCGAATATCTGGCAAAGCCCGGTCTTGAATGATGTACTTGGAATAGCGACCAAAGCGCTCTCCCATGATGTCCTCCAAGGACATATTTTGGATATTACTCATATAATATACAAAGGGACGATTCGGCGTGCCGAAAATTTCTGTAGAAAAATAGGAAATCGCTGCAGGGTTCGATGAACCCAAGGCGATTTATCTTTTTTCCTAAGTCTTAGTCCCGTGTTCAGTTACCTCTAGTAACCAAACTATCCTTTCTGTAGTTTAAAATACGTTTTAAAAGAAGCGTCAGGAGTTTTCACACAGTATTTAGGGCGTGTTCAACTCCTTTCAAAAAATGTTGAGTAGGTTTTATAGAAAAGGATTTCAGTTACTTTATATAACTAAACTATCCTCTCTGTAGTTTAAAGTTTTGAATTGTGTTCTTTATTTTCTAAGTGATTTAGAAGTTTTTCCTCAGCATATCTCATCATCTTCTCAGCCACTTCTTTTTCATACTTAAATCCCATCTTTTGAGCAAGATATTGAGCTTCTTGATGGAAAAATTCCATGGTTGCTAATAAAGACTGAGTGATTTTGTATAAACTTGAGAAATCAAGAAGAGCAGAGAATTCCTTCTCCTTCTCAGAAGGCAAGTAGTTAAAGAGGTACTTGTAGTTCTTACCGATGTCGACTACTCCTCTATCTCTTGCGACCTGCCAGGCTAAGATTTTCAAGAGTTCTTGCTGACAAATACCGTAGAGATGGTCAGTCGAATAAATGACTTGCTTACGACAAATTCCTTTGACCACGTAAGCAGAAACCCACCAAAATTCATTACAAGTTTTTTCAAAATCCGTCTCACTAGCTGAATGTATCCAAAAACGCTCTGGACTTGGAGAATATGACTCGAACAAGCCCTTCTCGTCTACTAAAACTGTATAGTCAGCTTCGCTAGCTACCCACTCGTTAAAGTGTTCTTTAGGACAGAGGGTTAGATCAATGCGATTCCCATCTTCAAAAAGCATGAGGTAGAGACGACGGTTTCCTAGGATATTATGTTGCTCAATGTTACGTGTACCAAACTGGTGCAACCAAGTAAGATCTCTTGTTAGAGTGTCTAAGTCGTCCACAACATAGACTACGTCGTAATCCTGAAACTCATCTTTTGGAGCTTTTGTATCAGTACGTGAACCAGATAAAGCGACAGCATCGACTTTTAAACTTTCAGCTATTTGTAAAATCAGATTCATCATTTCAGTTTCAGTTCTCATGGGAATACCTGCCTTTTTAGTGGAAACTCTTGATTCTGTAAAGGACATGTCTATAAAGCTGACTGTCTGCTGGAGCTTTTTCATTATCAAATTCTTTGACAAATTCCATGCTCAGTTTTGCATGACTTTTTGCGAAAGTTGATTGAGTAAGGACGTAAAAGAGTAAACTTCTGACAAGCCTGCTTGCTGAAAAGCAAAGTCTAGACAGGCTTGGGCAGCCTCCGTCGCATAACCATCTTGGCTAGTTCAAGCGAATCTGTCAGACCCAGTTTGTTGTCAAGCGTCATTGGCTGTCTCCTTTCATTCAGATTTTCTAAATCCTGTACCAACAGGCTTAAAACTTATTGACCGATAAAATCCATCTGCTTCAGATATTAATTCAATCCGTGTCAAAGGATATTTTTTGTGGATCTCCTCAATCAGCTGCTGCCCCAGTCTTTTTCTACGGTGGCATTTATCAATAACTATTTCAGCTAAAAAGGTCGTCATCACTTCATCTGTCAAGTAGCGGGCAAAACCAAGGATTTTCTGGTTCTCTTCAACTACCAAGTAATGGGACAGATTTGTTGAAAATAATGATGTCACTTTTTCCTCTGTAAAAGAAATCCATTTTTCATTTTGATAAAGGGCATAAATAGCTTGACAATCTTTTGTGCTTGCAGGTCTGATTATCATTCTCTACTCCTTTCAAATCCGATGCGACCACTAACAATTTTTCAACTCAAATTTAGTTATATTCTAGTTGCTCTCCGTCGCTTCTTCCCTCGCCTTCTTAGGTGGCTTGCTTTTTTTATAGCGGCTGCGGATGGTGTTGAGGGGGTCGCGAAAATTGACCATGTGAGTTCTTTCGGGATAAGCATAAGCACCGATGGCAGTATAGTCCACAAGGAAATCATAGATTTCCTGCAGCTTGAGGCGGACGGTCTTATTCTGGCTGGGAACCTTGCCCTTGAGCTCAGTCAGTCGAATAAATGACTTGCTTACGGCATATCCCTTTGACCACATAAGCAGACACCCACCAAAATTCATTGCATGATGCTGTAAATTCCTCTTCGGAGGGAGGAGCGATCCAGTAGCGCTTAGGATTAGGCAGATACGCTTCAAATAAACCTTTTTCGTCTTCTAAAACTATGAAGCCTGCCTCACTATCCACCCATTCCTGCATGTGTTCTTTAGGACAGAGGGTTAAATCAATCCGATTGCCATCTTCAAAGAGCATGAGGTAGAGACGTCGATGTCCAAGAGTAACCTCTTGCTCAATGACGCGTTTACCGAACTGGTCCAGCCAAGAAAGGTCATTCGTTAGAGTGTCTAAGTCGTCCACAACATAGACTACGTCGTAATCCTGAAACTCATCTTTTGGTGCTTTTGTATCAGTACGTGAACCAGATAGTGCCACAGCATCAACTTGTAACTTTTTAGCTGTTCCTAAAATCAGTTCAAGCATTTCCTGGTCAGTTCTCATGTGGTTCTTCCTCAGTGGTCTCTATGTTCTGAATAACAGCATCTTCATTTCTTTGCTTAAGAAGTTTCTGAACTCTTTTTCTTTCAAGTTCTCCGACTATAAATTGGATAATAGAACTGATTCCAAAAAGTGGTAGTAGCAACATAATTCCCATTTCTTCCGTCAGCATTAAAAAGAGGAAATTAATAACTGAAAATATTTCTAAAAACCAGGCATTTATCTTAAGAAATTTTGAGTAACTACTAGGATAATGTTTGAGATGTTTATTGCTCTTATAAATAGCTGTGAATCCAAAAGCAAGGCTCACTGGTGTGAAAATATAAAAGTCAAAAACATAGAAGAGCAAACCTGCATAAGGATTAGACCTAAAAGGATTATCAAATAAAAAGACACCTGTGGTTACTATAGTTAATAGTAAGAATTCAAGAAAGCGAATTTTCTCAGGTTTTCCTGGTTTAGCAATCATATACGTAACTGCGCCTAGTACCAGGACTATCACAAGAAAAGGAGTATCAAACAATAAACTGATCATGATTTACACCTCTTTTGGAGAGCTAAAAATTAAGAAATATAGACGATTTTTCAGATCAATCCTTGAGACTGACGCCATTTATCATAGGCTTCAATATCTGTTTTGACCATATTCATACAAAGTCCTACAACAGCCATATCATCCAAGAAGCCTGCTAACGGAATAAAATCTGGAATAATGTCAATTGGGGAAAGGAAATAAATAAGTGCGCTTAAAACAGCTAAAATAGTCCCATAAGGAACCGTGGTGTATTTCCCTTGAACATAATTTTTCACTAAAGAAATCATGACTGGGATCATTGTAAATTTCTTACCAACCAATGGCATCTCTTTAATTTTTTGCTCCAAACGATACAAAAAATCATCTAATTCATCTTTATCGTTTAATAAGGCCTCAGATTGCGCATAGCCACTTTCAAGAGCTTCTTTCACTTGCTCTTCACTAAGATTTTCAGACATATCTTGTCCTCCATTTGTATTTCTTTATAGTTTTTAAAACACAGTCGCTTCTTCCAGCGTAAACTTGACATTATCTTCAATCCACTTACGACGTGGTTCAACCTTGTCACCCATTAGGACATTGACACGACGTTCTGCGCGTGCTAAGTCTTCAATCGTGACACGGATGAGGGTACGAGTTTCTGGGTTCATGGTTGTTTCCCAAAGTTGGTCCGCATTCATTTCACCAAGCCCCTTGTAGCGTTGGAGGGTGGCTCCTTTGCCAAACTGCTTACGGAGTTCTTCCAGTTCTCCGTCTGTCCAAGCATAAGCCACCTCTTCTTTCTTGCCTTTACCTTTGGACATCTTGTAAAGAGGAGGGAGGGCGATATAGACATGTCCTGCCTCAACTAAAGGACGCATGTAGCGATAAAAGAAGGTTAAGAGAAGGGTTTGAATGTGGGCACCATCGGTGTCCGCATCGGTCATGATAATAATCTTGTCATAGTTGGCATCTTCAAGAGAGAAGTCTGCCCCCACACCAGCTCCGATGGTATAAATCATGGTATTGATTTCTTCGTTTTTGAGGATATCTGCCATCTTGGCCTTGGCTGTATTGATGACCTTACCACGAAGAGGCAAAATAGCCTGGAACTTACGATCACGTCCTTGTTTGGCAGATCCACCGGCAGAGTCCCCCTCGACCAGGTAGAGTTCATTCTTAGCTGGATTTTTAGACTGGGCTGGCGTTAATTTACCAGAAAGCAATCCCTTGTCTTTCTTATTCTTTTTGCCATTTCGGCTCTCATCACGCGCTTTACGAGCCGCTTCACGAGCATCACGAGCCTTGATAGCTTTACGAATCAGATTTGAAGCTAGTTCCCCATTTTCCATAAGGAAGAAAGTCAGTTTTTCAGCAACAATACTATCAACGATTGGACGAGCTAGTGGACTTCCAAGTTTGTCCTTAGTCTGTCCTTCAAACTGAAGATGTTCTTCCGGAACCAAGATAGAAAGAACGGCCGCCAATCCTTCACGGTAATCTGAACCTTCAAGATTTTTATCTTTTTCTTTTAGGAGACCTGTCTTACGTGCATAGTCATTCATAACCTTGGTGATGGCTGACTTAAGTCCTGTCTCATGCGTCCCACCGTCTTTGGTACGGACGTTATTGACAAAGGACAAGATGTTATCTGAAAATCCATCATTGTACTGGAGGGCTACTTCTACTTGGAAACCATTGTCTTCCCCTTCAAAGTAAAGGACTGGCGTCAAGGTTTCCTTGTCTTCGTTAAGATAAGAAACAAAGTCCTGTACCCCATTCTCATAATGGAACTCGATTGCTTCATCTGTTCGCTTGTCCGTTAATGACAAGGTTACGTTCTTCAAGAGAAAGGCTGACTCATTGAGACGCTCTGAAATAGTATTGTACTTAAAGTCTGTCGTAGAAAAGATACTTGCATCTGGCATGAAGGTCACTTTGGTACCTGTTTTTGACTTAGGTGCAGTCCCAACCTTTTCTAGAGTGGTAACTGGCTTGCCTCCATTTTCAAAACGCTGTCTATAAACTGTTCCATCACGAGTAATTTCTACCTCTAGCCAACTAGATAGGGCGTTTACAACAGAAGATCCAACCCCGTGGAGACCTCCTGATGTCTTATAACCACCCTGACCGAATTTCCCTCCGGCGTGAAGGATGGTAAAGATAACCTCAACCGTTGGAATTCCCATAGCGTGCATTCCAGTCGGCATTCCACGTCCGTGGTCTTGAACTGTCAAACTTCCGTCTTTATTAATGGTCACATCGATCCGGTCACCAAATCCAGACAAGGCCTCATCGACAGCATTATCGACGATTTCCCAGACAAGGTGGTGGAGACCAGCACCGTCAGTCGACCCGATATACATCCCTGGACGTTTTCGGACCGCATCCAACCCTTCTAGCACCTGAATGGCGTCATCATTATAATTGTTAATATTGATTTCCTTTTTTGACACAAGGAACCTCCTATTTGTTCATCTTTTCTATTTTACAGGTTTTCTAGGGATTTTGCAAAATTTTTCTAGTTAAAAAACCTATTCCCAAGTCTTTTTTAGCAAAAACATCACCTAGTTATACCAAAAAAAGAAACCAAGATAAAAATCTTAGTTTTCTTTTCCTTTAATTTGATTTGTAGTCACATCTTCACCAAACCATTTCTTGCTTATTTCTTGGAATTTACCTTCTTGATAAAGGTCCACAAAAGCTTTATTCAAATTTACTAACAAGGTCTTATCAGCTGGTCTCACACCAACTGCAAAAGACTCACTCTCAAAACCAGCAGGAAAAATCTCATACTGGTCTAGAATTCCTTCAGTTTCAAGATAATAATTGGCGTAAACACGGTCAATTAAAAGGGCATCAATCCGATCATTTTGCAAGTCAATCAAGGCTTCGTTAAAACTCTGATATTGGTTGGCTTTTTGATCTTTTACGATATTTTTTAAGAGTTCTGGTTGGGCTTCGAAATCTATATAACCAGAAGATCCTGCCTGGGCACCCAAAACCTTGCCTGTCATATCAGACACTGATTGTATATTCTGAGATTTCTTAGAGACTAGAACCTGCTGATTCTCCATATAAGGAATGGTAAAAGCAACCTTCTCACGGCGTTCATCAGTCGCTGAATATCCATTCCAGATAGCATCAATGGTGCCGTTTTGAAGTTCGGTTTCCTTCATGTCCCAATCAATGGGTTGAAACTGTACCTTGAAACCAAGTTTCTCAGAAACAGCCTGTGCTAAATCAATGTCAAATCCAGCATATTGCCCATTCTTTTCTTCAAAGCCCATGGGAACAAAGGTATTGTCAAACCCGATGGTAATTGTACCCTGTTCTTGGTATTTGTCCCAATTATCGACTTTGGGATCACTAGTCTTTTGTGTGCATCCTACCAGGAAAAAAGCCAGAAAGAATACAAAAACAAGGCTGATTTTCTTTCGATTCATAGATACCTCCTACTTAGGCTCTACTTTGAGAATCTGGTCAGCAATATTCTCTGCAAACTGGAGATCGTGAGTCACAACAATTTGAGTCATGCCTAATTCTCGATTTTGTAAAATCAGTTTTTCAACCTCAAGACGCAACTCAGGGTCAAGGGCTGAAGTTGGTTCGTCATACCCAATCACTTCAGGATCTATCATCATAGCGCGTGCTAAGGCAACCCGTTGCTTTTGACCACCAGATAATGAGAATGGATAGGCATCTGCATGAGCTTCGAGACCCAGACGAGTTAATAAGTCGACTGCCTTCTTCCTGGCATCTGCTTCAGACATTCCCATAGTCTTGATAGGTGATAAAATCAAGTTCTCCATAACGGATAAGTGAGGAAAAAGCTGAAAATCTTGAAAAACAAAACCTAACAAGTGACGCTTTTCAAGTTCATCCAAAGGTAGGGATTCTCCATTATAAAAAATCTCACCTGAATCAATGGTTTCAAGTCCAGCTAACATTCTAAGCAAGGTTGTCTTCCCACCACCAGAAGGTCCAACAATAGCCAAAATCTGCTTTTCAGGAATTGTTAAATTGAAATTGGATAAAATTTCTTTTTTTCCAAATTTTTTGCTGATATTTTTTAACTCTAACATGGAAAACCCTCCTATCTATAGTAGCTAAACTTTTTCTCAAGTTTCTTAGCTATAATCGTAACAATACCAATCATGAGAAGATAGATAGCTCCTGCTAGAAACATTGGAATCAAGCTCGCATCACGATTGGCTGCAGTACGACTAGCTAGGATTAAATCTGAAATACCGAGTGCATAGACCAAAGAAGTATCTTTAACCAAACTCATAACCTCGTTAAATACACTTGGTAAAACAATCTTGGTTACTTGTGGCAAGATAATATAGCGGACGGTATCGATAGGTTTGAATTTCAAAACCTTCGCTGCTTCATATTGTCCTTGAGGAATGGTTGCAATCCCTCCACGGAATATTTCTGCAAAGTAGGCTGCATAATTAAGCGTGAAAGCAATAATCGCTGCCGGTACCCGATCAAGTCGAATCCCGATACTTGGCAAAACATAATAGATAAAGATTAACTGCAAGAGCAAGGGTGTCCCACGCATCACCCAGATATAAACATCAATCATGTAATGGAGGGGTTTCCAATGGACCTGTAAGCAAAAGGCAACCAAAATACCTAAAGGAATTGAAAAGAGTAAGACCAGTGCAAATACTTGTAAAGTCATTGTCGCACCGCTCAATAAACTAGGTAATATCTCAAATAAGTAAGACATACTCCACCTCCTAAAAATAATTGTTCCTATTATAGCATAAATAAACACAAAATCAAGTTTTTCAGAAATTTTCATGAATTTTTAAAACTTTAGCCTTTATTTTTGAATAAAAATAGTACTCATGAAAAACTTATCAACTTTGGCAAAGTTTCAGATGTCACAGCTAGTAAACAGATTCAGTTCCGTTTCTCTCCCAATTCATGGTATAATAGAAACATGATGACAATAGTATTATTAATTTTAGCTTATTTATTGGGTTCAATTCCTTCAGGCTTGTGGATTGGACAAATATTCTTTAACATCAATCTAAGAGAACATGGATCTGGTAATACCGGAACGACCAATACCTTCCGAATCTTAGGCAAAAAAGCTGGAATGGCAACCTTTGTAATTGATTTCTTTAAAGGTACTTTGGCTACTCTACTTCCACTAATCTTCCATGTGCAGGGAGTTTCACCAATCGTCTTTGGGCTTTTAGCAGTCATCGGCCACACCTTCCCTATCTTTGCCAAATTTAAGGGTGGTAAGGCTGTTGCAACCAGTGCCGGAGTTATTTTTGGTTTTGCTCCTCTTTTTTGCCTTTACCTTGCGGTCATTTTCTTTGGAATCCTTTATCTGGGAAGTATGATTTCCCTCTCTAGTATTTCAGCTGCTATTGCTGCGATTATTGGAGTCCTTCTGTTTCCTCTCTTTGGATTTATTTTAACTAGTTATGACCTACTTTTTACTGTGATTATTATTGGTCTTGCAAGTCTAGTGATTGTACGCCACAAGGACAATATCAAACGTATCCAAAATAAAACTGAAAATCTCATTCCTTGGGGACTTAACCTAACGCACCAAGAACCAAAAAAATAAAACGTCAGTTTCAACTGACGTTTTTTTATGTTATTTAGACTTGATATAGTTGATACCATCTGCCTTCGGCGCAACAGCTTTACCAAAGAAGGCTGCTAGGACGACAATGGTCAAGAGATATGGTGCGATTTGCAAGTAAACGGCTGGAACTCCTTGCAAGAAAGGAAGTTGAGAACCGATAACTGCCAAACTTTGTGATAGCCCAAAGAAAAGACTAGAAAGCATAGCCCCAACAGGATTCCATTTACCGAAGATCATGGCTGCAAGCGCGATGAATCCAGGTCCTACGATAGTTGTAACTGAGAAGTTGACGGAGATTGACTGAGCGTAAATAGCTCCACCGATTCCTCCAAGGAAGCCTGAAATCACAACTCCAAGATATCTCATCTTGTAGACATTGATACCCAAAGTATCTGCTGCTTGTGGGTGTTCACCAACTGAACGAAGGCGAAGTCCAAAGCGAGTCTTAAAGAGGATAAACCAAGCTAGGAATGAGAAAGCAATTGCTAGGTAACCTAGTAGACTAGTTGACTTGAAGAAGATATCTCCGATAACAGGGATATTAGCTAATACCGGGAAGTCAAAACGACCAAAAGTTTGCGTTAAGTTATCCGTTTGTCCCTTATTATAAAGCACCTTCACCAAGAAAACTGCCAAAGCTGGCGCCATCAAGTTAAGCACAGTACCACTGACGACATGGTCTGCACGGAAATGAATTGTAGCCACTGAGTGAATGAGCGAGAAGATAGCTCCGACTAATCCACCAACTAGAAGAGCTAACCAAGGAGTTAATGCTCCCAAATCTTGAGCAAATTCAAGGTTAAAAACAACTCCAGAAAAGGCACCCATGACCATGATTCCTTCAAGACCAACGTTAACAACTCCACCACGTTCTGAGAAAACTCCTCCGATACTTGTGAAAATAAGTGGTGCTGCATAAATCAACATCGAAGAAACCATAAGGGTTAACATTGTTGTAATCGACATCCTTATTTACCTCCTTTAAGTTGTTTTCTTGGTTTGACAAAGCGTTCGATGATGTAGTGAACGCTGACAAAGAAGATAATTGAGGCTGTAACGATACTTACAAGCTCAGATGGTACTTGTGCAGCATTCATACCAGGGGCTCCAACTTGAAGAACACTGAAAAGGAAGGCTGCAAATAGAATTCCAACTGGTGAGTTTGAAGCAAGTAGGCTTACTGCCATACCGTTAAATCCGATTGCCAATGATGAACCTTGAACATAAACGTTTTGGAAGGTACCAAGTCCTTCTACTGCGCCACCAAGTCCTGCAAGGGCACCAGAAATAATCATTGATAGAATAATGGTGCGTTTCGCTGAAATACCTGCATATTCAGAAGCATTTGGGTTTAATCCAACTGCACGAATTTCAAAACCAAGAGTTGTTTTCTTGAGCAAGAACCAGATAACCGCTACTGCTATGATGGCAAAGAAAATCCCAATGTTCATACGAGAGTTTCCAGTTAACTCAGCAAGCCATGGTGTCTGATAAGTTGCATTTGCACTTACTCGAATGGATGAGTCAGTACTTTGCATGATTTCTTTAGGGAAGTGATGAATAAAGGCATTGCCCACATAAAGAACAATGTAGTTCATCATGATGGTTACAATAACTTCAGATGTCCCAAGGTAGGCTCTTAAGATACCAGGAATAGCACCAACGATCCCTCCTGCAACTAAGGCAATTACAATTGTCGCAAGAATCATCAATGGTCGTGGCAAATCTGGGAAAGAGAGAGCGAACCAGCCACTCATAACCCAACCTGCGAGAGCTTGTCCTGGAAGACCAACATTAAAGAAACCAGCACGACTTGCAACTGCAAATCCAAGGGCAATCAGAATTAAAGGTCCCATAGCACGGAAGATTTCTCCGATTCCACGAACACTACCAAATGCTGTGTAGAATAGTTCTTCATAACCCCAGATAGCATCGTAGCCGAAAATCCACATGACGATGGCTCCGAGTAGAATTCCTAAAATAACAGAAATCAAAGGAACCGAAATTTGTTGTAATTTTTTAGACATCACTCTTCTCCTTTTCCAATTCACCACCAGCCATCAAGACACCAAGCTCTTGCTTGTTGGTTGTTTCTGGCGTTACAATCCCTTGAATCTTACCATCATGGATAACAGCAATTCTATCAGAGACATTTAGAATCTCATCTAGTTCAAAGCTGACTACAAGGACAGCTTTCCCATTATCACGTTCTTGAATCAAGCGTTTGTGAATGTACTCAATGGCACCGACGTCCAAACCACGAGTAGGTTGGCTGACGATAAGGAGATCAGGATTTCGATCGACTTCTCGAGCGATGATAGCTTTTTGTTGATTTCCTCCAGAAAGAGCTGATGCTGGAACAATCTCACTAGCAGCACGCACATCGAATTCTTGCATTAACTGTTTAGCGTACCCGATGATATTGGTGTAATTTAAGATTCCCTTCTTGCTATGAGGTTCCTTATAGTAGGTTTGAAGAGCAATGTTTTCTGAAATCATCATGTCCAAAACCAAACCATCGCGATGACGGTCTTCTGGAACGTGTCCTACACTCATTTCTGTAATTTGACGAGGGTGTAAACCTACGATAGACTGGCCTTTCAACTCCACGCTACCAGACTCAATCTTACGAAGACCAGTGATAGCTTGGATTAATTCAGATTGACCATTTCCATCAATACCGGCAATTCCGACAATCTCACCAGCTCGAACATCGAGTGAGAGATTTTTAACAGCAGGGACACCACGGTTTTCGTTTACTACTAGGTCTTTAATAGACAGAATAACTTCTTTAGGTTGAGCTTCCTGTTTCTCAGTTTTAAAGGAAACAGAACGTCCTACCATCATCTCAGCTAAGTCAGCATTAGTTGCACCAGCAATCTCTACTGTTTCAATAGATTTACCACGACGGATAACTGTAACACGGTCAGATACAGCACGAATCTCATCCAACTTATGGGTAATCAAGATAATTGATTTACCTTCTTTAACCAAGTTCTTCATGATAGCCATCAATTCATCAATTTCTGATGGCGTCAAAACAGCAGTAGGTTCGTCAAAGATAAGAATATCAGCTCCACGATAAAGTGTCTTTAGGATTTCAACACGTTGTTGAGCCCCGACAGAGATGTCTGCAACTTTGGCGGAAGGATCCACAGCAAGGCCATAACGTTCAGACAACTCATTGATTTCTCGAGTTGCACGAGAAATATCTAGCACACCATTTTTGGTCAATTCACTCCCCAAAATGATATTTTCAGCAACAGTGAAAGCTTCTACCAACATAAAGTGTTGGTGGACCATCCCAATCCCTAAGCTAGCTGCTTTTGATGGCGAATCTAGTTTTACAACTTGACCGTTTACCACAATTTCACCACTAGTTGGTTCTAAAAGCCCCGCTAGCATGTTCATAAGAGTGGACTTCCCAGCTCCATTTTCTCCTAAAAGTGCATGAATTTCACCTTTACGAAGTTCAAGGTTAATCTTGTCGTTAGCGACAAATTCACCAAAAACTTTGGTAATTTCACGCATCTCAATGACATTTTCGTGTGCCATGTGCTCTTCCTTTCAGAATTATATTTTATTTCAATAAAACCTGCTAAAGAAACTTAGCAAGCTCTATTGAGACAAAACCATTTGTCTCAATTCTTAAAGAAGCGGCCACTGGCCGCTTCCTAAGAAATGACTTCCTTCAATTATTTTTCAGGAACTTTGATGCTACCATCAAGGATTTTAGCTTTTGCATCTTCAACAGCTTTTTTACCTTCTTCAGAAAGGTTAGTTACTGCCAAGTCAACACCTTTATCCTTCAATGAGTAAACGATAACTTGACCACCAGGGAATTCCCCTTTTTCAGCTTTGTTGGCAAGGTCTTTTACAGCTGTACCAACTTGTTTCAAAGTAGAAGCAAGTACAAAGTTAGCTTCTTTACCATCTTTAGAAGTGTATTTACCTTCATCAACTTGGTCACGGTCTACACCGATAACCCAAACTTTTTCGTCTTCATTTTTGCTTTCATTCAGAGATTTAGCTTCTGAGAAAACACCTGCACCAGTACCACCAGCTGCTTGGTAGATAACGTCTGCACCTGCAGCGTATTGAGCTGCAGCGATTGTTTTACCTTTAGCGGCATCACCAAATGAACCAGCGTAGTCTACTTGTACTTTGATAGATGGGTCAACTGACTCAACACCAGCTTTGAAACCAGCTGCGAAACGAGAAATAACTTCAGATTCCATACCACCTACAAAACCAACTTGTTTTGTCTTAGTAGTTTTAGCTGCGGCAACACCTGCAAGGTAAGCTGCTTCATTGTCAGCAAAAGTAGCACTTACAACATTTTTTTGATCTTTAATGACATCATCAATCAGAACATAGTTTAAGTCTGTATGTTCTTTGGCAGCATCAGCAACTGCATTTTTAAGCGCAAAACCAATACCATAAATTAAGTTGGAGTTTCCAGCTGCTTGTTGCAAGTTGTTTGCGTAGTCAGCTTCACTTGTTGATTGGAAGTAAGTGTAACCATTGTCTTTTGAAAGGTTGTGTTCTTTACCCCAAGCTTGAAGACCTTCCCAAGCTGATTGGTTAAATGATTTATCATCAACACCACCAGTATCTGTAACGATAGCTGCTTTAGTCTTCACATCAGAAGAAGATGAAGCTGCGTTACGAGAAGAGCGATTACCACATGCAGCAAGTCCAAATGCTGCTACTGCAACTAGACCAAGGCCTAGCCATTGTTTTTTGTTCATTACTGAACCTCCTAAATAAGATGCGCAACTAAGTTGCAAGTATAGATAGATAGGTCACTAGGACCCTTGTCACTCAGTGAGTGACACAGACTAATGCAAGTCTGTAAAAGAATATGGAAGTAATTCCCCGACCGTCATCTCGACCGTCGTTTTATCTTTGGCGACTAGAGTCACCTTTAGATCTGGTTTAAAAAATTCGACCATAACTTGGCGACAAGCACCGCAAGGCGAAATTGGTTTTTCAGTTTGACCATAGACAATCAATTCTGAAAAGTCTCGTTGTCCTTCAGAGACCGCCTTAAAGATTGCAGTTCTTTCGCCACAGTTGGTCAAGGGGTAGCTAGCATTTTCAATGTTAACCCCTGTATAGATACTTCCGTCCTTGGCTACCAAAACAGCGCCAATCGGAAAATGTGAATAGGGAACGTAAGCTTTCTTACTAGTTTCAATCGCTAATTCAATCAACTCAGTAGTCGCCATCAGCTAATTCTCCTTTTAAGATTGCAACACCAGAAGATGTTCCAATTCGAGTAGCTCCTGCTTCAACAAAGGCAACTGCATCTGCATAAGAACGAGCTCCTCCAGCTGCTTTGACTCCCATATCAGGACCAACTGTCTGACGCATTAATTGAACATCTGGCAAAGTTGCTCCACCTGTTGAGAAACCTGTAGAAGTCTTGACAAAGTCTGCACCAGCTTTTTGAGCAAGTTGGCAAGCCAGAACTTTTTCTTCATTCGTTAACAAACAAGCTTCAATAATAACCTTTACAAGTTTGTCTCCACTTGCTTCCACAACAGCTTGAATGTCTGTCTCAACTAATGAAAGATTTCCTGATTTTAGTGCACCAACGTTGATAACCATATCAATTTCGTCGGCACCATTTTGGATGGCTTCTTTGGTTTCATAGGCTTTGACAGCTGAAGTTGTAGCTCCAAGAGGAAAACCTACAACTGTACAAACCTTGACATCAGTATCTGTTAGACCAGCTTTTGCATGCGAAACCCAGCAAGGATTCACACAAACACTGGCAAAATCGTACTCTCTTGCTTCAGATAGCAAACGATCGATTTGTTGTTCGGTTGCATCTTGCTTTAAAAGTGTATGGTCAATGTATTTATTTAATTTCATTTCGGATTTTCCTTAAATTAGGAGATAATTTCGATGATTTCACGCATTTTTAGCGTTTCATCACTCATTTTAATTTTAACATATTTTTGGAAATCTGTAACTAGTTCCGGAGAAATTTTGCCATTTGCATATACTTTTGCGACAATTTCACCTTTTTTGACTGATTCTCCAACTTTCTTCTCAAAAACAATTCCTGTTTCATAATCAAGAGCATCTGTTTTGACTGCACGACCAGCACCTAATCTCATAGCGAAAAGACCGAACTCCATGGCTGGAAGTTCTGCGATAATACCATCCTCTTGAGCAGGAATATCAATTACATGGTCAACTTTTACTGGACGATAGAGGTCCTCTAGGTTTCCACCCTGAGCTAGAACCATCTCTTCAAATTTCTTGAGTGCCTGACCATTTTCAAGATGTTGCCTTACTTCCTCGACTGTTTTTTCAACATTTGCCAGAGAAAGCATAATCTGAGCTAACTCACAGATAAAGTGACTAATATCCTCGCGTCCTTTACCCTGAAGAATTTCTAGTGCTTCTAGAATTTCCAAGCGGTTCCCAATGGCACGCCCTAAAGGTTGACTCATATCCGTAATGACTGCTACTGTCTTGCGACCAACAGCTTTCCCGAGATTCACCATGGTTTGAGCCAGTTCACACGCCTCGTCGACTGTTTTCATAAAGGCACCTTCTCCGACAGTAACATCCAGCAAAATAGCATCCGCTCCAGCAGCAATCTTTTTACTCATGACAGAACTAGCAATCAGTGGAATAGTATCAACTGTTGCTGTCACATCACGTAGTGCATAGAGCAACTTATCCGCTTTGACTAGTTGGTCAGATTGACCAATAACTGAAACCCCGATATCTTGGACTTGTTTGATAAAGTCATCCTGACTGCGTTCGACTTTAAAACCTTTGATAGATTCTAATTTATCGATAGTGCCTCCGGTGTGTCCTAGACCTCTACCACTCATCTTGGCAACTGGTACGTCAAAACTAGCTACCAAGGGTGCTAGGATTAAAGTTACCTTGTCACCAACACCACCCGTAGAGTGTTTATCAACCTTGATACCTTCAATAGCGGATAAATCAAATTCTTGACCTGTCTTGACCATATTCATCGTCAGGTCAGAAATCTCACGTGTGGTCATTCCTTTAAAATAAACAGCCATGGCAAAGGCTGACATCTGGTAATCAGGAACAGGTCCTGCTACATAACCTTCAATCAGCCATTGGATTTCACTTGAGGTTAGTTCTTGACCGTCTCTTTTTTTCTGGATTAGATCTACTGCTCTCATTCTTTCACACTTCTAAGGATATAATATCCTTTGTCTTTCTTCACGACCTCACAATTACCAAAGACTTCTTCCATCTTGTTTTTGGCACTTGGAGCTCCTTGTTTTTTCTGGATAACAATAGTCAAATCTCCACCATCCATAAGATAATCAATACTTTTCTCGATGATTTCATGAACGACCTGCTTGCCTGCACGTATGGGCGGATTCGAAATGACATGATCGAATTGACCTTCTACCTGCTCATAAATATTGGACTGGAAGATAGTCGCTTGAACATTGTTTTTCACTGCATTTTGCTGGGCTAAATCCAGGGCACGATTATTGATATCCACCATGGTCGCTTGGGCACCATAAGCTTTAACCAAAGACAAGCCGATGGGACCATAGCCACAACCAACATCAAGGATTTTTTCATCTTTTTCGACATCTAGACATCTTAACAATAACTGACTTCCGAAATCAATCATTTTTTTACTAAAGACACCAGCATCTGTCAAAAAGGTCATCTTTTGCCCAAGTAGGTCAACTCTAAGTTCATGAACATCATGGGCTGCATCTGGATTTTCTGCATAATACATTTTACTCATAGTTTCATTTTACCATAAAATTTAGATATTTTAAATCGTTTACACGGTCTATACCATCTAAGGCCCTAAGAAGAGATAACCTAGGAACATACTAATAAAAAATGAAAATAGACAAGCTAGACCAATCAATATCAGCCACCATTTTCTTGTTAAAATGGTGAGAATCAAATAAATAAAACCAATAATTGGTAGCAAGAATAACAAGACAAAGGCAGACCAACTATAGGTTTGACTTCCTAAATTCACAGTAAACTCAATCAATGTTGGAGACAACCACAAAATAGCAACAAGTAAACAACTTAGTTTTAGTATTTTATCACTTATTTCTACTCTCATAACATCACCTCTTTTGATGTTTATTCTACCTCTATTCTAACAAAGAAAGCGCTTTTTCTCAAATGATTCAGATGTCTTTCTTTGTAAATTATGGTATACTGAGGTATCAAACGAGGAAATTTTATGACCAACGAATTTATACATTATGAAAAAATCAGTCGCGGAACTTGGCAATCTTTACATCGTAAGACAACACCTCCTTTAACCGAGGAGGAATTGGATTCGATTAAGAGTTTTAATGACCAGATTAGTCTCCAAGATGTAACAGATATTTACCTGCCGCTAGCTCATCTGATTCAAATCTACAAACGCTCCAAAGAAGACCTAGCCTTTTCAAAAGGGATTTTTCTCCAAAGAGAAAGTAAAAATCAGCCTTTTATTATTGGAATTTCAGGTAGTGTCGCTGTTGGCAAATCAACTACTAGCCGACTCTTACAAATTTTGCTTTCCCGTATTTTTCCAGAAGCAAGTGTTGAATTAGTGACAACCGATGGATTTCTCTATCCTAACAGTATCTTAAATGATCGAAATATCCTAAACCGAAAAGGTTTCCCTGAGAGTTATGATATGGAAAGCTTGCTCGATTTCCTTGATCAACTTAAAAACGGTCAGGATGTAGATATCCCCGTTTATTCTCACGAAATCTACGATATCGTACCTGATAAAACACAAAGAGTTCAAGCAGCGGATTTTGTCATTGTAGAAGGTATCAACGTCTTTCAAACACCACACAACAGCCGTCTTTATATTACAGACTTCTTCGATTTTTCAATCTATGTAGATGCTGCAGTCGAGGATATCGAGAGCTGGTATTTGGATCGTTTCTTGAAACTTCTTAGCTTTGCACAAGATGATCCAAACAACTATTACTATCGTTTCACCCAGCAACCCATTAGTGAAGTAAAAGATTTTGCCCATCAGGTTTGGACAAGTATTAATTTGACCAATCTACAAAACTACATCGAACCGACAAGAAATCGGGCAGAAGTCATTCTTCATAAATCTAAAAATCATGAAATTGATGAAATTTATTTAAAAAAGTGATTTCCCCTTGTCAAAATAATAGTTTTCAGATATAATGGTATAGTTAGTAAATATGGAGGTAAGAACATTGGCAAACATTAAATCAGCTATCAAACGCGCTGAATTGAACGTTAAACAAAACGAAAAGAACTCAGCTCAAAAATCAGCTATGCGTACTGCTATCAAAGCTTTTGAAGCAAACCCATCTGAAGAACTTTACCGTGCTGCTAGCTCAGCCATCGATAAAGCAGAAACTAAAGGTTTGATCCACAAGAATAAAGCTAACCGTGATAAAGCACGTCTTGCAGCTAAACTTGGTTAATCTTTAACTGGATACAAAATGAGCTCTTCGGAGCTTTTTTTGTACACATTTTTATGGAGGTTATCATGAAAATTGCTATTATAGGATATTCAGGCTCAGGTAAATCTACTCTGGCAGAAAAACTTTCCAGCTACTACTCCATTCCTAAACTCCATATAGACCGATTGCAATTTCAGCCTGGGTGGCAAGATAGCAATCGCGATTGGATGTTAAAGGAGATGAAGACTTTCCTTTCTAAACATGAGGATTGGGTTATCGACGGAAACTATACATGGTGTAGCTACGAGGAAAGGATGGAGCAAGCTGATCAGATTATCTTTTTAAACTTCTCAGCATGGAATTGTTTAGTAAGAGCCTTTAAACGCTATCTAAGATACAGAGGAAAGGTTAGAGAAAGTATGGCAGAGGGGTGTCCTGAACGTTTTGACTGGGAGTTTATCCGCTGGATTCTTTGGGATGGACGTAACTCTTCTCACAAAGACCATTATCAACAGATCTGTTCAGACTATGCTGACAAGGTAACCATAATCACTAATCAAAAAGAACTAGATGGCTTTCTTCATAAAAAAGAGGTTTCCTGTTAAGGAAACCTCTTTTCTTATTCTGCAATTAAAGTCTCTAGACCAACCTTCATCATATCAGTGAAGGTGTTTTGACGTTCTTCTGCAGTTGTATCTTCATCTGGATTAACCAAGCTATCAGAAATGGTCATAATAGCAAGAGCATCGACATGGTGTTGAGCAGCAAGATAGTAAAGAGCTGCTGCTTCCATTTCTACAGCTTTCACACCCCATTTACCAAGTTCAATGTTCTTCTCAAAGTAGTTTGAATAGAAAACGTCTGATGACAAGACATTTCCGACATGAGTAGTCATACCAAGGTCTTTGGCAATGTGGTAAGCCTTATCTAAAAGATCAAAACTAGCGATTTGTGGGAAATCGTATTGAGGCCAGTCGTTACGGATGATGTTTGAGTTGGTTGCAGCTGCTTGAGCCAAGACCAATTCACGGACGTGAACATCCTCATTCAAAGATCCAGCTGTTCCCACACGGATCAATTTCTTTACTCCGTAGTCGACAATCAACTCACGCGCATAGATGGAGATGGATGGCATCCCCATCCCTGTTCCCATAACAGAAACACGGTGACCTTTATAAGTACCTGTGTAACCAAACATGTTACGGACTTCGTTAAAGCAAACAGCATCTTCAAGAAAATTCTCAGCGATAAATTTCGCACGAAGAGGATCCCCAGGAAGAAGAATTTTATCAGCAATTTCACCTTGCTTAGCAGCAATATGGATAGACATAGTTTATGATACAAAGAGCGACCAGAAAGCGACTGAAAATTAGGAATCTGACGAGAAATCCTGATTTCTCAGTCAGATTATCTATTTTCCGAGCTTTCCGCTCGTGTTCAAATCTGAACACCTCGCCCTACCTTTCTTTCTTAATTTTGATTTAGAGGAGAGCCGCCCGTATTCAGTTCAGCGAATACGGTAAACCCATCCTTTCTTTTTTTTATTGAGTAATTAGAAAAGTTTTCCGATCGTGTTCAAATCAGAACACATGCCCTACCTTTCTTTTTTAAATGATATTGATTATAAATTTAAAATATATTTTGGATTAGAAAAACTAGAGTATTCTTATTAATTTTCTATTATCCTTGTCTTTGGTCGTAAGTATTTCTCCCAAGAGATTCGGTCCAGCATTTTAGCAAAACCAAATGCCAAGTAAGCAGTCACCAAAAGAAAAGGTATAGCCTCTAATGATTGACCAGTGAACCCCATTACCAATCCAGTTGCAGACAGGGGTGCCTTCAAGGTCACAGCTAAAAAGCAAACCGAACCTAATAGTAAGACTGCTGGCTGGTTGCCACCTCCTAGAATCATGGTCAAGAGTGCAGCTCCTGCCATCCCTAAGGCAAAAGATGGGGTCAAGGTACCGCCATAGGCACCTGCCCAAAGGGTGACTAAAACGACCGTGGCTTTCAAGACAAATAAGAGGATTACCGTCTTGGCATTACTACCGTTTAAAATCTCCTGAGCCATCATACGCCCGTTACCAAGTAGATGAGGCAAATGGCTAGCCAATCCAACAAGGAAAAGAAATGTTACAGGCAGAGTATAGAGTATCCGCTTGTCCTTTATTCTCTTTGAAGAAACTTGTTTGTTGAAGCGACTAAAAAGCCAAGCGAGTGGAGTCAGGAAAAGAACTAATAGGGGAACAAGCCACATATCACCTAGTGACCAAGTCAAAGCTGGAATCTGGTAGAGAGCACGATCTGAAACAACAAAGCCTGCTATAAAGGCTGATACATATGTAGTCAGACCGACCAAGAAAAAACGTTTGACAGATAAAGCAATTCCCAAGGTTTCAAAAACGAAAAACACACTCGTTAACGGAACCTGATAGACAGCTGCTAAACCCGCACCAGCTCCACAGGCAATGAGAAAGATTTGGTCCTTCACGGAGAGAGAAAAAATATTGGCAATAGGTCTTGCAAATAAAGCTCCAATCTCCCGTGGCGCAGCTTCCTTACCGATAGGCGTTCCTCCTCCAACTGCAACAATCTGCCAAATTGAATGAACTAGCTGTTTTAAAAAATGAAGTTTGGATTGTGATGTTTCATCTTTCATCTGCGCTTTGATGGAAAAAATCTTTGCTTTTCTTTGCAAGAAATACCAGACCAAGGCAGAACTGACACCCACGATGATTAAACTGAAGCCTATTCGTGATGAGGCAACCCCATCTGTCAAGAATCCAGTGTTATGTTCTGTCTGGCCAAAAGCAATCCCTTCAACCAGCTCTAAAAGATAATGGAGCAAAATTCCGAATATACCTGTAACTAGCCCTAGCATGATAACCGCTAGGATTAATTTGAGGTTATATGGGATCTTATGAAAACTGCTCCTCAACTCATGTACCATGATTATAATTCAGTAAGAATCGCTTTCAGCAATCCTTTGAAGTCGCCTTTGACGCGTTCTGTCACTTCCACTACTTCTTCGTGGTTGAGTTCTTCTTGGAAACCAGCAGCATGGTTAGTGATACATGAAATTCCTAGAACTTTCAAGCCTGAGTGGGCTGCCACAATAACTTCAGGAACAGTTGACATACCGACAGCATCTGCACCAAGAGTCTTATATGCACGGATTTCAGCTGGAGTTTCATAAGTTGGACCTGTCACACCGATATAAACCCCATCATCCAGTTTAATGCCCAATTTGTCTGCTACTTGATGAGCAGTCTCACGGTATTCTTGAGTGTAAGCTTTCGACATATCAGGGAAACGTGGACCAAAGTCATCCAAGTTTTCACCAATCAATGGGTTTTGACCAGTCATGTTGATGTGGTCAGTAATAGCCATCAAGGTACCAGGACCGAAGCCGATACCTCCAGCAGCGTTGGTTACAATTACACCTTCGCATCCCAAAACTTTCATGACACGGACAGGGAAAGTCACAACTTCAAGAGGATTTCCTTCGTAGAAGTGGAAACGACCTTGAAGAGCCAAGACTTTACGTCCAGCAAGATCACCATAAACCAATTTCCCAGCATGTCCGACTACTGTGGATTGACCCCAGTTTGGAATGTCAGAGTAGTCTACTACGACTGCATTTTCGATTTCTTCAGCCAATTCTCCAAGACCTGAACCAAGGATCAAACCGAACTCAGGAGCTTCGATTCCTTTGCCCTTCAAAAATGCTGCTGTTTCATTGATTTTATTTAATAATGTCATTAGGTATCTCCTTCTTTATGTTTTAAAAATTGACCAATTTTGTCAAAGGTATTAGCGTTACGAATGGTAATATTACGATAGAAAGGCATCTTAAGCAAGTGCTTGTGATAAGCTGTTTTAGAGTAGCTAGCTTCTGACAATTTACCCCAGAAGATCCCTAATTCCCCAAAATGAAGCACTTCATCGACCAGTTCCAAACTGTTCACTTTCTCGATGACTTGATCCACATCCAAGCTCTCAGTGTAAAAGAGCACATCCTTGCGAGCCATCTCATGATTCCACCAATCAGGAAGATTTCTAAGCTCCTTTTCATAGTCTTCAAGACTCAGCAAGGAAAAACTCTGAATAAATGGATAGCGTCTTTCAAAGAAAGCCTGTAAATTCTCTATTAATTTAGTTCTAGGCACAATGCTATTAAAGAAAATATTGCCACTATTGATGTAGGTTTCAACCTTTTCCAGTCCCAACTCTGTCAGTTCTTGACGAAGTTGCGCCATGACAACTTTATTTTTCCCACCGACATTAATTCCCCTAACAAGTAGAGCGTAGCGAATCATCTTAAACTAATTTATCTAAGAAACTTTCACCGATCATGGCTTTTTCAACACCAAAGTTCTCTGCAATCGTTGCTGAGATGTCAGCGAAGTGTCCAACTGGAATTAATCCATTGCCTTTAAAGGATGGACTGTATGCCAAAAGTGGAATATATTCACGAGTATGATCTGTACCAGCATAGGTTGGGTCATTTCCGTGGTCAGCAGTAATCAAAAGAAGATCGTCTTCTCTCATTGCTGCCATAATTTCTGGCAAGCGCTCATCAAACTCATGCAAACAATCACGATAGCCGTGTGGATCACGACGGTGTCCATATAAAGCATCAAAGTCTACCAAGTTTGTGAAGGAGAACCCTTTTTCAAATTCAGGAAGTCCCATAGTCTTCAATAGTGTATCAATTCCATGACTATTTGACTTATTGTGACCCATATCGTGGTTGATACCAGCACCGTTGAAGATATCGTTGATCTTACCAACTGCATAGGTGTCGATACCAGCTTCATTCAATTTGTCCAATACAGTTGGAGCAAATGGAGATACAGCCAAGTCACGACGGTTAGCCGTACGAGTGAAGTTTCCAGGCTCACCAACATAAGGACGAGCAATGATACGACCTAGAAGAGCTGGCCGTTCCAAAGTGATGGAACGAGCATATTCACAGATACGGTAGAGTTCATCCAAAGGAATGATGTCTTCGTGAGCTGCGATTTGAAGAACTGGGTCAGCTGATGTATAGATGATCAACTCGCCAGTTTCCATTTGGCGTGGTCCGAAGTCATCGATAACAGCTGTACCAGAATAAGGTTTGTTGGCTTCGCGGATGACCTTGCGACCTGAGAATTCTTCGATTTTTGTCAAGATTTCTTCTGGGAATCCATTCCAGAAAGTATCAAAAGGTTCAGTGATATTAAGTCCCATGATTTCCCAGTGACCAGTCATGGTATCTTTACCTAGAGATACCTCTTCAAGCTTAGTCGCATAACCTGTTGGATTGCTCTCAGCTGGAACTGTCTTCAATGGTGTTTCGCGAGGAATGTTCCCAAGACCAAGTTTTGCCATATTTGGCACATTCAAACCAACTGATTTTGAAATGTGTCCAAGCGTGTCTGATGCACCATCAGGAACACCAGCGTTGACAAAGTTATGAGCATCTGGTGCTGCACCGATTCCTACAGAATCTAGTACCACCAAGTGAATACGATTAAATTTTGGCATAGTGTGTCTCCTTTTTATTTTGATTATTTTGCTTTTGTTGAAGTTAAAATCTGAACGCCCTCTTGTCCAGCAACGATGACCTTATCCACCATTTGGTTAAACAATCCATGCTCGACGACACCAACGACATGATCCAATTCTTGTCCCAGAGCAATTGGGTCTTCAATCACTTCCAGGGCCAAATCGATGATAAAGTTCTGCATATCCGTCACAAAACGTTGACCATCTTTTTCACGAAAGCTCGGTTTATAGCCAGCTCGTTCAAATCGACGGAAGACCTGTTCGGCACCATATTGAACAACCTCTACTGGTAATTTAAAGGCACCGAGTTTCTCTACTAGCTTACTTTCATCAACTACCCAGATATATTCTTTAGATGGAGTTGCGACAACCTTTTCCATGAGAAGGGCCCCACCACCGCCTTTGATGCCGTTAAACTGACTGTCTACTTCATCTGCACCATCAACTGTCAGGTCTACAAAGTCTACTTGATCAATAGACTTAAGAGGAATATTGAGTCCTTCTGCCTGCTTGCTGGTCACACTAGAAGTCGTTACAGCTGTAATCTGTAAGCCCTCTTCCTTGATACGACGACCTATTTCTTCTACGAAATAGTAGGCAGTTGAGCCTGTTCCAAGCCCGATAACCATACCATCTTTGACGAACTCGGCAGCTTTAATCCCTGCCATTTTTTTCAGATTTTCCACTTATACACCTCCAAATAGAGCTACTTCTATTATAGCATGAATACGCTTCAAATTCATCCTTACACTAGAAAAACCCGAACAATTTATGTCGGGTTTTGTGATGTTTACTTAACCATATCAGGGTCATAGTCGTAAAATCCAGTATCCAAGAAACGATTTTTAGGATGCAGCTTGCGAACTTCTTCATCGAGCAAGAAGGCCTGGTCATGAGTAAAGTTACCTTCTTGAATTAAATTGCGCGCTTGAATAAAGAGTTTTGTAATTTCTACAAAGTTTTGGCCAGGTGTATAAAGACCTTCAAGTTTCCAGTGGGTAAATCCATGCTCTACCAACTCAGTCAACTTGGTCATCAAATCAAGGTCATTGTTCGCAAAGATATGAGTCCCATGATTGTCTTCAAAAATAGAGTAATGGCTCCCTGGATCACTTGGCTCAGCTAAGAACAAGTCACGTTGACGAGATTTTTCATCATCTATTTGAGTGAAATTATAGTAGTTTTGCAAGAGTGGACGCTTCGAATGGTGAATGACACTAGCACCGTATACCAAGACCTCAGCAGGAATTTCTAAAATTTCAGGCATTTTGAAAAGTTCTGCAGATGGAATTTCACGCGCCAAAACTGCTTCTGACGCTCCTGCTTTTTGTCCCCAGAAGTTAATCTGACGACTGCTTGTAACCATGGTTGAGGCATCGTAAATCGTTTTGAAAGAATAGTTATCACGGTTAACCACATAAAAGACACCTGCGTCCCCAACTGTGATATAGTCCGTTTTGATTTCTTCTAAAAAGTCCAAGAAGGGCTTGATACGGTCCATCATGTCTTGGTGCATAAGAGCATTGACCGCAACGATTAATTCCTTACCGGCATCATGAACAATTTTTGCGATTTCACGCAATTCTTCATGACTAAAGGTAGTTGGCAAACGAAGACCAAAATCTTTCTCACCGACATAAATGCGGTCGACACCAGCTTCAAGTAGCTGTTTTACTTGTTCAATACTTTCAGCAGTTGCTGTAATGATAATCTTTTCCATAGAGAAAATTATACCACATTTCCAAAAAATCAGCTATATAGAAAAGTGGGTCTTGTTAGTCCAAATTTTAAAAAAGTGAACCGTACCACTAACAGTTCACTTTTTAGATTTAAGCTTGTGTCTTTTCAACAAGTCGTCCGTCATTCATCACATAAATACGATCAACCTTATCTAGCAAGCGAGTATCATGTGTAATCATGACAACACCCCTGCCTTGCTCATGGGCAATTGAAGCCAGCATATCCGTCACTTGATAAGCACGTTGTGTATCCAAGCTAGCTGTCGGTTCGTCTGCAAGTACGATACTAGGATTATTATAAAGGGCTCTAGCAATTGCAGCTCGTTGGCGTTCACCACCAGAGAGAGCTTTGGGATAGTGATTTTGAACCTTTTCCAAATCCAACAAACTGAACAACTCTTGTCGGTCACTTTTTTCTGATTTCTTTTTATCTAAACGGTCAATTAAATCTAATTGCTCCTTAACCGTTAAAAAGGGAATCAGGTTTGAAGCTTGGAGAATAAAACCAAATTCTCTGAAGCGCAAATCCGTTTTTTCTTTTTCAGATAAATGCCCAGTCTCTTTTCCCTTTACTAGAATCTTTCCACTTGAAGCTTCCTGAAGTTGGCCTAGAGTCGTTAAAAAAGTTGTTTTACCTGATCCAGAAGGACCCACAATCGCTACAAACTCCCCAGCGTTTAGCTGAAAATTGGTCTCATGGAGAGCTGTAACTTTCATATTGCCTTCGCCATAAGTTTTTGTCACTTGAATCATCTCAATTAATGTCGTCATATCATTCTCCTTATCATTCTGTAATCGCTGTAATTGGATCTACTTTAAGTAGACGCGGAAGCGAAATGATGCCACCTAGTAGTGCCATCAAGCAAATGACCAGGCTTAACACAAAGTATGCCATCCAACTAGGGTAGAAAAAGAAGGTTGCAGGTAAGACTAAAATGACAGCCCAAATGGCTAACAAAGCCAAACCTATACCCAAACCAGATAAGAGAAAGATTTGACAGAAAAGGGACCATACGATGGATTTTATCTGAATCCCTTGCGCTCGCATAATTCCATAGAGGCCTAATTTTTGAATGGTAATGATGTAGATAAAAATTCCTACAATCAGACCTGTAATGACAATCATAGCTAGAATCATTCCTGAGAATACATTGACCTGAGGAGTATAGCCAGGAATTTTCGAAATCATTTTTTGAATAGAAATCTGCTTCAAACCATCGCCAGTCACTTCCACATCATTTTGCAATACCAATGCAGAGATCGAACGATTACCTTTTGTTGTTCCTTGTAAATCCCAATACGTTGTTAAACTTGTAAAGACAACAGGTTCCGTGAAAAATTTATTTTCTCTGGTCAAACCTACAATCTTAAAACTTGTCTCACTTCCGTTGAGTTGAATAGCGTCCCCGAGTTTGATGCCGTAATTTTCAAAAGACTGATCCACTACCACTTCTTGGTCATTTTCTGGGTAACGCCCTTCAATCAGGGTTGGCGAGATAAAACTGTCCCACTCTTGACCAAAAATAGAGACATTCATTTTGTCACTACTATTAACAAGGTTTGTCACCGCAAACATATAGCTCAGGGGAACAGCATCCTTAGACACTTTATCTTTGTAGTCTTTTTCTGGAATAAAGGATGCAGTTAAATTATCATTTGCATAATCGGATAGCACAACACCTGTTGCTTGCCAATTATCAATAGCAGCCCTGTTATTTCGAACAAGCCCGAGAGCCAAACTGGTCATAAAAAAGACCATAAAAGCAATGAGAAAAATGGTTGTTAGAATTAAACTGTAACGCAGTTTATTCTGTAAAATTTCTTTGATAGCAAGATACATGCCAATCTCCTTTAAGTATTCTGTTGTCGAGGGAACAAATCTCCTCTTTACCATAGCACTAAAGATAGAAAACTATCTCGTCATGAACAACTAGAATCAATTTAAAAGAATCCTGTCCTTACTTCAAAATTGAATTTATTTGCATCTGTGTATGATTTTTATTCGTTTCATGCATCAAATTTCCCCTCGTTGAAATAAGAGAAAAATAATAAAGTTTAAACGGTTTACTCATCCTATCATTTTCCCAACAGCATGTCAAGAATTCCGAAATTGGTCTTGATAACAGATTTTATGCAATTTGTAACAATCCTGTAATAATTCTCTCTTTAAAAAATGATAAAATAGTAATGTACTGTTAAGGAGAGAAATATGCCCGCAAGAAAACTACACCCGTATGAGTTAGAACAAGAAAGTATAAAAACTGCTCAGTTTCAAGATTATGTCCCAGAAAATACTTCTGTTGCTAGTGTAAAGGAAGTCCTATTTTTTGTAAACATTGCTTGCTTCTGTGTCTTTTTAGCTATCTTTAGTTTTATGTTCTTATCGCTTAAATTGAACACTGTTTTATCATTTGCTTTGGCTATCGGCCTCAGTCTTGTAGCTTTACAATTTCAGCGCACTTTTATCAAGAAAAAATTCAAATAAAAACCTTCGATGAATCGAAGGTTTTTTTATTTATTCTTTCGTCTTGATGGTGTTGTGATAGCTATCTTGACTTCAAAAATTGTTCCGTTAGGTTTGTTATCTTTCACACTGATAGAGCCTTTTAAGGCATCGACAATCTGCTTAGCTAAAGACAAGCCTAAACCGAAACCACCCTTTTGCCGTGTACGTGCCTTATCAACACGATAAAAACGATCAAAAATTTTCTTTTTATCGGCTGCAGAAATACCGATCCCATTATCAGCTACCGTTAGATAGAGGCTTCGTTCTTTCGTTGAAATCTCAAAATATATATCTCCTTCTTCTTCTGTATACTTGACCGCATTGTCAAACAGAATCGTCATTAATTGCTTGAGGAGGAGTTTATCTGTGATAATGGTCCGATGAACACGATTTTGGAAACGAAAGACACGATTATTCTCGGACGCAATCATCTCATAGTTAGTAAAGGTTGTATTAAAGAAGTCTGGCTCTACCTCTCCAAACTCAGGCTTGATTCCATCATCCCTGCGTGCCAGATTGAGAAGGTTAGTCGTTAGAAACTTCATATTTCGAACTTCTTCCAAACTAGAAGCGATACTCTCACTTGACTCCATAATAGTCGCCTCTGGTTTTCTAAAAAGAGTTTCCAAACGGTTCTGAAGAACTGCCAACGGAGTCCGTAATTCATGACTGGCATTTTCCACAAAGCTTTTCTGCTTTTGCATACTTTCAAGTAAGGGTTTAACACTGACACGTGCAAGATAGAGACTGGCTAAGATAGATAGAATCCAAAAACTTGCCATCACCACCACGATTAACTGCTCATGGTTTTGACTAATTTGCTCTAGTTGGCTTGTGTTAATCAGGATAGCAGCATACTTAATATTAGTCGAAACAGAATCAATATTCATTTCCGTTAAGACCACCCGATAAATCTCATCCTGGCCGTAGCTATTCACAACATGAAGTTGTCGGATATGGTTTAAATCCTTTTTATTGAACGTTATTCTGTCTAATCCTAAAAAGCGATTACCAGTCACTAATTGATTCAAATTTGAATCTAGCAAAATCACTTCAGTATTGGAACTCACATTTGGCTTTTTATCAGATGCTGAAGCGACACTGCCACTACCTAAATCCTTAACGTCTTCAGTTGCACGATTGACGGCCAATTGAATGATGTCCTGAGGATTGTTGCTGAGAGATAGGAGTTTCTCATCCACTGATGTGTAGAGACTGGAGTGCATAACCTGCAAGATAATCAATGTCATGGCAGAGAAAATTAGGGTGAAAACACCAAAATTACGGATAAAGTAGCTAAAATCTTCTGCGTACCAATTCTTTTTTAATTTCTTAAACATGTTTTAAAATATACCCAACACTACGCAAAGTTTGGAGATTTTCAGAAAAGGCTGAACCTTTCAATTTCTTACGAACTTTTGATACATAGACTTCTACAACGGAAATGGTTGTGTCACTATCAAATCCCCATAAACGGTCAAAGATTTGGGTTTTTGGTAAGATGACATTTTGGTTTTGGAGGAAATAGACCAAGAGTTCAAATTCTTTACCAAGCAGCTCAACAGAGGCATCTTGAACCTTAACTTCATTAGTAGATAGATTGACTGTCAAATCACCGTACGTTAAGGTATTTTCGTTAAATTTCCCTGAGCGTTTGAGAAGGGCCTGAATACGCATCTTGAGTTCTTCTAGATAAAATGGTTTGGTTAGATAATCATCTGCTCCCAGCTCAAACCCATGTCCTTTGTCATCAAGACTTTCCTTGGCTGTCATGATGAGAACTGGAGTCGAAACACCTTTTTCACGTAGTTCTTTCAAGACTTGGAAACCATTTTTTTCAGGTAACATCAAATCAAGGAGAATCAAATCATAGACGCCACTTTCAGCCTCGTAGAGACCTTCTTCGCCATCAAATACCTGCATAACATCTGCAAAATCATCCAAAAAATCAAAAACTGAATTTGACAGGCCTAGGTCATCTTCCACTAATAGAATTTTAATCATCAAAGAATTCCTCCTTATTATATCCATTATAGCAAAAATATCTTAAAAAAAACTCAACTTTCCTTGTTTTTCTTAGAGAAAGTTGAGTTTTTATATACTATTTAGTCAAGAAGTTTTCAAGCCTTGCCATATTGTGCAACAACTGCTTCAACTGCTACTTTTTCACGTTTAATCAATTCAACGCGCGCTGCGATATCCTTGATACCCATGCTGATATTACGGCTAAGGGCAAGATCAGAAAGTTGTGGTTCAAAGAAAGCCTTATACTCTGCCAAACGTTGTTCTGTTTTAAAGATGTGTGATGGGAAGATGACAAAGCTATCAAAGCTCATATCTCCACCAAGGGCTGCCTTGATCCAATCCCAGTTTTCACGAGCCCAAACCCAAACAGTTTCTTGGGTAGCTTGGTGTCCAAGGAATTGAAGGTACCATGCTGAAAGGTCTTGTGGTTTCACGACAAATTTGTCCTTCCAAGTTGCAAGAAGAGTTTGGATATTTTCTGCATCTGTACTGTATGCAAGCGCAGCTGCTAATTGACGTTTGAAAACTGCATCTGTTGCATGAGTGTATAGATCCAGATAAGTTGCCACCAAGTCCTTAGTCTCATTGTGTTTAATCTCATTGATGAGGACTTGAGCACGAATGGCTGCTGGAAGTCCTGCAAGTTTTTCTTTATGGGCTGCAAAGATTTGACTAGCAACTTGACTAGCTTCTTCATCATTTGAACGAATCATCATAGAAATGGTCAATTGACGAACCAACTCATCCTCATCTGATTCTCCGTCTTTAGCTTCAAAACCAAGTCGTTCATAGTTGTGACGGGCCAATTTAGCAACCAGAGTGTTAAAGGCTTTCTCAGCTTCTGTTCCTTCATCGATAAAGCGCTCAAGGGCACCAATAACCTGAGAAACTGCAGCAACAACCAGGTAAGACTCTTCCTTAGCAAGTTTATCAAGTACTGGCAACAAGTCTGCATATGATACATGTCCTGCTTCAGCAAGCAAACGACGTTCTTGGACGATTTGAAGCTTACTTGTGTTATCAAGTTCAACTAATTCTGAAAGGATAGCATCCAGTAATTCACCTTGATAGTCAGTAATGTAGTGGGCAGTATTTTCAGTGTTGAGACGAAGCGCTGTTTTGTTTTCAGCAAGAAGAGCTGCATAACCTGGAATTTCGATGCTTTCAGTTTCGAGAGTATCTGGCAAACCTTTCCAGTTGCTGTTCAGGGGTACTACCCAAAGACGGTTCTTGTCTTCATGCTCACCGATGAAGAATTGTTTTTGTGAGATCTTCAAAACATCATTTTCAACTGTAGCAGTCAAAACTGGATAACCGGGTTGCTCCAACCAAGAATCCATAAAGGCTGCTACATCACGGCCTGATGCTTGACCAAGGGCATTCCAAAGGTCACGACCAATAGTGTTTCCGTATTGGTGTTTTTCAAAGTAAGCACGCAAACCTTTAGCAAAATCAGCATCTCCTAGCCAACGACGAAGCATGTGCATGAGACGGCTTCCTTTAGCATAAACGATAGCAGAGTCAAAGAGTGTATTGATTTCATCTGGGTGTTTGACTTCGACGTGAACAGACTGAACACCATCAGTTGCATCACGTTTAAGAGCGGCTGGCACTCCACTTGTTTGGAAATCTTCAAAGATATTCCAGCTTGGCTCAATGGCATCCACACAGACGTATTCCATCATGTTGGCGAAGCTTTCGTTGAGCCAGAGGTCATCCCACCACTTCATAGTTACAAGGTTACCGAACCATTGGTGAGCAAGCTCGTGGGCAATGACGAGGGCTACTTGTTGACGGCTGGCAAAGGTAGAGTTCTCATCCACAACCAAGTAGACTTCACGGTAAGTCACAAGTCCCCAGTTTTCCATAGCACCAGCTGAGAAATCAGGAAGGGCAATGTGGAGAGATTGAGGAATTGGGTATTTGACACCGTAGTAATCTTCGTAAAATTCAATTGAGCGAACAGCGATATCTAGTGAGAAATCAAGGTTTGAAAGTGGATGTGCCTTGGTTGAGTATACACCTACCAAAGTACCATTTTTAGTTGTAGCAGTTACCCCTTGCAAATCACCAGCTACGAAAGCTAGCAAGTAAGAAGACATACGAGGTGTAGTTTCAAACTTCCAGATACCAGTTTCTTTTCGATTTTCAACATCGATTTCCGGCATGTTTGACAAGGCAAGTTCGCCTTCTGCTTGGTCAAAACGAAGAGATAGATCAAAGGTTGCTTTCGCTTCTGGCTCATCCACACATGGGAAGGCTTCGCGGGCAAAGTGGCTTTCAAACTGCGTCGACAAAACTTCTTTCTTGACACCATCAACTGTGTAGTATGATGGATAGATTCCTGTCATGTTGTCTGTGATTTTACCTGAAAAAGCAATAACCAATTCAACTGAACCTGCTTCTGCAAGTTCGATATGAAGAGCTTCGTTTTCGTTATCAACTGTAAATGGACGAACTTGACCTGCTACTTCAACTGAAGCAATTTCCAAGTCTTTTTGGTGAAGGGAAATACGGTCACTTTTAGCTTGACCAGTAATGGTTACTTTTCCTGAAAACGTCTTGGTCTCACGACTCAAGTCTAAAAATAAATCATAATGTTCAGGAACAAATTTTTCGATATAATGTTCTACTGCTTGCATCATATTCTCCTATTCTAAATTTCTGAGCGAATGCTCTAGTTCAAACATACCTATTTTATCATATTTTTAGTCAGAAAAAAGCTTTGAAAGTTCATTTATACAATTTTTGTCTTTTTGAACTAAAATAATAAGAAAATAGTTTTGTGAACGCCTAGAATTTCTATATTTTAAGCCTGTTTTGGGATTTTGTCAAAACAAGTCAAAAAACACCAAAATTTATAGAAAATTTGCATCGATTTCGTTGACTAATGTATACGTTAGTGCTAAAATTAGTTTGTTTGGTATATTAAATAATAAGGAGGACCAATGAAAAAGCTATTTTTTGCTGTTTTTTCTGCGTTTGCGGCCCTTGCACTTCTAATTTCTATCGGTGCATATAGAACGCAAGCAAAAGAATTAACCAGCCAAGTGAAAATTTCTCAAGTGACAACTGAAGGCGAAAAGATTTCATATCACTGGGAAATTGACAATGGCGTGGAAGTCGGTGATACATTCACAATTTCTATGCCAGAGGACGTTAAGTTTGCTTCTTCTGCTTTTAGCTCAATGAAAAATGCTAGTGGCGAAGAAATTGCAACAGGTAAAGTATCAGATGATGGTAAGACGCTTACTATTACCTTCGTAAAAGGAGGAAATAAAGGAGCTGCAGGAAACGTATCATTCTGGTACAAATGGGATGGAGATAACACCACTGGTAAAGACCAAGAACGTACTATCAAGATTGGATCAGAATCTACAATCGTGAAACGTTCTGGAACTGGACCAGTTCCAGTATTACTTCCAATCAAGAAGTACAACTCAGGTGGAACTGACCATACAACTCTCCAGCATGCTCAAAAAATCTGGGGTCCAACGGGAATTCCAGACTGGAGAGACACTCTCACAGTAACAGAACCAGCTACAGATGGTTTCTTAACATGGCACATCTCAGTAAATAACTCTGTTGATAAGAAAGCTCCAGCTTCAAGCATCGTGTTTACTGACCAAATGCCTAACCTTCCAGCACTTGACTTTAGCCGTCTAAAATCAGCTAAAGGACAAGATGTTTCTCAATACTTCAAAGGTGGATACTACTTGCCTGCATCATTTGACTTAAAAGTTAACGGAAAAACTTTTGTAGTTGATGGAAAACCAATGGCAGGTCTTGGATTAGAACCATACATTGAGTGGACAGACCGCGGATTTAAACTTGATTTGACTAAGGTCAGCGACCAATTTAAAGTTGAATCTACAGACGAAATTACCCTATCATACCAAACACTTCTACAACATGCTGATCAAATCAAGAGCGTAACAAACGTTGCTTCTCTAACAAGCGATCAACACAAAACAGCTGTATCCAAAGAAAACACTTGGATTAACAAAGCTGCTTCAGCAGATGCGCAAGTCTTCAATAGTGATGTAACAACTACAACAACTACATCTACTACAACGACAACTTCTACAACGACTACGACATCTACTACTACAACAACAGAGTCTACGACTTCAACTACTACAACTACGACTCCTGAGTCTACGACTTCAACTACTACAACTACGACTCCTGAGTCTACAACTTCTACTACTACAACTACGACTGAAGAGCCTAAGACTTCATCTTCAACTACAACAACGACGACTGAAGA